>NZ_JAQQDU010000005.1:0-175005 GCF_046027825.1 Paraburkholderia sediminicola
CTCTGAAAACTGAGGGACCTTGACATCGATTGTCGTCATTTGAATATCCTTGTGGAAGGTGGTCTGCTTGTTGGCGAAGGTGCAGCTGACACGAAGAGGAAGCATTGAATATCGATGACTCGCGCCTATCGAGGTCACATATCGACGCTTCCCAAGCCGAAGGACGCGGCTAGTTCGGGGCCTTTCGCGAGTAAGCGGCCGACTGCGTCGCGTCGACGTACCGCCCATAATTCGAGTACTTTCCTGACGTGCGCTTCGGGCTCGCTCGACAGGGCTTCGGCCAACGCAACGGCGTCATCCGCTGCTTTTGAGGTGCCGGAGGCGGTATGGGGGCGAACTGTGCAGGCGGCATCCCCAATCAACGCAACCCTTCCGACAGAGAAGCTAGGGCTTAAGGCATCGCGTATCGATTGGAAGAATGGTGCGCGCGTCTCGCGAACAAGTTGCTGGAATATAACGGGGAGATGTCGGGTTGCCAGTTCGCACAGCTCTTCGAATGACTCGGCTGACAGCTGGCCGGGACTAATAGAGGCATGATGCTGGTGTCCATGGCTGTCTGTTAGATGTCGGTGCATCGCCGCAACATCGGCCTCATTTCGATACCAGAGCCAGTTGAAACGCCGTTTACCCGGCTCAAGTGATCCGTCGAGACCGGGAATCAGGAATGCCATAAACATATGTCCGGGATCCCGGAACATGGTGAAGTTATTCACGAGCGCTTCGACTTCCAGCGGTGAGAAGGCCGATTCATCAACAATTCCCCGCCAGGCGACGTACCCCGCGAAGCTTGATTCGTAGTTCGGAAAGAGCTTCGCCCGCGTGCGAGAGCCGATTCCGTCTGCAGCGACGAGAATGTCGGCGCTTACACTTTGTCCACGGTCAAATTTGATCTCAATCGATTCGTCATGCTCAGTAAAATAAACGACTTCGTGTCCGTACGAAATCCTGTCTTTCGGTAGCATGGCGCAGAGGGACCGATATACAGTGTCCCAGGAAGAGAAGGGCAGTTTCTCAGGTTCCTCGGTTAAAACATTTCCCTCAACGTCTATGCGCCGTCGCATGATCGTTGGCACACTGATCATTTGCTGAGTGTAGTGGCCATGCTGTTCAAGGAATTTCATCATATGACGCAGCACAGCAACACCGCCGCCCCTCCCGCGCAGCGGGACGTCAGAGCGTTCGTATACATGCACGTCGTGTCCGGTACAACTGAGCGTGAGCGCGCTCGAAAGACCGGCAATTGAACCACCCGCGATGACGATTTTCATAGCTTAGAGACCTAAAATATGAATGCTGTTTGTGTGAGTTCCACGATTTCATTGGGCTGAGCGTTCGGCACAGCCTTCATCATACAGACGCTGAATGTGTGCCAACCGGCAGCATGGCTATGTTCCCTGCTTGTTTGCGGCATCGCCTTCTGCCTGCCAGCCGCCGCCCAGCGCTTTGTAGAGGGCAACGCGGTCGAGCGCAGTGTCACGCTCGCTCTGCGCCAGTTTGTCGTCGGCGGCGTACAGCGAGCGTTCGGCATCGAGCACGGAGAGGAAGTCATTGAGGCCTTGCCGATAAAGACGTGTTGCGATGGCCACGGCTTCCCGATCGGCGGTCACCTCGGCTGCCAGCCTCTCGTGCCGCACTTGTGACTGCGCATAAGACACCAGCGCGGTCTCGACATCTCGTAGCGCACCGAGAACCGTTCGCTGATATGCGGCGGCGGCTTGATCTGTCCGTGCTTCTTCAGCGTGCATCTCGAAGCGAACCTTGCCGGCATCGAAGATCAGCCAGGTGATGCTCGGGCCGATCGATAAATAGCGGCTCGGCGCGGTCAGGAAAGTCGACGCATTCAGGCTCTCCAGACCCGCAGCCCCGGTCAGCGCGAAGTGCGGATAGAGATCGGCTTGAGCGATGCCGATGCGGGCGTTTGCGGCGGCGATCCGGCGTTCGGCAGCGCGGATATCCGGCCGGCGGCGCAGAAGGTCTGACGGAAGACCTACCGGAACGTCCGCGATCGCCGAAGGAATTGCTTGTGGGGTATCGAGGCGTGCAAGCAATTGTTCCGGCGGCTGCCCGATCAGCGCTCCGATTCGATAAAAGGACGCGCGTTCATTCGCCTCGAAGGTCGGAATGGCGGCTTCGGTATCGGAGACTTGCGCCTGCGCACGCAGCACATCGAGACGCGAGGCCAGTCCTGCGTTGAATTGCGATCGGGTCAGCGATAGCGAGTCCTGCTGGATCGACAGATTGCTGCGGGCGACGGCGAGTTGCCGTTGAACGCCACGCAATTCGATGTAGTTGCGAGCGACCTCCGCGAGCAGCGTCAGCTCGACATCCCTTCGGTCCGCCACGGCGGCCTGATACGACGCGTCAGCGGCTTCGATGCTGCGCCGTTCGCCGCCAAACACATCGATTTCCCACGATGCGTCGAAGCCGGTCTCCCATAGATTGCCGTCGATGCCCGGACCGAGACCGCCAGGCGGCACGCCGACCGGCACATTGGCGCTGCCATGGGTCCGATCGTATAGGGCGCCTACGTCAACGCTCGGGTATTGATCTGCTTCGGCGATACCGCGCATGGCCCGCGCTTCGCGTATGCGCGCTTCGGCAACAGCCAGGTCGGGTGCGGACCGCAGTGCGTCTGCCATGAGCGAGTTGAGCGTAGCGTCGCCAAAGCCTTGCCACCAGGCATCGTTCGAGGTCGGCGCCACTTGCGCGGCGCTCGCCGCCGGGCCCGCATGTTCCGTAAAACTCGCCGGCATGGCCGGTTTCGGCGACACATAGTCGGGACCCACGGTGCAACCTGTGAGGAGTCCCGCGCATGCCGCGACGATAGCGGCGCCACGCCGTCGCCGGCAAGGAGGAGGCTCCGTCGGCCACGCAGCCGCTAGTTCCAGAAGCCAAGCCATGCCGGGCGCTCCCTGACGAAGATTTCCGTCTCGACCGACATGCCGGGCGAGATTAATTTAAGTGCGTCCCCAGGGTTGTCGAGTTCGATTTTCACCGGCACCCGCTGCACCACCTTCACGAAATTACCCGTTGCATTCTCCGGCGGCAGCAGAGCGAAGCGCGAGCCGGTCCCGCGTTGAATGCTGTCGACGTGACCGCGAAGCCGCAGGTCCGGAAACGCATCGACGAGGACAGTGACTTTCTGGCCCGGCCGGATGTGGGTCAACTGCGTCTCCTTGTAGTTCGCGGTCACATAGATCCTGTCCGGGACGACCGACAATAACGTCTGCCCGGGCTGTACAAAGTTGCCCTGCTCGACGGACTTGTTTGCGACGCTGCCCGATTCCGTTGCGTAGATTCGGGTGTACGACAGGTTGAGCGTCGCCTGTTCCAGCATGGCATCAGCCTGGGCGACGGCCGCTTCCGCCGTTTTGACCTGGGAGCGCGCCAGCTTCGCTTGCGCTTGCGACGCGTCGACCTTGACCTGGGCCGCGGTCGTGGATGCGCGTGTGCCGTCGGCGGCCGACTTCGCCTCATCGACACGCTCCGACGACACGGCCCGCACGTCGGCCACGGATTGCAGCCGTGTCAGGTTGATGGCGGCAAGCCTCGCATTGGCTCGGGCCACTTCGAGCTCCGCCTGCTGCTGGCTGGTATTGGCGTCCACCACCGCGACCTGATTGCGCGCCTCTTCCAGCTTGCCAACCGCCGCCGCGACATTGGCGCGTGCCTGATCCACCTGAACGACGTAGTCGCGCGGATCGAGTTCGACGAGGAGATCGCCGGCTGTCACCTTGCTGTTGTCGTTGACATGAAGTCTCTCTACGTAAGCTGGGACCTTCGGAATGACCGAGACCAGATGGGCGTCGATATAGGCGTCGTCCGTCTGCTTCTCGTACAGGTCCGGCACCAGGAAATACGCGGCGATTGCCAGCAGCACGATCAGGGCGAGTGTGCCAACGATCAGCCAGCGTCGACTGTCAGGCGGCGGGGGCACCGCGGGTGCAGCGACGGGCGGCAGCGTAGTTGCCGGTTTTTGAACCGGTGGTGCTTCGCTCATCGCGGGCTCCGGCTGTGCAGATGGATAGGGGGTGGCAGAGACGCTGTTTTCATGGCCGCGTTGCTTATTTCCTGGCCACCGGGGTCGGCGGGATGATGGGGACGAGGCACAACGCGATCACGCCGACGACCGCCATGAAGGCGAACGCGTCCGCGTACGCGAGCGTGGCAGCCTGGCGTGCGCCTGCTTCGGCGAGAACGCGTAGCGCCGCGCGTTGGCTCTCGAATGGGGAATAGCCGCCGCGCGCGACCAGCGTTGCGCTCACCGAGGAGAGCCAGTCTCGCGTCACCGGATTGCCGTGGTGAAGATGTTCGAACAGGCGCGATGAATGCAGTGTCTCGCGGTGCCCGATGAGAATGGTCAGCAGTGCGACCCCGAGCGAAGCACCGAACTGGCGAAAGGTCATGTAAAGGGAGACGCCGTCGAGCAGCTTGTTCTGCTCGATCCTCGCGACCGTGCCGCTGCCCACTGCGGGCAATAAAGGCGACAGGCAGCAGGCGTACAGAATCAGCGGAACAACGTAGTAGTAGCCGGGTGTGTCCGTCGTCAGCAGGCGATTGAACAGGACCATCGACGTGATCAACATGACGAGCGCGATCACGATCGTCTTGCGTTGGCCAATTCGCGCGATAAGACCGACCATGTGCGGCCGGATGGCGGCCGCGGTCAACGCATAGACACATATGATCTGTCCGGTCTGTGTCGCGCTATAGGTATGGGTCGACAGATTGCGCAAAAACTCGGGCAGAACGAAGAGGCTGCCCGACAGGATCACGCCGGTGAAGACACCGATCAGCGCAGACGACAACACGTAGCGGTCACGCAACAGGCCGAGCCAGAGGAGCGGTGTTCGGTTCGCCGGACTCGCCTGCCAGACAACGAAGAGAAGCAGGGCCGCGCCGCTTGTCCAGGCCAGCACCCGAATATGGAAGGATCCGAACCAGTCGTCGATTTCACCGCGATTGAGGATGATCTGAAGCGAAATCAGCGCGGTTGCGAGGAGGACTATACCGAGCCAATCGGTCTGGATCACGCGGTCGGAGGCGGGTGGCGGAAGTGTCGGAAAGTAGCGTGCCAGCAGCCATATCGCGCCGGCCGCGTACAACAGATTCGGGAGAAAGATCAGCCGCCAGTTGAAATGGTCCGTGATATAGCCGCTGACCAGTAGCCCCGCGGCGCTCGACAAATAGAGCAGCGTGGAAGCCTTCATCAATGAGGGGCTGCGCTGGGGTTTGGGCATCAGTACATAGATGCTCGCGCGCCACCATACAACCAGACCGGCCCCGGCCAGCCCCTGGATGGCGCGCCACATCAGCATCGATTCGAGATTCGGGGATATCGCACACCCCATCGATGCGATCGCGAAGACGACGATGGTCGAGATCAGGAAGCGCTTGTAGCCATAGTGCCCGGCCATCCAGACCGAGACTGGTACGCCGAGAAACAGCGCGCAGCTATAGACCGTCAGCAGCCAGCTCGCTTCGTCCGCCGAAACGCCGAGCGTGCCGGTCAGATCGGCCAGCACCAGGTTCATGCTGTCGAACGTATAGAACTCCATCCCGGTCGCGAGACCAAGGCCCATGAGTAAAAGGCGCGAATGCCCCGCCGACAGGGTGGGCGCGGCCACGGGCCGAGGTGAAGCCGGTATCGAGCCGGGCAGGGTAGTCTCACTCATGGCAACGGCCTATCCGTATTTGACCGGCGGCGATCACGTAACGAGCCGCAAGACCACATGCATCACCGTGGTGACGAGGAGCAGGGCTGCCACGGCCGCCAGATAGAGACCGCCGAACCAGCTCAAACTCCGGACGCGGGGGCTCATGCTTCCCATCCCGCCTCGGGCGTCTTGCCGCGAAACGTGCGGTAGGCGAAGGCCGAATACGCGAGCACGACCGGCGTGACGATCAGCGCGCCGATCAGCAGGAAGACATGGCTGAGGGTCGACGAAGCGGCAGCCCAGAGCGTGAGACGGAAGGGCACGATGTCCGGGAAGATGCCAAAACCAAGGCCCGCCACGCCCAACACGAACAGAGTCAGCGTCAGAAAGAAAGGACGTCCGTCGACGCGGCCGCCAATCGCCCGCACGAGAGCGGCGCTCGCACCGAGAAACAGCACCGTGATCACCACGAGGGCGATCATATGCGCAGCCCATGCGGCGCGAATACCCGGTTGAACCCATGCCGCGGCCGTACAGGTTGCTGCAGCGAGACAGACGAAGCACGGCACGGCCACACGCAGGTAGCGCTCCGCGAATTCACGCAGCGCAGCCGTCGCCTTCAGATGGAGCCAGCCGGCGCCGAGGACGACATAGCCGGTGAGCACTGCGATCGCGGTCAGCGCGGAGAACGGCCGGAATACATCGAAGACGCTGCCGCCGAAGCTGTCGCCATCGACGTTCACCCCCTGGATGAGTCCACCGACGATCAACCCCTGCATGAGCGCGGCCACGATCGAGCCGACACCGAACGCCGCGTCCCAGAAGCGTCGCCCCTTCTCGATCTGGTAGCGGAACTCGAATGAGACGCCCCGCAGTCCCAGCGCCAGCAACATGACGATCAGCGGTATATAGAACGCCGGAAGCAACACACCGTAGGCGACGGGGAAGGCGGCGAGCAACGCGACGCCGGCCATGATCAGCCAGGTTTCGTTGCCGTCCCAGGTGGGCATGATCGAATCAACCATGCGGTCGCGCAGCCGTTCGTCGGATTGCACGAGCAGCAGGGCGCCCACGCCCAGATCGAAACCGTCCAGCAGCACGTAAAGCGACACCGCGAAGGCGGTGAACAGCGCAGAGAGCAGCGGCAGGCTCATGACGGGCTACTCCACTGGAGCCGGGTTGCGGCCGGCAGGATCATTCATCACCGCGGGCTTCAGCGCATGCTTGAGCGAGCCGGTGGCCACCGGTTCGGACGGCGCCACCTGTGGACCGCGCCGAATCAGACGAAAGGTGAAGACCAGGAACGCTGTCATGAAAAGCGCATAGATGCAGACGAACGCGATCAGTGTCGAAAGCAGCACGCCTGCAGGGACCGGCGAGACGGCGTCGGCCGTGCGCAGGATGTTGTAGATCACCCAGGGCTGGCGGCCGGTCTCGGCGAGATACCACCCGCCGAGCGTCGCGATCACGCCGGATGGCGTCATGACGACGAGCGTTCGCAGGAACCAGCGTGTGGTGAAGAGCCGGCCCTGCCAGCGTAGCCACAGCGATGCAATACATACACCGAACATGATGATGGCAAGGCCGTACATCGTGCGGAAGCCGTAGAAGACCCAGCCCATCACCGGCTGCCGGTCGCGTGGCGTGTTCTTCAATCCTTCGACCCGGCCGTTCAGACTATGGGTGAGCCAGATACTTCCGAGGTAAGGGGTGCCGAGCGCGAAACGATTACGCTGGTTCTGCTGATCCGGGACGATGAACCAGTAATAGGGCGCGGGCGATTGCGACTGTTTTTCCCAGAAGCCTTCGGCAGCCTGCATCTTGGCGGGCTGATGCTCAAGCATTTTCCCGTACAGCATGTCGCCGACGAAGACCTGGCAGCCGATCAATATGGTGGCAAAGGTGAGGCCGATCGAGACCGTTCGGCGTCCGAATGCTTCATGTTCGCCGCGAAGGAGATACCAGGCGCCGACGCCGGCAACGAGGAACGACCCAGTGATGTAGGCCGCTACCAGCATGTGCGGCAGGCGATACGGCCAGGAGGGGTTGACGATCACCTTCAGCCAGTCGGTCACCACGACCCGGCCGTGTTCGACCGCCACGCCGTCAGGGGTTTGCATCCAGCTATTGGCCGACAGAATCCACGATGCCGACAGCAAGGTGCCGAGCGCGACCATACAGGTGGCGAAGAAGTGAAGCTTCGGTCCGAGCCGGTTGAAGCCGAACAGCATAATGCCGAGGAACCCGGCTTCCAGGAAAAAAGAGGTGAGCACTTCCAGTCCGATCATCGGGCCGATGGCTGGGCCCGCCATCTGCCCGAATTTGGCGAAGCCGAGACCGAATTCGAACGAGAGGACGATACCGGTGACCACGCCGACCCCGAAGCCCATCGCGAAGATGCCGAGCCAGAAACGGTAGATCTGCAGATAGAGCGGATCTTTGGTTTTCAGCCAAAGGCCTTCCATGATGGCCAGAAACGCGGCGAGCCCAATGGAGATCGTCGGAAAAATGATGTGGAAGCTGACGGTGAACGCGAACTGGACGCGCGCGAGGATGGCAGGATCGAGGCTCACGGTTGTTTCCGTTCGGTTTGTGGGCGCCGGGAGATCGCCACGGCTAGCGCAACGAAAAGTGCGAGCGCGATGATCGACGCGGGCAGACCGAAGACGCCGATGATGACGAAGAAGAACGTCACGCCAAGCAGGGCTGCGCAGATCGCCCCTGGCAGGCGCCACGCGGGCGTGGACATAACCTTCATCGCTGTGTACCTCCGCATCGCGATCCTGTGGCCGCGAGTACGTCGGCGTCGGACGAAAACGGGTCGTCAGGCATGGAAGGTTCCTTCAAGATTACGTACGGTTCCAGGCAACGTCAGGAAGGCGCACAGATCGGACAACGGTGTGGCGATGATGCCTCATGGAAATCTTAAAAGTCCTGAGCGCATCATAATTTCCGCTAAAAGCACCGCTCCGCCCACATATCGACAACCCGAGCGAGCAGTGTGATATTTGTGCAACAGGCGATGATCAAAGATTGATTAACATGAATCCACGCCGCGATTTTGTTAGCTTGTGCCACGGCACAGGGAGAGCATCCAGCGACAGTGGGGCTTCGTGTTGCTGAGGTGAATCGCAAAGTGGGTGGCATGGAATTACCGCGGAACGCGGGCCGAAAGAGCGTGGCGAGCATTACGTCTGGAACTGTTCCAGGCAGAACGGCAAATCCTTGATGAGCACATGCATGCGGATTCACCCACTTCCGACGGATGGTCAAGTGAAAGTCAAACCTTTACTTCTTGCATCAGCGGCAATGTATGCCACCGTGGCCCATGCGCAGAGCAGCGTGACGCTCTATGGTCTTCTCGATGCCGGCGTGACGTATACGAACAATCAACATGTCAGTGGTTCGACAGGTCACAGCAACGTGCAGGCGACCGGTGGCAATCTCAATTCCGACCGCTGGGGACTGCGCGGCGGTGAGGACCTCGGCTCCGGCATGCAGGCCATTTTTACTTTGGAAAGTGGCTTTAGTATTACTAACGGAAAGCTGGGTCAGGGCAGTCGTATGTTTGGCCGCCAGGCTTGGGTGGGTCTCGCAACGGACCCGTATGGCGCGGTGACGTTAGGTCGCCAGTACGACTCGGTAGTCGACTATCTTGCGCCAATGAGTCTGACCGGCACGTTGTTTGGCGGCACTCAGTTCGCTCACCCATTCGACAACGATAACCTCGATAATGCGTTTCGTGTCGACAACGCGATCAAGTATGCGAGTCCGAGCTATCGTGGCCTGAAGTTCGGCGGCGTCTATGGTTTTCAAACCAGGCAGGCGCCTTTGCGAACAACCGCTTGTATAGTCTCGGCACGTCATACACCGCCGGTCAGTTGAACGTCGCGGCCGCCTACATGGAGATCAATCAGCCAGGCGCGAATAGCATCGGCGCCGTGGACGGCACCAGCACGTCCGCCGACGCGCCGTTCACCGCGCAACGGCAGCGCGTTTGGGGCGCGGGTGCGAACTATTCGTTGGGCGCGGCAACAGTCGGATTGGTGTGGACCCAGACGAAGCTCGACAACGCGACCGCGATCAGCACCGGTTCGGCATCGAGCCCCACGACATTCGGTAGTGCAAGTGGCCTTGGCTTCAATAACTATGAACTCAACGTACGCTACAACGTGACGCAGGCGTGGCGTATCTCAGGCGCTTACACATTTACCGATGGGCGCCTGAGCAACGCGACAACGAACATCAAACCCAGGTGGAACCAGATCAGCCTGCTGAGCGACTATTCGCTCTCCAGGCGGACGGATCTTTATCTCGAAGGCGTGTATCAGCATGTCAGCGGCGCGAGCGGTACGGTGTTGAACGGTGCGTTGATTAACGGTATCGGTACGCAGTCGGCGACGAATACGCAAGTCGCGGTGACCGCGGGCATTCGCACCCGCTTCTAACGTCGCGTTCGTTCCGGCTCGGCGTCTGCCAATCCGCCGACCGGTCACGCAATCGTATCCACCACGCCGCCGTCCACCCGCAGCGCCGCGCCCGTGGTTGCCGAAGCCTGTGGCGAGCATACGTACACGACCATGTTCGCGATTTCCTCAGTGGTGGCAGGCCGCTGGATGATCGAACTGCGGCGCTGCGCGCGCACGAAGTCGATGCCGACCTGTTCAACCGTCTTGCCTTGCGCCTTCGCCGTCTGTTCCACCATCGCGCGAAAACCGTCCGACAAGGTGGGACCGGGCAGCACGGCATTCACCGTCACGCCCGTGCCCGCGGCCTGCTTGGCGATGCCGCGCGCGATGCTCAATTGCGCGGTCTTCGAGAAGCCGTACGCGAACATATCGGCGGGAATGTTCAGCGCCGACTCCGACGAGATGAACACGACGCGCCCCCATTTGCGTTCCATCATCCCCTTGAGGTAGCCGCGCGTCAGCCTTACGACCGACATCACGTTGACCTGGAAATAGCGCTCCCAGTCGTCGTCGGACGTGGTGAAAAGGTCGCCGGGGCCGTACACGCCCAGGTTGTTCACGAGGATGTCCGCTTGCGGCACCGCTTTCGCCAGCGCGTCGCAGCCCTCGCGCGTGCTGAGGTCACCGGCAAAACCGCGTAGCTTCGCCGTGGGAACGGTCTGGAGAACGGCGTCGATGGCGCGCTCCACCGCGTCCTGTTTGCGTCCGTTGACGAGGGTGTCCGCGCCTGCTGCCGCGATTCCGGTGGCGATTGCGAGGCCGATGCCCGCCGTGGATGCGCTCACGACGGCGGTCTTGCCCGATAGATCGATAATCACTGGCTTGCTCCTTGTAGAGACGTCATGTGCTTATGTCCGCGAGACCGGTTCATCTGTTGCAAGCGGCGCCGTGAGGATTCTCTACACGTCGATCAGCCTGCGCAGACTATCGCCACCCAGGGGCGTGGCGCGCAAGCGTTTTCCGGTCGCATCGAACAACGCGTTGCCGAGCGCGCCGGCGGTTGGACCCATCGACGCCTCCGCGGCGCCGAGAAAGGGTGCACCCGGCCGATTGATCAGATGCACGTTCAAACTGCGCGGCACGGCGGAATACCGCAGGATCGGGTAACTACTCCAGTCGAAGCTGCGGATTCTCTCCGTGTCGAACTGCAATTCTTCATAGAGTGTCCAACTGGTGGACTGAATCACGCCGCCCTCGATCTGGTTGCGGATGCCGTCGGGGGTGACGATCTGCCCCGCGTCCACTGCCACCTCGGCGCGTTCGAGAATCACCTGACCGGTTTCGCGCACCACGGATATTTCCACGGCTATCGCCACGTACGCCATCAGGTTCTTGTACTTGGCGAACGCAAAGCCGACGCCGTGGTTGGGCTTGCGCGGCGCGTGCGGCCAGCCGAATTTCTCGGCCGCGAGCCGGATCACGTCCTGGGCGCGCGGATCCTGCATATGCTTGAGCCGGAACGCGACGGGGTCGGCGCCGGCCGCGGCGGCCAGCTCGTCCATGAACGTCTCGATCGTGAAGACGTTCATGTGCGCGCCGAGCGAGCGCATCGCCGACGTTTGCAACGGCATGGTCGGCGAGAAGTTGTTCATCACGTGCACGTTGGGGAGTGCGTACAGCGGAATCGCGTTGCGGTCGCCGCCGCCTTCGGGCTGCAGCATCGGCGTCGATGGCGCCGGGACGAGCGGTTTCTCCAGCATTTGCGCGGGAAGGAGCCGGCCCGCGTTCACGATCCGCTCGTTGTGCGAGCTGCTCCACAGCGCGTAGTTCCAGTCGACGATGCTGCCGCCCGCGTCGAGCGACGCGCTCACTTCAGTGACCATCGCGGGTGTGAAGTGATCCCAGGTATGCTCCTGTTCGCGCATCCATTGCACGCGAATCGGCTGGCCCACCATCTCGCGGGCGATCAAGGCGGCGTGCGTTGCTGCGTCGTCCGCGCCGTTGTGCCCATAGCAGCCCGATCCTTCGACGTGAACGCAGCGCACTTTCTCTTTCGGCAGCGACAGCATTTCAGCGAGCCCATCGCGCAGCGGATAGACGCCTTGCGAGTGCGTCCAGACCGTCATTGTGCCGTCCTTGAACTGCGCGACCGAGCAGGACGGGCCGATCGAACCATGCAGCATGTAGTGCTTGATGTACTGCGCACTCAGCGTTTTGACGGGCGCGCCAGCCGCATTGTGCGTGTTCGCAATTTCGATGTGTTGCGTTGAGATCGTCTTGAGATCGCGGTGTACGGTAGCGGGGTCGGGCAAGGTGCGTCCGGAGCTCCAATGACTTCCCGCGGCCAGCGCGCGTTGTGCCTGCACCGCTTGCCATTCGCCTTTGGCGACCACCGCCAGCATGCTGCCGTCCCTGATCACCTTGACCACGCCCGGCATTTTCAGAATCTCGGGCGTATTGGTCTGCAGCAGCTTTGCATCATAGACCGGCGGCAGCACCACCCGGGCATGCAGCATGCCCGGCATCGACATGTCCTGCACATAGCTCGCACCGCCCGTCACCTTGCCCGGGATGTCCAGGCGCGGCAATGACGTGCCGATCGTCACGAACGTGGCGGGATCTTTCAACGGTGACGCCGGCGTCGCCATGCGATGGAGATCCACCGCGCCGACCGCCTCACCGTACGTCATGGTGCGGCCGTCGGGCGCCTTGATGACCGCGTCCTGAACGGTCAGCACGCTGCTCTCGACGCCGAAGTGTTTGGCAGCCGCATCGACGAGCAGGCCGCGCACCTGGGCAGAGGCGTTCAGCAAGGCGCTGCCGCTGTCGACGATGGTGTGGCTGCCCGCCGTGAGTCCCTCGTCCGGCGAGGCGCCCGTATCGGCGGTTAAAAACGTGATCAGCGACGGCGCCATGTTCAGCTCTTCGGCTGCAATCTGCAGCAGCGCAGTGCGCACCCCGGTACCTAATTCCACCTTGCCGGTGTAGACGGTCACCTTGCCTGCGGGATCGATCTTGATCCATGCATCGAGAAACGGATTAGTCTTCAGGCTGCCCGCGAGCGTCTCGGTCGCTTTGGCCACGTGTACCGCAGCGCCTTCGTCAGCGATCACCTCCTGGGCGATTGCCTTGACGCCGGGGAGCAGGCTGAAGCTCACCACCAGCGCGCCGGACATCATGAAGCGGCGGCGCCCCTCGTTGATATCGTCTTCTTTGACGCTCATTGCGTGCCTCCGTGGGTCGCCGCGCCTTCAGTCGCGGCGGACGTCGCGTCTGGTGCGGGCAAGTGCGCGACTTCGCGGATCGCGGCGAGGATGCGCATGTGGGTGCCGCAACGGCAAAGATTCGGCTCCATGTGCTCGCGCAGTTCATTCTCGGTCGGCCGTGGATTGCGCTCGAGCAATGCCTGTGCGCGCATGATCATGCCGGCGATGCAATAGCCGCACTGCGCGGCCTGATGTTCGATGAACGACTTTTGCAGCGGCCCGGGTTGCTCGGCGGTGCCAAGGCTCTCGATCGTGCGCACCGGGCGGCTGCCGATCGACGACACGGGCATCAGGCAGGAAAAGGCAGCCCGGTCGCCCACGATCACCGTGCATGCGCCGCATTGTCCAAGCCCGCAGCCGAACTTGGCGCCATGCAGGTGCAGGTCGTTGCGCAGTGCGTAAAGCAGGGGCGTCGACGGATCGATATCCAGCGCGTGCTGCACGCCATTGACGGTAAGGTTGATCATCGCGCGTTGTTCTCCTTTCTGACCTTGACGACCATGTCCTCGACGTCCTTCCATTCGCCGCGCTGCGAATAGGTCGCGCGGATATAGGACACCAGGTCGGCGATCTGCTGGTCACTATAAATTTCACTGAAGGACGGCATGTAGTTCAAGCGGTCCTCACCGTGCCAGCCATTGCCGCTGAGAATCATCTGGGCGGCGTTGCGGGGTGTCGTTGCATTGACGGCGGTGCTGAACGCCAGCGTGGGGCGCTCGCCGATCGATTGCATCGGCGCGGCGGGGCCGTGGCACTGCGCGCACGATGCGCCGAACAGGATCGCGCCGCGTTGCGCCGCAGGCGACGCATCGGCCTGACTCACGCCCTCGGCAGCAGCGTTCATGATGGCCGGTTGCGCTTTCTGAATCGACAGGATGTAGGTGGCGATCGCCTGCACATCCTCTTCAGGAACGGTAGCGAGGTCACGCGTGACGGGCAGCATCGGGCCGGCCGCGGCACCGTGTTCGCTGGCGCGGCCGCTGCGCAGATACGTGACGAGCTGTTCCTGAGTCCAGGGTTTCGGCGCCGCGCTGAGTGCATTCAGTGGGGGAGCTTCCCAGCCGTCGACGATACCGCCGTCGAATGCATGTCCCAACTTTTCACCGCCAATCGCATTGAGCGGCGAATGACACGAGGCGCAATGACCGAGGCCATCCACCAGCAGCTTTCCGCGATTCCACTCGGCATCTTTTGAGGCATCCGCCGCCCGCTCGCCGGGGTGCAGGAACAGGATGTTCCAGAACGCCAGTAAAGGCCGGAAGTTCAACGGAAAGATCAGGTCATTGGCGGGCGCCGTCGCATTGACCGGCTCGCGCGTCATCAGATACGCGTAAGCGGCCGAAATGTCGCCATCCGACATGCGCGTGAAGTGAATATAGGGAAACGCGGGATAGAGCAGGTGACCGTCGCGCGAGACGCCGTGGCGCACCGCTCGCGTGAATGCTTCGAGCGACCAGCTGCCAATGCCGGTTTCGACATCAGGCGTGAGGTTGGTTGCGTAGATGGTGCCGAACGGGGTGGCGAGCGGCAGGCCCCCTGCGAACGGTTTGCCGCCCTTGGCGGTGTGACACACGATGCAGTCGCCGAGCGCGACGACGCGCGCGCCGGCGAGCCTGGTTTGCGCGTCGAACGACGACGCCGCCGGCGGACTGATCGGTGCGATGGCGGGTTTCCACACCAGCAATGCGACGACGATCAGCGCGGCCACGATGACCACGCCGCCGAACGTCAGCAATCTAGACTTGCGAGTCATTCATGCACCTGTCGAAGAAAACCTGAATCGAAGAATGCGCGCGCCTCATGCCCTGCGCGCGGCCCCATGGACGCGTCATGCCTGAGCAGTGCCGGCATGCTCGTTTTGGCCGGCGCTGCTGTCGAACGGGTAGTCGATATAGCCGGCGCCCTCGCCGCCATACCAGCCGGTCGGCTTCGGCATCGCGCACGTTGTTGTAGTGCGCGTACGGGGATATCCGTACGCCGACACGGTCGAGCGAAACGACCGAGCCGATTTCAGTGAGAATGTCGCGCAGGAAGTTGGCGCGCTTTGCAATCGAGCCGCCGTATCGGTCGTCGCGCGTGTTCGTGGTCGATGAGAGAAATTGATGGGGCAGGTAGCCGTTTGCCGCATGGACCTCGACACCGTCGAAACCGGCGGCGAGCGCGTTGGCCGCGCGTTGCCTGAAGGCGTCGATGGTCAGCTTCACGTCCTCGAGCGACATGGCGCGAGAGGGTGTGGCGTGGATCCTGGTGTACTGGTCGTTTTGCAACTGCGCCCAGACCTGTAACTGTTCGAGGTCGTCATTGACGCCCGAGGGCGAGAGCGGCGCCTCGCCGCCGAGCAGTGCGAACGAACTGACGCGTCCGCCATGCCACAGCTGCATGAAGATGCGGCCGCCCGCAGCATGCACCTGGCTCGTGATAGGGCGCCAACCGTCGATCTGCTCGGACGTCATGATGCCCGGTGTGAGCTCGAAGGCGGCCGAGGCCGGGCTGACATTGGTCGCTTCGGTGATGATCAGTCCCGCCGACGCGCGCTGTCCATAGTACTCCGCCATCATCGCCGTGGGGCGGCCGCGCAACGGTGCGCGCGAGCGGGTCATCGGTGCCATCACGACGCGGTTCGGCAAACGCAGCCGGTGCAGGTCGTAACCGCTGAGCAGTGACGAAAGGGAGGACATGGCGATTCCTTTACAAACGATTGAACGTCGCCCGGATAGAGGACTATATTGACTAGCGTATCGCCGATGTCGGGGAATATCCTGAAGCTACGCTGAAATCTTGTTAACCGGACGGCGTACCGTCCGGGTGTCTGAGCGACGCCGCAGTCAAGCGATGCGAGCGGCGTGCGGACGGCCGATCGCGAAGTAGTGCGCCAGTGCAATGAGCGGGAAGGCCGTGGCGGCGCTGGCGACCAGCGGCCAGCCACCGTGTTCATAGAGCGGGCTGGCGAGCGCCGAACCGAACGCACCGCCGACGAAGATGCTGGTCATATACAGCGCGTTCAGGCGGTTTCTGCTTGCCGCATGTAACGCATAGATTTCGCGTTGGCCGAGCACCATGTTCATCTGCACGGCGAAATCGAGGATGATGCCGGTCGCGACGAGCCCGAACACGCCCCACGCCGGATGGATCAACACCGGCAGGTAAGCGAGGGCACCCACCACGAGTGCAATCAGCGTCGCGCGTACGGTATGACCCCGATCGGCCAGATGTCCGGCCACCGGCGCCGAGGTTGCGCCGATCGCACCGACCAGTGCGAAGATGGCGATGGCGGTTTGCGAGAGTCCGAAATGCCGCGTCAACTCGACCGGGATCGCGGTCCAGAAGAGACTGAACGAAGCGAACATCAGCCCCTGATAGAACGAGCGGTGACGCAGAACCGGCATGGTGCGGACCAGATGGCCGAGCGAGCCGATCAGCTCGAAGTAGGTGGCCTTGTGATCCGGCTGGCGGGACGGAATAGTGAGCGCCAGCACAGTGGTGACGATCGCCATCAGCACCGCTGCGGAACCGAACACCGCACGCCAGCCGAAGTGTCCGGCCACCATGCTGGAGATTGGACGCGACAGCAGAATGCCGAGCAGCAGGCCGCTCATGATGGTGCCGACCACCTTGCCGCGCGACTCGTCCGGGGCAAGGTGCGCGGCAAGCGGGATCAGAATCTGCACGGCCACGGAGCTGAATCCCACCAGCAGCGAGATCGCGAGGAACCAGCCAGGTTGATGAGCGAAAGCCGCGGCGCCGAGACTCACGATCGAGACTAGCGCGGTGGTGATCATGAGCTTGCGGTTCTCCAGCAGGTCGCCGAGGGGCACGAGAAAGAACAGGCCGAATGCGTAGCCGATCTGCGTGAGCGAAACGATCATGCTCGCCGTGTTTCCGGACATGTGAATGTCCGGTGCGATCAGTTCGGTGATCGGTTGTGCGTAGTACAGGTTCGCGACGATGGCGCCGCAGCAGAACGCGAACAACGCGATCAGACCGCGCGTCATTTTGACGTGACCTGTGCCGCCCGCAGTGGTGGATGCCTGGGTTGACATGAAAACTCCTCGATGTAAAAGAACTGGAAATGCGGATATCAGCGGGCGATGTTCATTACCCGGTTGCCGAGCGAAATGCCCAGATCGGTCATCAGCCTGCCGCCCGCAAGGTGGTAGCTGCGAGCAGGCCGCCAGGCGAACCACCGATCACGACCGCGCGCGGCTTCTAAAGTGATCTCATGCTGCGCTCCTTTGCCTGGCGCAACGCAGTGCGTTGGCAAAGACGACGGGCGGCTGCGCGCCGCTGATGACCCCGCCGTCAATCAGGATGGTGGGCACGGCCTGCACGCCGAGCCTGTCGGCTCGCGCGCGCGCCGCGTCGATCTCCTGATTGCCGGCGGCGGACAGCAAATACGCGCTCGCTTCGGCCGCGTCGAAAGCGTGTTCGGCGGCGATGGCGACGAGCGTGTCGAGCGAACCGATGTCGCGGCCTTCCGAGAAGTAGGCGGCAAAGATGGCCGGGTAAAGCGCAGCGGTCTTGTGCGGTTCATTGCGTGCTTGTGCGAACTGCATCAGCCGATGCGCGAGACGCGTGTTCGGTGTGCGCAGCACCTTGTCGTAATTGAACTGCGCGCCCGCCGTCAGACCGGCGGCCGCGACTTGCGCGTCCATGCTTTGCGAGCGCGCCCAGCTGCCGAATTTGCGGCTCCGATAGCTGCGCCTGTCCATGCCTTCGACTGGCATGGCCGGGTTCAACTCGAACGGCACATAGCGAATCGATACGGCAGCGCCGACGCCGGCTTCGACGAGCGCGGCGGCGAAATTCCGTTGGCCGATCCAGCACCACGGACAAATGAAGTCGTAATTGACCTCGACCTGAATGGCTTGCACGTTGCACCCCTCACTAGGTAACGGATGCAGCTTATTCGTTGCGTGAATATTGGTGAATAGGTCTAAAATGCAATCCGGCGTTGCGTGTGACGCAACCAAACCGTTATCAAGGCCGACCATGGACAAGCTCCTTGCCCTGACTACATTGCTGGAAGTGGCTGACGCCGGCGGCTTTTCGAAGGCCGCCCAGCGGCTGGGGGTGGCCACGTCATCGGTCACGCGTCTGATGGATGCGCTGGAGGTCTCGCTGGGTACTGCTCTGCTGACCCGCATGCCGAGAAAGGTCAGCCTCACCGACGCCGGCATTGCGTACGTCGAGCAGGTCGGCAAGGTGCTCGACGATCTGGCCGAAGCGGACGAGAGCGTCTTCGACAGTGGCGCGTCGCCGGTCGGTTCGCTCAGAATTTCGGTACCGTCCACTTACAGCCGCTTGCGGCTCGCGCCCCATCTTGCGGCATTCCTTTCCGAGAATCCGCGCCTGTTCCTCGACGTTGTCGTGGCCGATCACTTTGTCGATCTCGCGCTCGACCGGATCGACGTCGCAATCCGGATCGGGCTGCCCGACCGTGACGCCAACCTGATCGCCAGAAAGCTGGAGAACAATCAGCGCTACATCGTGGCAAGCCACGACTACCTGGCGCGCTGCGGCACGCCTCAGACGCCGCAGGCGCTCGACGCCCACGAGTGCCTTCGGGTCGCGTACGGCGGCGGCTACCGTACCCGCCAGGTCTGGACCTTCCGGCGGGACAGCGTCGAGCAGCGCGTCGAGGTGCGTGGCCATCTGTTGTCGAATAGTCTCGACCTCCTGCTTGAGGCGGTGATAGCGGGACGCGGCATTGCCTTGCTGCCCGAATGGCTGGTCGGCGCCGAGGTTCGCGCGGGACGCCTGATGCGTCTCTTCGAGAACTTCGATGCGAGCCCTCATCAAGGCGATGCAGTCGTCTATGCCGCCTATCTGCCCAATCGCCGTCACTCCAGCAAAGTGCGCTCGCTAGTTCAGTTTCTGGAAGCTCGGCTTCACACCTCCCCCGAAGGCTGAACGAGGGACGCGCCCGTGCCAGGTAGGCATGCTCGCCTCAACGGACGCGATTCCGCTCAAACGGCGTTACGCATGGCGCCGCGCGATGCGCTGCTGCCCTATGTGTTGTCTTCATGTGGGTCCCATCGACTGAGTCGCCAGGTGCAAATTGCGTTCGTGACTACGGTTGATTCAAGTGTAGGAATGCAGCGCACATAAAGTCCTGCAAAAAATGTGAAATGTTCTGAGACCTCGGCGGCGAGGTCCAGGCTTGGGATGAGCGGGTCCTTCCTGCCGAACATCTTTTTAAGAACTATTAAGGCGTGCGGGAAGGATTCTTTAGAAGGCCGTCGATAGAATGGATGTCGC
Organism: Paraburkholderia sediminicola; assembly: GCF_046027825.1. GTDB lineage: Bacteria > Pseudomonadota > Gammaproteobacteria > Burkholderiales > Burkholderiaceae > Paraburkholderia > Paraburkholderia sediminicola_D. Next base: position 19,591 of record NZ_JAQQDU010000005.1, read on the forward strand.
GCCTGGCTCGGATCTATTGAGCATCCACCGGCACGAACGTGCCGGTGGATGCGGCGGGATTCGAGGGCCGTGCATCGGCAACCTGTTCCGCATGCCGGCCGCTGCCCGTTTCCGTATGCTTTATGGAAGCAATCGCCTCGAGCGCCCGCTTTTCCGGAAAGGCTCCGCATCTTGAGGGCGGAGCGCTTCCTATGAGGATCGCCATGAGTTCCAATACTCCCCAGCCAACATCTTTGGACGCCGAACGGTCCTAACGGCGCCTCGCTGCGGTGCCGGTCTGGCATGCGTGTACAGGCACACCAGGGGCAGGGGCGACACGAGGGAATTGAGATGAAGAAAACCATTGCCGGCATTGATATTCCCGATGGTGTCATCGCTCAGGCGGCGACCGATCAGATCCGGGGTGCCGAGTCAGAATTGATGTTTCATCATTCGCTAAGAGCATTTCTGTTCGGTGCGCTGACCGGATATCGCGAGAACCTGATGTTCGACGCGGAGTTGCTCTATGTCGCTGTGATGTTTCACAACGCCGGCCTGAACGTGAAGTATCGGCGCTCGCCATACCGGTTCGAGGTGGACGGTGCGAATGCCGCGCGCGATTTTCTGCAACAGCACGTCATCGTCGATCGTTTGATCGACGAAGTATGGGTGGCGATCGCGTTGCATACGACACCAGGCATTCCGGAACATATGTCGCCGCTGGTTGCGCTGGTCAGCGCCGGCGTGCAAATGGATGTTCGGGGCGCCCGCCGCGACGAATTAGCCGTACAGCAGCGCGATGAAATTTTGCAGGCTTATCCGCGCGAATCGGGTTTCAAGAAGAAGATCATCGAAGCCTATGCGCTTGGTATGGAACATCGTCCGGAGACGACCTTTGGAACGGTGAATGCCGATGTGCTGGACCGGTGGGATCCCAACTATCGCCGCTTGAATTTCTGCGGACTGATACTGGGATCGGACTGGTCGAGTTGAAGGGGGCTTCTGGAAAGAACGAATAGCATGGGCTACATCAATTCTCCCGGAATCAGGATTGCAGCATCGCTTGGGCATGCCCAGATGAATCTGCCGCCGCCAGATTCTCAATGCGCAAATCAAGTTTTTCCTTTAACGACACGGTCACGAATTCGACGAACGTCTTTATCTTCGCGTCGACGAATTGGCGAGAGGGATAAATGACAAAAACGTTGGTTGTTTGAAGCGGGTACTTCGGAAATAGCTGAACGAGTTTTCCCTCTTTAATCTCGTCCACGACTGAATAAGTGGGTACCGCGCCGACCCCGGCGCCCTCGAGCAGAGCGACTCTGAGCGCCTGCATGCTGTTGACGACGAATTGCCCGGCCAGCTCGGCGCCGGCTGTAGCATGCCCGGCAATTTCAGCCAGCCACCCGGAGAGCGGATCGAAGCTCGAGCTGGTGTGCATGAGTGTGTGGTTCGGCAGATCGTTCACCGTAGCAATGTGATGCCGCGCGAGATATTTCGGCGCGGCGACCAGGATTCGCTCGCAGCGCCCTATGATCCTGCTCACATTGCGAGAGTCCGGCAGCGCCGATGCCGATACGATTGAGACATCGAACTCGTCCTCGATCAGATTCGCCATTCGTGGCAGCAGTTTCAGATCGACGGAGACAGCCGGGAAGGCCTGCCGGTATTCGACGATGGTGGACGTCAGCTGTTTCAGACCAATGTCGGGTACGGCGTGAACTCGCAATCTGCCGCGAGGCAGCGTGTGGGCATCGCTCGCCTCCGACTCCGCGTCGTCGAGGTCGGCCAGAATCTTCTTGCAGCGGCGGTAGTACCGTTCGCCGCACTCGGTAAGCGAGACGTGGCGAGTCGTTCGTTGCAGCAACCGCGTATGAAGATGCTCCTCGAGCGACCCTACCGCGCGAGAAATATTGCCGGTACTGCACTCCATATGTCTTGCAACCACGCTGAAGTTGCCGGTCTCCGCGACCCGCGAGAACACGCGCATGCTGAAGATCTTGTCCATAGTCGCTTGGCTCCTGGATCCGGTTGAACTGGGCAACACGTCTTACCTGATGTAAAGACAATACGATCAGCGGCGAGCTTGCGCCATCCCTACATACGGGTGCTGCATTCATCAATGCATTCACGCCGCTAATCCGCGCGTATAGGGTGAAGTAGGGGAGCGGGAGGACTTTTTACTGAATACGTGAATGCCGACACCGTGCGAATTCGAAAACACCGCGAGCGCAACGGGTTCAAAGTAATGGTCGGCGCGACGTGAGCAGGCCATATCCCGCAGCGCAGTCACCTTGTTGCGACTTACCGTTTTGAAACCAACGCATTTCCTGGAGAAAATAATGATGAAGGCAAAGTGGGCACTTGTATTTCTGGCCGCGTCGGCGTTTGGTGCGGTGTGCCAGTCGGCGAGCGCACAGGTCGCAGGCGCGCAGACCATTGGCATCACCGTGGAGGAGTCGCAGCTCATCGTCGATGGCTGGAGTGTAACGAAGAGTCTGCTGGGCAAAAGCATCTATAACGACAGTGGCGAGAAAGTCGGGGTGCTCCACGACATCATCATCGCGCCGGATAATGCGTCATCGTTCGCGATCGTGGCGGCTCATCAGTTTCTCGGCGTGTCGCAGCATGACGTAGCGATTCCGCTGTCGCAACTGGACTACCTGAACGGAAAGCTCGTGTGGGCGGGCGCCACGCGCGAGGCGGTCAAGTCGATGCCGGCTTTCCAGTACGCGAAGGTCCGCACCATTCCCGTGGCGCGCAAGGACTACGGTCATCACTGACGCCCGCGTGCGTGGCGGCTGGGGGCGGCAGCCGCGCAGCAGCGAATTTGGAATGATTAAGGAAAAATAAGTACCGCGTTTGACGTGGGCTCGCGCATGATCACATTCAGCTTAAAAGCTATCGGTCACCGGTAGGTCTGAGTGTCATGCGCGCTGACAGCCATTCAGGCTGTCAGCCAGATGGACAGGTTTCCGGTATTCGTCAATGAACGCCGCTTCGAACGCCCATGTCCAGGTTTGTCTGGTCCATTCCGGCCAATCGTCGGTTGGCGGCCTGTTGACCCGCCCGCCATGAAAAATTGCCGACCTGCTTCCCCCACGGTGCGTCCCGACGTCCGCGTCGTGTCGACGCTCGCCGCCGTGATCGCGCTCACCGTGTTCGGGATCGATGCGCTAACTCTCCTTGATATCGCGGTAGGGGTGTTCTACCTGGTCGTGGTGCTGCAGTTCATCCTGCCCGTTGATGAAGGAATGTGTCATGAGCAGTGATGTGCGTAACGATGCCGGCAGCAACGCGGGCCACACCATGGTCTATGTCGTGGACGACGACGAGTCGATGCGCGAGGCTGTCAGCACGTTGCTGCGCTCGGTCGGACTCGGTGTCGAAACCTTCGGCTCAGCGCAGGAATTCCTCGCCTACGACATGCCGGACGTGCCGAGCTGTCTGATCCTCGATGTTCGCCTCAAAGGTCAAAGCGGGCTCGCCGTGCAGGAACAGATCGCGGCAAGTCATCTCGGTTTGCCGATCGTATTCATGACCGCACACGGCGATATAGCGATGACGGTCAAAGCCATGAAGGCCGGTGCGAAGGATTTTCTTGCCAAGCCGTTTCGCGACCAGGACATGCTGGACGCTGTCGCGCAGGCGCTGGCCAGCGACGAGGAGCGGCGCGAGGTCAGTCGGTCCATTGCGGACTTGCGGCGTTGTTACGAATCGCTGACCGTGCGCGAGCGCCAGGTCATGGCCTTTATGGTGGCCGGGCTGATGAACAAGCAGATCGCGAGTGAAATGAATCTGAGCGAAATCACCGTGAAGATTCATCGCGGTCAGGCAATGCGCAAGATGGGCGCACGTTCACTCGCCGACTTTGTGCTGAAGGCTGAGGCGCTGGGTATCAAGCCACCACAAGGCATGGCGACGCCGACGCGTAGCTCACGTTCCTGAGCGCATCGTGCGGGGCGGTCCGGGGTTCACCCGGTCATGACGGGGATCGATCTCATACCTGCGTATAGGTCGCTCATCGCTTCTCGCAAAAGAACCACTTCTATCCTGTCTCGATCCGACATGCTCCGGTGTTCGCCACAGCCAGGCCGGGTGGCGTGTGTCCGCATCCTTTGCTGCATGACTAAACCTCGATATGAGTCGACCCAACCATTGGTCATGGCGAGCAACCGTATGTAGGGCTAGTTGGAGTCTTTCCGGTGCGATACCTTGGAGTCGATACGGTGCCGGATCAACCTGACACTGTCTCACCACTCAATCGGATGACCAGATCATGATCAGCTCGTTGACGTTGCCCGCTACGCACGTCGTGCAGAGGAGCCGGGGCAGCCCGATCGCCGTGGAGCATCAATGGCGCACGCCCGGCGAAGATCACACCAACGCGCCGCAGCGAAGCGATATTCTCGTGTCGCGCTGGACCCGTAACGATACCCAGCCGCTGGAGGTCGTCAATCCGGGTAGCGACGCACTTCATTGCGTCGCCATGAACCTGAAGTGCACGTCGGTGACCTTCGTTCACGCAGGCAGGACGCTGGTGCGAGGGCGCGTGACTGCGGGAGCGGTGCAGATCACTGCACCGGAGGTGCCGTGCAGCGCCGTGTTCGAGTCACCAGGCGACGTACTGCATCTATTTGTCAGCCAGCAGGTGTTAGGCGAATGCTTCGAGGACGTATTCGGCCACCCGCATGCGGGCGATATCCGTATCGACGATCCGAAGCTCGTGCGCGACCCTGCGCTTGAATGTCTCGGTCAGGCCCTTGCGGTGTCGCAGTCTGACGACGCCGCGCTCGGCAAGGTCTTCACCGACAGCGTCAGTCTGGCAATCGTATCGCGTGTGATCGCGCGTCACTTCACGGTTGTGGAACGGCAGACCCGCGAAGCGAGTGCATTGCCGCCATGGCGGCTCAGCCGTGCGATTGAATACGTCGACGCGCACTTGTCCGAGTCGATCGGGCTTGCCGACATCGCCAGCAGCACGGGGCTGACGCGCATGCATTTCGCTTCGCAATTCCGTCGCGCGACCGGCATGCGTCCGCACGAATATCTGTTGCGGCGCCGGATCGAACACGCACAACATCTTTTAGTCGAGTCGAGACACAACGTGCTCGACGTTGCGCTGAGCTGCGGTTTCCGGTCGCAGGCTCACTTTACGACAGTGTTCAAACGCCTTGTAGGAGAGCCCCCTTATTGCTGGAGGATGAAAGCAAATGTCGATCGCTAAACAGATTGCCATGGCGACGACGTCATCCCGGCGCACGTACAGGACGGCGTTTGAGCAGCACAACCGCGCGCGTTGCCGGGGTGGCTCGACGGGCAGCCCCTGGGGCCGCCTCGATAATCAACTGGATTATCCGAGACAGGAGTGCAATCATGTTGGCGAAAGCGAATTTCACCGATCCCTGGATGCAAACCCTCGGTTTGCTGTCCGTCCTGTCCGGCGACACCGACGCCTGCGTCAACGAACTGGCCGCGACGGTCGCCCGGAACGGCCGCAAGAACTGCGACTTGCCGGTCATGGGGCAACGTTTTGAAGTTCAGGTCCATGTGATCGACCGGCCGTCGCGGTCTACCGCGACGGTCATATGGCGCGACCCGACCCGCTGTTCCTATGGCGATCAGATCTGGCACGCAAGCCGTGCACGCGTGTTCGGCGTTTGCGCCATGAGCGGACGCGCGATCCAGCCGGGCGACGCGATCTACAAGCCCCGTCCTTGCCGTCCCGCGCCGCTCAACACGGGTGCGATGATTCTGCGCGCCGAGCTCGACAATGCCGTTTCGCTCTGACCGATACCCAGTTGGACGCCTGTGGCAACGCCTTGCTCGTTGCCACAGGCTGCTGCTGGCGATCTCCGTTTGAACTCTGCTAAACCCCGTTCGACTTCCCACCCGCTCTGCTTCAGTGGCAGCAAAGCCGATTTAGTCGGCTTTGCTGTAAAGGACCGGGCTGGGCTTCGTGCGCTTAATATGACGCTCGCCCAGCCGCGTGTGAAGCGGTCAGTACCTTGCCGCGGAAGATGTAGTACTGGTAGAGGTTGTAGCCGACCATCACCGGAAAGATGAGTCCGATCCCGATCAGCATGAACACGAGCGTCGACGAATCGGATGCCGCTTCAACGATGCCGAGTTTGCCCGGAATGAAGTCGGGAAAGAGGCTGACTGCGAGCCCAATGAACGACACGAAGAACAGCGCGACCGACGCGCGGAACGGCCCGCGCGAGCTTCCCGTTTTCAGGGAACCGATGACGCACGCGAATGCGAACGCCGCGGCCGCGCCGAGCCCGATCAGCAGATGAAACACGCCGGGTTGGGTCCAGCGCTCGTGACCGACGGCGCTGATGAACCAGGTCGCGACGGTCAGCAGCGCGGCCGCGGCGACCGTGATAAAGGCGCTCAGCAGCGCGAGGCGGCGGGCCCATTGTTCGAGCGACCCCGCGGTCTTATTGACGAGGTAGGTCGAGCCGAGCAGTGAATAGCCGGCCACCACGCCGACTGCGGAAACGGTGACGAACAGGCCACTCAGTTCGCCTGGCAACAGCCCCGTGATGACCTTGCCGAGCACCACACCCTGGGCGATTGCGGCGATCAGACTGCCGATGCCGAACACCTTGTCCCACAATGGACCGAGCGTCACGCTGTGGCGGAATTCGATGGCGGCGCCACGCATGATCAGACCGGCGATGAGCGCCATGACCGGTAGATACAGCGCCTGCAGAAGCAGTGCATACGCCTCGGGGAACGCTCCGAAAAGCGCACCGCCGAGCACAACGAGCCACGTTTCGTTGGCGTCCCAGACGTGGCCAATCGTCTGCACCATCACGTCGTGATCCTCGCGGCGTTTGCGTAGCAGGCTGAGGATGCCGATACCGAGGTCGAAGCCGTCGGTGACCACGTAGAACACCAGCATCAACCCAATCAGGCCGAACCAGATGAAGGCGAGCGTCGTGTGAATCGAGGTGTCCATGCGATTGCCTCGTAACGGGAATGGGTTAGTAGCCGGTGACGGCCGCGGCTGCTTCAGCTTTGACTGGCACGGGCGGAGTCAGCGTGAGATCGGGACCCGTGCGCAGCCAGTTGCGCGCGAGCACGAAGAAGGTGAGCAGCAGCACCACGTAGAAGGCGAAGAACATCATCATGCTCAGGGTCACCGACGACGGCGCCACGTTCGACACAGCGTCTTTCGTGCGTAGCAGCCCGTAGACGACCCAAGGCTGGCGGCCTACCTCGCGCACAATCCAGCCGGCCTCGACCGCCGCATAGGGCAGGGGAATGCACAGTACCCATGCGAGCAGCAGCTTGCGTTGAGCGAGCAGGCGCTCGAGGTCGCCATGCGTCTTGCGCAGCACGTATGCGGTCCAGAACGCCAGCGCCATGAAAGCGAAGCCAATGCCGGCCATCACACGGAACGCGTAATACAGCAGTGGAATCATCGGCGGCTGGTCGGCCGGCGGGAAATCGGTGAGACCTTTGACCTGGCCGTGCAGCGTGTGGGTGCTGAGAATGCTTAGCATGCCCGGCACTTCAATCGACCAGTCGTTGCGCTGCTCCGTCTGGTTCGGCCAGGCGAGCAACGACCATGACGCACCGGTGCCGGGCTTGTTCGTGATCCAGTTCCCTTCGATTGCCGCGCCTTTTGCCGGTTGCGTCCTGAACACGCTACCGCCACTCGAATCGCCGAGCCAGATCTGGATCGGCGCGGCGAATACGAGCACCAGCAGCGCGATCCTGAATGAGCGTGCGAAGAATTCCGGATTGCGACGTTTGAAGAGGTTCCACGCGGAGATACCGGCGATCACGAACATGCCGGTTTCGATCGCCGCAACCCACATGTGCGTGACGCCCCAGACCATATCCGGATTGAAGATCGCGGCCGCGTAATCGGTCACGACGATTTTGCCGTTTTCGACCGTAATGCCAGCCGGCGTCTGCATCCACGAGTTGGCGACCATGATCCAGAACGCGGAGATGCTTGAACCCAGCGCGACCATCGAGGTGGCGAAGAGATGCACGCCGCGCGGCACGCGTCCCCAACCGTGCAGCATCACGCCGATGAACCCCGCCTCGAGCATAAAGGCCATCGCGCCTTCGAAGCCGAGGATATTGCCGAAGAACTGGCCGCTGTAACGGGAAAAACCGGCCCAGTTGGTGCCGAACTGGAACTCCATCGGGATGCCGCTGACCACACCCACCGCGAAGTTCAGTACTAGCAGCTTGCTCCAGAAGCGCGCTTGCCGGTAGTCGTTGATGTTACCGGTGCGCAGCCACAACACTTCGATCAGGACGAGGAAGGCCGAAAGACTGATCGTGAGAATCGGCCACATGATGTGGAAAATGGCTGTCATTGCGAACTGGGCGCGTGACAGATCGAGTACGCCGGTGAGATGCATGATGAACTCCCGCAGTTCGAAGCGTGACTTGACGTTCGTTGACGAACATGAGGTGAAATCATGGCTTACCGTCGAGCACGGTTCTTGTTCAAACGCCCGCCCGTTTCAGATTCGCACGCCGGTTGCCACGCGCGCCGAACGCGTCTCCTTGCGCACCGTGCGTTTTCGAAACCGCGCAGGCGATCTGAAAAGATCGGCGGATCATGTCGTCGAATAATGTCTTCAATGCAGAGACATCGCACGAAGGTTGGTGGCAAGGTCCCTGCAATCCTTGCGCCAGAGTCCGAGAAGAAACCTGGAGAATCATCATGCGCTATCTGGACAACACACAGCACGACATGAATCGAATCGATCAGGCGTTTTTGCCGGACACCGATCTGGTCGATATGAAGGCATGGTCTGCGGCCGGTCCGTCAGCGCCTGAGCCAGCTCTCGGGCAATGGACACGAAGGGTCGTCGTCGCTACAGCCGTCTGGTCGGTCTGCGGGCTTCCATTTGAGGTCTGGTTCAGTCGGATAACGCGGGAGGCGGTGTGCTGCGTTGCTGCAAAGTGTCTATGGCTGGCGCTCGTGTTCTTCGTTCTTGCTGGAAGCCGTTCAGCGCGTCTGGCCTACGCTTTTCTTTGCACGATCGGCTTGATGGCCGTTGCATTCGGCCTGCCAGCCGAATTCCGGGTGTTTCCGCTGGGATTCATGCTGTCTTCTGTGGAGTGCGTTTTAAAGGCAACGGCATTCGTTTGTCTTGTGTCCGCGGGCATCTACCCCGAGGAGGCGTAATCCCGCGGGCGCTGCGATTCGTCGTTGGACGAGTGGGGGCGCAGGCACTGTACCCCTCCGGGTCATAACTTTGGATCAATCTCCCAATTAAGTGTGGTCCTAACGACGCGAGCCTCGCACCGGCCACGTGAGTGCAAAGGGTGTAGTCATCGAACTGCCCGTCCCGCTAATCAACCAGCCGTGAGTGCAGCATGATAAAGATCGGTCGAGTAACAGTGTTGCTGGACACGCGCTAGGCGTATCAGGATGATCGGCTGCTCCAGGTCGGGTCAAGGGCATTCGATATCCTCGAACTGCTGATCGAGGCGAAGGGCAAGACTGTCACGAAAGACGAGATCCTTCGACGCGTGTGGCCGAATTCGGTGGTCGAGGAAAATAATATTCATGTCCAACTGTCAGCGCTCAGGAAGATCTTTGGTGATGACAAGCACGCGATTCGCACGATCTCGGGACGGGGCTACCGGCTCACCGTTCCGACCGAGGGGGATGAGCCAGCCGCGTTGCCCGAAGCCGTGCAGGGCGTTCAGGCGGGCGCGGCGCGCCTGAACGCCCTGCCGGTCTGCCATGCCCCATTGATTGGGCGCGAGGGTGCAATTGCTGACATCACGCGGGCCCTGAGCGGGACGCCGATTGTCACCTTGCTCGGGCCGGGAGGCATCGGCAAGACGCAGCTCGGCATCGCGGTGGCGAGGTCAATCGCGGCTGCGACGGACATGGAAGCGTGCTTTATCACACTGGCCGCAGTGGAAAATGCCCAGGGCGTTGTGAGCGCGATCGCGCAAGCGCTGGGCGTTGGCCGTGCCGATGACGAGTTTCCGCGACAGTCGCTCGTCGCCGCGGTCCTGGGACGTAATTTGCTGGTGGTGCTGGATAACTGCGAGCATGTGATCGAGTCGGCGGCAACCGTCTGCGAGCTGCTCGTCCAGGCAAGCGCGGACCTGCGCATTCTGGCGACGAGCCGTGAGCCGTTGCGAACTCGGGACGAGAAATTCTATCGGGTGGTGCCGCTTGACACCCCGGATACCGAGGCCAGTCCGCAGGCGACTTTGGCATGCAGTTCGGTAAGAATGTTCCTGGCGCAGATGCGTGCAGTCAATGCGGATGTCGAGACCGACCCTGGCAGCCTCGAGATGGTTGCGACGATCTGCCGCCGGCTCGACGGCGTGCCACTTGCTCTCGAACTGGCAGTGGCCCGTGCGGCAGTGTTCGGCATTCGCAGGGCGGTTTCCGAGCTCGATGACCGGTTCCAGTTTCTGAGGGGCGGCCGCCGTACTGCGCCGCCCCGGCAGCAGACGCTGGAGGCTGCGCTCGACTGGAGCTATCAGCTCCTCAGCATGACGGAGCGGATCGTGCTGCACAGGCTCGGGATCTTTCCGGCCAGATTTTCCCTGGAGGCGGCATGTGCTGTCGCAGCTTGTGGACGGTTGTCGCCCAACGATGTGACGGAGGCGATTGTCGGCCTGGCCTCCAAATGCGTCGTCATGACAACCTTCGACAGCAGGACCAAAGAATACTTCCTGCTCGAAACGACGCGCGAATATGCCCTGCGCAAACTGCAGCAATCGGACGAGGCAGATGAAGTGTTGACGAGAAGCGCGGCCTATCTGGCGCGGTTTTACGAGCAGCCTTGCAGGCGCGGTTTCAGGGCCGCGACGCTCGGTAACGACCTTGCGACGGAATCCGTCGCATCGCGTTGATTTGTCTCTGTTACAACGTCGGCGCACTGGGAGTATTGGCAGCTATGAGCTTTGTTTGCATCGTCGACGATGACGCCTCGATACGAAATAGCGTCGGAAGCCTTCTTAAAGCAGTGGGTTATGCGACGGTGACTTTTCCATCGGGAGAGGAATTTCTCGCTTCCCCGATGGTCGACGATGCGCTGTGTGTTTTGCTCGACCTTAGCATGCAAGGCATGCAGGGTCTCGAAGTGCAACGGCAACTGAACGCTGAACAACGGCGTATCCCTGTTGTGTTCATGTCCGCGCATGGCGACGATGAGGTGGTGCGCGAGGCGCTGCAGCACGGCGCGGTCAGTTTTCTGCACAAACCCTTTGTGGAAGAGGTATTGCTTGATTCGATCGAGCTTGCTGTTGGCCGTAAGAGCTGACCGTACAGTGTCGTTAGCAATCGTAAAGCTCAAGCGGCAGGCGCAACTGCGCGCCAGCGCTAGCTGTTATACATTCGTATGGTTTTCTGTCAGAGTCTTGTGGATTATTCTTGTCTGATTGAACGCGCCCGATTGGAAATCCGCGTGTTTGTAGAGCATTTTCGAAAACCGGGGCCGCTGCGTGGACGCTATTCAGATTGTTTGTATCGTCGACGATGACGAGTCGGTCCGGATGGCCACGGCGAGTCTGGTGCGGTCGTTCGGATGGCAAACTCGCATATTTGCGTCGGCGGAAGAGTTCCTGAAATCCGGTGACCTCGGTGCAACCTCGTGTCTGATCTCCGACGTACGAATGCCAGGTATGTCAGGGATCGAGATGCATGATCAGCTTCTGATGCTCGGATACACACCGCCGACCCTCTTTATCTCAGCATTCCCTCCGGTCGCGCTTCGCGCGAAAATCCAGAAGGATGGTGTGCTGGCGTTTCTCCCCAAACCTGTTGATGCCGGCACAATGGCGCATTGGCTTAACTTGGCGTTGGGATCGCCTTGACGCCATGATCGCGACGTGGACGGTTCAGCGAGGGCCGCGACTCACTCATCACGACTCGCTCGCGTTGATCGGAGGAAGGTTGAACTGGAAGACAGCACCCTGCCTCGGATGATTGGATGCCCAAACTCGCCCCCCGTGGGCTTCGATGATTGACCGGCAAATCGACAGTCCCATTCCCATGCCGTCCGGCTTCGTGGTGAAAAATGGCTCGAATAGCTGATTTGCGCTCTCTGGCTTGATCCCGTTGCCGGCGTCATGGACGGCGACCACGGCGTAACCGTTCTCATCCTGCAGCGTTGCAATCAGTAGTTCACGCGGCCTGTCGCTCAAGGCATCCATTGCCTGAATGCCGTTTATCACCAGATTGAGGATCACTTGCTGAAGTTCGATCCGGTCGGCGAACAGGGGAGGCAACTCAGGGGCGAGTTTGAGGCGCAGCGAAACCCGGTGACTCAGGACCTCGTGCTGCACCAGGGACACAGCGTCATTGATCACATCGTTGAGATCCAACGGTATCTTCTGTGAGCCCCCCTTCTTGATGAGCTGGCGGACGCGCCGAACGGTTTCGGCCGCGCGCTTGCCGTCGGCGATCATACGCTCCACGCAGGCTTGCACTTCCTCCGGAGACGGGATCGGGTTGCCAAGCCATCGCAGACAGGCCTCGCCGTTGGTCACGATAGCAGCGAGTGGCTGGGTTACTTCGTGGGCAATCGATGCGCTCAGTTCCCCAAGAGCAGTCACGCGCGTGATGTGGGCGAGTTCTGCCTGGACCTCACGCAACTGTCGCTCCGCGAGTCTGGCCGCGGTAACGTCCATTATCGCGCCGACAAACCGTCGTGTGGCGGGGTCATCCCTTACCGCATGCGCCACGACGTGAAGATGCTTGATGGAGCCGTCAGGCATCAACAATCGATGTTCAAAGTCATAATCTTGCCCAGTCTCTGCTGCCTGATCGATCATCCGCTTAACGAACGCAACGTCATCTGGATGCGTGCGCTCGAGTACCATTTCGATCGTGGGCCCGGTTGCGCAGTCGTACCCGAAGATCCTGAAGCTTTGATCGGACCAGAAGATTTCTTCCTGGGAGACGTTCCAGCCAAAACTGCCGGTGAGGCTCAGCGTCTGCGCTTCCGCGAGGTACTGTGCCTGGTTTCGGCGTAGCGCATCTTCAGCTCGCTTACGCTCCGTCATGTCATTATTGGTTTCGAGAATCGCGAGCGGCCGTCCGCTTTCGGCCTGCTGCAACGACCAGCGGCTTTCCACCATGACGTTCACGCCGTTGCGCTTCGTGTGGACGAGTTCGCCTTCCCACGACCCGCTGCACAGTAACGTTTCGTTAATCTCGTCAAGGGGAGCGGGGAAACGGGTTTGGAGGAGATGGTGAGAGGTTTTGCCAATCGCCTCGCGCTTTTTCCACCCGTAAAGTTCCTCAGCGCCTCGATTCCAGTAGGTGATCACGTCGTTCATGTCGCGAACAAAAACTGTGTCGTGAGCGAGATCGAGGAGCCGGGCTTGCTCGCGCTGTGCATTCCCGAGCCGCCGTATATGTCTGACCAGTGTAGTGATGGCTAGTGACGTGATCAGAAAAGCCGCCAGCGTAAGAAAATCCCGTTCGTAGGCGATCTGAAACGTAAAGAGCGGCTCCGAAAAGAAATAGTTTAGATAACCTAAGGCTAGAATGGAGAAGATGATGGAAGATATCAAGCTGTCCATGAGAGACAGCAGTACGATCACAATCAGGAAGACAAACCCTGTTGCGCTCAAGTCGAACCCAAGCCGGAAGCATAGCCAGGTCGCGCCACTCAGGGCGGCGCAGCCTGAGAGCCAAAGCACCGCGAGATAGCGCAACCGGGCGAGTCGGTCGGTCATCATGTGTGATCGTGCGGCGAGAAGGGCTGGACGATGCTGCTTTCGATTGTCACGATCCGCAGATTCCCGGGGTAATGTCATGGGTGTATGGATAAATCAGTTCAACCACCCATTGTGCACGGGATGTTCTGAGGCTAGATAAATTGTCCTTAAAACACGGAGTGGGTTGAGAACAGGCCGTTAAGCGAGCCGCCGATAATGACGGTCCGGGATTGAGCGGCATGATCCATATTGCGCTTCTGATAGCCTTGGTTGGAAGCGGCGAGGGGAGTCGCTCGTCTGAGGTTGACTACCCTCTGTCGCCGCTTAACCCGAGCGCCCGGATTCGAAGAGGAACCACGTGCGGCGTTCGGCCTCGTCGATCCATTGTTCCAGCAAACTCGCGGTCGCGACGTCGCCATACTCGTCACATAGTGCATGAGTGCCTTTCATGTATCGTGCGAGCGACATGTTGTCCTCGCGTAATTCCGCGAGCATGTCAGGCGGCGTGACGAAATCGGCATCGTTGTCGAGAATGCGCTGCAATTTCACGCTATGACCCATGGAGCGAATGGTCGTGCCGCCAATCTTGCGGACACGTTCGGCGATTGGGTCGGTAGTCGCAAAAATCTGGTCTGACTGCTCATCGAGCAGCAGATGATAGTCGCGGAAGTAAGGCCCAGACATGTGCCAGTGGAAGTTCTTGGTCTTCATGTACAGCGCCATCGTGTCCGCGAGCAGGGCATTGAGCTCGGCGGAGATGTCGCGTGTCGCCTCTTCGGAGAGGGCGCTCGGCGTGTTCAGCGGTGCCTTTCTTCGCTCGACAGCGTTCGTGAGATCGTTCATGCATGGCCTCGACAGAAATTCGGAGTGGTCCCAGGCTCGTAGCGAAACATTTCGCCCTGGGGGATGCGCGGGTGAAACTCTGTCGACGCAGAGCCGGACGTTGCCGGAATGTTTGCGTACGAAAGCCCGATCGCATAGGCCCAGTGTATGCCGCGGCCGGCAGATGCGAACGAGGTTGGTCAGGTTAAATGTTCTGAAGAAGCGCGCCATTCCGATGGAAGCCGTCGAGGCGCGCAAGACGGCTCGACGGTATGGCTTCATGCGAGGCCGAGATGAGTCTTGAAGAAGCTGGCGGTGCGGCCATTGGCCAGTGCTGCTGCCGTCGCATCATATTTGGTGCCGTTGTGCCGCGAGAAAGCGTGTGCACTGCCCTGGTAGGTGAATATCTCTACGTTGGGCATTCCCGCAACCGAGTCCTTGATTGCTCGCTGAGCATCACTGGCGATGTACTCGTCTTCGGTGCCGAAGTGCATGATGAGAGGCGCAGCCACATTCGGCGCTTCGGATAGGAACTGTTCGGTTCTGCCGCCGTAATAGCAGGCCGCCGCTTCGACGTTGGATCGTGCCGCGGTCAGGAACGTCATCAAGCCGCCAAGGCAAAAACCGACCACACCGACCTTGCCTGTTGCACCTGAGAGCACTCGCGCTGCCTGCACCGTCGCGACGATGTCCTGAACGCCTTGATTGACATCGTACGCCTCGTAGAGTTTGGCCGCCTTGTCCCAATCGGTCTTGTCCGATAGCTGGACATTCGGTGCCTGACGCCAGAACAGATCCGGACAGATGCCGATGAAACCGAGTGCGGCGAGTTCGTCGGTCGTTTGCCGCAAGTCGGGATTGACGCCGAATATTTCCTGCAGCACCACGATTGCCGGCGCGGGTTGCTGGGTAGGGTGCGCAACATATGCCGAAAACGTCCCGTCTGGAACCGTGATGGAAAGGATCTCACTCATTCTTATCTCCGCCAAAGCGCAACACGACGCCGGGTCATGTCATCGCGTCGAGCTTATTCGAAAGCATCTCGTTTGGCGTACTAAAAAAGCTGAATCATTATGAAAGGGCACGGCGCCGATCGGCTCACCCAACGTCTGCATCCGTCGGCCCCGGGCAGAACCTGAAAAAATCGCCTCATCCGGCCAACCACAGGACGTGCAGCGCACCCTTACGTGCCAATCGTTCAAGGTGCCCCACATCATGTTGCGCGGGACGCGTTCGGGCGCTGCGGAATTGATCGGACTCACTGTTAAACGTGCGGGCATCCCTCGCGAACTTTAATAAGATTTAAGCAGTGTGAGACCAGAATCTCTACCATCATTGCAAGCGCAATCTGTACCGTTATTCAGCGCAGAGCTTCTGCGAATCGCGGGTTATTGATCAACCCACCTTGGGGAAAAATATGGTGCGACTCTCGACCTTTATCGTGACGTGCGGCCTCGCCGCGTTACTCAGCGCGGATCTGGCTTTCGCTCAGGGCGCTAGCGATACCAATGCGCCGCAACCGATCGGCAACAACAGCAAATCTGCGATCCGTGCACAGAACCGACAATTGTCCAAAGCTGTCCGCCATGCGCTTTATGCCACGAAGGGCTTGATTTCCAGCAATATCGCGGTGCTGGTTAAGGGAGGGGCGGTTACTCTGGTGGGAACGGTGCCGGATAACTCACAGATCCAACTCGCGGGTGATGCCGCCAAACGGATCCCCAATGTGCAGTCGGTCGATAACCGAATTGTGCTGGAGGAAGAGGGCGCTGAGTAATCAAACGCGCGTCGCGATCTGGCCCACCCGTACAACGCAGTCGACTCCCTCGTCGATGACGTCGACCTGCCGGTCGGTAAGCCCCAATTCAACGTTGATCTGCGGATACTGCGCGATGAATCCCGGCAGCGCGGAAATTAGAATCCACTTCGAAACAGCCTGACGCCCCTTCCGCCCTCGTTGCTGGGGGGCCGGTACCTCGTTCGGCCGCGCAATGCGTGAACCTCAACAGCCCACGCGCTGTTCCGGTTGAGTCAAGTTTCCATCGAACTCAATACAAGTCAGCGCGGATTCAACTCGTTACGATTCACTCGACCGCCGCAGCACAATCGGTTTGCCTTCCTGCCGCTGGATTGGACGGGCAGCGAACGGATTAGCGTGTCATCCGCCACGTCTTTATTGGCCGCCGCGTATGCATGTGTCTGAACGACAGGAGGCTGCCGTGTTACGCATTGGTGATCTGGAGATCGATTTCGCGTTGCGCGAAGTGCGCCACAACGGGACTCCGTTGCGCGTGGGTTCGCGCGCTTTCGACATCCTGGAGCTTTTGAACAGTGCCAATGGGGCACTGGTGTCGAAAGACGAAATCCTGCGTGTTGTCTGGCCGAGAACCGTGGTGGAAGAGAACAACCTGCAGGTGCAAATTTCTGCATTGAGAAAGGTTTTCGGTGCCAGCAGTCAATTGATTAGAACGGTTCCAGGTCGTGGCTATCGATTATTGCAATGCGCAGACCCGGTCCCTGAGGAGCGCGCGCGCGATATGCCGCCGCCTGTCGCCCTCGTCGCATCCACTAACGACTCGCAGGGCACATCAAACGAAAGCATCGTGGACCTGTTCGGGCGCGATCGGACGCTGGCGGAAGTTCTGGCCGTGTTGGAACGCCGTGAATTGGTGACGCTGGTCGGTACCGGCGGGATCGGCAAGACACGCCTTTCGATCGAGGTAGCCAGAAAAGCCGCCCCCGCGTTTCCCGACGGCGTGGCGGTGATATCGTTTTCAGCGGTAACAGATGAGCGATTTGCGCTCGATGCGGCGGCCACGGGGCTGCGCATGAAAAAATCGAGGGCGCCGCTTTCAATCAGTACGATCGTCGACGCGGTGCATGGTAAGCGGTTGCTCATCGTGCTGGATAACTGCGAACACGTTGTCGGTACGGCGGCGAATCTTGCGTTGATGTTGCGAAATTCCGGCCACACCGTCCTGGCGACGAGCCGCGAGCCGCTACGAATACCTGATGAAATGCTGTATCCGGTTCCATCGCTTGATGTCCCCGAGGCGGGAAGCACAGAAGGCGCCGTGCTGCTGACCGGAGCGGCACAACTCTTCCTTGCGCGGGCAAAGGCAGTCGCGCCCGAATTTACGGCGGACGAGAAGGCCATTCTATTGATAGGTGCTGTGTGTCGCGCGCTCGACGGTATCCCGCTGGCAATCGAACTAGCCGCCGCGAGAGCCGCTGTACTTGGCATTGAGGTGCTTGGCAATCGTCTCAAAGACCGTCTACGGATTCTTACCGGTGGTTGCCGGACTGCGCCGCCACGACATCAGACGATGAGGGCGACGCTGGATTGGAGTTATCGCCTGTTGAGTGATATCGAGCGGTCTGTGTTTCGTCGCCTGGGCGTGTTCGTCGGCGGCTTCACTTTCGATGCTATTAGCTTTCTCATCATGGACCGTTACGTGTCCGTTTGGGAGACGCTCGACGCGTTCTGCGGTTTGGTGAGTAAATCGATGGTCGCCGCTCAACTCGATGGCAATACCCGGCGCTATCATCTTCTCGAAACCACGCGCGACTATGCTTTGCAGCAGCTTGACGACAACGGCGAGCGAAACGCGGCTTCAGCCATGCACGCGAGGTATTTGCTGACGTTATTCGCCGATGCTCCGGTCAGTGGGACCGAACGAACGGATGAGAGAAGGCTGGCGGAGTTTGCCTGCGAGCTTGACAACGTTCGCGCAGCGCTCGAGTGGTCGTTTTCGTCGTCGGGCGATCCGTTGACAGGCGTTGCGCTCGCGTCGGTGAGCGTCCCGTATCTATTCGACCTGCCACTGTTGAATGAATGTTGTAGCCGTGCAAAACAGGCGCTGGCAGTTTATAACCCGGCAATGGATGGTGCAATTCCGCCAGATGCTGTACTCAAACTGCGCACGGCATTGGCCGCTGGACTTGTCTACACGAATGGTCCCGGCCAGGAAGCCCGGCACGCATGGATGAATCTCTATGCCGATGCGGTGTTACAGCGGAATGCCGACTACGAGGCGCGCGCTTTATGGGGCCTGTGGAACGTGCATCAGTGTGGCGGTGAGCCCAAGGCCGCATTGCTCATGGCTCAACGCTTCAGCGACCTGGCGCGCGGACGGGAAGAGGTGACGCGATCTCTGCTTGGCATGGGCATTGAAGGGATTACGCTGCATTACCTCGGCGATCAAGACCAGGCTCGCGCCAGACTCGAGGAGATGCTGGCCGCCTACGATCAATCAGTGCATCGCTGGAGTGCGACTGGGTTCCGCATCGAACACGAACATGGAATCGTGGCGCGCGCGACGCTCTCCCGTGTCCTTTGGGTTCAGGGATCAGTGCAAAGCGCCCTGGAATTGGCTCAGTCGACCCTCCAGGCCGCGATCGATTGCGACAGCGAGACGGTGACGTGCTACGTCCTGGTCGAAGCGACTATTCCGTTGGCGATCCTGTCGGATGACATGGCGCGAGCGCGCGAAGCGATCGCCGGTCTGCGCGAGAGGGCATCCCGGATGTCCTTTCCTATATGGATTGCGGTTTGCGCGTGTTATGAACAATGCGTTGCCGCCACGGCATCGCCGGATCCCGGCCGACTACGGTTCTTTTCGACCGCTATTGAGCGTCTGGCGGAAACGGGCTTTCGCGCGCCGCTGACCTTGCTGTTGTGCCGGTATGGCCAGGCGCTTGCGAAGTGTGGCGACGCGGGGAACGCACTGAAGATTGTGGATCAGGCAATCGAACATGGCAACGTTACCGGCGAGCGTTGGCTTCACCCCGAACTGCGCCGTGTAAGGAAAATGATCCTTTCGTCGCGTGGGAACGCAGCCCTGTCTTGGGAAGCGAAGCGCATTGCCGCACCTCGAACAGAACCATCACCGCTGGAGGAGTCCGTCCATGCATTCGAGATTCGATCTTAACGATCTCCCGGCTTCCGAGCGGTATGAGTACTGGCACGATGTATCTGAAAGCTTGCATGTGCCGGTGTCGGTCGACTGCGAAGAAACGGAGACCTTCACGGCGAAGTGGGACGGACGTCCACTCGGACCACTCCTCGCCGGCTCAGCGTTTCTGAGTGAAGCGCAGCGTGTGTCGCGAACGTCGTATCACATCGGCCGTTCCGCAGCGGACCCCATCGGTATCTGGATGCCTTTAACCGCCGGAATCCATCTGAGACAGGATGGCAAGGAGGCGCTGATCGGACCTGGACAACTCGCTGTTGTAGACCCCACGCGTCCTTATGAAGAGCTGACGCTCAGGAACTGCAATTTCCTGTGGATGCTTCTGCCTCGCGAGGACGTCGTTGCCAGAATCGGCTCGACCGAAAAGGTCACAGGTTTCGCGCACTCCGTGGATCAACCGCACGCGCGCCTCGCGATTGAGTTCATTCGCAGCCTGTCGACCGTATGGGATGAGCTTTCCGGTCCAAAGTCCGAACAGATAGCTGCGCATGTGCTGAGTCTTTTAGGACTCGCGTTTAACGCGCATGCCAAAGCGCCGGCTCTAACGAACGCCGCGGATTCGTCGGAGCTGTTACTGCGGATCAGGCTCTTTATCGACGAGCGCGCGGCGGATCACAGTTTATCTGTAGAGACAGTCGCGGCGGCACTCGGCATTCCGGCGCAAGAAGTGCAGCGGTTGACGACGCAGGCCGGTTCCGGATTTCACGCTTATGTGCAGGAGCGCAGGCTGGCGCGATGCTTTCGTATGCTGTCAGATCCGCGTTTCGCCGCTCACAGCGTACATGACATCAGCACGATGGGTGGCTGGCTGCATATTGGCTGCTTTCGCAAAGCATTTGAAGCAGCGTACGGCATATCCCCCGACGACGTCCGACGGCGAAAGGGTTCAACCAATGGGTGAGATCCAGCGCTCTCTGTCGCGGCGGGACGCGCCCTGATGCAGCAGTGACCGCCGAGGCGCGCGAGGCGTGGACCAGGCTGAACGTGAGCCAGGGCGCGACAACGGCGGACGATCTCCCGAGGGATATTACTGCGCTAACACTTGTTCATCGCCTCTCGGGCTTGCGGATGGTTCATCTGGCCGGACGAATCCGGCTAGTGCCGCTGAACGATAGTCCCGCGGTGACACGCCATATATTGCCTTGAACGCGCGGCTAAAGTGTGCGCCATTGACAAAGCCGTACCGCGCGGCGATGTCGGCTATGACGAGTTGGGCCAGCCTGGGATCGGCCAGATGTCGCTTGCAGCGTGCGAGTCGTTGCTCCAGGACATAGCGCTGGTAGTGCAAATTGCCTTCCGAAAGAAGTCCGCTCAGATACCGGGTCGATAAGCCCATTTGTGTTGCAATTCCTGCCAGGCTCAGTTCACCATTCGTCAGGTTCTGCTCGATCAGTGCTTTCGCCTGCTGGAATTGCGCTGTGCGGTGTGCCGTTCCATGCGTGGGCACCTTGTCCATTCGTTCCCATAGCGCCATCGTCACCAGATCCGCTGCAATGGCGCCCGCCTGTTCTGCTTCGAATCCTTCCATCGAACTACTGATCGATATCAGACTGCGCATCATGTCCGCTGCGAGTCGAGCGTACGGAAGATCGTAGTCCAGAGGCGTCGCTGTAATCTTCGCAGTGTCGCCGATCTTACCGGCGATAGCCGCGCGTGGGATGAGCATGTAGGTGAAGGTCAGGCCTTCGAGAATGTGTTCCTCGTACACTCGCGTCGGGTCGGTGATATAGAACTGGCCGGGGCGAACCACCGCGTGATTGTTGTCCTGACACACCGCAATGGCACCTGAGAGCGGCATGATCAGTTTGATGCGATCGTCCTGCGAGCGCGCGATGTGTTCCATCTTTCTGCTGACTCGTTGCTCGGCGAGGAAACAGGTGCCGATGTCGACCGGCCCCAGCGAGTCGCCCTTGACCCATGCATTGAATCGTTCGGGCGTATCGCACTGAAGACCAATCGGAATATAGAACGATTCCACGACGTCACGGAAATAGCCGAACCGCTTTGCAACCGGCATGTTGTCGAGACTGAAGGTCGAGGCCATGTAGGATCACCTTTGACAATGGCGTTTGTGAGGCGAGAAAGACCGCATTTGACAACTTGTCGTACATGGAGCGATAAAGCGAAGCGTCCAGCTATTTGCGCAGTCACGTCCATCCTGTTTTTCCCGGTGGCGGTCAGAACGAACGGCGCAACCCATTGCTAGCGAGCGTTCGCGGACAGGTCCGCGCAGCCCGCAGAATACGCACGGGTTCAGTTTCCTTCAGATCGTGCGTGAATGCGCATCGTGCTGACAGATTGCTTTCGATCTGCATGACCGGCACCTCGCGAGGGATGACGTTCTCAGAGATGGAGGGCGTCCCGCGCTGGTACGACATGGATTTTGCGCAGTTCCTGTTGAGCGTTCGGTTGAGCCGTTGCGCACAGGTGCTGGCCGATGTGGGCTCCAGCGGCTACAGTGCAATGGAGATTGCAAGTAGGTAGGGTCTGGCGGGTACCGGGCAGTTTTGCGTGGCGTTTGCCGCGGCCGATGGGGAGGCGCCGAACGCGCACCGATCAATGGGTCAGGCGCCGGGTCGCCAGCCATGACGGCCGGCGGTGAGCCACATGAGGAGACGTGATGGGCGCAAGCATGAATCTCGACGAAATTCCCGCCAATCGACGCTTCAGTTACTGGAGGGACATGGCTGAGGAACTCTATGTTCCGGTTAGCCTCGAGTGCAGCTCGCCCGAGACGTTTCGCTTTGAGTTGGACCGTCGCTTTGTGGGCGATACCGCGGCCGGTACCTCGTTGATGACGCCGCTGCGTGTTAGCAGGACACGTCAGCATATAGCCCGCTCCGAAAACGACGCATTCAAAGTAGTCATGCCCTTGTCGGGTGCGATCTCGGTCAGCCAGGAAGGTAATGAAGCGCAGGTGCGCGCCGGCCAATTCTACGTTGTCGACCCGGCAAGACCCTATAAGGAATCAATCACCGAAGACCTCACCTTCATCTGGTTGCATGTGCCGCGCGCGTCGTTCGCGGCACGGATTGGACGAATTGAAGCGGTTACGGGTATCGCCCTTGGCAACGAGAGTCCTTACGCTCGACTTTCAATGGACTATCTGCTGAGTTTGTCGAAGGTCTGGGACGATATTGCGGCCGATGCCGGCGTTCACGCCAATACAGTGGCGCTGGATCTTTTGACCATGGCGCTTTCGGAGCGGGCGCAGCAGGTGCGTCTCCACACCAGCGTACATCGCAGCGCTCAGTTCCAGCGAGCAAAGTCGTTTATCGATGAACATCTTGCAGACCCATCGCTAACGCTTGCCGGCGTCGCGGCAGCACTGGGTGCCTCCACGCAGAACGTGCGGGAACTCCTGGCGGAGTGCGGCGTGTCCTATCGACGATATGTGCTCGAACAGCGGCTTGCGCGCTGCGCGAAGGACCTTGCTGATCCACGCATGGCACACCGGACCGTTACGGATATCGGGTACGCGTGGGCATTTTTCGACTCCGCACATTTCAGCAAGGCCTTCAAAGCGGCGTATGGCATGTCACCGCGCGACTATCGCTCGATTGCTTACCGGCTTTGAGCCCGGCGATATATCGGCACACGGTCGGGCTGCGGCGGTATGGTCGTGAAGGCGTTGCTATTCCTTCCTAACTGTTGGGCAACGCGGTGGCACTTTGGACATGTTGCAGTCATGCGGCGGTTTCAGGTAGAATACTTTGCTGTTGTATCTGCTGGATCGAATTGTGTGGAAGCCTTGTCTCATAAGGCTTCGCTGGGTGTTTTCGAACCCCTCAGTACCCACCAGTTTCAGATTCGGCTTAGTGGTTCTGTTTAGCACCAGAAGTTAGTGCAGTATAAGGAGTGGTAGTTCAGTCGGTTAGAATACCGGCCTGTCACGCCGGGGGTCGCGGGTTCGAGTCCCGTCCACTCCGCCAGTATCCTCGAAAGGCGAACTCCGGTTCGCCTTTTTTATTGCCCGCTGTTGTAAGATCGGGCGTTCTGTTTTTGGCACTCGTTCACGCATGCTCGATTTTTTCCGCAATCACAAACGCCTGATGATGTTCATGCTCATCCTCGTCATTGTGCCGGGGTTGGGTTTTGTGGGTATTCAAGGTTTCCGCGGCTTCTTTGACGAAAGTGCAAACGTCGCCAGCGTCAACGGCCACAAGATCACGCGCGCAGAGTACGACGACGCAATGCGTCAGCAGCTCGACCGCGCCCGTCAAATGCTCGGCGCGCAGTTCGACATGAAGTCGTTCGACACGCCGGAGCGCCGTCGCGAAATGCTCGACGGTCTGATCGAGCAGCGCGTGCTGGCCGACGAAACACAGCGCCTGCATCTGACCGCATCTGACGATGCGGTACGCCGCGTACTGCTGAACGATCCGGTGATCTCGTCGCTGAAGAATCCTGATGGTTCGATCGACGTCGACCGTTACAAGCAGTTGCTCGCGATGCAGGGCATGACGCCCGATCAGTACGACGAACGTGTGCGTTACAGCCTCGCCACGCAGCAGTTGCCTGGCAGCATTCAAGGCAGTGCCTTCACGTCGAAGACCCTCGCACAGCATCTGACCGAGCTTGCCGAACAGCAGCGCGAAGTGCAGGGTATCGCATTCCATCCGCGTGACTACGCCGCGAAGGTGCAGCCTACGGATGCGCAATTGCAAGCGTATTACGATGCGCATCGCAACGACTTCGCCACGCCGGCCACGGCAACGATCCAGTACCTCGTGTTGTCGCCGGCAACCTTGTCTGCTGCCGTTCAGCCGAGCGACGCCGACCTGAAAAAGTACTACGACGACAACATCGCGCATTACCGCACGGACGGTCAGGTGCGGGCGAGCCACATCCTGATCTCCGCGCCGAAAGATGCCAGCGCGGCTGACAAGGCCAAGGCGAAGCAGAAGGCCGAAGAGGTGCTCGCACAGGTCAAGGCGCATCCGGACCAGTTCGCGCAGATCGCGCAGCAGGATTCGCAGGATCCGGGTTCGGCGTCGAAGGGCGGCGACCTGGGTTACTTCGGGCGCGGCATGATCGCAGGCGGCCAGGCGTTTGACGACGCCGTGTTCGGTCTCAAGAAAGACGAAGTCAGCGGTATCGTGCAGACCGACTTCGGTTATCACATCGTCAAGGTGACGGACGTGAAGCCGGCAGTCACCAAGCCGTTCGACGAAGTGAAAGATCAGATCGCGAAAGACCTGAAGACGCAACTGGCGAGCAAGGCATTCAGCGACGATTCGGAAGGCTTCACGTCGATCGTCTACGAGAAGGCGAAGAGCCTGCAGCCTGCAGCCGACAAGTACAAGCTGCAACTGCAAACGGCCACGGTAACGCCACAGCCGGATCCGAAGCTGCCGCCTGACAGCCCGCTGAACAACGCGAAGTTCCTGGCTGCCGTGTTCGCAAATGATGCGGTCACTGCGCGCAACAACACGCAAGCAATCGACGTTGGCAGCAACACGCTGATCGCGGCGCGCGTGACCGATTACAAGGCAGCAGCCGTGCCGGCGCTCGACGCCGTCAAGGATGCAGTGCGTCAGAAAGTGATCGCGGTTCAGTCTAACGAGGCCGCTCACAAGGATGGCATCGCGAAGCTGGCGGAGTTCGACAAGTCGAAGGCCACAACGGGCTTCTCGTCGCCGCTGAAGGTTTCGCGCAATGACGCGCAAGGCATCCCGCCGGTTGCATTGAGTGCAATCTACAAAGCGGACGCGCAAAAACTACCTGCTTACGTCGGTGTGGATCTCGGCGATGACGGTTATGCGATCTACCGTGTGAACGCGGTCGTTGCGGGTGCGCCGATCGATCCGCAGCGTTTGGCTGCTGCGCAGCAGCAGATTGCGCAAGTCGACGCGCAATCCGAGGCGGAAGCGTACGTCGAAGCGCTGCGTGCCCGTTCGAAGGTGAAGTTCTACGGTTCGCTCGACAGCAGCAATGCGCAGGCGAACGGCGACTAAGCGCCGGCGCCAGCGCGTAAGCAACTAAAGCGCGCAGCATAAAAAAGCCCCGCAGGTTTGCGGGGCTTTTTCATTTGACGAGTGCAAGCGCGTCAAGCGGTTTGCTTAAGGGCGGCTTCTTATGCCGTCAGCCGCTTAGAGGCAGGCGCTGATCGAACTCGTGGCATCGCTGCCGGCTGCGCCATTGGCGCGGAAGCCGACCCACGAGCCCGGGCCCGTGTAGGACGGCCGTACGACCGCGGCTGCGCCATTAGGCGGCTGTTGACCCGGCACATAGACATCCATTGCCTGATCGTTGGCCAGGGTGTCCTGCGATACCACTTGCTGTTGCGAGCCATCGGCCCACTTTTGCGCGATGCACGTAGCGACAGCCTTTGGCGGCTGCTGGCTTTGACCCACGGATTGGACGCCAGCGGGTGGTTGAGCGGCGCATGCAGAAATTGCCACGGTCAAAGCGATTAACGGTAAATATTTCACGTTATCTCCTCAAAAGTCGCTCAGAATCGAGCCGGGTGGCGCGGGATTACGAAAGTGTCAGAGCGACCTCATCGATCCGCGCTCCCAATTACCGGACACAAGTTGTTAGCGCGTTTTCAGCGCGGCGAACTTGTGCGAAGGAGTGGCTTGACAGCCGGCCACACGTTGTTGAGTAGCACTGGCTGTGCCTGCTGTGTGGGATGGATCTGGTCGGCCTGAAACATATCGGGTTTGTCGGCGATGCCGGCGAGCAGGAAGGGCACCAACGGCACGCGCAATTGCTTGGAGAGTTCGCCGTACAGGCCGTGGAACTTTTGCGTGTACTCGGGGCCGTAATTGGGTGGCACATACATGCCAACCAGTACGACCTTCGCGTGGCCTTGTTGAGCCTGCTCGATGATCGTGCGCAGATTGTCCTCGGTTGTTGCGAGCGGCACGCCGCGCAACGCATCGTTGGCGCCGAGCTCGACGATCACGATACTCGGCTTGAGGCGCTGCAGGAGCGCCGGCAAGCGGGCCCGCCCGCCACTTGTGGTGTCGCCGCTGATGCTCGCATTGGCGACGCTATAATCGATTCGCTCGTCGGTAAGGCGCTGGCGCAGCAAGGCTACCCAGCCGGTGTCACGGGGCAAGCCATACTCGGCCGAGATGCTGTCGCCGAGTACGACGATTACCGGTCTGGCCTGTTCGGGCGTGTTGGCCGCATGGGCTGGGAAGGGCAACGAAAACAGGGTTGCGGCCAGCACGGCCGAGCCGAATACCGTAGTCGGCACCGCCGCGCGCGGCGCCACGGTGCGCACTTTCAACCTACGCTTCACCATGCTAAACAAAACTGATCCAGTCATTGAAGTGCGGGGTTTGTGCAAGAAGGTTAAGGATGCAACGGGTGAACTGACGATTCTCGAGGACATCGATCTTGCTATCGATGCCGGCAGCAGTGTGGCGATCGTCGGCGCATCCGGGTCCGGCAAGTCTACGCTGCTCGGCTTGCTCGCAGGATTGGACAGCGCGAGCTCGGGCTCGGTTCGGTTGCTCGGCCGCGAACTCACCGAGCTGAGCGAAGATGAGCGCGCCGCGTTGCGCAGCGGCTCGGTCGGTTTCGTGTTCCAGTCGTTTCAACTGATGCCGCATCTGACAGCGCTCGAGAACGTCACCTTGCCGCTCGAACTGCAGGGCGGCATCGGTACGCGCGAGGCCGCGGCGCGCGCGCGAGGATTGCTGGAGCAGGTGGGCCTCGACAAGCGTACGGGGCACTATCCGAAGCTGCTGTCGGGCGGCGAACAGCAGCGGGTTGCGCTCGCGCGCGCGTTTGTTACGCATCCGGCGATCCTGTTTGCCGACGAGCCGACTGGCAGTCTCGATGCAGCAACCGGTCACGCCGTGATCGATTTGATGTTCGAGATGAACCGCGCGAACGGCGCCACGCTGATCCTCGTTACGCATGACATCGAGCTGGCGCGCCGCTGCGATACGACGGTGACGATCGAGGCGGGGCGTCTGGCCTGAAAACGCGCTGCGCGCTGTTTAACCCGTCGATCATCATCGAGCCCAAAAAAAAGCGGACCGCAAAGGCCCGCTTTTTCATTCCAGCTTCGTCAACGCTTTACCGCTTCAAGGCAGCGCGCGCCCGTGCGATCAACGCCGACGTCGACGAGTCATGCTTCTTCTCATCGACGCTTGCTGCCGTCAGATCCGCCTCAACGACCTTGCCGAGAATCTTGCCCAACTCGACGCCCCACTGATCGAAAGGATTGATGTCCCACACCGACGCCTGCACCAGCACCTTGTGCTCATACAGCGCGATCAAGGCGCCGAGCGAACGCGCGGTGAGTGCATCGACCAGCAGCGTGCTCGTCGGACGGTTGCCCGGAAACACCAGATGCGGCGCCAGTTCCGGCTTGTCAGCCCCGGCGACCTTCTTCGCTTCGTCCAGCGTGCGGCCCAGCATCAGCGCTTCGCTTTGCGCGAAGCAGTTCGCCAGCAGCTTCGGATGATGGCTGACAAGCGGATGCTCCGGCGTCAACACGGCGATGAAGTCGATCGGCACGATGGTCGGACCCTGGTGCAGCATCTGGAAGAACGCATGCTGACCGTTCGTGCCCGGTTCGCCCCAGGTCACAGCCGCAGTCGGATAGTCGACCATCACGCCATCCAGGCGCGCCGATTTGCCGTTGCTCTCCATCTCGAGCTGTTGCAGGTACGACGGCAGGAAATGCAGCGCTTCCGAATACGGTGCGACCAGATAGCTTTGCGAGCCGAAGAAGTTGCGATACCAGATGCCGATCATGCCGAGCAGCACCGGCAGATTCTTCTCAAGCGGGGCGTCGCGAAAATGCTGGTCCATCTCGTTGGCGCCGGCCAGCAGTTCATCGAACTGCTGCGGGCCGATCGCGATCATGATCGACAGACCCACTGCCGACCACAACGAATAACGCCCGCCGACCCAGTCCCACATCTCGAACACGTTTTCTTTCGCGATGCCGAATTTGACCACCTCAGCCGGGTTCGCTGACACGCCGACGAAGTGCTTCGCCAGCGCGCTTTCCGGACAGCCTTTCTCGATGAACCAGTCGCGCAGCGAGCGCGCATTGGTCATCGTTTCGAGTGTCGTGAAGGTCTTGGAGACGATGATCGCGAGCGTCTCCTCGGGATCGATCATCTGCATCACGTTATACAGATCCGCGCCGTCCACGTTCGACACGAAGTGCGTGGTGATCTCCGGCGTGGCCAGATGATGCAGCGCGTGCACGACCATCTTCGGCCCGAGGTCCGAACCGCCGATGCCGATGTTCACGACATAGCGAATCCGCTTGCCGGTGTAGCCGGTCCACGCACCGCTGCGCACCTGGTCGGCGAACGCGGCCATCTTGGCGCGTTCGGCCAGGATTTGTGCATGGAACGGTGCGTTGGGATCGATGGCGCGCAGCGCGGTGTGCAATGCGGCGCGGCCTTCTGTCGGGTTGACGATCTCGCCCGCGAACATCGCGTCGCGGCGTTTCTCGACGCCGGCTTCGCGCGCGAGTTGCACCAGCAGTTTCAGGGTTTCGTCGGTGATGCGGTTCTTCGAAAAATCGGCCGCGAGACCGCCGCCCGCGAACGCAAAGCGCTCAGCACGGGTAGGGGCGGGATCGTTCTCGGGGGCGAACCAGTCGCGCATGTGCGCATCGCGAATCTTCTCGTAATGCGTTTGCAGCGAGGACCAGGAGGGGAGCGAGTTCTGCGTCATAGCGTCCGTCTAACGAAGGGGCACGAAGAAAGGCGCGCGCGTGAAGCGCTGCCGAGGATGATGCAACGATGCTGTTAGAGCGATGCCGCGCGGACGGGTTCGCGGTGGGTTGCAGGGAAACGCCGTGAGCTAGCCTGGAGGTCGAGCCGGCTCGCTGACGTTTCGCTGCAACCCGCGCTGAATCTGACGCGCGGCGCAGTCGTCCAGTATAACGGCGTTGCGTGACGGGTGGCAGCGGTTTGGGTGTCCCCAGCACACTGTGGGATGGGTGGGTTCATTCAGCCTCTGGCGGATAGAACAGTCGGTTAAGCAAAGTCCGCACCATCGGCGCGAGTTCGCCCGCGGTCAGGCCGGCCGGACCGTGGCCTTGCGCGCTCAGCGTATCGGCGGCGAGGCCGTGCAGGTAGACGCCAGCGAGCGCGGCTTCATAACGTGGCAGGTGTTGGGCGAGCAGCGCGCCGATGATGCCGCCGAGTACGTCGCCGGTGCCGCCTGTCGCGAGCGCGGCATTACCGGTCGGATTGATCGCGACGCGGCCGTCCGGCGCGGCGATGACGGTGCCCGTGCCTTTCAGCACGACCACGCCGGCAAAGCGCGCAGCCAGTGCCCGCGCCGCGGCGAGACGGTCACGTTGCACGCTCGGCGCGTCGGTGCCGAGCAGGCGCGCGGCCTCCAACGGATGCGGCGTGAGCACGCACGGGTCGCCTTGTCTGCCGCGCGCGGAGACTTCGGCGGCGAGCGACGGGTCGGTCGAAATCAGATTGAGGGCGTCGGCGTCGAACAGTTTGGGCACGTCGAGCGGCAGTACGTCATGCATGATGCGTGTGGCGCGGTCGCGCAGACCCATGCCGCAGCCGATGGCGAGTGCGTCCATCTTGTCGAGCGGTACATCGTCGATCGCATGCAGCATCAGTTCGGGATGCGGCGGATCGTAGGGCGGGGCGCCGTCACCGAGGAAAGCGACGTGCACTTTACCCGCGCCGGTATAGAGCGCCGCGCGCGAGGCGAGGATCGGCGCGCCGCACATGCCGGTGTCGCCGCCGACCACGGCGAGACTGCCGAAAGTGCCCTTGTTGGTGGCGAAGTCGCGCGGCGGCAGGAAGGCGGCGAACAGCTCGGGTGCGTTGAGTTGCACGGCCGTGCGGCTGGTGCTGTCAACACCGATCGGCGCCACCGTTACCGTGCCGGCGAGATCGCGGCCCTGCGCGGTGAAGAGGCCGGGTTTCGCGGCGATGAAGGTGATCGTGTGAGTGGCGTGGACCGCGGTGCCATCGCTTTGACCCCCGCGTTGTCCCTGTCTTTCGCTCACTACCGTGCCGGTGTCGCTGTCGAGGCCGCTTGGCGTGTCGAGCGCCAGAACGCCACCTCTTTTCGACTTTGCTTTCGTGCGTTGCGAGAGCTGGCGGGCGATGGTGGCGAAGATGCCTTCCAGGGGGCGCGTCAGGCCGATGCCGAACATGCCGTCCACCAGCCATGTGTAGCTTTCCAGCGAAGCCGGCGGTGTCGACGTAATCGCTACCCCTGCCGCACGGGCAGTGTCGAGCGCCCAGCGGGCGTCGTCCGGTTTGACTTCAAGTGGCATGCACAGGTCTACGGCAATGCCGGCCTGGTGCAGCTCCGCGGCCATGATCAATGCGTCGCCGCCGTTATTGCCCGGGCCGGCTACAAGCCAGACCTTGTGCTTCGATTTTTCGCTCGACGTATCGCGGGTGATCTGTTCTTGCAGGTAGCTCGCGGCCGCTTTGCCGGCGCGGGACATCAGGGTGTGCGCAGGCAGTGCCGCTGCGGCCTGGGTTTCAAGGATCCGCAGGTCGGTGAGCGTGAGCAGCGGTAACGCCCGGTTGCGCGGGCTGATTAACGTCGGGAGTGTGGATTCGGGCACGGTCATGGCGAGGCTTGGCGTTCACCTTGGGCAAGGTGAGGAAGCTTGAGGAGCCACTATGGTAGTGCCGATATGCTCCGGGCGGGCGCCGTCCTGGCCTGTGCCGGCCTTGTTATTGCCTGATTGGAGTTGATTGGGCCTGATGGGCATTGCGCGGCGCGAAGCGGCACCTGCATTTTTCCGCTTGCGCCCCATACGCCCCGCGCCAGGGCGGCCCGTCATTTACTGGAATCGATCCGCGCGCAGCGCAGACAGGGTATCCGCAGGGACGTCAGGAGTCTTGCCCGAGATCAGGTCGGCGACCAGTTTGCCCGCCCCGCATGCCAGGCCCCAGCCGGCAGGCCCGTGGCCGGCGTTCACGAACAGCCGCGGATGAAGTGCGTTGCCGATCACGGGCAACCCGTCCGGCGACAGCAGTTTGACGCCCTCCCACGGTAGGGCGGCAGAGATCCGGGCCGCGCCCGGAATCCAGTCGTGAGTCGCCTGGCCCAGCAGCGCCAGCGCTTCTTTCGTCAATGCCTCGCCCAGCGGTTTGTCGATCTGGCCGGCGCCCTGCAAAACCGCACCGCCCGCAATCCGCAAGCGATGATTCATGCGGCTTATCGTAATCCGCTTGACCGCGTCCACGATCGCGACATGCGGCGCACATTCCTCATGCGCAATCGGCGACACCAGGTTATGCAGACGCAGTGGATGCAACGGCAGCCGCAGCCCAAGGCGTTCGAGCAGCGGCAGACTGCCTTGCCCAGCGGCGACAACGACCGCGTCGGCGTTGATCACGTCGACTTCGCGTGAACGCGAAGCCGTGCCCGGCCGTGGCGCCAGTTCCACGGTGGCGCGCTGACCCTCGAGCCGGATCGCCGACACTTCGCAGCCCAGCATGAATTGCACGCCGCCCTGCGTATCGAGGGTCTGCTTGATCAGTTTCGCGAAAAGCGGGCAGTTGGCCGTGCGCTCGTGGTCGAACAGCACGCCGCCGGCGAATTCCGGCTCAGTCCGTACGGAATGCTCGAACGCGGCGCATTCGGCCGGCGTCAGCACGTGATGCGGGACTTCGTATTGGCGCAGCAGATCGAGCGCAGTCTGTGTCTGTTGCCATTCCTGCTCGGAACGCACCAGGTAGAGCAGGCCGCTCGCCTGCTCGAATTCCAGCCCGAAGCGCGCTTCGATATCGGCCATCGCCTCACGCGATGCTTCAATCAGCGGACGCAGCCGCGCGTACTGCCGGCTGAACGCCTCAGGTTCCTGCAAAACGGCTAGCTGCTTGACGAACTGGCGCGCCGGCCCGTTAAAGCCGGTCTTGCTGATCACGCCGTTCCTGGCGCCTTGACGGCTCGCCATGAAGGTCGGGCCGAACCAGACGTCGAGCGGGGTCGGCAGCACGGTGCCGCCGTGCCCGTAGGTCGCGCCTTGCGCGACCGTTGCGTGGCGCTCGACGACGCATACCCGGTGGCCGGCCGCGCGCAGTTGATAAGCGGTGGCGACGCCCACAACCCCGCCGCCAATGACGATGACATCCATGATCTGATTCGATTTGCCGGCGGGGCGCCGAAGTGCAGCGTTCCCGTTAAGCGTGGCATGCGGCGCGCTGCCCGGCATTGCTCAGGCCGCTCGCGCCGATCTGGTGAAAGGGCGAATGATAGCAGCCAAAGCGATAGCCCGGCCATGCAAACCCCGCCAAAACCCTGGTGCGAAGCCCGTTGGAAGGCCGTTCCCGGGGTATAATCCCGGACTTCCTTTCCGCCTCACGTCGCCTTCACGCGCGACTCATCGGCATCATTAGCGACGCAACGTCAAGTCCATGGCCCACTTCTCGTGTTTCCCCGGCGCTTCGGCCCTTTCCGATTTCCGTCAAACCCGCCTGCTCGACACGCTGACGCGCATCGACGCCAACATCACCGGCGTGCGCGGGCAATATCTGCACTTCGTCAACGCGCAAACCCCGCTGTCTGCGGAAGACAACGCGAAGATCGAAGCGCTGATGCACTACGGCGATCCGCTCGAAGAAACCAAAGAGCGTGGCACGGTCGAAACGTTCCTCGTGGTGCCGCGCTTCGGCACGGTGTCGCCGTGGGCCAGCAAGGCAACCGATATTGCGCACCTCTGCGGTCTCACGCAGGTGCGCCGCATCGAGCGCGGCGTTGAATACACGGTTACGCTGAAAAGCGGTCTGCTGGGTGGCAAGAAGGCGCTCTCCGACGAAGCCCGCGCGGCCGTCGCCGCGGCGCTGCACGACCGCATGACCGAAAGCGTGTCGCCCTCGCGCGATCACGCGCTGCATCTGTTCGACGAACTGCCGGCCAAGCCGCTGCAAACCGTCGACGTGTTGAGCAAGGGCCGTGGCGCGCTGGAAGCAGCGAACACGGAATTAGGTCTCGCGCTCGCCGACGACGAAATCGACTACCTCGTCGACGCTTTCACGAAACTCGGCCGCAACCCGACCGACGTCGAGCTGATGATGTTCGCGCAGGCCAACAGCGAACACTGCCGTCACAAGATTTTCAACGCGGATTGGACAATTGACGGCGAGAAGCAGGACATCTCCCTGTTCAACATGATCCGCAACACCGAGAAGCTGAACCCGCAGGGCACGATCGTCGCGTATTCGGACAACTCGGCGATCATGGCCGGTGGCGTGGCGGAGCGCTGGTTCCCGCGCACGCCGGCTGAGGCTGGCGAGAACGCGTTGCCCGAGCACTACCGTCGCCATGTCGAGCTGACGCACACCTTGATGAAGGTGGAGACGCACAACCACCCAACCGCGATCTCGCCGTTCCCGGGCGCCTCGACCGGCTCAGGCGGCGAAATCCGCGACGAAGGCGCAACGGGCCGCGGTGCGCGTCCGAAGGCGGGTCTGGCGGGCTTCACGGTGTCGAATCTGGAATTGCCGGACGGCGTCGAAGCATGGGAAAACGCTCGTGACGCCGCGCAACCGCTGGCACACCGGAACCCGGACGACAAGCACGAAGCGTATGGCCGTCCTGACCGCATCGCGTCGCCGCTGCAAATCATGATCGACGGCCCGCTCGGCGGCGCCGCGTTCAACAACGAATTCGGCCGGCCGAATCTGGGTGGCTATTTCCGTGCGTATGAGCAGAACGTCGCGGGTCTGGTGCGCGGTTATCACAAGCCGATCATGATTGCCGGTGGCATCGGCAATATTTCCGATCAGCACACGCACAAGCACGATCTGCCGGAAGGCTCGCTTCTGATCCAGATCGGCGGCCCGGGGATGCGCATCGGCATGGGCGGCGGTGCCGCCAGCTCGATGGCGACCGGCACGAACACGGCCGAACTCGACTTCGACTCGGTCCAGCGCGGCAATCCGGAAATCGAGCGTCGTGCGCAGGAAGTGATCAATGCGTGCTGGCAACTCGGCGAGAAGAACCCGATTCTGAGCATCCACGACGTCGGCGCGGGCGGTCTGTCGAACGCGTTCCCGGAAGTGGTGGACGGCGCCAGCAAGGGCGCGATCTTCGATCTGCGCAAAATCCAGTTGGAAGAGAGCGGTTTGTCGCCGCGCGAAATCTGGTCGAACGAAGCGCAGGAGCGCTACGTGCTGGCCATCGCGCCGGCCGATCTGCCGGCTTTCGAAGCGATGTGCAAGCGCGAGCGCTGCCCGTTCGCGGTGGTCGGCACCGCAACGGCCGCGCGTCAGTTGAAGGTGATCGACTCGGAAGCGAATGGCGACGCCGCACACGAGCCGGTCGACATGCCGATGGAAGTGCTGCTCGGCAAGGCGCCGCGCATGCATCGCGACGTCAAACGCGTCGAGACCAAGCTCGAGCCGGTGGATGTCACCGGCATCAACTTGTCGGAAGTCGCAGTCAGCGTGCTGCGTCACCCGACGGTTGCCAGCAAGTCGTTCCTGATCACGATCGGCGACCGCTCGGTGGGCGGCACGACCGCGCGCGACCAGATGGTCGGCCCGTGGCAAGTGCCCGTGGCCGACGTCGCGATTACGACGATGGACTACGCGGGCTTCCGTGGCGAAGCGATGACCATGGCCGAGCGCACGCCGCTCGCCGTGATCAACGCGCCGGCGTCGGGCCGCATGGCGGTCGGCGAGGCGGTCACCAACATTGCGGCGGCGCCGATCGCGTCGCTCGATAAGCTCAAGCTGTCGGCAAACTGGATGGCCGCATGCGGCGCGGCAGGCGAAGACGCCGCGCTGTACGACACGGTCAAGGCCATCGGCATGGAGTTGTGCCCGGCGCTTGGCATCAGCATTCCGGTCGGCAAGGATTCGCTGTCCATGCGCACCAAGTGGGAAGACCGTGGCGTTGCGAAGGAAGTGGTTGCGCCGGTCTCGCTGATCATCTCCGCATTCGCGCCGGTCGAAGACGTGCGTCAGCACCTCACGCCGCAATTGCGCCGCGCGAGCGGAACGGATGGTGTGGGCGACTCCGTGCTGATCGCGATCGACCTCGGCCGCGCCAAGCATCGTCTCGGCGGCAGTATTCTCGCGCAAGTCACGCAGCAGGTCGGCGATACGGTGCCGGACGTCGACGATCCGGAAGATCTGAAGCGATTCTTCAACGCGATCCAGTCGCTCAATAGCGACGGCAAGCTGCTCGCGTACCACGACCGTTCGGATGGCGGCTTGTGGGCAACGGTTTGCGAAATGGCGTTCGCGGGTCACGTTGGTGTGTCGCTGAACGTCGACATGCTGGTGCTCGATCCGAACCACGAATCCGATTACGGCGATGCGAAAGACTGGGCGAAGCAGACCAGCGGCCGCCGTGAAGACCGCACGATTCGCGCGCTTTTCACCGAGGAACTCGGTGCGGTGATTCAGGTGCGCGCGGCGGACCGCGACGCGGTGCTGGGCGCGCTGCGCGAACACGGTCTGTCGGCATGCTCGCACGTGATCGGCAAGACCAACGAGCGCGACACGATCGAAATCTATCGCGACGCGAAGAAGATCTATGACGCACCGCGCACCGAATTGCATCGCGCGTGGAGCGAGGTGAGCTGGCGTATTTCGCGTCTGCGCGACAACCCGGCGTGTGCCGATGCCGAATACGACGTGCTTTCCGACGCCACCGATCCGGGCATCTCGCCGATCCTCACGTTCGATCCCTCGGAAGACGTCGCCGCGCCGTTCATTGGCAAGGGCGCACGTCCGCGTGTCGCGATCCTGCGTGAGCAGGGCGTGAACTCGCACCTCGAAACCGCCTATGCGTTTGATCGCGCCGGCTTCGACGCGCACGACGTCCACATGAGCGACCTGCTGGCCGGCCGCGCCAATCTGGCGGATTTCGCCGGCGCAGTGGCGTGCGGCGGCTTCTCGTACGGCGACACGCTGGGTGCCGGTGAAGGCTGGGCGAAGGCAATCCGCTTCAACTCGCAACTGGCCGATATGTTCGCCGCGTTCTTCGGCCGTGAAGACACGTTTGCGCTGGGCATCTGCAACGGCTGCCAGATGATGAGCAGCCTCGCGTCGATGATTCCGGGCGCCGAAGCCTGGCCGAAGTTCACGCGCAACAAGTCGGAGAAATTCGAAGCGCGCTTCTCGCTGGTTGAAGTGCAGCCTTCGCCGTCGATCTTCTTCGCCGGCGTGGAAGGCTCGCGCATTCCGGTAGCGATTGCGCACGGCGAAGGTTATGCGGACTTCTCGCAGCAAGGCGATGCGTCGAAGGTGGCCGTGGCGATGCGTTTCGTCGATCACCGTGGCGAGGCAACGGAGCAGTATCCGTTCAACCCGAACGGTTCGCCGGACGGCATCACGTCGGTCACGACGCCTGATGGCCGCTTCACAGTACTGATGCCGCACACGGAGCGTGTGCACCGCGCGGTGCAGATGAGCTGGCATCCGGAAGGCTGGGGCGAGGGCAGCACGGACGCAAGCCCGTGGCTGCGCGTGTTCCAGAACGCACGCCGCTGGTTGGGTTGATGGTGATGGGGCCGTCGCCCATTGCGGCGGCCTTGCTCTGGCAGAAGCGAAGCGCGGAGCCGAAACAAAACCAGAAGAAACAAAAAACCGCCCGAGGGCGGTTTTTTTGTTCTGAAGCAGCAGCTAAAACCCGCTTACTGAATCTTCGCGTTCTTACGCAAACTTTCTTCGAACGCCTGCAGCTTTTCCTGCTGGATCTGCTGCACGATCTGCGGGCGCACTTGTTCGAGCGGCGGCGGCGTGATGTCACGCACATCGTCGACACGGATGATGTGCCAGCCGAACTGCGTATGCACCGGCGTGTCGGTCATCTGGCCCTTCTGCAGATGCGTGGCCGCGTCCGCGAATTCAGGCACGTAGGCCTTCGGGTCCGACCAGTCCAGGTCGCCGCCGTTCTTGCCCGATCCCGGGTCCTTCGAGTATTGCTTGGCAAGGTCTTCGAAGCTTGCGCCGGCCTTGATCTTGGCGATCAGCTCCTTCGCCTGCTGTTCGTTGTCGACCAGGATGTGGTGCAGGTGATATTCCTTGCCGCCCGCGTCCTTGATCAGCGCGTTGTAACGCGCGGTAACTTCGGCGTCGGTCGGCGTGTTGTTCTTCACGAAGTCTTCGATCAGCGCGCGCAGCACGACGGTTTGCTGTGCAACGGCGATTTGTGCCTTGATGTCCGGACGATTCGGCAGGCCGCGACGCAGCGCTTCCTGCATCAGGATTTCGCGGTTCACCAGCTCTTCGCGCACGGCCATTTGCAGTTGCGGCGTGTCTTGCTGGCCTTGGTGAACCAGTTGATCGATCAGTGCGTCAGCGCGTGCTTTCGGAATCGGCGTGCCGTTCACGACAGCGATGTTCTGTGCGAATGCAGGTGCGGCCGCAAATGCAGCCAGCAATACCCAAAGGTGGGTTTTCTTCAAGGTCATCGAAAGGTTTCCTAGCGGGGCAACAAAGCAAATTCTTCGGGCGTATACGCCGTGATTGCAAGGGCGTGAATGCCGCGCTGCATGGCATCGGCCAGCGCATCATACACCATGCGATGTCGCGCCACGCGGGCTTTCCCGGCGAATGCGGCTGCCACGATCGTGACACTGAAATGACCGCCGGCGGAGGCGCCGGCGTGGCCCGCGTGCTGCGCGCTGTCATCCGTGATCCGGATCGACGCGACCGGCGCGAGCGCGGCGGTGAGGCGCGCCTCGATCAGCGCGGCGCGCTCGGCCGTGGTGGCGTGCATGAACACATCGCTCGTCATGTCATTCTTCCTTCATATACTTCGACAGCCACAAACTCTGTCCGACGATGAATACCACGAGGCATCCGGTCGCGCCGAACAGCTTGAAATTGACCCACTGGTCGGTCGTGTAGTGATAAGCGACGAACAGGTTAACCAGTCCGAGCAGCACGAAGAAAATCGCCCAAACGATGTTCAGCTTGCCCCAGATCGTATGCGGCAGCGTGATCTGCTTGCCCATCATCGCCTCGATCAGGTTCTTGTTGAAGGCCAGTTGCGAGACGATCAGCGCGACCGAAAATGCCCAGTACAACACGGTCGGCTTCCATTTGATAAAGGTATCGTTGTGCAGCACCAGCGTCGCGCCGCCGAAAACGGTGACGACGCCGAGGCTCACCCACAGCATCGGATCGACCTTGCGGTGGCGGAATGCCACCCACGCGATCTGCACCAGCGTGGCAACGATCGCCACTGCCGTCGCCGTGAAGATGCCCCATATCTTGAAGGTGACGAAGAACAGGATGATCGGGAACAGATCGAACAGGAATTTCATTATCTGGTCGGGAATTCGGAGAGTGGGTCGGAGAAAGAGGGACGCGGCGCGGGGCGCCCGTGGTGGTTGGCTGCATGAACCCGCCGCCGCGGCTGGTGAGCGGTGCTCGCCAGTGTGAGCGGCTGCTCGTTGCCTGACTGCCGACGGTGGGTTGTCCGGTTCGCAAGCCGGATGAAGGGTGTCGCGGCCAGCAGGCGGGTGATGCTGCAACCGTGCATGAATGCACGGATGCACAAAATGGCCCGCCGGCCGGCAACGCGCCGAACTCCGCGCTGCGTTACTTGGGCTCGAATTGTAACGCAGCCGAATTGATGCAGTAACGCAGACCGGTCGGCGCCGGTCCGTCTTCGAACACGTGGCCCAGATGCGCGCCGCAGTTCTTGCACTCCACCTCGATGCGCAGCATGCCGTGCGTGCGGTCGGTCTTCTCGGTGATCACTTCGCCGTTGATCGGTTTGAAGTAGCTCGGCCAGCCACAACCGGCGTCGAACTTGGTGTCCGACTCGAACAGCGGCGTGCCGCAACAGACGCAGTCATAGATGCCGCGGTCCCAGTGGTCATGGTAGCGGCCGGTGAAGGGGCGCTCGGTGGCGGCGTGCCGCGTCACCTGGTATTCGATGTCGGAGAGCTGTTTGCGCCACTCGGCGTCGTCTTTCTGCACGGCGGGGGCGCCAGTGTTGAGGTCGTCGGGCTTGTTCATGGTCGGGGTTCCTGTCTCAAGATTGTATTGGGGGCTCGTCACGAAGAGCAACTCACTTCCAGCGAGCTGGCCCAATCCGGCGGCAGCGCCGCATACGCTTCGTTTTCCGGCTGTTCGTCGAACGGACGGCGCAAGACCGCGGCCAAACGTTCCACTTCGGAGAAGTCCTTCTCTTTCGCCCGGCGGATTGCCGTTTCCGCCAGATGATTACGAAGTACGAATTTGGGGTTCACACGGTTCATTGCAATGGCGCGCGCGGCGTCGTCACGTGTTTCTTCGGACAGACGCGCGCGGTAGTCGTTCACCCACGCATCGAACGCGGCGCGGTCGAGGAACAGGTCGCGCACCGGCGCGTCGCCGCTCGCATCGTGTTTGGAAATACGCGCCAGATTGCGGAACGTCAGCGTGAAATCCGCACGGTTGGCGTGCATCACTTCGAACAGGCGGTTGACCAAGGCATCGTCACCTTCGCGCTCGCTTTCCAGGCCGAGTTTCGCGCGCATGCGTTTTTCCAACGCTGGCGCGAAACGGTCTTTGAAGCCGCCGAGCACACGCTGCGCGTCTTCGATCGCCTTGTCGCCGCGCACGCTCTCCTCATGCTTTTCGCCCAGTAGCGGCAGCAAGCCTTGCGCGAGGCAAAAGAGGTTCCAGTACGCAATCTGCGGCTGCATCTTGTACGCGTAGCGGCCTTGCGAGTCGGAGTGATTGCAGATGTAGCCGGCGTCGAAGCCGTCCATGAAACCGAACGGGCCGTAGTCGATCGTGAGACCGAGAATCGACATGTTGTCGGTATTCATCACGCCGTGGCAGAAGCCGACCGCTTGCCATTCGACCATGAGATCGGCCGTTGACATCACCGCTTCATTCAGCAGCGCGAGATACGGATCGTCAGCTTCGTGGCAATGCGGATAGAAGCGCTCGATTACGTGATCGGCGAGCGCGCGCAGTGCATCGACGCGATCGTTCGAATAGAAATGCTCGAAGTGCCCGAAGCGCACGAAACTCGGCGCCACGCGCGTGACGACCGCCGCGGTTTCGACTTCCTCGCGACGCACCGGCTGGTCAGAGCCGATCACGCACAGCGCGCGGGTAGTCGGAATGCCAAGGTGATGCATCGCTTCCGAGCACAGATATTCGCGGATCGACGAACGCAGCACGGCGCGACCGTCGCCCATGCGCGAATAGGGCGTGCGGCCCGCGCCTTTGAGTTGCAGTTCGAAGCGTTGGCCATTGTGTTCGACTTCGCCGAGACCGAGCGCGCGGCCGTCGCCAAGCTGGCCGGCCCACACGCCAAACTGATGCCCCGAATACACCGACGCATACGGCAGCGCTTCGGAAGGCCATTCACGCGTGGTGTTGCCCGAGAACAGTTCGGCGAAGCCCGGGTCATTCTGGACCCCGGGCGCTAAACCGAGTAGCGCAGCGGTTTCTTCGGAGAACCCGACTACGTACGGTGCACTAAGCGGCGCCGCCGGCAGCCGCGTTAGAAACGCGCTGCCGAGCTGTGCAAATGCGCTTTCAGGCGAAGTGGTCAGTGCGTAGGAAAGAGCCGATAACGGCCCGGATAACCCTGCAATGCTTGGGGAAAACGACATATTGAGCGCCTCTGGATTAACCGATATTGTAAGTCCGCGCCCGCGGAGCTGCTGGCCGGCCCTTAGCCCGAGGTTTAGCCAGGCACGCGCCGGCGTGCCGGGCGTCTCTTGCCGGAGCGCTCCTGCGCCGTTTCAGAGCGCGCCACGCGACTCACCGGAGCGTCCCTTGCGACCCACCGAAGCGCGTCGCGCGGCCCCCGAGCTGCAACCCCAATGACGCAAACAAGGCGAGGAGACCTCTCTTTATGACGACGCCGCTGCTTGGCCAGATGATGGACGTGCCGCTCACCGTGTCCTCGTTGCTCGCGCATGCCGCGCGGCATTTCGGCGATACGGAGATCGTGTCGCGGCGCATCGAAGGCGACGTGCATCGCTACACCTACCGCGACTGCGAAAAGCGCGCGAAGCAGCTGGCGCAGGCGCTGATCGCGCTCGGCGTCGAACCCGGCGAGCGGGTGGCCACGCTGGCCTGGAACGGCTACCGGCATCTGGAAGCGTATTACGGCACGACGGGCTTCGGCGCCGTGTGCCACACGATCAATCCGCGCCTCTTTCCTGATCAGATCGCCTATATCATCAACCACGCCGACGACGCCTACGTGCTCTTCGACACCACGTTCGCACCGCTCGTCGATGCGCTCGCGCCGCAGTGCCCGAAAATGCGCGGCTGGATTGCTTTAGCCGACGAAGACCATCTGCCGAAGATGCAAACGCCGGTGCTCAGCTACGAAACGCTGGTCACCGCGCAGGACGGCAACTACGATTGGCCGCCACTCGACGAACGTCAGGCGTCGTACCTCTGCTATACGTCGGGCACCACCGGCAATCCGAAAGGCGCGCTGTACTCGCATCGCTCGACGGTGCTGCATGCGTTCGGCGCGTCGCTGCCCGATGCAATGAGCCTGTCCGCGCGCGACGCCGTGCTGCCAGTCGTGCCGATGTTCCATGTCAACGCCTGGGGCATTCCGCACGCCGCGCCGCTGACCGGCGCGAAGCTGGTCTTTCCCGGCAAGGATCTGGACGGCAAATCGCTCTATGAATTGATGGAAAGCGAACACGTCACGTATTCGGCCGGGGTGCCGACCGTGTGGCTCGGCTTGCTCAACTACCTGCGCGAGGCCGGTGTGCGGTTCTCGTCGCTGAATCGCACGGTGATAGGCGGTTCAGCCTGCCCGCCGGCGATGCTGCGTGCGTTCGAGGACGAGTATGGGGTGCAGGTGATCCATGCATGGGGCATGACCGAAATGTCGCCGCTCGGCACCTTGTCGAAGCTGACGTGGGAGCAGAGTCAGCGCCCGCTGCCGGAGCAGCGCAAGCTGCTCGAGAAGCAGGGGCATGCGATCTACGGCGTCGATATGAAGATCGTCGGCGAAGACGGACGCGATCTGCCGTGGGACGGTGTCGCGTTCGGCGATCTGCACGTGCGCGGACCCTGGGTGATCGACCGGTATTTCCGCAAGGACGATTCGCCGCTGGTGGATGGCTGGTTCCCCACCGGCGACGTCGCCACGATCGACCGGGACAGCTTCCTGCACATCACGGATCGCTCGAAAGACGTCATCAAATCCGGCGGCGAGTGGATCAGTTCGATCGACATCGAGAACGTCGCGATCGCGCACCCGGCCGTGGCAGAAGCCGCGTGCATCGCCTGCGCGCATCCGAAATGGACCGAGCGGCCGCTGCTGGTGATCGTCAAGCGGGCGGGTTTCGACATAACACGCGAGGAGTTGCTCGCGTTCTACGACGGCAAGGTCGCCAAATGGTGGATTCCCGACGACGTGGCCTTCGTCGACGAACTCCCGCACACGGCCACCGGCAAGCTGCAGAAACTCAAACTGCGCGACATTTTCCGCGACCACGTCCTGCCGTCCGCGCTCGAAGACGAAAGGGATTGCCCCCTTACACCGCTTGCCAGGGGAAACCCCGCTTAACGATAAATTGAACGAGCGTGCTTTTTTGTGTATTCTGCCTGCTGACCCCGGGGAAATCGGAGATAAAGTCGGACAATGAGTCGACTCGATCAACCGGACGGGCGGCGCGTGATGCGCCGCCTCATCGCATGGAGGCTGGCAGATGGCAGTGGACTACACAACTCATGACGGCGTGGCCGTCATCACGCTGAACAATCCTCCCGTAAACGGCCTCGGCCTCTCGACGCGAGCGGGTATCGTCGAAGGGATCGAGCGCGCGCAGAACGATCCGGCCATCAAGGCGATCGTGCTGACGGGTGCCGGCAAAGCCTTCTCGGGCGGCGCCGATATCACCGAATTCAACACGCCGAAGGCGACCCAGGAGCCCACCCTCCATACGGTCATCAAGACCGTCGAGGGCAGCGCCAAGCCGGTTATCGCCGCGATTCACAGCGTCGCCATGGGCGGCGGCCTCGAACTGGCGCTCGGCGCGCATTACCGGATCGCCGCACCCGGCGCGCAGATCGCGCTGCCGGAAGTGAAGCTCGGCATCCTGCCGGGCGCGGGCGGCACGCAGCGTCTGCCGCGTGCAATCGGCCTTGAAGCCGCGCTCAACATGATTGTCTCCGGTGCGCCGGTGATGTCGGAGAAGCTGGCCGATTCGGGCCTGTTCGACGAAGTCGTGGAAGGCGATCTGGTCGAAGCGGCGCTCGCGTTTGCCCGCAAGGTCGGCGCGAAAACGGGCCCGCATCCGAAGGTACGCGACCGCAAGATCGAACATCCGAATGCCGCTGGTTTCATCCAGTTCGCGCGCAATACCGTCACGGGCGTCGCGAAAAATTTCCCGGCGCCGCTGAAGTGCATCGACGCAGTGGAAGCGGGCGTGCAGAAAGGTTTCGACAAGGGCCTCGCGTTCGAACGCGAATGCTTCATCGCGCTCGTGCAGACGCCGGAAAGCCACGCGCTGCGTCATGCGTTCTTCGGCGAACGCGCCGCGAGCAAGATTCCCGACGTGCCGTCGGACACGCCGGTGCGTGACATCAAGCAGGTCGCAGTGATCGGCGCCGGCACGATGGGTGGCGGCATCGCAATGAACTTCATCAACGCGGGCATTCCGGTCACGCTGCTGGAAACGAAGCAGGAAGCACTCGACCGCGGCATTGCCACGATCCGCAAGAACTACGAAGCCACCGTCAAGAAAGGCAAACTCAAACCCGAAGCGCTGGAACAGCGTATGGCGTTGATCACGCCGACGCTTTCCTATGACGACCTGAAAAACGCCGACATGATTGTCGAAGCGGTGTTTGAGGAACTCGGCGTCAAGGAGCAGGTGTTCAAGCGTCTCGACGAAGTGGCGAAGCCCGGCGCGATTCTCGCGTCGAACACGTCCACGCTGGATGTCGACAAGATCGCCGCTTTCACGAAG
This sequence comes from Paraburkholderia sediminicola, assembly GCF_046027825.1. Classification (GTDB taxonomy): domain Bacteria; phylum Pseudomonadota; class Gammaproteobacteria; order Burkholderiales; family Burkholderiaceae; genus Paraburkholderia; species Paraburkholderia sediminicola_D. Next base: position 63,883 of record NZ_JAQQDU010000005.1, read on the forward strand.
CGTCCGCAAGACGTGGTCGGCATGCACTTCTTCAGCCCGGCCAACGTGATGAAGCTGCTCGAAGTCGTGCGCGGCAAGGAGACGGCGAAAGACGTGCTCGCCACCGTCATGAAGCTCGCGAAGAAGATCAGGAAGACCGCCGTGGTCTCGGGCGTCTGCGACGGCTTCATTGGCAACCGCATGATCGAACAGTACATCCGTCAAGCGCTCTTCATGCTCGAAGAAGGCGCGTTGCCCGCTCAAGTGGACAAGGCCATCGAGAAGTTCGGCTTCGCGATGGGCCCGTTCCGTATGAGCGACCTGGCGGGTAACGACATCGGCTGGGCGATCCGCAAGCGCCGCTATCAGGAACATCCTGACATGCACTATTCGAAGATCGCCGACCGTCTGTGCGAGACGGGGCGCTTCGGCCAGAAGACCGGTGGCGGCTGGTACGACTACAAGGCGGGCGACCGCACCGCGTATCCGTCGAAAGTGGTCGACGAGATGATCACGGCCTTCTCGAAAGAAGCCAACGCTGAGCGCCGCAAGATCAGCGACGAGGAAATCGTCGAGCGCCTCGTGTTCGCGCTCGTCAACGAAGGCGCGAAGATTCTCGAGGAAGGCATTGCGTCGAAGGCGTCGGACATCGACATGGTTTATCTGACCGGTTACGGCTTCCCGCTTTATCGCGGCGGCCCGATGCTGTACGCGGATACGGTCGGTCTGTACAACGTCGAGCGCGCGATTCGCCGCTATGCGTCGCGCCCGAATGGCGACGCCTGGCAATTGGCGCCGAGCATCGCGGAGCTGGCGGCAAAGGGGCGTGGGTTCAACGGTTGAAGGATTGCCCGATCACCGTGTGAATGAAATGAGCGGCGTGGTGAAGACTGGAATGCGGCGCGTGTAAGCGCTGACGCTTCGACTCCACCACGCCGATGGGCCTTGCGAATGCAGCAGCGTGCAGCGGAGTGCGGCACGACGCGCCACCGGCGCCGCACCGCAGTGCGGGCCGCCGCGGTGCATGAAGCGATCGGCAAGCGCCCACCATCAACATCTGGAAGCTGGAGACATGCATGACTGACGCCGTAATCGTATCGACCGCCCGGACGGGTCTCGCCAAATCATGGCGCGGCGGTTTCAACATGACCCACGGCGCAACGCTCGGCGGCCACGCAACGCAAGCCGCTGTCGAGCGCGCGAAGCTGGACCCGGCGCGTATCGAAGACGTGATCGTGGGCTGCGCGAATCCGGAAGGCGCGACGGGCGCCAACATCGCGCGCCAGATCGCACTGCGCGCCGGTTTGCCGGTTAGCGTGCCGGGCATGACGGTGAACCGTTTCTGCTCGTCGGGTTTGCAAACAATCGCACTGGCTGCACAACGCGTGATCGCCGGTGAGGGCGATGTGTTCGTCGCCGGTGGCGTGGAATCGATCTCGTGCGTGCAGAACGAGATGAACCGCCACATGGTGGCCGAAGGCTGGCTCAGCAAGAACAAGCCGGAAATCTACTGGTCGATGTTGCAGACCGCCGAGAACGTCGCGAAACGCTATTCGATCTCGAAGGAACGTCAGGACGAATACGGCGTGCGCTCGCAACAGCGTGCCGCGGCCGCACTCGAAGCCGGCAAGTTCAAGGACGAGATCGTGCCGATGACGGTGCTGGCCGGCGTCGCCGACAAAGCGACCGGCCGCCTCTACACGAAAGAAGTGACCGTCAGCGCCGACGAAGGCATTCGTGCCGACACGACGCTCGAAGGCGTGTCGAAGATCCGCACCGCGATGCCGGGCGGCGTGATCACCGCAGGCAACGCGAGCCAGTTCTCGGACGGTGCGTCGGCTTGCGTCGTGATGAACGCGAAAGTCGCGGAGCGCGAAGGTCTGCAACCGCTGGGTATTTTCCGCGGCTTTGCGGTGGCGGGTTGCGAGCCGGACGAGATGGGCATCGGCCCGGTGTTCGCCGTGCCGAAGCTGCTCAAGCAGGCCGGCCTGAAGGTCGAGGACATCGACCTGTGGGAGCTGAACGAAGCGTTCGCGGTGCAGGTGCTGTATTGCGCCGACAAGCTCGGCATTCCGCACGACCGCCTGAACGTGAACGGCGGCGCGATCGCGGTGGGTCATCCGTATGGCGTGTCGGGCGCGCGTTTGACCGGCCATGCGCTGATCGAAGGCAAGCGGCGCGGTGCCAAGCTGGTCGTCGTCACGATGTGTATCGGCGGCGGCCAGGGTGCGGCGGGTCTGTTCGAAGTGGTCTGATCAGGCGCGAGAGCGGGCTTGATTAAACGCGGGTGTCGTGTGGTTCGGTGCAAGGTGACGTGCAGGCATTGAATCCGCGACACCCGATTTTATTTGCGTGAGGCGTGAGTATGGCTCGCTTGAGTAGCCGGCATGAACCGCCGGCATCGATGGGCGGCACAGACCGGGCGCATCAGGGCAAAGCCATGCCGAGTGCCGGCAGGCTTAACGCACCTTGATCGACGAAACGTGTCGTGCTCGTCAGGCCACCGGCGAGCTTGCCGCGCAGGATATACGGAATCTGCCCCGACTGCGCGCCGCCCGCTTGCACGGCGCCCGTCTGCACGGCGCCCGCAAACGCGAAAGCCTGGCGAACCGCGGCGAAGGCGGGCACTGTCATCGGCACAGTGACGATTGTTTCGCCGAAGCGCGGCACGGTGCCGCCCTGATCGCTGACACCGCTGGCGAACGGCTTGCCGTTCAGTTCGAGAGCAAGCGACACGCCGTCGAAGGTGACCGCGGATTCATTGGGATTCTGGACGCGCAGTTTGACATTGAAGCGCATCTCCAGACCCTGACCGTCGACCGGTTCGATGCCGGCCACGTTCACGCGCAAAGGGTCGCCGCCGAACAGGCCGGCGCAGCCGTTGAGCGTCAGCGTGACGATGGCGAGGATCGCGGCCAGGCGGGCATAACGGGCATCAGGGCGGGACAGCAGTACGCGAAAGAAGGACATGACCGGCACCTCGAAGGAAGCGGGTTGGGTCATGCATTGTAGCGGGCCGTTTTGCGCCAGTAGCGACGTTTCAGGTGGCGCGCTGCAGCCGCGTTTTGATGAGGCTCGTCAGATTGCGCGCGGCTTGACTGATGAAACCGTGCCACTCGTTTTCGGGCCGGCAGGGCTGGACGACGAACACGGCGGATTTCGAATGCCCTGCGCTGATCGACACGACGCCGCGCTGTGGTGTGACGTAGCGTTCGCCTTCATGCAGCGTGACCGACGTGATCGGGACGGCGTCTCCGAGCCACGCCAGAGAATGATCGCGGAAGTCGAGTTGCAGGTCGCCTTCGACGGCCACGATCGATGTTCGTGCGCGCAGATCGTGTACGGCCATCTGACCGGCCGCAGCGCGCGAGGTGGCGGCATCGCGAGGCAAATCGGCGCGAGCTTGAGTGGTGGGCATGAGCGATTCCTTTAAACCGTTTTCATGCCACATAGCTTATTGAGTCCGCCCACGCGAAAACAGGCGCAACAATGCACAATGTGAACCGGTACAACGTGGCGTTTCAGTGTGCTGTATCGGTTGGAATCACGCCGATGTGTATCTGTCACCGCGTGCGAACTGTCTGCACCATCGGATCATGAGCTCTTCTACCTTCACACCAGACACACAATCGGTGTCGTGCACGGAAGCACCTCCGGTGGACCGGCTTTTGAACAACCAACCGGCGAACCTATCGCGCGTGGACGAGCCTTCGGCTAGTCTGTCGTCAAACGCAGCGCAGGTGGACCGGTCCGCGACCAATTTGGCGCTCGAAGCACCAGCTGTGGATGTGCGCTCGACTGGCCGCCCCCCAGATGGCCGGCCCCTCTACCGCCAACTGGCCGACCAATACCGCCGCGCGATCGATAACGGCGTGCTGCGCCCCGGCGATCGCATGCCGTCGATGCGCGCATTCATGCAGCGGCACGGGGTAAGCCTCGCTACGGCTACCGAGAGCTATCGCACCCTGGAGCGCGACGCACTGATCGACGCCCGGCCGCGCGCCGGTTATTTCGTGCGCGCCCGTCAAACCACCGCGCTGCCCGCGGCCACCGAGCCCGACCTCGCGGCCGCGCCAGGCGCCGCGCAGTTCGTCGGCATCCATTCGGCGATTTCGGCCATCGTGTCCAAATTCCAGCGCTATCCCGACGCGTTGAATCTGGGCGGCGCGACCGCATCGCCCGATCTTTATCCCACCGACGCCTTGCAGAAGGCGGCACTACGCGCATTGCGCCGACGGCCAACCTTGCTGACCGCGGCCGGACCTGATCAGGGCGATCCCGAGCTGCGCGCGATCATTGCGCGCCGTGCGCTCGACGTCGGTATCCAGATCGGCGCGGACGACGTGATCATGACCCACGGCGGCATCGAGGCCGTGAACCTGGCCTTGCGCGCGGTCACGCAGCCGGGCGACACGGTCGCGGTGGAATCGCCGTGTTTCTTCGGCATGCTGCAGGCGCTCGAAAGCCTCGGCCTGCGCGCGCTAGAAATTCCGGCCAGTCCCACCAGCGGTCTCGCCATCGAAGCGCTGGCGTTCGCGCTGCAAACACACCCCGACATCAAAGCGGTGGTGGTTGTGCCGAATCTGCAGAACCCGCTCGGCAGCGTGATGCCCGACGCCCACAAGGCGCGGCTCGTTGAGCTGTGCGCGCGAGCCGGCATTCCGCTGATCGAAGACGATCCCTACCGCGAACTCGCCGACACCGCGCAGCCGCCTAAATCGTTGAAGGCGTGGGACACCGACGGTACGGTGATCCATTGCACGTCGTTCAACAAGACGCTGGCGCCCGGCATGCGGGTCGGCTGGATCAACGGTGGACGCTGGCATCCACGCATCGGCATGTTGAAGTTCGCGCAGTCGCGGCATAACGAGCAGTTGTCGCAAGTCGTGCTCGCCGAATTTCTGGAAACGAATGCGTATGAGCGGCATTTGAGGCGGTTGCGCGACCGCCTGCGGATTCAGCGCGAACGGATGGCCGCAGCGATCGCCGCATCGTTTCCCGACGGGACGCGCTTCACGCCGCCGGGCGGGGGCATGTTTTTCTGGATCGAGCTGCCGCGCGAAGTCGCGTCGTCTGCATTTTTCGACGCGGCTCTGGAGGAAGGCATCCGCGTGATGCCGGGCACGGTGTTTTCGAACGCCGGCCGTTTCGATCATTTCATTCGCCTGAGTTGTCCGAGTACGGATCTCGATCAGGCCGATGACGCGGTGCGCAGGTTAGGGCGTCTGGCGGCACGGATGGTGGCGAGTGCGGCGTGATCTGACTAGCCGGACAGCGCGGCGCATAGACGCATTCGGCCTTATCCGTTCGGCCGGCGTGCGTAGCCTCCACGTATGCGCGAACGCCGTAGCGGTTATCATTTCCTATTGCGTGCGTGCGCCGTTTCGGCGGACGCAAAGTGCCGGCCCAACGAATTGAATCGAACAAGGTGATCCCGTGATTCGTCATATTGTGATGTGGAAGCTCAAAGAAACCGCGGAGGGCGCCTCGCGTGCCGAGAACGTGCTGAAGCTGAAGGAAAAGCTCGAAGGTTGCCGCGACATCGTCCCCGGCATGCTGAAGCTCGAAGTCGGCATCGCGGCACCGGGCCTCGAATCAACTTACGACATCGTGCTCGTCTCGGACTTCACCGACAAAGCCGCGCTTGACGCCTACCAGGTCCATCCGACGCACCAGGCGCTCAAGGGCTTCACCGGTGCAGTGCGTGAATCGCGTGAATGTGTCGACTACGAAATCTGAAATCAGCAATGACCGATTCATCCTCATCTAAAACGGGCAGCGCGTCGTTGCCCGAAAGCCCGTTCGTCGACCGGCTCGGCGCACAACTCGTATCGGTTGCCGACGGCGTCAGCGAAGTCGTGCTGCCGTTGCAGCCCGATCACATGAACACGTGGGACGTCGCGCATGGCGGCGTGACCATGACGCTCGCCGACGTCGCACTCGCGATGGCCGCGCGCAGTCTGGCGGGCGACGGCGTTGGCGTGGTCACCATCGAGATGAAAGTCAACTTCATGCAGCCAGGCCGCGGTGAATTGCGCGCCACCGGCCGCGTGCTGCACCGCTCGACCACCATGGCCTATTGCGAAGGCGAGATCCGCGACAGCGAAGGCCACTTCGTCGCCAAAGCACTCGGCACCTTCAAATACATGCGGCGTCTCGCCGTGGGCCGCGACGTGACGCAACAGCGTCTGCGCAGCGACCCATCGGCGAAGCCCGGTCCTAGCGACGGCTAATCACCGGATGGACCGCGCGCGTGTCGAGAGCCGCGCGCGGGTCCCTCTTTTGCAGACGCCGTTCGTTCGAATTATTCGCCGATCACATCGGTAACCCATGGAGACGATCGTCATGCCCCAGATCAACCGTCAACTCGTGCTGGCTTCGCGTCCGCAAGGCGCGGTTACGCCCGATAACTTCAAGCTCGTCGAAACTCCGCTCGCGCCGCTCGCCGATGGCGAATTCCGCGTGCGTAATCACTTCCTGTCGCTCGACCCGTACATGCGTGGTCGAATGAACGACAGCAAGTCGTATGCAGTGCCGCAGCCGCTGGACGAAGTGATGATCGGCGGCACAGTGGGCGAAGTGGTGGAGTCGAAGAATCCGAAATTCGCGGTCGGCGATAAAGTTGTCGCGATGTTCGGCTGGCAGGAGTACGGCACCTCGAACGGTGCAGGCGTGCAAAAAGTCGACGATACGCACGTGCCGCTGTCGGCTTATCTGGGCCCGGTCGGCATGCCCGGCGTGACGGCCTGGTATGGCCTGAACAGGATCATCGTGCCGAAAGCGGGCGATACCGTGGTGGTCAGCGCGGCGAGCGGCGCGGTGGGCAGTGTGGTCGGCCAACTGGCGAAGCTCGCCGGCGCGCGCGCGGTCGGTATTGCGGGCGGCGCGGACAAGTGCCGCTACGTGGTCGAGACGCTCGGCTTCGATGCCTGCGTCGACTACAAGGCCGGCAATCTGTATAAGGACCTCAAAGCCGTGACGCCGGACGGTGTCGATGGCTACTTCGAGAACGTCGGCGGCGAAGTGCTCGACGTGACGCTGGCGCGCATGAATGCGTTCGGACGTATCGCACTGTGCGGTTTTATCGCGGGCTACGACGGCCAGCCGTTGCCGCTCAGGCACCCATCGCTGATGCTCACGCAACGGCTGCTGGTGCAGGGCTTTATCGTCAGCGAGCATATGGATGTGTGGCCCGAAGCGCTCAAGCAACTCGGCACGCTGGTCGCGCAGAAGAAGCTGCAATACCGCGAGACCATCGCACCAGGGCTCGATGCGGCGCCCGAGGCATTCATCGGTCTCCTGAAGGGCAAGAACTTCGGCAAGCAGCTCGTCAAGCTGATCTGATCGCGGCGGCTGTCGAACGATCCACTCGAGATATGTCGATGGCCCCTGCCGATAGACCTGAACCCATTAACTCGAGCCGCTCAACCCAGGAGAGAAAAGGATGTTCGAATTCGCAGGCAAGGTGGCGGTGATCACCGGTGCGGCAAGCGGCTTCGGCCGGGCGTTCGCGGAGAAGGGCGCGTCGCTCGGCATGAAGCTGGTGCTGGCCGACGTGAATCCGCAGGCGCTTCTGCAAACCGTCGACGCCTTGTGCGCCGGCGGCGCCGAGGCAATCGGCGTGCCGACGGACGTGTCCGACGCCGCCCAGGTCGAGGCGCTCGCGCAAGCGGCGCTCGACGCCTACGGCAAGGTGCATCTTCTCTTCAACAACGCGGGCGTGGGCTCGGGTGGCTTCCTCTGGGAAAGCTCGGCGAACGATTGGGCGTGGGTGTTCAACGTCAACGTGATGGGCGTCGCGCACGGCGTGCGCGCCTTTACGCCGATCATGCTGCGGCAGAACGAACCCGCGCATATCGTCAACACGGCGTCGGTGGCGGGTCTGCTGTCGCCGCCCGCGATGGGCATCTACAACGCCTCGAAGCACGCTGTCGTGTCCCTCACGGAGACGCTCTATCACGATCTGCAACTGGCGCAGGCGGCAAAAAACGCTGAGGCGGCGGGCGGCGAGGTGGGCTGTTCGCTGCTGTGTCCGGCCTTCGTGCCGACCGGCATCGCCGATGCGGAACGCGCGCGGCCCGCGGAACTGCGTAACGATAGCGGGCCGACCCGCTCGCAGATCGCCGCCGGCAAACAACTGCAACGCGCGGTGCAATCGGGCAAGCTGAGCGCGACCGACGTCGCCGAGATGACGTTTGAAGCGATCGCGGCGCGCCGTTTCTATATCGTCACGCATCCGGGCATCATGGCGACGGTGAAGCTGCGACACGAAGATATCGAGCAGTTGCGTAACCCGACTGATCCGCTGTCACTCAAACCGGCAGTCAAGCAAAACGAGTAGGGCCTTTTCTGGCTTCTTTTGCGGCATAAGAAGCAGCACAGACGCCTCTCAGTTGCGCGGGTTCGTCGCGCTAGCGCGAACCCATCAATCCATGCTGGTCATCGCCTGATGCCTGGCAGAACGAACACTCCGTCCCACGCAAACGGTGCGCAAGCCAATCCGTGAATGCGCGGTGCATTTTCTGCTCCGTGCGGTATTTGGCGCGCACGGCGCATCTGCACAATTCTCAACAAATCCCTTCTTTTTCGCACAGTCAAGCGAATCGCGGTGAACTAAGCTTCAGTCCGTTCAAGCATCGACGCGCAATGTGCATTGGCGTGTCCGATTGAGGCGCCACGAGCGCATCTGTCGCCCCTGGCCGTTGAGTACGAATCGAACGATCTCCTTTAACTCCTGGTGTCATCGCATGGACGCATTTGCTTCGCTTGCCTGCCGTCTCGGCAAAGCTTTGTTGGTGACGGCCACGGTCTGCGCAATGGCCGGTTGTGCCGACGCGCCCGCACAGATTCTCAGCCGCTCGCCTGAACCGTCGCCCGTCGTACGCACGTTGACGCCGGATGAGCAGTTGCAGCGCGCCGACGAGATCGATCATGAAGTGATGAGAGAGCAACGTCGGGCGCTGCACGACGCAAGAACGATCCGCTATGGCACGTTTCAGCCGCTGCTGATCGATGACGGCCTGTGAACGATGCCGGCTCCCTGAACAACGCGATCAACATGATCATGAAATCAACTCGTCTTTCCTGCTCAGCCGTCCTGGCACTCGCCGGCATCTTCGCGCTGCTTGCCTCGGGGTGCGCGCTGAATAGTTCGTCCGCCGATGTCTACACATCGTCACAGGCGCAACGCGAGGAGACGGTGCGCTTCGGCGTCGTCGAAAGCGTGCGGCAGGTCACGATCAAGGATTCGCCCAGCGGCTTGGGCACATTGGGCGGCGCGGCACTCGGTGCGATCGGCGGGAGTGCGATCGGTGGCGGCAGCGGGGCGATTGCGACCGGTATCGTCGGCGGCATCGCCGGTGCCTTGCTGGGCAGTTCCATCGAGAACACGTTCGACAGGAAAAAGGGACTTGAAATCACCGTCAAGCTGGACACCGGCGATTTACGGGCGATCACGCAAACCGACACGGGAGAGCCGTTCGCGGCAGGCGAGCGCGTGCGGCTACTGGCAAGCGACGGCGTGACCCGGGTAACGCGCTAGGCCGGCTGCTTTGGGTTCAACGTTCCATCGGGGCGCGGCTCAACTGATGCGAAACATCAATGCAAATTGAGCTTTGAGAGGTTACTGCCGTCTGGATTCGTTTAGGCAGTCGCAGGCCCCTTCATGGCATCATACGGCGCTTATTCCACCCCAGCGGCGTACCTGTGCCGCTTGCCGCCCAATGCCGCTGAATCCAAAGATCGAGCAGGTGCTCGACATGATTGCGCGCGCTAAGCGCCCGCAACTTCACGAGTTGACCCCGCAACAGGCGCGTGCGTCCTATGAAAAAAGCGCGCCGATTCTGGAGATCGCGAGCGCGCCGATGTTCTCGGTCGAAGACCTGCGCGTGCCGACGCGCGACGGCGCGACGATCCGCGCGCGTCTTTATCAGCCCGTCGAGCCGAGTTGGGCCGAGCCTGCGCCGGCGCTGGTGTACTACCACGGCGGCGGCTTCACGGTCGGCAGTGTCGATACGCACGATGCGTTGTGCCGGATGTTCGCGCGCGACGGCAGGTGCACGGTGCTGTCGGTCGATTACCGTCTCGCGCCCGAGTACAAATTTCCCACCGCCGTAGAAGACGCCTTCGATGCGTTGACCTGGCTGCACGCGCATGCCGCGGAATACGGTGTCGATATCGAGCGGCTGGCCGTGGGCGGCGATAGCGCGGGCGGCACGCTAGCAACGGTGTGTGCGGTGCTGGCACGCGACGCGGGCATCAAGCTCGCGCTGCAATTGTTGATCTATCCGGGCACCAGCGGCCATCAGCAAACCGATTCACACTCGCGCCTCGCCGATGGTTTCCTGCTGTCGGGCGACACGATTCAATGGTTCTTCGAGCAATACGTGCGCGATAAGCGCGACCGGGACGACTGGCGTTTCGCGCCGCTGGATGGCAAGCGCGGCGCGCCTGCTTTCAGCGGCTTCGCACCGGCATGGATCGCGACCGCCGAATACGATCCCTTAAGCGACGAAGGCGATGCCTATGCGGAAAAACTTCGCGCAGCGGGCAATCAGGTCACGCTGAAACGCTACCCGGGCATGATCCACGAGTTCTTCAAGATGGGCGGCTTCGTGCCCGACGTTGCGCAGGCACATCAGGATGCCGCCGCGGCATTGCGGGCGGCGTTCGGCGGCGAGTAGGCAGCGCTCTGTCCAAGCAGTCTGGGAGATCGTGCGATTGATCGTCCGACTGCGCCAACGGCGAGGCGGTCGTCAAGCGATCGTCAGGCGATCTCGCGTTCAACGTTGAACGCGAAGCTGCGCTCGAAGTCGCCGGGGCGCACGATTCGGTGCGAGCCATTGTCGTCGCTGCGTTCGGCGGCCGCTACGCTGATCACCTCGCCATGTGCCACCACGCGCACCGCGGTCGTGCCGCGCGTGCCGTATTCCGGCGTTTCAATAAACGCCGCCGACAACGCCCGTTCGCGCTCGAGCGGAATGCCGGTGGACGGCAACTCGTCATCGCGCGCGAGGCGCGGATCGCGCATCAGATCGATCAGGCGTTCGAGCGGCGGCATCGCCTCACGCGTGAGCATGGCGCCCAGTTCCGCGCGTTTTTTGACCAGCTTCGGCCATGCGGTGTCGAGTACCGCGTTCGAGATGCCGTGCGTGCCCGGCGCGAGCAGCGTGGGCGCGGTGCCCGACCGGTTGCAGTACCAGCCGAGCTCGCGGCGCGTCCAGTCGCCGACAAGCAGATTGAAGCCGTTGTAGATGTCGCCGGTTTGCGCGACGTGTTGCAGATAGTCGAGCGGTGTTTCGTGCTGGCCGTTGCCCGAGCTGCTGAGCCAGTCGCTGACCAGCGTGCCTCGCGTCGGCGCATCGGCGCGCATTTCATGCGGCGCGCGGTAGTTGGTCAGCGCGGCGAAACGGCCATCGCGCGACATGCCGAGCCACGTGCCACCGCCCACCAGATCACGGCCGGCCAGCACGGTCGGCGCGTCATGCCACCAACTGATCGGCTCGGCGGTGCGGCGGAAGAATTCGTCGCGATTCGCGGCGAGCGTGAAGAGCGGTCCGTCGACCGCATCGGGTCGCCAGTCGAAGACGATCAGGCACATCGGGGGGCGTCTCCCGGTGGGGGTGGTCGAGTTGAAGTAACAGATGCCAGAAAAAAGCGGCGCTTGATTGCGCCGCTCGGGTTCGGAAGCTTAAACCTCGGTCGGCAACCCATACGGCAAGGCCAGGAACGTCAGCGCCGGACCATCCGCCGCGCCCAGATGCACCGAGCCGCCTTCGAGCGCCGCCAGCTTGATCTCCACCAGCACATCGACGCCGCCTGCCGGCGCCGACGCCGCATTCACCACCATCCCGCACGGCTGGCCCGGATCGGCCGAGTGGAACAGTTCCGCACCGGCCTTGACCGTCGCCAGTTCGCCCGCCACGTTCGCGAGCGAGGTGCGCCGCTTGATCGTGCCGCGATACTGGCTGCGTGCCACCACTTCCTGACCCGGATAGCAGCCTTTGCGGAAATTGACCGCGCCGAGCACGTCGAAATTGACCATTTGCGGCACGAATTGCTCGACCACCGGCTGCGTGATACGCGGTTCGCCCGCACGAATGTCGAGCCAGTCCCATACCGCCGGCGACACGCGCTTGAGCTTTTCGTCGAGCAAGGGCAGGTGCGCCTCGATTGCGGCCTTCGGACCGACCCATAGATAGCGCAGCCGGTCGAGCGCGTCCGGAACACGAATCAGCGAACCCGCCGTGCCGTCCACCTGGACATGCACGCCGTCGGGCAGCGCATCGAACACGCCGGAAAGCGCTTTGCGCACGTCGCCCGCGAGGCCCACTACCGCCAGTTCGCCACTCGCATCCACAAGCTTTGCCTTGGCGCGCAGAACGAACATGGACAGCCGCTTTTGCACGGCGGCCTGCACGTCTTTCGACACCAGCAGGCGGATCCTGTCGCCCGTGCGCCAGGTCAGGAACGACGCCAGCAGTCGGCCCTTGGCCGAGCAGTACCCCGCGAGGCGCGCATTGGCGGCGTCGAGATGCTGGGTGTCGTTGGTCAACTGGCCGTGCAGGAAGCTCGCCGCATCGTCGCCGGTTACGTCGATCACGCCGAACTGGCTCAGCGGCATGTAGGCGCCTTGCTGAACAATAGCGTCGAATTCATCAGCGGCGGGGCGCGGCAAGGCCGGAAGTCCGACGGGTGCGGAAGCCTGTACCGCGGCAGCCGTGCCCGTGTGAGCAACTGCGGGCGCAACTGAAGGCGAGCCTGAAGCGTTAGCGAGCGGTGTGTTCATGGATTCCGGGAACAGTCAATTCTGACTTTAGCTAAGGCAAACAAGTATTATATGAGGTCCAACCCAGCCCCGTTACGCATGTCCCTTCTGAAGAAATGTTTCGTCGCCGGCTCAATCGTCGTTGTGCTGGCCGCAGCCGCAATCGCAGGCGGATATCACTGGGCGACCAGCCCACTCGATTTGACCCCGGCGCAACTCGATGTCACCGTCAAACCGCACAGCAGCTTGCGCAGCGTCACGCTGCAGCTCAACCGTGGCGGCGTACCGGTCCAGCCTGAACTGTTCGTCATCATGACGCGGCTGCTCGGCCTGCAAAGCAATCTGAAATCCGGCAACTACGAGTTCAAGACAGGCATCACGCCGTACGAAGTGCTGCAAAAAATCGCACTCGGCGACGTCAATGAGTACGTGGCGACCATCATCGAAGGGTGGACGTTCAAGCGCATGCGCGCCGAGCTGGACGCCAATCCGGCGCTCAAGCACGACTCGGCAGGCATGAGCGACACCGATCTGATGAACGCGATCGGCGCGCCGGAAGCGTCGATCGGCAATGGCGAGGGGCTGTTTTTCCCGGACACCTATCTGTTCGACAAGAACACCAGCGATCTGGACGTCTACCGCCGTGCGTACCGGCTGATGCGCGTGCGTCTTGACGAGGCGTGGCTCGCCCGTGCGCCGAACCTGCCTTACAAGACCCCGTACGACGCGTTGACGATGGCGTCGATCATCGAGAAGGAAACCGGCAAGCCATCGGACCGGCCAATGGTGGCGGCCGTGTTCGCGAACCGCCTGCGGGTGGGCATGCCGCTGCAAACCGACCCGACCGTGATCTACGGCATGGGTGACAGTTACACCGGCCGCATCAGGAAGAAAGATCTGCAGACCGACACTCCCTACAATACCTACACCCGGATGGGGCTTCCGCCAACACCCATCTCGCTGCCCGGTGTCGCATCGCTGCAGGCGGCGATGAACCCGGCGCAATCCACCGCGCTGTACTTCGTATCGCGTGGCGACGGCAGCAGTATCTTTTCTGACACCCTCGGCGATCACAACAAGGCCGTGGACAAATACATTCGAGGGCAATGATGGCGCGGGGCAAATTCATAACGTTTGAGGGCATCGACGGTGCCGGCAAAACCACCCACTTAAGCTGGTTTCGTGAACGCCTCGAAGAGAAAGTCGCGAGCACCGGCCGCTCGGTCGTGATGACACGCGAGCCGGGCGGCACGCCGCTCGGCGAACAGATCCGCGAGATCGTGCTGCATCAGAAAATGGACCTCGAAACCGAGGCGCTGCTGATGTTCGCGCTGCGTCGCCAGCATCTGGCCGAAGTCATCGAGCCGGCGCTAGCGCGCGGCGACTGGGTGCTATCCGACCGTTTCAGCGACGCGACCTTTGCCTACCAGGGCGGCGGCCGCGGTCTGCCGCGCGACAAGCTCGAAACACTGGAGCGCTGGGTGCAGGGCGGCTTTCAGCCGGAACTGACGGTATTGTTCGACCTGGCGCCGGAAATCGCCAACGAACGGCGCAGCGCCGCGCGCGATCCGGATCGGTTCGAAAGCGAGTCGGAGGCATTTTTTAACCGCACCCGCGCCGAATATCTGCGCCGCGCCGAAGAGGCGCCGTACCGGTTCGCTATCATTGACTCTTCGCAGAGCATCTCACGCATTCAGAAGCAACTTGAAGAGTTGATCGCATCGCTTTGATTTTAAAAGAATATAATCCTGAGTTATAACAACGGACGAAGTTCGCCTGATATCTCGTCAAGTGTCTTCAACCGATTGATTGAAAAGAGAAACAATGATTTATCCGTGGCAAGCCGATGACTGGAACCGCCTTCAGCAGTTGCGTGGGCACTGGCCGCACGCCTTGCTGCTGCATGGCCAGGCGGGGATCGGCAAGCTGCGCTTCGCGCAGCACCTGGCGCAAGGGCTCCTGTGCGAGGCTCAGCAGGCCAACGGCGAGCCCTGCGGCGCGTGCGTGGCGTGCAACTGGTTCACGCAGGGCAATCATCCGGACTATCGGATCGTCGTGCCTGAAGCGCTGGCCGCCGAAGCCGGTCTTGCTAACGCCGCAGAGGAAAAAGCCGAGAAAGCCGACGGCGACGAAGGCAAGAAGACGCGCGCGCCCAGCAAGGAGATCAAGATCGAGCAGATTCGTGGCTTGCTCGATTTCGTCGGCGTGGGCTCGCATCGTGGCGGCGCGCGGGTGGTCGTGTTGTATCCCGCCGAGGGGCTGAACATCGCCGCGGCCAACGCGCTCCTGAAAACGCTCGAAGAACCGCCGGCGGGTGTGGTGTTTTTGATGGTGTCGGCCCGCGTCGACCGCCTGCTGCCCACCATCATCAGCCGTTGCCGCCAATGGCCGATGACCATGCCCGCGCCAGACGTCGCAACGAAGTGGCTCGCCGCGCAAGGCGTCGCCGAAGCGCCCGCGCTGCTCGCCGAAGCCGGCGGCGCGCCGCTCACGGCCCTTGCACTCGCGAGCGACGAGAACCGCACGCTGCGTGACTGGACCCTCAAGCAACTGGCGGCCGGTGCCGACTGCGACGCGTTTGCCTGCGGCGAGGCGCTGCAGAAGTTGCCGGTGCCGCTCGTGCTCGGCTGGCTGCAGCGCTGGATGTACGATTTGCTGGCGCAGCGCACAGCCGGCACGCCGCGCTATTTTCCGCAAGCGTCGACGGCGTTAACGCGCTGCGCATCGCAAGCCGACGCCAGCGCGTTCGCGCGCTTCATGCGCACCGTGACGCGCCAGCGCGCCGTCGAGAACCATCCGCTGAACGCGCGGCTGGTGTTCGAAGAACTGTTTATCGGCTATCGCGAGCTGTTCGCGTAAGTCTGTTGATGGCGGAGCGGCCAGCCAGGGCCGGCCAGTGTGACTGCGCCGCACCCACCCGTGCGGGCCTCCGCTGATTCGTCTCCTACCTCACGTTCAAAGCACTATGAGCCTTTCCTACCGCGATGCCACGCTCGACGATCTGCCCGCAATCGTCGCCATCTACAACTCGACTGTGCCGTCGCGGCAAGTCACGGCCGATCTGGAGCCGGTGAGCGTCGAAAGCCGTCTGGCGTGGTTTCACGCACACGGCCCGCACAAGCGCCCCCTGTGGGTGGTGGAGGATCCGCAGCAGCCGGGCCGCGTGATCGCATGGCTGAGCTTCTCCGACTTCTACGGCCGCCCGGCCTATCTGCGCACCGCCGAAGTCAGCATCTATCTGGACGAAAGCGTGCGCGGCAAGGGGCTCGGCAAGCAACTGCTGGCGGCATCGCTTGCGGTGGCGCCAGAACTCGGCATTGACACGGTGCTGGGCTTTATCTTCGGCCACAATGACGCGAGCCTGCGCCTGTTCCGCGGCTTCGGTTTCGACACGTGGGGCTCGCTCCCGCGCGTTGCGGTGCTGGACGGCGTGGAGCGCGATCTGGTGATTCTCGGCAAGCGGCTCGACGCAACCGCGGCCTGATTTACAGCCTGATTCGCAGCCGGATTCACATCAAGCTATTTACCCGCAGGACATCATCATGTTTGTCGATTCGCACTGCCACATCAACTTCGAAGGACTCGCCGACCGCCTGCCGCAGGTGCTTGAGAGCATGCGCAGCCATTCGGTCACGCATGCGCTGTGCGTCTCGGTCGACCTGGAGACGCTGCCGTCTGTCCTCGCGATCGCCAGCCAGTACGAGAACGTGTATGCGTCGGTCGGCGTGCATCCGGATCACGAGGATATGCGCGAGCCGAGTCTCGCCGAACTCATTGAGCTGGCCGAGCATCCGAAGGTGGTCGCGATCGGCGAGACCGGTCTCGACTACTACCGCCTGGAAGGCCGCACGATCGCTGACATGGAATGGCAGCGCGAGCGCTTTCGCACCCATATCCGCGCGGCGCATGCCACAAAGAAGCCGCTGATCATCCACACGCGTTCGTCGGCGGAAGACACGCTGCGCATCATGGCCGAGGAGCGCGCGAGCGAGCCGGGCGGTGTGATGCATTGCTTCACCGAACCGTGGGCGGTAGCTGAGCAGGCGCTGGCGCAGAATTTTTACATTTCGCTGTCGGGCATCGTCACGTTCAAGAGCGCCACCGACGTGCAGGACGTCGCGCGCCGCGTGCCGCTCGACCGTTTGCTGATCGAAACCGACTCGCCGTACCTCGCGCCGGTGCCGTATCGCGGCAAGCCCAATGAACCTGCGTACGTCAGTTATGTCGGACGCTTCATCGCGCAACAACGCGAGATGCCGGATACGGCGCTGGCCGCCGCGACGACACAAAATTTCTTCCGGCTCTTCAAGATTCCCGCGCCCGTTGGTGTGTGATCGGTAAAGTTAATAAATATCAAATGGATAGGGAAGTTTCCTAAAGTACAACATGACAAATTATTCGACTTCAACCGCAGCGTTTCAAGAGACTTCAGTGGCGCAAACCGCGCTCGGTTCGGCGCGCCGCAGCGCGTCGCGCCTTGCGCTGGCCGCCACGCTCGCCTGCGCCGCGCTGACTTCGCTGGTCGCTTCGCCGGTTCAGGCCGCACCGATCGACTCGCTCATCAAGTCGGTTAAATTCGACGACGTCGACGGCGTCAACAAGCTGCTCGCCAAGGGCATGGATCCGAACAGCGTCGACAACCAGGGCATCCCGCTGCTGGTGATCGCCGCGCGCGAGAAGTCGGACAAGGTGGGCGCCGCACTGCTCGCCAATCCGAAGACCAACATCGAGATCCAGGACAAGGCCGGTGAGAACGCGATGATGATGGCCGCGTTGAACGGCGACCTTGACTTCGTCAACCAGCTGATCGCGAAGGACGCCGAAGTCAACAAGAAGGGCTGGGCGCCGCTGCACTACGCGGCCGCAAACGGTCACGACGATATCGTCAAGGTGCTGCTCGACCACTCGGCCTATGTCGACGCCGGCTCGCCGAACGGCACCACGCCGCTGATGATGGCCGCACGTGGCGGTCATGTGTCGACGGTGAAGCTTCTGCTCGACAACGGCGCGGACCTCACGGTGAAGAACCAGATCGGCCTGACCGCGCTCGATTTTGCGAAGACCTACAAGGAGCCGGACGTGGTCGAAGGACTCACCGCGCGCCTGCAGCAAATGCAACAGAAGTGAACTGTGTGAAAAACCGGAGCGCCGGCCGGCGGCCAGAGGGTTGGCGGTCGGGATACCGGCCACCGGGATGCCGGCCACCGGATTGCCGGCCACCACGATGTCAGCCGCCAAAGCGCCCGGCCGCACAAATTTGCCTGAAGATAGCGGCGGTTGGCATGCCTGCCGCTTCGCAAAACAGTGCAGAATGGCGACTTGGCGTGCTACGAGGCGCGCCGGTTCGATGCGGCGCAAGACCGCCTGATAAACGACCCTGGAAAGGAACACCATGCTGCGGGCCTTGATTTTCGCCAGCGCGCTTGCCGTACCGCTATCGGCAGCCGCGTTTACGGGAGGCGACCTCAACAAGCTGTGCACGAAGACCGATGTGGCATCGCGCAGTGCGTGTGCCGCCTATATCGAAGGCGCCGCCGACGGTATCTTCAACACGATCGACGCGATCGGCGGCACTACCGGGCCGCGCGTCGGCCAGTACTTCTGCCTGCCGCCGGACGCGCGTTCGGCGCAACTCACCGACGCGGTACGCAAGTACATCGCCGAGAATCCGATCGTCGCGGGCTATAACGCTAGCACGGCGATCTCGCTGGGGCTCGGCAAGGCATTTCCTTGCAAGAGCGGCAATTGATCGCGTAGCTGGTTTGAAAATTTGACATGACTCGCGGCTGAAGTCTGCGCCGCGTGCCTGCCTCCATGCCGGCCCGAAGCCGGCCGCGCGCGCCCGGAAGCTGCCAACTCTCGACGACCTCAGTCGTATCTCCGAAGCCTCGCTACAGTTCAGATGTTAGTGATGCGCCAGCCAGGTGCAACTGACCGGGCACTGCAGCAGTCGAACTGTCCATCTGAGTCACGAACCCGACGCGGTGTCGTCTGCCCGGCCGGCTTCACCGGCTAGCTTTCGCTCAAGCGTTGTCGCGCAGAAGCAGGCGAAGTGTTCTACAGCACGTCGGCCGCGTCGCGCGAATCAAGGAGGACTACCAATATGGGTCGACTGATCGTCGTGTCGAATCGCGTCGCAACGCCGACGGAAACCAAGGGGTCGGCGGGTGGCCTCGCGGTGGGCGTGTTCGGCGCGCTGAAGGACGCGGGAGGGGTGTGGTTCGGCTGGAGCGGCGACGTGGTGAGCGAGACCGTCGCCAACGCCGGTCCGACGCTGGAGCAGGATGGCGCCGTGACCTTCGCGACCGTCGGCCTCACGCGCAAGGATTACGACCAGTACTACCGCGGCTTCTCAAACGCGACGCTATGGCCGGTGTTCCACTACCGCAACGACCTCGCACGCTACGAGCGCGAGGAGTATGCGGGCTACCGGCGTGTCAACGCATGGCTCGCGCACAAGCTGATCAAGCTGCTCGAACCCGACGACGTGATCTGGATTCATGACTACCATCTGATTCCGTTCGCTGAAGCGCTGCGCTCCGAAGGCATCACGAACCGCATCGGCTTCTTCCTGCACATTCCGTTTCCCGCGCCGCAGATTCTGCTCAATATTCCGCCGCACGAAGAGTTGGTGAAATCGCTGTCGTGCTATGACCTGCTGGGCTTCCAGACCGCGACCGATGAACTCGCGTTCCACGACTACGTGACGCGCCACGCACGTGGCACCGTGAGCGAAGGCAATCACGTCGAAGCCTTCGGCCGCAAGCTGCGCACGGGCGTCTATCGGATCGGCGTGTTCCCCGATGAAATCGCCGAACAGGCGCAGCGCTACGAAAGCCGCCAGCACGTGCTTGACCTGAAGCAGAGTCTGGAGGGCCGCAAGCTGATCATGAGCGTCGACCGGCTCGATTATTCGAAGGGGCTCGTTGAACGTTTTCGCGCCTTCGAGCAGTTGCTGGAACGCTCGCCCGAATGGCGCGGCAACGTCACGCTGGTGCAGATCGCGCCGCCCACCCGTTCGGACGTCGCCACCTATCAGAAGATCCGCCAGGATCTCGAATACGAAGCAGGGCGCATCAACGGCCGTTACTCAGGTCTCGACTACACGCCGATCCGTTACCTGAATCAGCAGTACGACCGCTGGAAGCTGATGTCGCTGTTTCGCGAGTCACAGATCGGCTTTGTCACGCCGTTGCATGACGGTATGAACCTCGTCGCGAAGGAGTATGTCGCAGCGCAAAATCCCGACGATCCGGGCGTGCTAGTGTTGTCGATTTTCGCAGGCGCCGCCGCAGAGCTGACCGGCGCGTTGCTGGTCAATCCGCACGATGCGATTGGCATGTGCGAGGCCTTGCAGCGTGCCTTGCAAATGCCGCTCGACGCGCGCCAGCGGCGTCACGAGATCAACATGGCCGCGCTGCGCAAGAACGATCTCGGGGTGTGGCGCGATACCTTCCTGAACGATTTGCGCAACGTGCCCATACAGAAGCCGGGTAAAGGCGGCGGACATAACTAATGAGAATGATGCGTTTGAACGAAGTTGTTTCACTGAGCGTCAGACGGCGCGCGGCGGTTCGCCAGGTGGCCGCATGCTGAGAACGTTGGCCATTGCGGGGTACCGGTCGCTGCGCGAGCTGATCGTGCCGCTCGGGCAATTGAATGTCATCACGGGTGCGAATGGCAGCGGGAAGTCGAGCGTGTATCGCTCGCTGCGCTTGCTGGCTGAGACCGCGCGCGGTGGGGTGATTACGTCGCTCGCGCGTGAGGGCGGGTTGCAATCCACGTTGTGGGCCGGGCCTGAACGCTTCTCGCGCGCGGTGCTGGCCGGGGAGTTGCCGGTCGAGGGCACGCGCCGCAAGGAGCCGGTGAGTTTGCGGCTCGGCTTTTCTGGCGATGAGTTCGGTTATGCGATAGATCTCGGGCTGCCGCCGCCAGATGAGCGCCCGCCTGAGACGCGCAGCAGGTTCCTGCTTGATCCAATGATCAAACGCGAATGTATCTGGAGCGGCCCAGTGCTGCGACCGTCCGCGCTACTGGTTGATCGGCGTGGCGCTGCGATCCACGCGCGCGATGAAACTGGCGACTGGCAAACCATCCCCCAGCCCGTCGCCAGTTTCGACAGCATGATGACGGAGTTCTCCGACCCGCGGACCGCCCCCGAGATGATCACCGTGCGCGAGCAGATTCGCTCGTGGCGCTTCTACGACCACTTCCGCACGGATGCTGAAGCGGCCGCGCGTCTGCCACAGATCGGTACACACACCCCGGTGCTTTCGAACGACGGCGCGGACCTCGCCGCGGCTTTGCAAACCATTCGCGAGATGGGCGACCCGGTTGCGCTGGATACCGCCATCGACGACGCCTTCCCGGGTTCGCGCCTCGACATTGCAACTCAGGATGGCCGCTTCGAGGTGTCGATGCAGCAATATGGCCTGCTGCGGCCGCTAAAGGGCGCGGAACTATCGGACGGCACCTTGCGCTACCTGTTGCTGGTGGCCGCGCTGTTGACGCCGCGTCCGCCCGCGCTGCTGGTGCTGAACGAACCGGAAACGAGCTTGCATCCGGACCTGCTGCCGGCGCTGGCGCGCCTGATCGCGCGGGCTTCCGCGCATTCCCAGGTGCTGGTGGTGTCGCACGCGGCGCGGCTGATCGCGGCGCTCGAACGGGAGGACGACAGCCAGTCGATCGTGCTCGAGAAGCACTTCGGCGCCACGCGCATTACCGATGCAGACGATCGCGACCTGCCGGCCTGGAAATGGCCGGCGCGATAGGGGCGGACGTTGCGGCGCACGCGCGAATAATGCGCGCCACCGGATGTAATCTGAATGTAACATTGCGCTGGAATTGCAAAGCCAAGGGCTTTTTGTGGCGCCCTGATGAATAATGCTTTGATGCGGATGGTGCAAGCGGACGCCCGGCGGTCACTGCATTGATGGAGAAGGCCAGGCGCTGCCTTACACAGCGCCGCTGACGTGCACCGCCATGGGCGCCAGCCGTCAGATCACGGAGACACAATATGAAGATTGCGCAGATCGCCCCCTTGACCGAATCGGTGCCGCCGAAGCTATACGGCGGCACGGAACGCGTCGTGTCCTATATCACCGAGGCGCTGGTAGAACTCGGCCATGACGTGACGCTGTTCGCGAGCGGCGACTCCGTCACCAGTGCAAAGCTCGAACCCGTCTGGCCGCGCGCGCTGCGTCTGGACCCGGGTATCCGCGACCGCATCGCACCTCATATGCTGTTGATGGAACTGGTGCGCCGCCAGGCCGAAAACTTCGACGTGCTGCATTTCCACCTCGACTATTACTCGTTTTCGGTCTTCAAGCGCCAGGAGACCCCCTTCGTCACGACGATGCATGGCCGCCTCGATCTGCCCGAGCAACAGCCGGTGTTCGACACCTTCAACACGGCGCCGGTGATCTCGATTTCGAATTCGCAGCGCCATCCATTGCCGCAGGCCAAGTGGCTCACCACCGTCTATCACGGTCTGCCGGAGCAGCTCTACACGCCGCAGCCGGTCGAGCAGAAGTACCTCGCGTTTCTCGGCCGTATCTCACCGGAAAAGCGGGTCGATATTGCGATCCGGATTGCCGGGCGCTGCGGTATGCCGATTCGTATCGCGGCGAAAGTGGATGCCGCCGACCGCGAATACTTCGAGCACGAAATCCGCCCGTTGCTGGACTTGCCATATGTCGAATTCATCGGCGAAATCGCGGACAACCAGAAAGCTGAGTTTCTCTCGGGCGCACATGCGCTGCTTTTCCCGATCGACTGGCCGGAGCCGTTCGGCCTCGTGATGATCGAAGCGATGGCGTGCGGCACGCCGGTGATCGCGTTTAACCGCGGCTCGGTGCCGGAAGTGCTGGACGACGGGGTGACCGGCTTTATCGTCGAAGATGAGATTGGCGCGGTGGCGGCGGTCAATCGCCTGCATAAGGTGCCGCGGGCGGGTGTGCGGCAACGCTTCGAGGAGCGTTTCACGTCGCACCGGATGGCGCAGCAGTATGTGGATGCGTATCAGTCGGTGATTCGCGCGCAGAAGCGTTCGCGCTTCAAGGTGATCGATACGTCGGGAAGCTGAGCGCAGTCGCGCGGCCTCACACGGCAGCTTGAAAAAGAACGGCGATGGGCCATGCGCATCGCCGTTTTTTTATTGCTGCGGCCTTCGGGACCCGCGCACGGATCGTGCGCTTAGATCTTCAGGCGCGAGACCTTGGTGCCCTGCAGCGAGATATCGGCCATCAGGCCGGTATTGGTGAGCACGAATACTTCAACCGGGGCCGTTGCCGTGGTCGTATCGATCGCACCGTTGGCGCCCATCTTCACCAGCGCGACGGAAGCGTCGCCGCCCGCCGACCAGCCGTCGGCATTGCGGAATGAGTCGAGCGAGTCTTGAGTCATGAACAGGAAGATGATGGCCTTCGACTGCGCACCGGCCTGCAGGCCGAACGAGCCGGAAATCGTGCTGTAGTAGCCCACCGAGCTGCCGCCGACGCGCAGCGCGCCTTCGCCATACTGGCCGCCGACAATGAAGCCCACTTGCAGTACCGACGGGAACACGAGTACGCCGCGTGCTTTGGATACGAGTTCGCGCGAACCCGTTACGGTCTGGAACAGGCGCGACATGGTGCCGTCGACGCTGGCGTCGATTGACTGGCGTTTGGATGCATCAGTGGAGGGCGTGTTCGGGCTGCTGCCGTTGGTCGTACAACCAGCGAGAGCAAGGCCTCCGACAGCGAGCACAGCGGTAGTCTTCAGCATGAAGTTTCGTCTTTGCATCGTTTTTCTCCATCATGGTTCCTGGGCACAACCTCATATGGTGTTGCCGGGTTGCCTTTCAGTTATATCACACGTAACCGTATAGGAAGAGCTTCGTCGTTCGGCGAAAAGCCTTGTGTGGCGGGGGTTTCGAGCATTGCAAAGCGCGGCGATGTAATTTTGACCGACCGCAGGGGAGTGTTAAAAGACGCTGGAGCCGCACGTTCGAATGGGCGCCCGATGCATCGTTCCGGGTTGGGGCCGGCTTGTCGGCGGCTGGATTGAAACCGTTTCAGGTGCCCGTTTTTACCGATTTATCGCGCTCACGATCCTTGCTGAAGTCGAACCGAAAGTGTTGCGTTGGCGCTGTACCGCATCTCACCCATGGTTCGCCGGACTTTTGACGGGCGGGCGCCGCAGCGCACGGCGAATCATGCCGATCAACACACCAATCAGAAACAGCGTGACGGCCGGCACGATCCAGTAGCCGACGAACGCGTGCCAGAGGTAAGCCATGAGCGTCGAGCGGCGCACGCTGTATTCGTTGCGGGCGTCCTGCTGGCGCGGCGCATTGGCGGCGAGCACATCGGCCGGGCAGCCGGCGGCTTGCGCCTCGTCGGGCTTGCCATGGCAGCGCGCGGGTGCACCGGCGGCGCGTTGTGCGTCGGTGAAATCCCACGTGGTCAGCTCGCGGTTCAGGTCGACGGCGTTGTACGCCATTTCCTCCCGGATCTCGCTGACTGCCACGATCGCCACGGGCACGGCCCAGAATATGATGACGACCAGCCACCGTCTCAACCAGCGGTTCTTATGCTTCGATACCATCCTTGCCTCCGATCGGTGCTCTGCAGCACCAACGACAAGATGGCGGCCCGTCTAATGTTGTGTATGGGGGTGGGCCGTCTCCGCAGCCATCATAGAAGAAAAACGACGCGTTCGCGCGGATCGACTGCGAAGGGATGTGTCGCGCGAGGGCGGTTGCCGGGGAGATGAACTGCTGGAGAAAGCGGGAATAAGCGCGGAAGTGAGCGCAGGACTCGGGACAGGAGAAAGGTGGCAGCCGCGCCGGAAATGGCGCGGCCCTGTTCGAGCAAAACGCGGCTAAACGCGCGGCGCGCGGGAGGCGCCGGTTGCCGCGCGTTTGTTTTAGTTAGCCGGTGCGGACGACAGGCAGGTCTTCATGAAAGCCTTGCGGTCGTCGCCTTTCTTGCCGGTGGCTTGCGTGTTGCACGCTTTCATCTTGTCCTGCTGGCTCATCGGTGCGGCAGCGGCCGGCTTGGCCGACAGACAGGTCTTCATGAAGGCCTTGCGGTCGTCACCTTTCTTGTCGCCGGCCTGCTTGTTACAGTCGGCCATTTTCGTTTGCTGGCTGTTCTGAGCAAACACCGGCGAAACGAGGACAGCACCCAGCACCAGCGTAGCGATTGCGGATTGGATTTTCATGTGACACTCCATCGGTGGTGAAAACGTTTTTGGTCGTTCATGCGTGGGGGCGTCAACGGCGTCCAGGACCCCTCGGCATGTCCATTATGGCAAATGCTGTCTGCCAGAACGGATAAAAGAGCGTTCTGGTTGACAGACGCTCACGCTGGTTTTCCCCTACGGGGCGGGGGAGAGCGGCGCTCCGGTGAATAAAACGGCTGAATCGCAGCAGCGCAAAAATTTGTTATGCAATCCAGATCAATTGACGAGACGCATGCAATTGAATTAGTTCGCCGTCATTTCATATGGACGATAAAATTCTAACTATTCGATCCACATTGCTGCAGATGAAAATGAATGGAAAATTGGCAAAAAATCCCGTTGTCGATCAAATGAGTAATATAGACCCGAATCCTTGCGCCGATGCGCCGCGCACCGTCTCTGTCACGCAAGCCGAAGGAGGCTCGCCATGCACTATCTGTTGATGTATGACCTCGTGCCGGGCTATCTCGAACGGCGTGGCGCGTATCGCGACGAGCATCTGAAACTTGCCTGGGCGGCAGCGGCGCGCGGCGAGCTGCAACTGGCCGGGGCGTTGACCGAGCCCGTGGATGCCGCCGTGCTGCTCTTCGAAGGCGACTCTCCCGCAGCCGCCGAAGCCTTTGCCAAGGCCGATCCGTACGTGCTCGCGGGGCTTGTATCGAGCTGGCGCGTACGCCAATGGATGACCGTGGTGGGTGAGGGCGCGGCGAAGCCTGTGCGCTAGAAGCGAGCCCATCCGCCGCGCTTCTCCGGCGTGGAGAGGAATGCAAACCGCATGCGCAAGCGCTGCGCTCGCTCGCGCGACAATTGTGCCGCGATGTCAGTCAGGTGCTGTCCACCCACCGCGTCCATACACCTGCCAGTCAGGCAAAAAATACGCTCAAAACGCATCGAAATGCATTGTGGATCGAGCGCCGGTTTCGTAAATGCCATTCGCCGGGCTTACCGGGCCATTGTGCTGTGCAATAGCGGCTTTCGCCGCCGAAACCGCCAGCAGTTCTGTTACGGCAATGAGTGAAGCGACACAGCAAAAAGGACAAGATTGTTTCCATCCGTAACACTTGTCTCAGTCATATTCACGCAAACCCTGGTGATGGTATGCTTCGTGCACAAATTCTCCCATGCACGAGTGAGACCACGTTTTGTGCTTCGCAATAGGGACAAACCGCACTAAGCCAGTGCGCCATTGACCCAGCAAACAGAACGTACAAAACATATTTGTGCAACCGCGGGCTGCACACGGATCGTGACAGTTGAATCCGTGGCCGTCCAACGCCGCAGCCCGGCCAGGCTGCGTGGAGAAAACCCAATGTTTTTCGATGAGCTAAGCAATGACGAATGGGCGCTGCTGGCAGCGCTTGTCTCTGATGAGCCGGCCGTCCGTCTGAACCGACGCGGCCGGCCCCGCGCCGAACCACGTATCGTGGCGAATGCCGTCCTGTGGATTCTGACAACCGGCGAATCGTGGTCGAAGCTGCCGGGCCGCTATCCGTCGGGTCCGACATGCCGGCGCCGTTTCGAAGAATGGCAATTGAACGGCACCCTCCTCGAGATGGTTCGGCTGTTGTCGCATGCCACCGGGCGTACCTTCGCGTACGTCCCGCAACCGGGGCCGCCCATCGCGGCCAAACCGGCAGCACCGGTAGCAGAAGCCCCCAGCGTGCGCGATGAAAGTCTGCGTGGCGTGTCGTGGAAGAGCCCCGAGTCGTGGCAGGCGCCCGGCATCTCGAACGGCCTGCGCAGTTGGCGTCCGGCCGATCCGATGGCCGATATCACGCGCCAGTTGTCCGGGCTGACGAATGTGCCGCCGGTGTCGCGCGCACCCTCTACGCCCTCTGCATCCCCGTCACATGCAGCACGGCCTGCTATGCGCGCCGATCGGCAAGGCATGGACGAGGCAGGGGCGGTGGGCGCGGCTATGCACGATCTGGATTCGGCCATCGCATCGGCGCGCCGCATGCATCAGCTTGACGATCAGCGCAACTCGCTGTCGATGAGCCTCGCGCCACGTGGCACGCAGGTCGACGACCGGCGCGGTTATGTGATCTATGTGGCGGCGGAGCAGGTGCCCAACGCCATGTATCGCGCGTGGGCGGAGATCATGAAGGACGGCAAACGCGTCGAGCGTTCCGGCCTCGTTGGCCCGCGCTTTGTGGAGGCCGTCGCGGCGGAGCAGTACGCGCTCGACTGGGCGCGGCAATGGATCGACCGTGAATGCCGCACGCAGGCCGCAGCCGACGCCGCACCTGCGGTCAACGCCCCCGCGGCGATGGCGCGTCCGTTACCGGCCGTGCGTCATGTGCCGGAGCCGGTCACGGTGAATCACGGGGCGCCTTTGCACGGTCCGCTCAATGCGTTCCGTGGACCGCTGCGCCGTTACCCCAGCGAACCGGCCGCACCCGCGACCGAAAACAGTGCGTCAGATCGTTTCCCGTCGTACCCAGAACTCATCTCCCATGCGGGATGAGCGAGGCTGTAAGTGCGGATGTAAGTGTGGCTAGAACAACAGTACCCCGCGGCCGGTAGGAGCAACCGCCGCAGGTTCCCGTTTCATCCGTTGTGAATCATGGACGTTGTCTGATTGACGCTAATCGATGTTGCCTCGGCGCCGATGTAATGTTGGCCGCCGGCGTCCTTCACCGGCGTTCCTCATTGGCATGCTTCAGTGACGTGCTTCAGTGATGTGTTTCAGCGACGTGCGTGAGTGACATGCTTCATTGCCGTCCATACGTATCGTCGAAGCGCACGATATCGTCTTCGCCGAGATATGAGCCCGACTGCACCTCGATCATTTCGAGCGGCATCTTGCCCGGGTTCTCGAGACGGTGGGTGACCCCCAGCGGAATATAAGCCGATTCGTTTTCGGAGACGATAAAGCGCTCTTCACCCCGCGTGACGAGCGCGGTGCCGCGCACGACGATCCAGTGTTCGGCACGGTGATGATGCATTTGCAGCGAGAGCCGCGCGCCGGGTTTCACGACGATGCGTTTGACCTGGAAGCGCTCACCGGTATCGACGGAATCGTAGTTGCCCCACGGGCGATGCACCTTGCGATGGTTGGCTGCCTCCAGCCCGCCATCGCTTCGAATCCGTCCGACGATCTTCTTGACGTCCTGCACACGCGATTTGTCCGCGACGAGAATCGCATCGGCCGTTTCGACCACCACGAGATTCTGTGTGCCGACACAGGCAATCAGGCGTCCTTCCGAATGCGCGAAGGTCGAGGTGGCCCCTTCGAACATCACGCGGCCACGGCCCACGTTCTGATCGACGTCCTTCTCCGAGATATCCCAGATCGCGTCCCACGAACCCACATCCGACCAGCCCGCTTGCAGCGGCACCACTACGCCGGACGCAGCAGTCTGATCGTTGCCCAGTTGCTCCATCACCGCGTAGTCGATCGAATTCGACGGCGAGGCGCTGAAGGCGTCACGTTGCAGACGGAAGAAATCGCCGTCTGCCTTGCCGCCCGCGAACGCCGCTTCGCAGGCTTCGTAAATCGCCGGCTGGAAGTGACGGATCGCCTTCAGCCAGGTCGATGCGCGCATGATGAAGATGCCGCTGTTCCACCAGTATTCCTGCGATTCGATATAACGCTGCGCCAGCTCCAGATGCGGTTTTTCGACGAAACGGTCGAGCTTATGCGCGCCGATCTTACCGGCTGCATCGGCGTCCGTTATGCGCGCGTCATTAGGCATGCCAAGCGCCGCGCCGATGCGGATATAGCCATAGCCCGTTTCCGCGCGCGTCGGCACGATGCCCATCGTTACGATTTGACCGGCGGCGGCGTGCTGCACGCCGGCGGCCACCGCTGCATGAAAACCATCGATGTCGGTCACCGCGTGATCGGCGGGCATCACGACCATGATGCCGTCCTCATCCTGCGCGGCGATCGAAAGGGCAGCTACCGTTAGCGCGGGCGCCGTGTCGCGTCCGGTGGGCTCGAGAATCAGCCGGGTCGGCTTGCCGCTCGTGCGCAATTGCTCGGCGGTCGTGAAACGTTGTTCTTCGTTGGCCACCACGACGAGTTGCTCGGCGAGCAGATGGCCGGTTTCGAGCCCGTCGAGCCGGCGGGTGGTCGACTGCAGCAGCGAGTCGTCGCCGAGCAGGCCGATCAGTTGTTTCGGGTGCTGCTCGCGCGACATCGGCCATAGCCGTGTGCCGGAGCCGCCCGCCAGAATCACGGGATGAACCTTGAGCTTGACGTTAAGGGGCATAGCTTGCGTGGACCGGGTGTCGGCGGGTGTGGCCGTAACCGAAGCTGTCATGATGGACTCCTCGAGGCTGGGTGAATGCGTCGAGTTTTATCACGAAGTAAGGGATCAATAAAAGCGCGTTAATTAAAAACTATATAAAACACCTAATTAAATTAGCCGATTCGTGAATGAAAAATGTCTGTCTGATTTATAAAAAATAAAAATTACTGGGAAAAATAGCGGGCAAATTTTTTTGCGCGATGGAATGGCGAAAAAAGAAACGGAAAGGCGGGGTGTAGGTTGTGTAGGAAAACCGACAGGTTGACTCGCCGCCGTCTCCACAAAGGCGAAAAAAGGGCTTTTCAAACGAAAATCCGGTAACAATTACCGCGCAAAATTCAGAAAAAATTCCGAAATTTTGACCGATACATTTTGAGATATTTTGCAGACTTGCAGCGCGAATTTTAATATCGCTTTATCTATACCTGTACTCGGGTATTCACTCATTCAGACGCCTGCTTTCCGATTCATGCGTTCAGGAATTTTTTAGTCCGGAAAGCGGCAGGCCAATTAGCACGGGTTCAATCCGTTTCGCGTCGCGCGTTTATTCGGCAGGCGCGGATACCGGCGTTGTGCGCGAGGAGAGAGGACTGAATGAGTGTGACGGGAATTCAACCAACCAATGGATGGCACTTGACTGACGAACTGAGGGGCAGCGCATGCTGAGCGTTCTATCGAGAATCATCGACATTGCCATGGTCGCGCTCGGCGCCGCCATCGCGACGGCCGTGCACAACGGGAAATTGGTGTGGCTGGACGACGTCCAAAGCGTGTCGCTCGCGTTCGACTGCCTGCTGGTAGTGGTGGTCTTTCCCGCGCTGGGCATCTATCAGTCGTGGCGCGGCAAGCCGCTTTACGACCTGCTGTGCCGCGTCGCCGGCGGTTGGGTGATGGTGGAGGTCACGGGCGTGCTGATCAGCTTCAGCCTGCACCGCTCGGACAGTCTGTCGCGGCTGTGGCTCGTCTATTGGGCGGTCGCCACGATCGTGCTGTTGATCGTCACCAAGGTGATCATCTATTCGATCCTGCGCGGACTGCGCCGCGAAGGCTTCAATCAGCGCGCGGTGGCGATTGTTGGCGACGCGCGGTACGGGCGCTTCCTGATCGAACAGATGCGCAGCCGTCCGGAAACGGGTTTCAGCCCGGTTGTGGTGTTCGATGAGGACGGCACGATTAACCCTTACGAAGACCCCGATGCGAGCGATTCGATCGAAGGCGTGCCGGTCGAGCGCGATTACGCGCGGATGCTTCAACTGGTGCGTCAACGCGCGATTCGCGAACTGTGGCTCGCGCTGCCGATCTCGAAGGAAAAGGCGATCCACCGCTTCGTGATGGACCTGAAGAACGACTTCGTGAACATCCGCTTCATTCCGGACGTGCGCAGTCTGACGCTGTTCAATCAGCCGATGGTCGATCTGCTCGGCGTGCCGGCGATCAACCTGGCCGCCTCGCCGATCACCGATCTGCGCGTGCTGCCCAAGCGCGTCTTCGACCGTCTGTTCGCGCTGGCGGCATTGACCGCGCTGGCGCCGGTGATGCTGGTGATCGCGGTGATGGTGAAGGTGAGTTCGCCAGGCCCGGTGTTCTTCCGCCAGAAGAGGAAGGGTATCGATGGCAATCAGTTCGAGATCTACAAGTTTCGCTCGATGAAGATGCACAAGGAAGAGGCCGGCAAGATCACCCAGGCCACACGGCGCGATCCGCGCATCACCGCGGTCGGCGCGTTCCTGCGGCGCACCAGCCTCGACGAACTGCCGCAATTCATCAACGTGTTGCGCGGCGAGATGTCCGTGGTCGGCCCACGCCCCCACGCGCTCGAACACGACGACATCTACAAGGATCTGGTGAAGGGCTACATGCACCGTTACCGGATCAAGCCGGGTATCACCGGTTGGGCACAGATCAACGGCTATCGCGGCGAAACCGATCGCATCGAAAAGATGATGGGCCGCGTCAAGCTCGATCTGTACTACATGCAGCACTGGACCTTCTGGCTCGACATCAAGATTGTCGTGCTGACGCTGTGGAAGGGCTTTGTGGGCAGCAACGCATATTGATGGCCCCCCACCTGTCGCTTCGCGCCAGCCCCCCGAGGGGGAGCAATCCCCCAAGGGGACTTCCGATGGTGCGGAAAACTTGGGGCGGCCCGGCGTTTTCTTGCGAGCAGCGCTCGCACAACGCAGTGCGTGACCGCTTTCCTGACTCAACTCCATTCTCCGAGGTGTAATACATGAACCTGACGATCATCGGTAGTGGCTACGTAGGCCTCGTAACGGGCGCTTGTCTGGCTGACATCGGCCACGACGTGTTCTGTCTCGACGTCGATCAGCGCAAGATCGACGTGCTCAACAACGGCGGCGTGCCGATCCATGAACCGGGTCTGCAGGAGATCGTTGCGCGCAATCGCAAAGCGGGCCGCCTGAAGTTCTCGACCGACATCGAAGCCGCGGTTGCACACGGCGACATCCAGTTCATCGCGGTGGGCACGCCGTCGGACGAAGACGGATCCGCCGACCTGCAATACGTGCTTGCCGCCGCCCGCAACATCGGCCGCCATATGACAGGCTTCACGGTGATCGTCGACAAATCGACGGTGCCGGTCGGCACGGCCGCGCGCGTACGCGACGTGATCGCCGGGGAACTGGCCGCGCGCAACGCGAGCCCTATGTTCTCCGTAGTATCGAATCCGGAGTTCCTGAAAGAAGGCGCGGCCGTGGAAGACTTCACGCGGCCCGACCGTATCGTGCTCGGTTGCGATGAAGACGTGCCGGGCGAAAAAGCGCGCGAACTGATGAAGCGCCTCTATGCGCCGTTCAACCGCAATCGCGAACGCACGCTGTACATGGACGTGCGCTCGGCCGAGTTCACCAAGTACGCGGCCAACGCGATGCTCGCCACGCGCATCTCGTACATGAACGAACTCGCGAATCTGGCTGACCGCGTCGGCGCGGATATCGAAGCGGTGCGCCGCGGCATCGGTTCGGATCCGCGGATTGGCTACGACTTCCTGTATGCCGGTTGCGGCTACGGCGGCTCGTGCTTCCCGAAAGACGTGCAGGCGCTGATTCGCACGGCAGCCGACCACAAAGCCAACCTGCGCATTCTCGAGGCGGTGGAAGCCGTCAACGACACGCAGAAAAAGATCCTCGCGCACAAGATCGTCGACCGTCTGGGCGAAGACCTGTCGGATCGCACCTTCGGCGTGTGGGGTCTCGCCTTCAAGCCGAACACGGACGACATGCGTGAAGCGCCGAGCCGTCCACTGATCGCCGAACTGCTGCGCCGCGGCGCACGCGTGAAGGCCTACGACCCGGTCGCGATCGACGAATCGAAACGCGTCTTCGCCCTCGACCTGAAGGACGTGCCGCAACAGCACGCGCGCCTGTCGTTCGTGAGTGAGGAGATGGAAGCGGCGGAGGGCGCCGATGCACTCGTGATCCTCACCGAATGGAAGGTCTTCAAGAGCCCCGACTTTGGTTCGCTCAAGGAAAGCCTCAACACGCCGCTGATTTTCGACGGCCGCAATCTGTACGAACCGGACGCGTTGCTCGAACTCGGTATCGAGTATCACGCGATCGGCCGTCAGCACGCGCTGCGCAATGCACCGGCGAAGGTCGGCGCAAGCGGTCTGTCGATAACAGCCAATGCGGCCGACGCAGTCGAGGCCGGCCAATAAGTTGGCCAATGAGTTGACCAATAAGCCGCCGCGCCGCCACGCCTCATCAAGGAGCCCGCTATGTTCGCTAACGTTCTGATCGTCTGCCACGCCAACGTGTGCCGTTCGCCTGCCGCCGAGATGCTGTTCAAGTCCCGGCAGCGCGCGGCGTCGCGGCCGTCCTCAGCGCCGATCGCGTTTCATTCGGCGGGCCTGCGCGCCGTGAACGGCCACGCCATGGATCCGGTGATGCGGCGCCTGCTCGCCGAGCAGGGCGTCGCCTCCGGCATCCACTATTCTCGGCGTCTCGACCACCGGCTCGTGCGCACCGCCGACCTGGTGCTCGTCACCGAGCGCGCGCAGGTGAGCGCGGTCGAGGCGCTCGATCCAGCATCGCGCGGCAAGGTCTATCCACTCGGCAAATGGGAAGACGACTCCGACGTCGCCGACCCGCACGGCCACGTGGAAGCCGACTATAGGGAGAGTCTCGTGCTCATCGAACATCTGGTCATGGGATGGCTGAAAAAAATATGCTGATGAAAAAACGCACCGCACACACATTCGCGAACCTCAACTCGACGGGCTTTAAATCGAGGTTCGCCGCCACGCTTTTGCTGACGTCCTTTCTGTCGGCCTGCGCTACCGCACCTGGCAATTACCTCGACACGTCCCGTCTGAAAGACGACGGTCAGCATCAGAGTCAACAAGCTAACGAAACCTATCCGGTTCATCTGATCGACGGCCCACTGGTCGCGGCACAAGCGCAGGCGCAAGCGGCTGCCGCCGCGCAGCAGACGTTGCCCACGTCGCGTTTCAGCGACCCGTCGCAGTATGTGTACCGGCTCTCGCCGCAGGACATTCTCGGCATCACCGTATGGGATCACCCTGAATTGACCACGCCGCAGGGCAGCACGCTGTCGTCAGGCGGCAACACCACGCAGTCGATCGGCGGCGCCTTGCAGCAGCCGTACACCGCCGCGCTGCCGGGCCAGGCCGATCCTTACGGCCAGACCATTGCCGCCGACGGCACAATCTTTTTCCCCTTCGTCGGCCGCATCAAGGCCGCGGGCAAGACGGTGGGCGAAGTGCGCGATCAGCTGAGCGCCGGCCTCGTGCGCTACATCCGCAATCCGCAGGTCGACGTGCGCGTACTGTCGTATCGCGGCCAGAAAGTGCAGGTCACCGGCGACGTGAAGACGCCGGGCCCGCTCGCTATCAGCGACGTGCCGCTCACGCTGGTCGATGCGATCACGCGCTCGGGCGGCACCAACAGCGACGCCGACATCCAGCGCGTGCGCCTCACGCGCAACAACAAGCTGTACGTGCTCGACGCGAACCGCATGCTCGACCAGGGCGACACCACGCAGAACGTCATGCTGCAAAACGGTGACGTGATCAACGTGCCGGACCACAGCGACAGCCGCGTCTTCGTGATGGGCGAGGTGAAGACGCCGATCCAGGTGCCCATGGTCAGGGGGCGCCTGACCATCGCCGACGCGCTCACCCTGGGGGGCGGCATTCTCGACACGGACGCCAATCCGCGCCAGATCTTCGTGATGCGCGGCATGCGTGAACATCCGACCACGCCGGACGTGTACCGCCTCGATATGACGCAGCCCGACGCGATCATGCTGTCGTCCCAGTTCCAGTTGCAGCCGATGGATGTCGTGTATGTGGGCACCGCCGCTTCGACCACGTTCAACCGTGTGTTGCAGCAAGTCCTGCCGACCATACAGACGCTGTTCTACCTGAAGCAGTTGACGAAGTAAGCACCTGAGCCGTCGACAGGCCCGCGCCGCTTTCCCAGGGCGCGGGACCGAAGCAAACGCCAAGGCACACGCCAAAGCACGCCAAAAGCACACGCTGAAGCCTACGCCGAAGCAACCGATACGGGATCGAATTGTGAGCAATCAAATCTCTCCACACATGGCCGGTCCGATCAAGACCGAAGAAGAGGACGTCGTCCTCGGGCAACTGGTGCAGGTGATCCTCGACGACATCTGGTGGCTGATCGCAATCGCCGCGGCGATCGTCGCGCTGGCCGCCGCGTACTGTTTCCTCGCCAAGCCGATCTATTCGGCTGATGCCCACGTGCGAGTCGAGCAGTCCGACAATACATCGCAGGCGCTCACGCAGACGCAAACGGGTGCGGCGATCACCACCGGCTCGACCTCGTTGCCGACCGACGCCGAAATCGAAATCATCAAGAGCCGCGGTGTGATCGGCCCAGTGGTCCAGCAACTGAAGTTGAACTTCAGCGTCGCGCCGAAGACGATTCCGCTGCTTGGCAGCATCGCCGCGCGCCTGGCGACGCCGGGCCAGCCGGCGCGGCCGTGGCTGGGTCTGTCTTCTTACGCATGGGGCGGTGAAGACGCCGAGGTCGATTCGCTCGAGGTGGTGCCGGCGCTGGAAGGCGCGAAGCTGACGATGCAGGTCCAGGACGGCCAGCACTACGAACTGTATGCGGAGAACGGCTCACTGCTACTGCGTGGTCAGGTCGGCCAGCAGGAACAGGGCGGCGGCGTGACGATCCTCGTCAGCAAGCTGGTGGCCCGTCCGGGTGAGGAGTTCATCGTGACGCGCTTTAACGACCTTGACGCGATCACCGCGTTCCAGTCGGCCATCACCGTGCAGGAGCAGGGCAAGCAAACCGGCGTGATCCAGATCTCGCTGGAAGACAAGAGCCCTGAGCACGCTGCTTTGGTGGCCAATGCGCTCGCGCAATCGTATGTGCGTCAGCACGTGTCGAACAAGCAGGTCGACGCGAGCAAGATGCTCGACTTCCTGAAGAGCGAAGAGCCGCGCCTGAAGGCCGATCTCGAACGCGCGGAAGCCGCGTTGACCGCATACCAGCGCCAGTCCGGCTCGATCAATGCGAGCGATGAAGCCAAGGTCTACCTCGAAGGCAGTGTGCAGTACGAGCAGCAGATCGCCGGTTTGCGTCTGCAGATGACGCAGCTGGCCGAGCGCTATGGCGACGACCATCCGATGCTCGTGGCCGCGCGTCAGCAGATGGCTGAACTGGAGGCGCAACGCGCCAAATACGCCGACCGCTTCCGCGATTTGCCGGCGACCGAAGTGAAGGCCGTGCAGTTGCAACGCGACGCCAAGGTGGCCGAAGACATTTACGTGC
This sequence comes from Paraburkholderia sediminicola, assembly GCF_046027825.1. Lineage (GTDB taxonomy): Bacteria > Pseudomonadota > Gammaproteobacteria > Burkholderiales > Burkholderiaceae > Paraburkholderia > Paraburkholderia sediminicola_D. Next base: position 99,897 of record NZ_JAQQDU010000005.1, read on the forward strand.
TGCTGCTCAACCGCGTGCAGGAGTTGTCGGTGCAGAAAGCGGGTACTGGTGGCAACGTGCATATCGTCGACTACGCGATGCGCCCGGGTGCGCCGGTCAAGCCGAAGAAGGTGCTGATTCTCTCGGCGGCCGTGATTCTGGGGCTGATCTGCGGCACCGGTTTCGTGTTCCTGCGCCGCAATATGTTCAAGGGGATCGACGACCCCGACCACATCGAGCGCGCGTTCCATCTGCCGGTGTACGGTCTGGTTCCTTTGAGCGCCGAACAGGCTGTGCTCGAAAGCAGCTTCCAGCGCGGCGGCGAACGCCTGCGCGCGGTGCTGGCGAATGCGCGGCCGAAGGACGTCACGATCGAGAGCCTGCGCAGCCTGCGCACGTCCATGCAATTCACGATGATGGATGCGAAGAACCGCATCGTCATGTTGACCGGCCCCATGTCCGGCGTCGGCAAGAGCTTCCTGACGGTCAATCTGGCGGTGCTGCTGGCGAACTCAGGCAAACGCGTGCTGATGATCGACGGCGATATGCGTCGCGGTGTGCTCGAACGTTACGTGGGCGGTGTGCAGGACAACGGTCTGTCGGAATTGCTGAGCGGGCAGATCTCGCTCGAAGAAGCGATCCGCAACTCGAACGTTGAAGGCTTGAGCTTCATCTCGTGCGGCCGCCGTCCGCCCAATCCGTCGGAACTGCTGATGTCGCCGCGTTTGCCGCAATACCTGGACGGCCTCGCCAAGCGCTACGACGTGATCCTGATCGACACGCCGCCGGTGCTGGCCGTGACCGATGCGTCGATTATCGGTGCGTATGCCGGTTCGACCTTCTTCGTGATTCGCTCGGGCGTGCACAACGAAGGCGAGATCGCGGAGGCACTGAAGCGTCTGCGCGCAGCCGGGGTACATGTGCAGGGCGGCATCTTCAACGGGATGCCGGCGCGTGCGCGCGGCGGTTACGACCGCGGCTATGCAGCGGTCCAGGAATATTTGAGTACCTGAGTCTGAGCCCCTGAGCCACCAGGCTCAGCGCATTGCTCCGATCCCAGCGCATACACGATAAAGAAGGACATCACGATGAAAGTGACGGTACTGGTTCCGACTTACCGCCGCCCGGCCGACCTGGCGCGCTGCCTCGCGGCGCTGCAACGGCAGTCGCGCGCGCCGGACGAAGTGGTGGTGGTCGCGCGCGCCGACGACGAAGCGACCCACACCTGCCTGCGCGATCCCGCCGTGCCGGGCACGCTGGCGTTGTCCGTCGCGCTGGTGGACGTGCCCGGCCAGGTCGCGGCCCTCAATCGCGGACTGGATGCGGCCAACGGCGACGTGATCGCGATTACCGATGACGACGCCGCGCCGCATGTTGACTGGGTCGAACGTATTGCTGCTGCGTTCGGGAGCGATGCACGCCTGGGCGCACTGGGCGGACGCGACTGGGTGCATGAAAAAGGCCGCGTGCTGGACGGTGAGCGGCCGCTGGTCGGCAAGGTCACGGCGCACGGCAAGATTATCGGCAATCACCACCTTGGGGTCGGCGGCGCACGCGAAGTCGACATCCTGAAGGGCGCTAACATGAGCTACCGGCGCGAAGCAGTCCGCACGATCCGTTTCGATCGGCGCCTGCGCGGCGCGGGCGCCCAGGTTCACAACGACATGGCCTTCAGCCTCGCCGTGAAAAATGCCGGCTGGAAGCTGATATACGACCCGCGTGTGGCCGTCGACCATTTCCCGGCCGAACGTTTCGACGATGACCGTCGCGACGCGCAAACCATGGCGGCGTTGCGCAATGCCGCGTTCAACTTCCATCTGATCCTGCGCGACCAGTTGCCGCCGCTGCGCCGCGAGACCGCCTGGTGGTGGTGGACGCTGGTCGGCACACGGGTCTATCCGGGCCTCACGCACGTCGCGCTTGCGCTGGTTTCGAAACAGGCGGGCCTGAGGCTATCGCGCTGGCGGGCGGTGCGTAGCGGGGCGCATGAGGCGCGTCGCGCGCTGTCCCGAGCCGCATGACTACAGCGCGACCCCGCGTGCCCCAATCGTCCTGCACGTTCTTGCATTGGCATAGGCGTTTCCACGCGCAGGCCGATGCTCCTTTCCACCGGCAGAGCGGAGTGTCTGCATGAGTACGAAAGTTCACGTCCATCTGTTTTACGGTGCCGACCCGCGCTTTTACCGGCCGGGCGACGACATCGGCTGTCTGTACGGCTATCACCACGCTCAATCCGACGCGTTCGCGCTGACCTATTCGCAGGACGCGCGGGAGAGCAAGCCGGTGCGTTTGCTGCGTCGCGGCCTGAAAGCGGCGCTCGGCTTCGACTTCATCCATACGTGGCGCAACCGCGCCGAGATGCTGCGCTCGGACGTGATCTGGACGCATACCGAGCAGGAATGGCTGTCCGCCGCGCTGATGCTGCTGCTGAGCGGCCGCAAGGCCGGGGCGGATGGATCACCCTTACTGCTCGCGCAAAGCGTGTGGCTGCTCGATAAATGGCCTTCCTATGGGATTGTGCGCAGCTGGCTGTATCGCAAGCTGATGACGCGTGCCGACCAGCTGACCACGCTCGCCAGCGAAAACGCCGAGTTGTGCCAGCGCTACTTCAATCGTGATGCCAAGCCTCTGCTCTACGGCCTGAACACGCAGGACTTTCCCGTGAAGGTGCCGACCGAATGGACGCCGCACACGCCGATCCGTATCGCTGCCATCGGCAACGATCGCGACCGTGACTGGGAGACGCTCATCAAGGCGTTCGGCAACGATGCGTGCTACACGGTCAAGCTCGCGACACGCCGCCGGATTCCCGCCTCGCTGCGCGCGCCGAACGTCGAGATCGCGCTGTTTTCGGGCATCAGGAAACAGCACGAACTCTACGACTGGGCCGACGTAATCGTCGTGCCGCTGCGGCCGAATTCGCACGCCTCCGGCATTACGGTGATGCTTGAAGCAGCGGCGGTCGGCAAGCCGATGGTGGTCACCAACGTCGGCGCGCTGGAAGATTATTTTCCAGCGGGCGAAGCGGCGTATACCCCGCCGTTCAACCCACAGGCGTTGCGCGACGCGGTGGATCAGCTCGCCGCCTCGCCTGTGGATGCGTTGCGCCAGGCGCAGGCGGCGGCTGCCGGTTTGCTGTCGCGTGATCTGACCACGCAGCACTATGCGATGCAGCATGTGCGCATCACGCAGGACATGCTGCGCACACGGGCGGTGTCGCGCGGACGCATGGCGGAGCATGGCGCGGCCGACATCGACGCAACGACGCCGCGTGCGGCGGCGGCTGCCGCTGCGAACCAGCCCGCGCGGGTCCGCGCCGGCGGCGAGAGGCAAGGTCAACGCCCTTCGCACGAATCACGCGGGGGCCTCTAACCGATGTCGACAATAACCCGAGCCGGTGGCAATAACGCAGGGCGGAGTCTGTCCAGCGGTAGCAAGGAGTGGCTGCCGGAGGTCTTGCTGTGGCTGATCACGGCGATGCTGATCATCGCGCATCAGGGCACGGTGCTCACGCTCGGATTTCCGGTGCTCGCGATCCTGACGGGCCTGTGGCTCTACTTCAAGAGCCCGGCGCGCTACATCGGCTTCATGTGGTGGCTGTGGTTCCTGAGCCCGGAAGTCCGGCGTCTCGCCGACTGGTCCAAAGGTTCGTTCACGCCGACCAGCCTGATCCAGGTCGCGCCGCTCGCGGTGACGATGATCAGTGCGTTTTCCTTGCTCCGTTACTACACACTGCTGTCGCAGCGGCGCGGCCTGCCGGTGCTGCTGATTCTGATGGGGCTCGCCTACGCGTTCATGATCGGCGTGATGTCGAGCGGCCCGCTCGCCGCGACCTATGACCTGGCGAACTGGCTCTATCCGATCCTGATTGGCTTTCACATCATGGCGCACACGCGTCAGTACCCTAAGTATCGCGACACCATCGTCAATACCTTCATCTGGGGCATGCTGGTGATGGGCGGCTATGGCCTGATCCAGTTCTTCATCATGCCGCCGTGGGACGCGCTGTGGATGCTCGGCTCGCAGATGAACTCGCAAGGCGACCCCGTGCCGATGGGCGTGCGCGTGTTCAGCACGATGAACTCTTCCGGCCCGTTCGCGTTCGCGATGATGGGGGCGATGGTCTACGTGATGGCGGCCACGCACCGCGTGCGCTGGATCGCGGCGGCGCTGGGTTTCTTCGCGTTCGCGCTGAGCCTCGTGCGCTCGACGTGGGGTGGCTGGGTGATTGCGCTGCTGATCCAGTTGGTCAAGTCGAATAACAAGGTGCGCGTGCGGATCGTTGCGAGTGCGGTGCTGCTTGCCGGTCTTTGCGTGCCGCTGCTTACGGTTGGCCCGGTCGCCGAGCGGATGCAGGCGCGTCTGAACACGCTCGTCAACCTGAGCGACGACCAGAGCTACGCCGCGCGTAACGAGTTCTACGCGACCTTCGCGAAGACGGCCTTTACCGACGTCTCCGGCGAAGGCATGGGCGCGACCGGCACCTCCACGAAGCTCTCGAACGACGGCGGTCAGCTTGGCCAGTACGGCAACTTCGACAGCGGCGTGATGAATATCCCGTTCGTGCTCGGCTGGCCGGGCACCTTGCTCTACATGTCCGGCATTGTGTGGCTGGTGGTGCGAGCGGCGCTCGCGTCGTTCAAGCTGCGCAACGACAAATTCGTTTCCGCCTGCCTGAGCCTCAGTCTCGCGACCTTCGCGATGCTGGTGTTCACCAATTCGCTGGTGGGCACCGGCGGGCTGCTGCTTTTCATGAGTGTTTTTTCGATCCTTTCCGCGGTGCACTACGAAAAGATGAACCGCAGACGCACGCTACTTCTCCACGGAGGCACTGATTGAGAGTCGCCATTGTCACGCACGTCGTGCGCCATAACGACGGCCAGGGGCGCGTCAACCACGAGATTGCGCGCGCCGCCCTCGATGAGAACATCGGTGTGACGCTGATCGCGTCACATGTCGCCCCTGATCTTCTTGCCCATCCGAACGTCCGCTGGGTGCCGATCAAAATCGGCCGCTGGTGGCCCACCAATCTGCTGCGCCAGCAGGTGTTCGCGTTCAGGAGCGCGATGTGGCTGCGCGGGCATCGCCGTGAATTCGATCTGTTGCACGTGAATGGATTCATCACGTGGGCGTCTGCCGACGTCAACACGTCGCACTTCGTGCATAGCGGTTGGTTCGGCAGCAAGTACTACCCGTTCGGGCTTACGAAAGGCGTGTGGTCCGCGTATCAGTCGGTCTATACACGCTGCAACGCATGGCTCGAACGCTGGGCTTACCGGCGCTCGAAGGTCATTACGGCGGTCTCGCAAAAGGTCGCCGATGAAATCTGCGCGATCGGATTGACGCCACATAACCGGGTCGATGTCATTTACAACGGCGTCGATACCCAAGGCTTCGCGGCTGCAACCGGCGATCGCGCGAAGTTCGGTTTGCCTGCGGACGCATTCCTGCTGCTGTTCGTCGGCGATTTACGCACGCCGCGCAAGAACCTCGGCACGGTGCTGGCCGCGCTCAAGCATCTGCCCGAGCACGTGCAGATCGCGGTGGCCGGGTTCCTGCCGGGCAGTCCCTATCCGGAGGAGGCGAAGGCGCTCGGTATTGCGCATCGCGTGCATTTTCTCGGCCTGGTCAAGGAGATGCCGGTGCTGATGCACTCGGTCGACGCGTTCGTGTTCCCGTCGCGCTATGAGGCCATGAGCCTGTCGCTGCTCGAAGCGATGGCGGCGGGGCTGCCGGTGGTTACGGCACGCACGGCCGGCGGCGCGGAAATCATCACGCCGGAATGCGGCATCGTGCTCGACGATCCGGACGATCCCAAAGCATTGGCCGGCGCCGTCGCGCATCTTGCTGACAACGACGACGCGCGTCGCGCGATGGGTGTCGCCGCCAATGAACTGGCAACTGGATTCGGCTGGGCGCGGATGGCCGCGCAATACATCGCGCTGTACCGGCAATTGGCGGGGCAGCAACAGGACCGCCGGCGCAGCGAAACGGAAGCGGCGGCGGTCGCCAGGACCGATGCGCTGACGCTGAACACGCTGGCCGGCCAGACCATTCACCACAACACGCAGAACGCACAGGGGCAACAATCATGACGACGCGCCCAATCAAATCGCTACAGATCGGGATGCACTGGTTTCCCGAGCGCGCGGGCGGTCTCGACCGCATGTACTACTCACTGGTCGGCGCCTTGCCGGGCGCGGGCGTCGCGGTGCGCGGCGTGGTGGCGGGCTCGCCTAAAGTCGCCGCGGACACCGGTGGCGCGATCAACGGTTTCGGCTCCGCCGCGCAATCGCTGCCGTTGCGCCTGATGGCGGCACGCCGCGCGCTGCGCCAGGAGATCAGCACATCGCGTCCGGACGTGATTTCGTCGCACTTCGCGCTGTACACGTTTCCGGGTCTCGACGTGACACGTGGCATTCCGCAGGTCTCGCATTTTCAGGGGCCGTGGGCTGACGAGAGTCACGTGGAAGGCGCCGATTCGCTCGGCCAGCGCGCCAAGCGCTATCTGGAGCAATCGGTGTATGCGCGCTCGTCGCGGTTGATCGTATTGTCGGAGGCCTTCGGCAAGATTTTGACGTCGCGCTATCGCATCGCGCCGGACCGCGTCCGTGTCGTGCCGGGGTGTGTGGACGTCGAGCAGTTCAATCTGCCGATCACGCCGGCCGAGGCACGCCTGAAGCTGCAATTGCCGCAAGACCGACCGATCGTGCTGGCCGTGCGGCGACTGGTGCGCCGGATGGGCCTCGAAGATCTGATCGATGCGGTGAAGCTGCTCAAGCGTACTGCGCCCGATGTGCTGCTGCTGATCGCGGGCAAGGGACGGCTCGAAGGCGAGTTACAGGCGCGTATCACGGAGGCGGGCCTCGAGGACAACGTGAAGCTGCTGGGTTTCGTGCCCGATCAGCATCTGGCGGCGTTGTACCGTGCGGCGAATATCAGCGTGGTGCCGACGGTGGCGCTCGAAGGCTTCGGGCTGATTACCGTCGAATCGCTGGCTTCGGGTACGCCCGTGCTGGTGACGCCGGTGGGCGGCCTGCCGGAAGCGGTGGCGGGCTTGTCGCCGAATCTGGTGTTGCCGGAGACGGGGGCGAAGGCGATCGCTGAGGGGCTGGCCGGTGCGTTGAACGGCTCACTGAAGTTGCCAGATGCCGACGCTTGCCGCCGTTATGCACGCGAGAACTTCGACAACTCGGTGATCGCGAAGCGGGTGGCGTCTGTGTATAGCGAGGCGATTGCGGCGGGTGGCGTGCATTGAAGGCCTTATGACGCAGTAGAAAAAAGGCCTGAATCATGACGATCAGGCCTTTTTTTACGGGGTGACCTGACGGCTGCCCGGAGCAGCCGTCACTCTGCATCAGAACGTCTCGTGATGCTCATTGCGGCCAAGATCCGCATGAACCATCATGTGGCACAGTTGTTCGAGGGTGGTTTCCGGTTTCCAGCCGAGTTTTTCGCGCGCCTTGTCCGCGCAGCCGATCAGCAGGTCCACTTCCGCCGGGCGGTAGAACTTCGGATTCACGCGCACCAGTGTCTTGCCGGTGGCGACGTCGATGCCGGTCTCACGCTCTTCCTTGCCCGACCATTCGAGCTGATAACCCGCCGCGGCAAACGCCATGCGCACGAAGTCGCGGACCGTCTCGGTGCGGCCGGTGGCGAGCACGAAGGTGTCGGGTTCATCGGCTTGCAGCATGCGCCACATGCCTTCCACGTATTCCAGCGCGAAGCCCCAGTCGCGCTTGGCGCTCAGGTTGCCGAGTTCCAGCGCGTCCTGTTTGCCGAGCTTGATCTTCGCGACCGTGTCCGTGATCTTGCGGGTGACGAATTCGCGGCCACGCAGCGGCGATTCGTGATTGAACAGAATGCCGCTGCTGGCGAACAGGTTGTATGACTCGCGATAGTTGATGGTCGACCAGTGCGCGAACAGTTTGGCCACGCCATACGGGCTGCGCGGATAGAAAGGCGTGTCCTCGCGTTGCGGCACCGCCTGCACGAGACCGAACATTTCCGAGGTCGACGCCTGGTAGTAGCGGGTCTTCGGATTCAGAATGCGGATGCCTTCGAGCAGGTTCAACGCGCCGATGCCGGTGACTTCGGCGGTCGTTACGGGCTGGTCGAACGAGACCCCCACGAAACTCTGCGCGGCGAGGTTGTACAACTCGTCGGCCTGCGCGCCTTCGAGCAGGCGCAGCGTCGAGCCCAGATCGGTCAGATCGTGTTCGACCAGACGCAGATTCGGATGATCGAGCACGCCGAGCTCACGAATGCGCCAGAAGTTGACCGAACTCGTGCGCCGGTAGGTACCGGTCACGTGGTAGCCCTTGTCGAGCAGCAGTTTGGTCAGATAGGCGCCGTCCTGTCCGGATACGCCGGTGATGATCGCTTTGCGTGGTTGGCTCATAGCTTGCCTTCGATATTGGTAAAAGAGAAAGAGAAGTGCACGTGAAAAAGAGCTTCAAAGCGTGCCGTCCAGCAGTCGTCGCACCAGCGGATCGACGACCTGAAAATCCTGTTCGGCCTTGAGCCGGTACAAGCCCGGCTTGGGATGCGCGCCGTCGGACATCAACGTTTTCCAGTCCGGCAGATTGCTGACGTACGCGAACTGATCGACAAGCGGCACCTGCTGCTCGGCGGCCACGCGGCGCGTCATCGCGACCATCGCGGCTAGCCTCGCGTTGAGGTGGTTGTCGGGCATCGGGTTCGAGGTCTGCAGAACCGGTCCTTTGCCGAGCGCGCGGGCGGTTTTCACGAGCGTTGTTTCGGCCGCGTAAAACTGTTCGGGCGTCTGGTTCTGCATCACTTCGTTGATGCCGTAGTTGATCAACACGATCTGCGCGGACGAAGCGGCGAGCCGTTCCTGCCACGGCAGGCCGGCGGTCGGGCCGGCGCGGCGGTTGCCCGTGCCATCGCGCAACTGGGTGGCCGTTGTGCCGCCCACGCCATAGTTCGTGACGCGTACCCGTTGACCGTGCCTGGCCTGCAATTCGTCCTGCAGATACGACACGGCGTTTTGCGCCTGGGGGCCGCAGTGGCCGTTGCTGCATGTAATACCGAGCGTGGTCGAATCGCCATAGGCTTCCACCAGCACTTGCGTTGCTGAAGTGCCGGCATGCGCGTCCGGTGTCAGCGAAACCAGCACCGACACAGCGGCCGACACGCTCGCGGCGAGCCACGCGCGGCGCCTCATGCGCGGCTTTGCGGCGCTTGCGACGCGCCCCCTGAAACGCTGCCGGCCGGAGCATGGAATTTGCCTGCCGAGCCGGAGATCAAACGCTTTTCGAACGCGAACCACGTGATGCTGGCGTAGGCGAGGGTGATCGCGAGCGCGAGCGCCGCGGTCAGATAGCGGTTCAGATGCAGCGGCCACAGCCTGTACAGCACGCTCAGGTGGATCAGATAGATCGTGTAGCTGATGGTGCCGATATAGACCAGCACGGGGTTGCACAGCAGCCGCTTGACGATGCCTTTGCTTTGCAGGGCGATGACCACGACAGAAGTACAAAGCACCAACGAAACGCTGTAGAGCGCGGCGTTCGACAGCGGCGTATTCGCCGCCCGAAACCGCGGGTAGTGCAGATGCAGCCACGCAAGCACGGCGAGCGCGGCGAAAAACCCGAGCACGGCGAGGCCCTTGAACGGCTCGAGTGCATGGCGATCGCGCCGTACGGCGACCGCGAGCAGCGCGCCGGCCGCCAACAGGTCCATGCGGAACGGCGTCAGGTAATAAATGGGCCAGAACGAATCGAACCACGGCGTGGCGATCGCGCGCAGCACCGGCACGAGCACGATCGACGCGGCGGCCACGTAGCCGAGCACGCGCTCGGGCAGCAACAGGATCACGAACGGCCAGAAAATATAGAACTGCTCTTCGACCGCCAGCGACCACAGCACATTCAGACTGTCGTGGCCGCTTTGATTGAGCGCGTCGCCGATATTGGTCGCGAAAAACGCGTACCACTGCCAGTGCTGCGCCCAACCGAAGCCAAACAGAATCGACGACACGACCATCAGCAGCAGATAAGGCGGCAGGATGCGCCGCGCCCGGCGTGCATAGAAGTAGCCGAAATAGGACTGCTGACGCGCCTTGCGTTCGAGCAGGATGCCGGTGATCAGAAAGCCACTCAGAACAAAAAACAGATCGACACCCATCCACAGCGGCGCCTTCAAGGCGTGCTGCGCGAACACCGCAAGCACGGCGATGGCGCGCAAGCCGTCGAGCTGCACGATGCGGCGAGAGTGAGAGGGCGCTAAAGGCAGTGCGCTAGCAGTCATGAACCGTCCATGGTGTGAAGCGGATGGGCCGGGCGAAGGAACGCGTGAGACTTCTCAAGTCAAGCACAGGGCTTAAGAGGAAGGCAGGAGCGCGCTCGCTTCGCGTCGCAACGGAAGTGCAATCGATTCTAGGGAAAATAAATTGATGAAAAAACGGGAATGAAATGGATAAATGAATCAGATTGCAACAGGGTGTTTCGTTATCCATTAGAAATAGATTTTTATGCTTGTGTCCTGAAATTGTCGCAATGCGTAAGAAGTGCGGACGACATCAGGCTGCATCGGTAAAGATGGGCGCCATGGCGTTGCCGGACGCGGGCATCCACTGCCATTTTTATTTAATCTATTTTTAAATCGATTTCTTTCGTCACGCTTAAAGCGACGAATATTTTTGAATTATTTTCGATTTTCGTCGTGGCGTTTTTTCCACGTAATGTGAGCCGTGCGGATCAGGGCGGTCAGGGAAGGCGCGTGCGTCACCCGCTCAGTGTTCGCGTTTGGGTAACGGCTCTGCGGTGAGCCTGGTCCCGAAGCCTCGTCTTATACGTCGTGTCTTGCGTCAATCAGTCTCACGTTCTTACGTCGCTTCTAGCGGTCTCTGCCGTCACTTCATTGAATTTTGCACCCGCGCGGGCGATCTGCCTGATCGCGGCACGGCCCTGATTGGAGGAATTACTTTGGCCCGTTTCACGTTCAAAACCTGGATTGCTGTCCTTGCCTGTGCTGCCGGTATGACGGCGGCATCGGTCAGCGTCACAGCATCCGCGGAAACCGTGTTGAACGCGAAAAACTCCTGGATTGGCAACACCTTCGGTTTCGGCGACGGCACGTGGACACAGATCAACATCACCGCGATTGCGGTCGCGCCCGACGGCAAGGTCTATACGAACGCGCCGTGGGATGAAAGCGGTGCCGAAGCGAGCGTCTACCAGAACGGCAAGATGCTGGGCTTCGCGGGTGGCACGCATGGCTGGGGCAACAGCGGCGGCAGCGCAGTCGCGCTGAATCGCAAGTACGCCTTCCTGGCGATCGCGGTTGGCAACGAGAAGGGGCACCTGGTCGAGCAGGGCGTTTGGCCGGACAAAGGCAAGCAATGGTTCGGTATTTCACGCAGGCAAATCGCCGATCCGAAGCGCGCCGCGCCTTTCCAGCCAGCCGCGAAAAACGCCGACCCGCATGCACAACTGGCAGCCGGCTTTCTGATGATGAACGAAGTGCCGACGGGCACGAGTGCTGAGATCGGCGGACTAGCTGCGAACGACACCACGCTTTATGCGGCGAACACCGCACGCGACCGCATCGAGGTCTATGACGCGGAATCGATGCAGCAGAGAACCGCGTGGACGGTGCACGAACCGGGCCGCATGGCGCTTGCCCCCGACGGCACGCTCTGGGTGTTGAGCGGCACGCGCAACGACAAGGCACTGCATGTGGAGCACTACACCGCCGCGGGCAAGCGTATCGACGAAACGTTCACGTTGCTCGCCGATACGGTTGCGGTCGATATTGCTATCGATGCACAAGGCCGTGTTCTGATCGCTGACAACGGCCCGCGTCAGCAGGTGCTGTTCTTCAGCAAGAGCAACGGTCGTTATACGGAGTCGGGCTCGCTTGGCGAACGCGGTGGCATTTTCAGCGGCACGCCCGGCAAGCCAGGACCGCAGCGCTTCAACGGTTTGACCGGCGTGGGCGTGGACGCGCGCGGCAACGTCTATGTGTCGACTAACGGCATCGGCCCGCGCTACGACCCGATCGGCGCGGGCCTCGGCGCCACGCTCGAAAGCTACGCGCCTGACGGCAAACAGAACTGGCAGGTGCAGGGTTTGTTGTTCGTCGACGGGGCATGGATCGATCCGTCACGTCCGGATAGCGTCTACACCGGCAACAAACGCTTCGAACTCGATCTCTCGAAGCCCGCCGGTCAGGACTGGAAATACGCGGGCTTTCTGTCGAACCGCTTCAAGTATCCCGACGACCCTGTCTTTCACACTGACCAATATCCCGGCCTGCCGATCGCTCGCAAGCTCAAGGGTCACACGTTCCTGTACCTGACCGACATGTACGCGGACCACCTGAAGATCTATCGCTTCGACCCGCAGCACGACGGCGAAGTGGCGATTCCTTCGGGATTCATCGCCGGGCGTGAGCGCGCCGTCGCCAAGGTGCCGAATGCGCCGCCAGGCGGCGACTGGATCTGGCGCGATGTGAACGGCGACGGCAAGTTCAACACGGACGAATTCACGCTCAACACGAGCGGCACGAAGCTCGCGGGCGGCTGGGGCTGGTGGGTCGATAGCGCCGGCGACATCTGGCGCACCCGCGATTCGAAGGGCATCTACCGCTTCCGTTTCGGCGGACTCGATGCGAAAGGCAACCCCATATACTCGTATTCGAACCTCACGCAATACCCGGTGCCGCAACCGTTCACCGAGCTGCATCGCGCGATCTACGAGCCCGACACCGACACGATGTATGTGACCGGCTATACGCCCGATACACCCGTGGACCGCGGTTTCTGGAAGGAAGTGGGCCGCGTGCTGGTGCGCTACGACAAATGGTCGAGCGGCAATCCGGTGCAGCGCTATTCGATCACGCTGCCGTGGACCACGCAGACCAAACCCATCGCCACGATCATCGGACTCACGGTCGAAGGGCAATACATCTTCGGCGTGGAGCCGGTCGGCGCGGTGCATGTGTGGGACAAGGACAGCGGAAAGGAAGTCGGCGTGATCCGTCCGGGCCCGGAAGTGGGCCGCGCGTCGGGCTGGGTCGATGTGCCCAACGGCATCAGCGCGGCGAAGCGCAGCAATGGCGAGTACCTCGTGTTCGTCGAAGAAGACGCGCGCGGGAAAGTGATGATGTATCGCTGGAAACCGTGACGTGACGGAACTGGCGCATTGCATGACGGCTTCCGAATGAATCATCAGGTCACCGATTTAACTCAAGGCATCCGATGGATAAAGGCATTCTCAAGAACGTAGCGATCAACTTCTTCGGGCTGGTATTGCCGACGTTCGTCTCGCTTGTGACCGTGCCGTCGTATATCAAGCTGCTCGGCGTCGAGCGCTACGGCGTGATCAGTCTCGTGTGGACCTTGATCGGCTACTTCGGGATTCTCGATCTCGGCATGAGCATGGCCGCGCAGAATCACATCTCGAAGGCGCGCGCCTCGGGCGACAAGGGCGAGAGCGCCCGCGTGTTCTGGAGCGCGACATGGCTCAATCTCGCGACCGGCATCGTTGGCGGCCTGATCATCTATTTCGGCGCGTTTCTGTACACCGCGTATTTCACCAAGGTATCGCCGGAGTTGCAGCATGAGGTCTATATGGCGCTGCCGTGGCTCGCGGTGGCCATTCCGATTGCCAACGTCTCGTGGGTGTTCGCCGGGGCAATCAACGGCGCGGAACGCTTCGGTGTCTATAACACCAATCAGACCATCGGCACTTTTCTGTTCCAGTTGCTGCCGCTTGGCGCTGCATTCTGGATGGGGGCGACGTTGCAGAACGTGCTTGCTGCAGCGGTATTCGCGCGCATTCTGGCCGCGATTCTGCTGGGCCGTTCCGCGCTGAAGGTGCTGGAGATTCGCAGCATCCTGCCGCCGCAACTTGGCGTGGCGAAAGGACTCTTCAACTTCGGCGGCTGGATGTTGATTGCGAGCGTGACCAACATGATCGCGGAATCGCTCGACCGCGTGATGCTCGGCACCAGTCTTGGCGCGCGTTTCGTCACGTACTACACGGTGCCGCAGAATCTCGTGACGCGTTTGAACATTGTGCCGACCGCACTGGTGCGCACGCTGTTTCCGCGTCTGTCTGCCGTGGGTCGCGCGGATGCGGACACCATCACGCAGCAGTCGCTCGAATTTCTTAACGGTGTGTTTACCCCGGTCGCGCTGGTCGCGATGCTGGTGCTCGAGCCATTTCTGCATCTGTGGGTCGGCAATGAGATCGCCACCGTGGCCGCGCCGGTGGGCCGCATCATGATCGTCGCCGTGTGGCTTGTCGGTCAGGCGAACGTCACGCGGATTCTGATCCAGTCGCAGGTCAACCCGGCCACTGCCGCACGGGTCGGTTTGTTCGAATTGCCCTTGTTTGCAGGGGCATTGTGGCTCGGCATCACCCATTTCGGGTTGACCGGCGCGGCCGTGGCCGTGGCCGGCCGGGCACTGTTCGATTACGCCGTGCTGCTGCGCCTGTCGGCGATCCGCGCACGCCAGATCGCGCTCGACATGCTTGCCCACCTCGCTTTCCTGCTGGCCAGCCTGTGGCTTGCCAGCTTCCTGCCGAGTCTCGCTGTGGCGATCGTCGCCGGCCTGTTGATGGTCGGCGCGAACGTCGCCTGGTCGATCACGATGACACCTGCTTTGCGCGATCTTGCGCGTTCACTGCTGTTGCGACTGAATCCGAGGAAAAGCGCATGAACCACGAAGTCCTTGAAGAAGCCGTGCTGCAACGTACGACGCGCAGCGCCCTGGCTGAACTGACCACCGTTCCCGGCGTTCAGGCGCCGTCGCGCCGCACGGCGTTGCGCGGCGATAAGACAGTGCGTGTCGCGATCGTGCACGACTGGCTCGTCACCTATGCGGGCGCGGAGAAGGTGCTCGAACAGATCGTCGCGTGCTTTCCGGATGCGGACCTGTTCAGCCTCGTCGATTTTCTCGACGACCGCAGCTTTCTGCGCGGCAAGCCCGTCACGACCTCGTTCATCCAGAAACTGCCGCTCGCACGGACCAAATACCGCACGTATCTGCCGTTGATGCCGCTCGCGATCGAGCAGCTCGACGTGTCGGCCTATGACGTGGTGATTTCCAGCAGTCACGCGGTGGCGAAAGGCATTCTGACTGGCCCCGATCAGGTGCATATCAGCTACGTGCATTCACCGATCCGCTATGCGTGGGATCTGCAGCACCAGTACTTGCAGCAGTCGAAGCTGACCGCCGGGCCTAAGTCGGCGATGGCGCGCCTGATTCTTCACTACATCCGCAACTGGGATATCCGCACATCGAATTCGGTGGACGGCTTTGTCGCGAACTCCGACTTTATCGCGCGGCGGATCAAGAAGGTGTATCAACGCGAGGCACAGGTGATTTTTCCGCCCGTCGATGTCGAAGCGTTTTCGCTGTGCACCGACAAGGAGGATTTCTATCTGACCGCCTCGCGGATGGTGGCGTACAAGAAGATCGATCTGATCGTCGAAGCGTTCGCGCGCATGCCCGAACGCAAGCTGGTGGTGATCGGCGACGGCCCCGACATGCAGAAGATCCGCGCCAAGGCGGGGCCCAATGTGGAGATCATGGGCTACCAGCCGTTCAAGGTGCTCAAGGAGAAGATGAGCCGCGCGAAAGCGTTCGTGTTCGCCGCGGAAGAAGACTTCGGCATTTCAGTGGTCGAAGCGCAGGCGTGTGGCACGCCGGTGATCGCCTACGGCAAGGGCGGGGCGCTCGAAACCGTGCGTGATCTGTCGGAGACGCGGCCCACGGGCATGTTCTTCGACGAGCAGAACGCCGAGTCGATCATTGCGGCGGTCGAGCGTTTCGACGACCACGTGAAGCGCATTTCGCCGGTGGATTGCCGCGCGAACGCCGAGCAATTCTCCGCCGCCCATTTCCGCGAACGCTTCTTCGCTCATGTGCGGGCTTCAGTGCCGGCATTGCGCTCGGCGACGCTGCCGCCGTACGTCCCCTATAAAGCAAACGCGGCGGCCAGCACGCCTCGTATCCTCGCGGTCGATCAGAGCGGCGTGCTCGGTGGCGCGGAGTTATCGCTGCTGGAAATCGTTAAAGCTTTGCGCACGCGCATCGAAGTCGTGCTGTTCGACGACGGGCCGTTTCGCACCGCCTTGGCTAAGGCCGGCGTGACTGTCAACGTGCTGGACGCCGGCGCTTTGCGCCATGTCCGCAAGCAGGGCGGCTCGTTGCCAAAGGGCCACGCGCTGAAGGGTTTGATCTCGCTCGTGCGCGCCACCGCGAAACACGCGCGCAACGCTGAGGTGATCTACGCGAACACACAGCGCGCGATGGTGATTGGCGCGATTGCCGGCAAGCTCGCGAGGCGGCCGGTGGTCTGGCATCTGCGCGATATCGTGAGCCCGGAGCATTTCGGCGGCAAGCAACTGGCGATCATCAAGTGGTGCGCACGCCTCGGCCTCTCGCACGTGATTGCCAATTCGGCGGCGTCCGCTCGCGCCTTCGCGGACCTGACGCACTTCGACGAAAAGCGTATCGACGTGGTGTTCAACGGCATTTCCGCGGGACCGTTCGACGCGTTGCGCACGGTCCGGCAAGCGACGCTGCGCCGGCGTCTGAACCTTCCGCAGGACGCGTTCCTGGTCGGCTCGTTCAGCCGCCTCGCACGCTGGAAGGGGCAGCACGTGCTGCTCGAAGCGATGGTTCTCAATCCGCACATGCATGCGGTGCTTGTGGGGGCGCCGCTGTTCGGCGAGGACGCGTACGAGATCGAACTGCATGCCTTCGTCGCCGCGCACAACCTCGGCGAACGGGTGCATTTCCTCGGTTTCCAGCACGACATTCCGGCCTGCATGTGCGCGGTCGATGCGGTTGTCCATACGTCGATCACGCCGGAGCCGTTCGGTCGCGTGATCGTCGAGGGGATGCTGGCGCAGCGGCCGGTGGTGGCCGCGCGCGCGGGCGGTGTGCTGGAGATCATCGACGACTACGAGAACGGCGTGCTGTGTACGCCCGCCGACGCACATGGTCTCGCCGATACGCTCGCCGAGTTGCGTTCGAACGACGACCTGCGCAATAGGCTGGTCAGGAACGGGTATCAGACGGCGCTGAGCCGGTTCGGGACCGCAACGTATGTCGAAGGTGTCGAGCGGATTCTGAAGCGCGTGGCGGGGCGTTAAGGTGCCTTTGCGCGGGCCGATTGATGCGGATGCTTGGCGTGGATAGTTAAACGCAGGGGTAGGCAG
The DNA here is from genome assembly GCF_046027825.1 of Paraburkholderia sediminicola. Taxonomy (GTDB): domain Bacteria; phylum Pseudomonadota; class Gammaproteobacteria; order Burkholderiales; family Burkholderiaceae; genus Paraburkholderia; species Paraburkholderia sediminicola_D. Next base: position 117,078 of record NZ_JAQQDU010000005.1, read on the forward strand.
GGACTCGGCCGGTTCCTGTCGTTAGCGCAGCGGAGCGAAAGTCCTGAGGGCCTTCGCTCCGTTTTTTTTATCGTGCTACGGCTGGGGCTGGGATATGCGACCGGGCCGTACTACGCCGCTCCGGCGGCACGTTGCGTGCCGCTCGTATTGTCGAAAGGGGAAACCTGTTGCAGATCCGAACGTCGTGTTTCCCCGAGACTTCTACCGCATCGCTACTATCAAGCCTGCTTCACCGCACCTTTTGGCTTAAAACTCGCCGACCACTTCATCGCCGGCAATTCGACCAGCCGGTAGAACACGTAAGCGACCGGCACGGCCACCAGCATGTAGCCGAACGACGGCCAGATCGACATTTGCAGCGACGAGCGGAACAGGATCGACGACAGCAGCACGAAGATCGGCAGATGGATCAGATACAGCGAGAAGCTGAAGTCGCCGAAGCGTGACAGGAAGCGCACGCCAGGGCTGTCGGCCTTGTCCGCATTGCGGCGCTCCAGCGCCTTATACAGGTAGAACGCGAAACCAACCGCCCAGAACTGGAATGCACCGTACTGGCCGAAATGGAACGCCACGCAGCCGAGCGCGATGAACGCCGCGGCCAGCACGTAGAGCCAGACCGACGAGCGCGCATCCGGCGCGGTACGGGTCCTCGCATCGGCGATCCACGCGCCAAGCGTCCACGAAAACCAATAGGACGTGAAGAACTGGATATCGTGGCGCTCGAGCACATAGGCGGACACCACATTGACCACGGCGACGATCGCCAGCACGGAAGTCATGCCCAGACGTCGGCGCAGCGCGAACAGCAACGGGTAGATCGCATAGAACTGCACTTCGAGCGATAGCGTCCAGAGCGCGCCGTTCGACCCAAAGGTCTTGCCAGCCACGCCTTGCAGCGAAAACAGGTTGACGAGGAACGCCTGCAGGCCGATCTCGCGGATCTTGTGATTGACCGGCGGGAACTGCAAGCTGACCCAGTCGAGTGCAAAAGTCAGCACGAGCGCCGCGAGCAACACCGGATAAATGCGCGCGAAACGGCGCACCCAGAAATTGCCGGTGTCGAGCCGGTAGTCCGGATTTTTAGCGAGGCGCAGCGCGCCACCGCGATGAATGCAGTAGCCGCTGATCACGAAGAATATCGGCACACCGGCCGAGCCCCACGCAATCGGGAACGTCAGCCAGGCGGCAATCGTACTCAGACTGAATGAATGGCCGACGCTCTGGTGAAAGGCCTGCATGCCGACCCATTCGACCTGGCGGCAATGAAAATACGCGACCAGAAGCGCGGCGAAGCCCCGCATGGCGTCGATCACATGCTCCTTGCCGGCGCTGTCAGCACGCACGTCGCGCTGCGCGCGTGGCGCGGCGGCCGGTCGTGACGGGGAGAGGGGCAGGGATGAGCCGGCGGCATCCAGTGCTGAGTCGCTCATGCGCGGTCCTTATTCTGAAGAAGGAAAAAGCTTATTCCCGGGCACACCATGCGCGCCCGCGGTGCATCACATGCTAGTGCACCGCGGCGTCAAAAAATCGATAAAAAATTGCGTATAGAATCGAATTAAAAGTCGATTTTGTGACGAATTGTAATTACGTATAAGCACTTGCTACATCGAATTATTTGCCGGTTTTTTTGTGCTAATTTAAGGCACGGATTCTCTTGACCCGAGGTGAAGTCATGAACCTGCATCTACTCGCCGGCGTTGCCGTACTGCTAATCCTTGTCGCTGCCTCCGCCTATCGGGAGGCGCTGCGCAACGAGCCGATCCGTCGTTTTCGCGTCAGCCCGGGCAAGCTGCCCCAGCTTGAGGAGAACGAATGAGCGGTGCCGTGGTGCGCCTAAGCGCATCCGCGATTCGCGTCCCGACATGCCTGGGCGCCGCCCGCTCTCCACGTCGACGGATACGTAAAATGTTCGGAATTTCCGAAAATAATTCGATTTGAATACGTAATTGTTTCCTGATGCAGGCTGCGATCAGGAATATCGAAATCGAAGTGATTTGTTTATTTGAATCGAGAAAATTCACGCGTGAAACGGATTAATTTTTTGTTAGTCTTTTTGGCGACATCGAGTGGCCGCCAGGCCCGCGAACACACTAATCTCTAACCGATGTGGGAATGCCTACCATGCTGAAAGTCACCAAAGCCGTGTTTCCCGTAGCGGGCCTCGGGACACGATTCCTGCCGGCTACCAAAGCAAGCCCCAAGGAGATGCTGCCGGTCGTCGACAAGCCGTTGATCCAATACGCGGTTGAAGAAGCCATTGCCGCTGGCATCACCGAGATGATCTTCGTAACGGGCCGCAGCAAGCGCGCTATCGAAGATCATTTCGACAAATCCTATGAGATCGAAGCGGAACTCGAAGCCCGCAACAAGCAGAAGTTGCTCGACCTCGTGCGCAGCATCAAGCCGGCCAATGTCGACTGCTTCTACGTGCGGCAGGCCGAAGCGCTCGGTCTGGGCCACGCAGTGCTGTGTGCCGAGAAGCTGGTAGGCGAAAGCCCGTTCGCCGTGATTCTGGCTGACGACTTGCTGCACAGCTCGAAGCCAGTGATGAGCCAGCTCGTCGACACCTTCAATCACTATCACAGCTCGGTGATCGGCGTCGAAACCATCGCGCGTGAAGACAGCCGCTCGTACGGCGTCGTGGACGGCCGCGAATGGGAAGACAATGTGATCAAACTGTCGGGCATCGTCGAAAAGCCGGCACCGGATAACGCGCCGTCAAACCTCGGTGTGGTGGGCCGCTACGTGCTGATGCCGACCATCTTCAAGCATATCCGCGCGCTCAAGCCAGGCGCGGGTGGCGAGCTGCAACTGACCGACGCGGTGCAGTCGCTGCTGACCGAAGAGCAGGTGCTGGCGTATCGCTACTTCGGCACGCGCTTCGATTGCGGCAGCAAGCTGGGCTATCTGAAGGCGACGGTGGAGTTCGCGCTGCGTCATCCGGAAGTGAAGGCGGAATTCGAAGCGTATCTGCAGACGTATATGCAGGCCAACATGCAGGTGAACCTGCCGGCGCAGTACACGGCTGCAGCGGCTTAAGGGCAAGCGGCAACGCTAAAGAAGCAAAGGGTAAGAGGTAAGGGTAAGCGGCTGCCGCAAACGCTTCATGCGGCGGTTGGATGCATCAAGTTCACGCAACAGTACCGCGCAGCACGACCGCGCAAATTAAAACGGGCGCCGCATCACGCGGCGCCCGTCTTTCTCTCCAGCCTGGTTCGCGGCTGAAACCCGGGTCCAAATATCAAGCCTTGGACCCGAGCTACAACCAGAAAGCCTTTACTGCCCCTTCTTCACTTCCAGCCGGAACTTATGCAGCAACGGTTCCGTATAGCCGCTCGGCTGCTGGCGTCCTTCGAATACCAGCGCCTGCGCGGCCTTGAACGCGAGCGTGTCGAAGCCCGGCGCCATCGGCGTGTAGTGCGGATCGCCCGCATTCTGCTCGTCGACCACCTTCGCCATGCGCTTGAAGGTCTCTTCGACCAGCTCACGCGTCACCACGCCGTGATGCAGCCAGTTCGCAATGTGCTGGCTGGAAATGCGCAGCGTTGCACGGTCTTCCATCAGGCCGACGTTGTGAATGTCCGGCACCTTCGAGCAGCCCACGCCCTGATCGATCCAGCGCACCACGTAGCCGAGAATGCCTTGCGCGTTGTTCTCGACTTCGCTGCGGATCTCGTCCGCATTCCACTTCGCCTCTGCGACAACCGGAATCGTCAGCAGGCCGTCGAGCAGTTCGTCGCGCACCTTCGCGTAGTCGGTGCGTTCGAGTTCCTGCTGAACGGCTTGCACGTCGACCTGGTGATAGTGCAGCGCGTGCAGCGTCGCGGCGGTCGGCGAGGGCACCCATGCGGTGTTCGCGCCGGCCTTCGGATGCGCGATCTTCTGTTCGAGCATGGCGTGCATCAGGTCGGGCATGGCCCACATGCCCTTGCCGATCTGCGAGCGGCCGCGCAGGCCCGCGCTCAGACCGACCAGCACATTGCTGCGCTCGTAGGCGGTGATCCACGTGCTCGACTTCATGTCGCCCTTGCGCATCATCGGGCCGGCTTCCATCGCCGAGTGCATTTCGTCGCCGGTGCGGTCGAGGAAACCGGTGTTGATGAACGCGACACGCTCGGACGCTTGGTCGATACAGGCGAGCAGGTTGACGCTGGTGCGGCGCTCCTCGTCCATGATGCCCATCTTGATCGTGTTGCGCGGCAGCTTCAGCAGGTCTTCGACGCGCGCGAACAGTTCGCTCGCGAATGCGACTTCGGCCGGGCCGTGCATTTTCGGCTTCACGATGTAGATCGAGCCGGTGCGCGAATTCAGCTTGTGCTTGCGGTCGTGCAGCGCGCACAGCGCGGTGATCACGCCATCGAGAATGCCTTCCGGAATCTCCAGGCCGTCTTTCGTCTGCACCGCCGGATTCGTCATCAGGTGACCGACGTTACGGATGAACAGCAGCGAGCGGCCATGCAGCTTGACCGGTTTACCGTCCGCGCCGGTGTACTCGCGATCGGCATTCAGACGGCGCGTGAACGTCTTGCCGCCCTTCGTGACTTCTTCCGCCAGATCGCCGTTCATCAGGCCGAGCCAGTTGCGATAGAGCTGGACTTTGTCGTCGGCATCGACAGCGGCAACGGAGTCTTCGCAGTCGATGATCGTGCTCACCGCGGCTTCGACCAGCACGTCTTTCACGTGTGCCGAATCGGTCTTGCCGATCGAATCGTTCAAGTCGATCTGGATTTCGAAGTGCAGGCCGTTGTGCTTCAGCAGCACGGCGGACGCGGCGCTCGCGTCGCCCTGATAGCCGATGAACTGCGCCGGCGTCTTCAGTTCGGTCTTGCCGCTCTTCAGCGTGACGACGAGCTTGCCGCCTTCGACGCTATACAGCGTGGCGTCGACGTGCGAGCCGTTCGCGAGCGGGGCGGCCTGATCGAGAAACTTGCGGGCATAGGCGATCACCGCGGCGCCGCGCACCGGATTGAAGGCCTTCTGCTTTTCGGCGCCGTTGGTCTCGGGGATCGCATCGGTGCCGTACAGGGCGTCATACAGGCTGCCCCAGCGTGCGTTCGCCGCGTTCAGCGCATAGCGCTGATTCGACAGCGGCACCACGAGTTGCGGGCCGGCCTGTTCGGCGATTTCGGTGTCGACGTTGTCGGTGGTGGCTTTGACGCTCGCCGGCGACGGCACGATGTAGCCGATGCCTTCGAGGAAGGTGCGGTACGCGCGCAAATCGCGCACCGGACCCGGATTGGCGCGATGCCAGGTGTCGAGTTCGGTTTGCAGGCGGTCGCGCTCGGCCAGCAGCGCACGGTTTTTCGGCGCCAGCTCGTGCACGAGGGCGTCGAAACCTGACCAGAATGCGGCGCTATCGATCCCGGTGCCGGGCAGGGCTTCGGTTTCGACGAACTGGTCGAGGTTGGCGGCGACTTGCAGTCCACCGCGCTGGTTCATCTGAGTCATCGACTGCTCCATCCTTGAATGGGACCGATGTGGGGGCACCGGTCCGTGTTGTGTTTCGTTGTTTTAGTGCCGCCGCTTTGAGCGAATTCAGAACGAAATTCTAACGAAACTCGAACTTAAGCGGCGATTGCCTGAATACCCGCGCGGGCGATCTGTGCGTCCTGATCTGACTTGACGCCCGACACGCCGACCGCGCCGACCACCTGGCCGTCGACGATCACCGGCACGCCGCCTTCCAGTGTGCCTTGCAACGGCGCGCTCAGGAATGCGGTGCGGCCGTTGTTGATCATGTCTTCGTATACCTTGGTTTCGCGGCGGCCGATCGCCGAAGTGCGGGCTTTTTCCGTCGCGATGTACGCGCTGGCCGGCGCGCTGCCGTCCAGACGCAGCATGCCGAGTTGGTGGCCACCATCGTCGACCACCGCGATAGCAACGGCCCACTGGTTCTTCTCAGCTTCCGCACGGGCGGCTTCGAGGATCCGGGTCGTTTCGGCAACGGTCAACACGGGTTTGCTCAGCATAATGAATTTCCTGTTTCGGTTATGGTAGGGATGCTTCTACAAGTTCTATTATGGTAGGGATGCTTCTACAAGTTCTATCCAGTGGCGCACCGGAGTGCGCCCGGCGCCGTCCAGATGTGTCTGGCAACCAATGTTGGCCGTGACGATCATCTCCGGCTTGCCGCTTTCCAGTGCATCGAGCTTGTTGCTCCGTAATCTTTCCGCAAGCTCGGGCTGGGTGATCGAATACGTGCCCGCCGATCCGCAGCACAAATGCGCGTCGGGCACGGCGGTGAGGTCGAAACCGAGCCGTTGCAGGATCGACTCGACCGCGCCGCCCAGCTTCTGCGCATGCTGCAACGTGCAGGGGCAGTGAAACGCGATTTTCTGCCGCGCCTGATTGGGCACCTTTGCCGGCAAAGGATTCGCCTGCAACTGGCCGAGTGGCTCGTTAGCCAATACCTCCACGAGGTCTCGCGCCAGCTCGCTGACCCGCTGCGCTTTTGACGCATAGCGAGGGTCGTGGCGCAGCAGATGCCCATACTCCTTGACGAACGCACCGCAACCGCTCGCGGTTTGCACGATGGCTTCGGCGCCGGCCTCGATGGCGGCCCACCACGCGTCGATATTGCGTCGTGCCCGCGCGAGGCCTGCCTCTTGCGCATTCAGATGATAATCGGTCGCCCCGCAGCAGCCGGCCTGGCGGGCATTCACGATGCTGATGCCCAGCCGGTCCAGCACGCGCGCGGCGGCCGCGTTGGTGTTCGGCGACAGCGCGGGTTGCACGCAGCCTTCCAGCATCAGCATTTTGCGCGGATGCCGCGACGCCGGCCTGGGTTTTATCCCAACATTTGACCGAGCGCTTCGCTTGGGGATTTTACGTCCAAGCGCGGCCGGAAGAAACGGTCGCATGGCCTGGCCGGTCTTAAGCAGCGCGCCGAACACCGCCGGATTCGGGATCACCCGGCGCAAACCCTCGCGCAGCAGGCGTTCCGAGGCAGGACGCTCGATCCGTCGCGCCAGTTCGGCACGGCCGATATCCAGCAGCGCATGGTAGTTGACACCCGACGGACAGGTGGTTTCACAGTTGCGGCAGGTCAGGCAGCGATCGAGGTGCAACTGGGTTTTCTGCGTAACCGGTTCGCCTTCCAGCATCTGTTTGATCAGATAGATACGGCCGCGCGGGCCGTCGAGTTCGTTGCCGAGCAACTGATAGGTCGGGCAGGTCGCGTTGCAGAAGCCGCAGTGCACGCACGAGCGCAGGATCTGTTCGGCTTCGTCGGCGCGGGACAGGGTTTTGGCGGCGTCGCTGAGATTGGTTTGCATGGTGTCGTTCGCCTTCAGGGCTTCACAGGCCAGGGTTCACCGGACCCGTGTTCACAGGCCGCGTTCAGCGGACCGGGTTTCATGGGGATGGCTTCACAGGCCGAGTTCACAGGCCGGCTTTCACAGACCGGCTTTCACAGACCGGCATAAAGGCGGCCGGGGTTGAAGAGGCCGCGCGGGTCGAGTTGCTGCTTCAACTGCTGGTGAAAGCGCAGCAGCGCTTCCGGCATCGGGGCGAACGGCTCGGCGTCCACGCGTGGCGTGAAGCAGGTCGCATGGCCGTCGGCGGCATGGGCGATCTGGCGGATCGTCTCAGCCGGGGCGTCGCTTTTCAGCCAGCGTTGCGCGCCGGCCCAGTCGAGCAGCGTATCGCCGGGCAAGCGGGTCAGCGGCGAAGCATTCGGCAGCGAGAGGCGCCACAACGGACGCGGGTCGTCGAAAAACGCCAGACGGCGCTCACGCAAGGCGTCCCAGAACTGGAGATCGAGTTCGGCGCCGCCGATGCGATCCACGGCCGAGGCCACCGATCCCATGCCGCCTTCGAGCCGCACATGCAGGCGTCCGTCGACGTGAGCCGCGCCGCTAACCGGCAACGCGGCGCGGCGCCACGCCGACAGTTCACGCAGCGCTTCGCCCGCGTCGAGCTCGAGCATGAGGCTGCCGACCGCACGCGGCTTCGGCAACACCTTGAGCGACACTTCGGTGATCAGGCCGAGGCAGCCGAAGCTGCCGGCCAGCAGTCGCGAGACGTCGTAGCCCGCAACGTTCTTCATCACTTCACCGCCGAAACGCAGATGCTTTGCCTGACCCGTGATCACACGGCAGCCGAGCACGAAATCGCGCACCGAACCGGACCACGGCCGCCGTGGGCCGGCGAGGCCGGCCGCGACCATCCCGCCGACGGTGGCGGAGCCGTCGAAGGTCGGCGGCTCACAGGGCAGCATCTGACCGGCCGCGTCGAGCGCGGCGTTCAGTTCGGCGACCGGCGTGCCCGCGCGCGCGGTGATCACGAGTTCAGTCGGGTCATAGCTCACCACGCCGCGATGCGAACGCGTGTCGATCGGTGTGCCTTGCACCGGGCGGCCGAGAAAAGCCTTGCTGTTGCCGCCGCGAATCTTCAGTGGCGTACCGCTTGCCCATGCTTGCGAGACTTCGGCGACGAGCCGTTCGCTATCGTCCATCGATACCGCTTCGATCAGCATCAGAAACGCTCCAGTTCAGGAAAGGGCAGTGCGCCATGATGGACATGCATCGAGCCGAATTCGGCGCAACGGTGCAGGGTCGGCACGTTCTTGCCGGGGTTCAGGAGGCCATCTGGATCGAAAGCGGCTTTCAGCGCGTGGAAGAAGCTCAGTTCGTCGCTATTGAACTGCGCGCACATCTGGTTGATCTTTTCGCGGCCTACGCCGTGTTCGCCGGTGATGCTGCCGCCCACTGCCACGCACAGTTCGAGGATCTTCGCGCCGAGGGCTTCGGCGCGTTCGGTTTCGCCGGGCGCATTCGCGTCGAACAGGATCAGCGGATGCATGTTGCCGTCGCCGGCATGGAAGACATTGGCCACACGCAAGCCATACTCGTTCGAGAGGTTCTCGATGCCTTTGAGCACACGCGCCAATTCGCGGCGCGGGATGGTGCCGTCCATGCAGTAGTAATCCGGCGAGATGCGGCCCACTGCCGGGAACGCGTTCTTGCGGCCGGCCCAGAAGCGCTGGCGCTCGGCTTCGTCTTTCGCGAGACGGATATCGGTGGCGCCCGCGGCGCGCAGCAGCGCTTCGACGCGCTCCACGTCTTCCTGCACGTCGCTTTCCACGCCGTCGACTTCGCACAGCAGGATCGCCTCGGCATCGACCGGATAGCCCGCGTGGATGAAGTCTTCCGCGGCGCGGATCGCGAGGTTGTCCATCATTTCGAGGCCGCCCGGGATCACGCCCGCGCCGATGATCTGCGCGACCGCCGCGCCCGCTTTCTCGACATTGTCGAAACTGGCGAGCAGCACCTTCGCGCTTTGCGGCTTGGTGAGCAGCTTCACGGTGACTTCGGTGACGATGCCGAGCATGCCTTCCGAGCCGGTGAAGAGCGCCAGAAAATCGAAACCGGGTGCGTCCAGCGCATCCGAGCCGAGCGTGATGCGCTCGCCGTCGATGGTGAGAATCTCGAGCTTCAGGATGTTGTTGACCGTCAACCCGTATTTCAGGCAATGCACGCCGCCGGCGTTCTCCGCGACGTTGCCGCCGATCGAGCAGGCAATCTGCGACGAGGGGTCCGGCGCGTAGTACATGCCATGAGGCGCCGCGGACTGCGAGATCGCGAGGTTGCGCACGCCGGGTTGCACGCGGGCAATGCCGGCTTCGGGATCGACCTCGAGAATCCGGTTGAAGCGCGCCATCACCAGCAGAATGCCTTTGTCCAACGGCAGTGCGCCGCCCGACAAACCAGTGCCGGCGCCGCGCGCCACCACGGGAATCTTGTGGGTATTGGCGAATTTCAGCAACGCTTCGACCTGTTCGACCTTGTCGGGCAGCGCGACCAGCATCGGCGTGGCGCGATAGGCGGCGAGGCCGTCGCATTCGAACGGCCGCAAATCTTCCTGTTCGTAGAGGAGTTGCAGGTCGGGGATCAGCGACTGCAGTTGCGCGACGACTGCGGATTTGTCGTGCGTCGCGAGCGCGCCGTCGACGCGCTCGTCATAGAGATAACTCATGTGGGGGGCTCCTGGTGTCGCGCTAACCTGGCGGTCATCCCCGTGGGCACGGGTGCGCGAGCGTGTCTCAGGCGGGATTGTTGCGGCTATGGGAATCGCTGTCGACGGGTGAAGTAAGTGGTCGTACCAGTTTTTGATTTGATGTTTTCAGGGGCGATGTGCCAGATGCTTTGATGTGCATGGGTTACAGAAGGCACGCCAGTCGCCAGCGTGTTAGCATTTCAAAGTGGTCATACCAGTTGGATTGGCAATGCAGATAGCGGATCAGGAAAGCTCACGGCAGGTGGCGGACGTCGTCGCCGAGCGTATCGAACGATTGATCGTCGACGGTGTGCTGAAAACGGGGCAGGCGCTGCCGTCCGAGCGGCGTCTCACCGACAAGCTCGGCGTATCGCGCACGGCGCTGCGCGAAGGGCTCAAGCTCCTGCGGGCGCGCGGCATCATCGAAACTGCGCACGGCAAAGGCTCGTTCGTCGCCAGCCTCACGGCGCAACCCACGCTCACGCCGATGATGCATCTGCTCGGCTCGCAGCCGCGCACGCTCTACGACCTGTTCGAAGTGCGCGGTTTGCTCGAAGCGGAGTCCGCGCGGCTTGCGGCGCTGCGCGGCACGCCCGCCGACTTCGTGCTGATCACGCGCCGCTACGAGGAAATGCTCGCGGCGCACGGCAAGGAGACGAGTGCGTCCACTCACGCGCGCCTCGATCATGCGTTTCATCTCGCGATCTGCGAGGCCTCGCATAACCCCGTGCTGGTGCATACCTTGAGCACGCTCACCGATCTGCTGCTGAGTTCGGTGTTCGCGTCGGTGAACAATCTCTATCACCGCGAGCCGCAAAAACGGGTGATCGATCGTCAGCATGCCAGGCTCTATAACGCCGTCACCGGCAAGCTGCCCGAACAGGCGAAGAAGGCGGCAGCCGATCATATTGAGAGCGTGTGTGCGAACCTACGGGAAATCGAACAGGAAGAGCAGCGGCTCGTGCGTGCCACGCTGCGGCTGGAAGGCTGGGAGTAGCGGCGCAGCCGTTTTAGCTCGAAGGATCGACCTGGCCGGCGCAGCGTTTTTGACCGGCGATGGGGACGGGCACCGTAGGACTGCCAATACGGCGTGCCGCAGGCGCTTTACAATCGGGCGTCAACACAAAAAATCGCGTGTTCCCCACGCCCCACACCATGCCTACCATCAGCGAGCTTTTCGTCTATCCGATCAAATCCTGCGCCGGCATTGCGCTCAATGAAGCGCGTCTGCTCGCCACCGGCCTCGAATACGACCGATGCTGGATGGTCACCGACCCGAGCGGTGCGATGCTCACGCAGCGTGCGTATCCACGCATGGCGTTGATCAAGGTCGAGCTCGGCGAACATGAACTCGTGATTCGCGCACCGGGCATGAGCGACTTGCGCACGTCGCTCGACGCCGCCGCACTCAGCGCACCGCACAAGGTGCAAACCGTGGTCTGGCGCGACGCGGCCTACGGGCTCGACACGGGAGAGGAGTGCGCCGCCTGGTTTTCAGCTTTTCTCGGCGTGCCGTCGCGGCTGCTGCGCTTCAATCCCGAGCACGAGCGGATTGTCGATCCGGACTACACGGGTAGCATCGGCGGCGCCACCACCTATTTCGCCGATGGTTTTCCGCTGCTGGTGATCGGCCAGGCCTCGCTCGACGATCTGAATGGGCGTCTGAACAGTAAGGGCGCACCGTCGATTCCGATCGACCGGTTTCGCCCCAACGTCGTGCTGACGGGGCTCGATGCGTACGAAGAGGACTATGTCGAGAGTCTGAGTGTCGACGGGGCCGAGGATCAGGCCGTGCAATTGCAGCTGGTCAAACTGTGCGCGCGCTGTCCGATGCCGACCATCGATCAGGCGAAGGGCGCGCCCGATCCCGACTGGCCGAACGAACCCACCGACACCCTGAGCGTCTACCGGGCGAATCCGCAGCGAAATGGTGCGCTGACGTTCGGCAACAATGCGATCGTCGCGCGCGGCGCTGGGGCGTGGCTGCGTGTCGGGCAAGCAGTCGAAGCCGAATTGGGCTTCGGCGACTAGGCTGGGGTTCGGGCCGGCACGGAGCTGAACGCCTGAATCGGCGCGCACCGCGGGCTCTCCGCCCGCACGCGCACAGTGCTGCGTCGCACCATCGCTGTGCCTCGCTGCATCAAAACGTGTCGCGCATCATCCCAACAGCACAAGCGTGCCATTCGCCGCCGGGCCTTGCACCACGGCGCTCCAGCGGGAATTTCGCCCGATTGGCACGACCCTTGCGTTAAACCTTGCCATCGGATCAACGTGGATCCGTTGCGAGTGCAACCACACAGGACTCGCTGCAGCACAGGTCAGGACAACGGCGTCCCCCGAATTCAGTCATCGACTGGGTTCGCGGGACGCCGTTTTTATTTCCGGAATCGCTTTCGCATAGCAGCCCACCGGCAGCGATTCGAGCCCAGCACAGTGAGGAAGTCGCGGTCATGAAAATCATCGTTATCGGTCACGGGATGGTCGGCCACAAACTGGTCGAATGTCTGGCACAAGACGCGGCGCATGGCCTCGACATCACTGTGCTGTGCGAAGAATCCCGGCCGGCGTACGACCGCGTGCACCTATCCGAATTCTTCGCGGGCAAAACGGCGGACGATCTGTCGCTCGTCGAGCCGGGTTTCTTCGAGCGCCAGAACGTCTTGCTGAAGCTGAATGCGAAAGCCGTGGCGATCGACCGCGCCGCGCGCACCGTGACGGTATCGACCGGCGAGACCTTGCCCTACGACAAGCTGGTGTTCGCCACTGGCTCCTATCCGTTCGTGCCGCCCGTGCAAGGCCGTGAGCGGGGCGACTGCTTCGTCTACCGCACCATCGACGACCTCGAAGCGATGCAGGAATGCGGGGCCCGCTCAAAGACCGGCACGGTGATCGGCGGCGGCCTGCTCGGGCTCGAATGCGCCAAGGCATTGCGCGACATGGGCTTGCAAACGCACGTTGTCGAATTCGCGCCGCGCCTGATGGCAGTCCAGGTGGACGAAGGTGGCGGCCGTGTGCTGCGCACCAAGATCGAAGAACTCGGCGTGACGGTGCACACGCAGAAGAACACGTCGGCGATCGTCGACGGCGAGAACGGCACGCACCGCATGCAATTCGCCGACGGCAGCTTCCTCGACACCGACATGATCGTGTTCTCAGCGGGCATTCGTCCGCGTGACGATCTCGCACGCGAAAGCGGTCTGACACTCGGCCAACGCGGCGGCATTGTGATCGACAATGCGTGCCGCACCAGCGACCCGTATATCTACGCGATCGGCGAATGCGCGCTGTGGAACGGTCAGTTGTTCGGCCTCGTCGCGCCGGGCTACGAGATGGCGCGCGCGGTGGCGAAGCAACTGCTCGGCGACTCGGCGGAATTCGCCGGTGCCGACATGAGCACCAAACTGAAGCTGATGGGGGTGGACGTCGCCAGCATCGGCGACGCGCACGGCAACACGCCGGGCAGCCGCGCCTATCAGTTCAGCGACGAACGCAAACAGGTCTACAAGAAGCTAGTGGTGTCCGAGTGTGGCAAGCATCTGCTCGGCGGCGTGATGGTGGGCGATGCCAGCGAATACGGCACGCTGCTGCAGATGATGCTGAACCGGATCGAGTTGCCGGCGTCGCCGGAATTCCTGATCCTGCCGTCGTCTGACGGTCAGGCGAAACCGGCGCTCGGCGTCGAGGCATTGCCCGCCGCCGCGCAGATCTGCTCGTGCAACAACGTCTCGAAGGGCGACCTGTGCGCCGCCGTGCGCGCGGGCGCGACCGACATCGGCGCTCTGAAGTGCGCGACCCAGGCTGGCACGTCATGCGGCGGTTGCGTGCCACTCGTCACCCAGGTGATGAAGGCAGAGATGAAGAAGCAGGGCCTCGCGGTCAACAACCACCTGTGCGAGCACTTCCCGTTTTCGCGCCAGGAGTTGTATCACCTCGTGCGCGTGGAAGGCGTGCGCAGCTTCGGTGAATTGCTGACGAAGCACGGACACGGCCTCGGCTGCGATATCTGCAAGCCGGCCGTGGCGAGTATCCTGGCGTCGTGCTGGAACGAATTCGTGCTGAAGAAGGAGCACGCTTCGCTCCAGGACACCAACGATTACTACCTCGCCAATATCCAGCGCGACGGCACCTATTCGGTCGTGCCACGCATGGCAGGTGGCGAAGTGACGCCTGACGGTTTGATCGCCGTCGGCCAGGTGGCGAAAAAATACGGCCTCTACACCAAGATCACCGGCGGCCAGCGGGTCGATCTGTTCGGCGCGCGGGTCGAGCAACTGCCGTTCATCTGGGAAGAACTGATCGCGGCCGGTTTTGAATCGGGCCATGCGTACGGCAAATCGCTGCGCACGGTGAAGTCGTGCGTCGGTTCGACGTGGTGCCGCTATGGCGTCGGCGATTCGGTGGGCCTCGCGGTCGAACTCGAGAACCGCTACAAGGGGCTGCGCACGCCGCACAAGATCAAGTTCGGCGTCTCCGGCTGTACCCGCGAATGCGCGGAGGCACAGGGCAAGGACGTCGGCATCATCGCGACGGAGAAGGGCTGGAATCTTTACGTCTGCGGCAACGGCGGCATGAAGCCGCGCCATGCCGAACTGCTCGCCTCGGACCTCGATAAGGAAACGCTGGTGCGCTACATCGACCGCTTCCTGATGTTCTACGTGCGCACGGCAGACCGTCTGCAACGCACCAGCGTGTGGCGCGACAACCTCGAAGGCGGCCTCGACTATCTGATCGACGTAGTCGTCAACGATCGTCTGAACGTGGTCGCGGAACTCGAAGTGGAAATGCAGCACGTGGTCGAAACCTACGAATGCGAATGGAAGAAGGCCGTCACCGATCCTGAGACGCGCAAGCGCTTCCGTCACTTCGTCAACAGCGGCGAGTCGGACAGCAATGTTGCCTTTGTCGAGGAACGCGGCCAGATCCGGCCCGCGACGATTGACGAGCGGCGCTCGAAGATCGCTTCGATTCCTGTGGTTGTGGAAACCGTTTGATTCTTTTTTGCGTCACTCACTGAGGACCCATGCCATGAACCTTGACCGTCTTCCGCTTGCCTGGACACCAGTTTGCCCGATCGACGAGATTGTTCCCAACACAGGCGTGTGTGCGCTCGTCAATGGCGAACAGGTGGCGGTATTTCATGTGGACAACGGCGACGAGAACACCGTCGTGTATGCGATCGAAAACTACGATCCGGGCTCGCAAGCGGCCGTGCTCTCGCGCGGGCTGATCGGCAGTCTTGGCGAGCGCGTTGTCGTCGCTTCACCGATCTACAAGCATCACTTCGATCTGCGCACCGGCGAGTGTCTCGAAACACCGGCGTTTTCCGTCAGCGCGTTCATCGCGCGGGTGGAAAACGGGCAGGTGTGGGTCGCGATGTGAGCCACTGATCTTTGTCATCCTCTTCGACGACGTTATTTGCCATGTCCTCCACTAGCGTAAAAACCGTGTGCCCCTACTGCGGCGTTGGCTGCGGAATGGTGCTGCACGTCGAGGACGGCCAGGTCGTGAAGATCTCAGGCGACAAGGAACACCCGGCGAACTTCGGACGGCTGTGCACGAAGGGCCAATCGGCGCACGTCGCATTGCGCAAGTCGGGACGTCTGGAAGGCGCGTTCGTGCGTCATGCCCGCGACCAGGATCCGGTGCCGCTGCCAATGGCACAGGCGATCAGCGACACGGCGGCGCGTTTGCGCGGCCTGCTCGACACCTATGGACCGGACGCGATCTCGTTCTATGTGTCCGGGCAGATGTCGATCGAGGCGCAGTACCTCGTCAACAAGCTCGCGAAGGGTTTTGTCGGCACCAACAACATCGAATCGAATTCACGTCTTTGCATGGCGAGCGCGGGCAGCGGCTACAAGCTCTCGCTCGGCGCGGACGGCCCGCCGGGGTCGTACGAAGACATCGATCATGCCGACCTGTTCTTCGTAATCGGCGCGAATATGGCCGACTGTCATCCGATTCTGTTTCTGCGGATGATGGATCGTGTGAAGGCGGGCGCGAAGCTGATCGTGGTCGATCCGCGCCGCAATACGACCGCCGAGAAGGCTGATCTCTTTCTGCAGATCAAGCCGGGCACCGATCTGGCTCTGCTCAATGGCCTGTTGCATCTTCTGCACGATAACGGCCATACGGATGCGTCTTTTATCGACAGCTTCACCGAAGGCTGGGACGCGATGCCCGCCTTCCTCGCCGACTATACGCCGGAGAAAGTGTCGGCGATTACGGGCCTCTCCATAGAAGACATCCGCCAGGCCGCGCACATGATCGGCGCCGCGCCGGAGTGGATGAGTTGCTGGACCATGGGTCTGAATCAGAGCACGCATGGCACGTGGCACACGAACGCGATCTGCAATCTGCATCTGGCGACGGGCAAGATCTGCCGACGCGGCAGCGGACCGTTCTCGCTGACCGGCCAGCCCAATGCAATGGGCGGCCGTGAAATGGGCTACATGGGGCCTGGTTTGCCGGGGCAGCGTTCGGTGCTGGTCGAAGAAGACCGCGTGTTTATCGAGGACCTGTGGGGCATTCCGAAGGGCACGCTGAAGACATCGGTCGGCAACGGCACCATCGATATGTTCACCCGTATGGCCGAAGGCGAGATCAAGGCGTGCTGGATCATCTGCACGAATCCGGTGGCGAGCGTCGCGAACCGTCAGAACGCGATCGCTGGTTTGCGCGCCGCGGAACTCGTGATTGCGCAGGACGCCTTTCTCGACACCGAAACCAACCGTTACGCCGATGTGCTGCTGCCCGGCGCGCTGTGGGCCGAGGCCGAAGGCGTGATGATCAACTCCGAGCGTAATCTGACGCTGATGCAAAAGGGTATCGAGCCGCCGGGCGCCGCGTTGCCGGACTGGCAGATCATCGCGCGCGTCGCGTGTGAAATGGGTTTCGCCGATGGGTTTACCTACGCTAACGCCGAAGAAGTTTTCGCGGAGATCATTCGCGCGTCGAATCCGAAAACCGGCTACGACTTGCGCGGCGCGAGCCATCGCCGGCTGAAGGATACGCCGCTGCAATGGCCGCTTGCTGCCGACGACGCTGCCGACCGCAACCCCATTCGCTACATCAACGACGGCGTCAGCCAGACGCTGAAAGAACGGCCCGACGGCAGCCGTCCGCGATTCGTGTTTCCGACCGCAAGTGGCAAAGCCGTGTTCTTCGCCCGGGCCTTTGCCGCCCCGGCCGAACTGCCCGATCGGGAATTTCCGATCGTGTTGAATACGGGCCGCCTGCAGCATCAATGGCACACCATGACCAAGACCGGCAAGGTCGCGATGCTCAACAAGCTGAACCCGGGCCCGTTCGTCGAGATTCATCCCGAAGACGCCGCCACGCTAGGCATCAAAGCCCGGGATCCGGTCGAGATCCGGTCGCGGCGCGGGCGTGCCGTGTTGCCGGCGGTCGTCACGGAGCGCGTGCAGGCAGGGAGTTGCTTTGCGCCAATGCACTGGAACGACGTCTTCGGCGACGATCTGTGCATCAACGCGGTCACGAGCGATGCCATCGATCCGGTCTCCCAGCAACCCGAGCTCAAGTTCTGCGCGGTCGCGCTGAGCCCGGTTGCGATCGACGCCATCGAGCCGGTTTCGAATGCGGACGACGAGACGCTTATCGATGCGCCAGCCGTTGGCGTCGACGCGGCGTCAAGCGCTATATCGGCGAACACCAAGGAACTGGATATGCCCCGCATCAACGCACTCACGAGTCTGCTGCAGCTTCCGCCGACACCCGTGCCGTCGTTCACGGAAACCGAGCGGGCCTATCTACGCGGTTTCGTCAGTGGGCTGCGTTCGGCTGAAGGACAGGGCAGTGACAGCGTGCCGGTGTTGCCTGCCAGCGCGCCGTTTGAGCCGGTGAATCGCTTGTATGTGGACGGTTTGCTGGCTGGTCTCTATAGCCGCAGTGGAACACCTGCGGCCGTGTCAGCCGGTGCGATTGCCGCGCCGCAGTCCGATGCGGCACACGCATCCGGTGTGCGCATCTTGCGCGTGCGACCCAAAGTGACCCTGCTGTGGGCCTCGCAAACCGGCAACACCGAATCGCTGACCGAACGCTATGCCACACGTCTGATGGAGTCGGGCTTCGAGATCCGCACGTCGTGCATGGCGGACTATCAGGTTTCGGCGCTCGCGAAAGCGCAATACGTGCTCCTGATGTCGAGCACCTTCGGCGATGGCGATCCGCCCGATAATGCGCAAAGTTTCTGGTCTCCACTGGCTGGCGACGCAGCGACTCGTCTCGACGGCGTGCGCTACGCGGTGCTCGCGCTGGGCGACCGCAACTACGATGCGTTCTGCGGTCACGGTCGCCGGCTCGATGAGCGTCTCGCAGCGCTTGGCGCGCTGCGTTTGATGGATCGCGTCGACTGTGACAGCGAGTATCAGGAGCATGCCGACGCGTGGCTCGAAAGCATCATCGCGCGCATCAAGGAAGAAGATGCGGCGCTGCATGCGGTACCCCCGGGCGGCATGATCAACGCTGTGGTGCCTGGCGCCATGCCGACCAAAACGCGTCCGGCCGCATCGCGGCTCGTCAGGAACCTGCAACTGAACAAACAGGGCGCCGCGAAGGATACGCGCTACTTCTCCCTGAACACGGGCGACTCGGGCCTCGAATACGAAGCCGGCGACGCGCTGGGCGTATGGCCGAGCAATTGTCCCGAACTGGTCGACGAATTGATCAGCCTGAGCGGCTTGAGCGCCGAGGCTGCGGTCAACGTGTCCGGCGCGGGTGACATGCGCCTCGCTGACGCGCTTGCCAGGCACTACGAGATCGCACGCCCCAGCCCTGATGCGCTCGCGTTCATTGCCGCGCGCAGCAGCAACGGCGCACTGCGCGATCTGCTCTCCACCGAGCGCAAGGCCGACCTCAAACAATGGTTGTGGGGCCAGCAACTCGCGGACGTCCTCCACGAATTTCCCGTCAACCTGACGGCGACCGAATTGACCGGCATGCTCAAGCGCCTGCAACCGCGTTTGTACTCGATTGCATCGAGCCCGAAGGCACATCCCGGCGAAGTTCATCTGACGGTGTCAGCGGTTCGCTACAGCAACGGTCGCCGCCATCGCAAGGGGGTGTCGTCGACGTTTCTCGCCGACCGTGCCGGTGACGTGAATGTGCCGGTATTCGTGCAGCAATCCGCACACTTTCGGCTTCCTCATGTTTCGGACACGCCAATCATCATGGTCGGTCCGGGCACTGGTGTTGCACCGTTCCGCAGCTTTTTGCACGAACGGCGTGCACGTGGCGATAAGGGCCGCAACTGGTTGTTCTTCGGCGAGCAACATGCGGCCACGGATTTCTACTATCGCGACGAACTCGAAGCGATGCGCGACAGCGGTGTGCTGACCCGGCTCGACGTCGCGTTCTCGCGCGATCAAACAGAAAAGATCTACGTGCAGGACCGCATGCGCGAGCAGGGGGCGCAACTGTGGGCGTGGCTTGAAGAAGGTGCGCATTTCTATGTCTGCGGCGATGCAGGCCGGATGGCGAGAGACGTCGATGCGACGCTCAAGCATGTGGTCGCGCAGCACGGTGGGATGAACGAAGAAAAAGCCGCCGGGTATGTGAGCCGCTTAGCGCAAGAAAAGCGCTACGTACGCGACGTTTATTGATTTTTGAAGCGGCCGTCAGAGGCGCGGGATCACGGTTTCAGAGAGTACGCAGTCGAGCTTCAAAAGTAGAGCCCGGATGGCATGAAGGTTGCATGTTCAGACCGGTATTCAACGTCGTGACCATTCCGGTGCGTAGTGTCTCAGCGCAATATGCCAGCGCCGTGCACCAGGTTGGAAAACAATCAGCATATTTTAGGATGTCTAATGAAAAACGTGATGAGCTCGTTAAAAAGTGGGGACTGGCGCGCACTGGTGGCGTGCTTCCTCTATTTCGACACCGGCTTCACCGTCTGGGTCCTTTATGGACCGCTCGCGCCGTTCATCAGCAAGAGCATTGCGATGACGCCCGCGCAGCAAGGATTGCTGGTTGCTGTGCCGGTGCTGTCGGCGGCGATCCTGCGGGTCACGCTCGGCAATCTCTATCAATCCGCGCATGGCAAACGCATCGCGTTGATGGGCGTATTGCTGTCGGCGGTGCCGACGATCGTGCTGCCGCTGTTGCCGTTCGTGCCGTCGTACACCTTGCTGCTGGTGCTCGGCGTGTTCCTCGGTGTCGGCGGAGCGAGCTTCGCCGTGGCGCTGCCGATGGCCGGCAGCAACTATCCGCCGAAAGTGCAGGGCCTGGTGCTAGGTCTTGCCGCTGCCGGCAACATCGGCGCGGTGCTCGACGGCTTCCTGTTCCCGCAACTCGCGACGCACTACGGCTGGCAAATGGCAACCGCCAGCGCGCTACCGTTGCTCGCCATCGCGGCGATCACGCTGTACTTCTGGGCCAACGATTCGGGCATTAAATCCGGCAGCGTGCTGCGCGCGTTCGGCAGCTTTGCGGTCACGCTCGTGGGATTGATCGTGCTCGTGCTGCTGGTCGAGGCAGGCCTGTTCGGTTCGGGCAAGACCGGTGTGCTGCTGTTGCCGGTGGTCGGCGCGCTGCTGGCGATTGCGGTGCTGCCCAAGCGCTATCGCGCGGTGCTGGCCGAACGCGACACGTGGGTGATCATGCTGGTGTACAGCATCACGTTCGGGGGTTTTGTCGGCATGTCGTCGTATGTTTCGCTGCTGCTGACCAATCTGTATCAATTGTCGAAGATCGACGCGGGTCTGTTCATGGCGCTGCTTGCCGCAACCGGCGCGATGGTGCGGCCGCTTGGCGGCCTGGTTGCCGACAAGGTGTCCGGCGTGCGCGCGCTGACCTTCCTGCTCGCGATTATTTCTCTGTGCGACTTCGTCTTTGCTGCCGCGATGCCGTCGATGGTGGGCGGGATTGCATTGCTGCTGTGCCTGTATGTGGCCTTCGGTCTTGGCAATGGCGCGACCTTCCAGTTGGTGCCGCATCGCTGGGCCGGGCGCACCGGGTTGATGTCGGGTATCGTCGGCGCCGCGGGCGGCATTGGTGGCTTTTATCTGCCGGTCGTGATGGGCATCGCGAAGGAAAGCACGGGCAGCTACCAGATGGGCTTCGTGACTTTTGGCGCGCTGGCGGCTTGCGCGTTCGTCGCGATCGTCGCACTGCGCCGTCCGTGGATGGCGTGGTCGATGCACACCGGCGTGATGCATGCGCACGCAACGGAGTGAAGCAAGGGGACATCCGCGTCGTGGCGTGCCCGTGGTTGACGGCCGCGCGGCGCGGATGACGGTTAGAGCGATGGTGCCAGTCGAAGCATAAGAAGACGAGACGAGCATCGCGGAGGGACCGGTTAGGGCACAACCATACGAAGCAGACCTCTCCAGGTCCTATTTCATTTCCGCCGTGCCGACGGCGAGAATGACGGGCACCCGTGCCGTCAGTTCGTCGATGGCCACGCGCATCCGCGACGGCAGATGCCGTGTCTGTTGCCACGCCAGATGAAGCTCGATGCGCGGCCCGGGCAGCTCGGGCAGTACCTTGACTGGCGCGCCGCTATCTAACGCGTCGGCGATCAGCCAGCACGGCAAACGTGCGATGCCGGCACCCGCCATGGTGGCCGCGAGAATGGTCTCGAGGTCGTCGAGGCGTAACCGATGCCGGACCAAGACGTTCTGCCAGACACCGTTTTCATCCGGCAGCGGCCACGCTGCTTCGTTGCGCCGGTTCGCGTAGAAAATGCCTTCATGGCTGGCGAGGTCGGCGACCGTGCGAGGCGTACCGTGCTTCGCCAGGTAGGCAGGCGCCGCGCATAGCGTCATCGCCTGCTCGCCGAGCTTGCGTGCCACCAGCCCCGCCGGCGCGTCGCGCAGGCGTCCGCTGCGCACCACCAGATCGATGCCTTCTTCGACCAGATCGGTGACCCGGTCGGTGAAGCTGATCTGCAAGTCCAGTTGCGGATATCGCTGCGCTAATTCCAGCAGAATCGGCGCAACGCAGCGCCGCCCGAACAGCACCGGCACGCTGACGTGCAAACACCCCTGAGGATCGCGGCGGCCCGCATGCAGCGTTGCTTCGCCGGCATCGAGTTCGGCCAGTGCGCGCACGCAGCGCTCGTAAAACGCGTGGCCATCTTCGGTGAGACTCTGGCTGCGTGTGGTGCGGTGAAAGAGCCGCGTGCCGAGCTGGTCTTCCAGACGCGCAATGGTTTTGCCGACCGCCGAGCGCGACAGGTGCATGCGCTCGGCGGCCAGCGCGAAGCTGCCGGCTTCAGCCGCATTGACGAAGGCGGCGATGCCGCTCAGACGGTCTCTCATCGACGGATCGCTCTGTTGGAATGGTACATGGCAATTGGTTCCTAAAACGCTACAGACTCGCGAATTTTATCCGTCACTGTAGCTGATATCGAGACGGTAGACTTTTTGCCATCGATAACGAGCAGGCGGGAGCCGATATGCAAACAATGGGCAAATGGGTTTTGCGGGAAGCGGGCGTGCAACATCTGCGGCTGGAAGAAACGGCCGTACCGACACCCGGCGCGGGGGAAATCGTCGTGCGCGTGGCGGCGGTGGCATTGAATTACCGCGATCTGGGTTTCATTGCCGGCGGCGAGTCGGGCGCGCCGTTGACGTTGCCGGTCACACCCGGCTCCGATCTGGCCGGCGTCGTCGTCGCTACGGGCACGGGCATCACGCGTTTCAGCGAGGGCGACGATGTGCTCGGCACCTTCTGGGCGGGCTGGATCGACGGCGAATGTCCGCCTGAGGCCCGCGTGCTCGGTGGCTCCTTGCCCGGCGTGCTGGCGCAGTACGTCGTCCTGAACGAAGCGTGGGCCGTGCGCGCGCCGCACACGCTGAGTGCGATTGAAGCCAGCACGCTGCCGTGTGCCGGACTCACCGCGTGGTTCGCGCTGGTCGAGAAGGGCGCGGTGCATGCCGGGCAGACCGTGGTGATGCAAGGCACTGGCGGCGTTGCGCTGTTCGGCGTGCAACTCGCCCGCGCCCACGGCGCGGAGGTGATCGTTACCTCGAGCAGCGCCGCCAAGCTGCGCCGCGTGCGCGAACTCGGCGCGACCCATGGTATCGACCGCACCGAGACGCCCGATTGGGATCGCGTTGCGCGCGAGATGACGGGCGGACGTGGTGTCGATCACGTGTTCGAACTGGCGGGCGGCGATAACCTCGGTGCCTCGTTGTGCGCGCTACGTCAGGGCGGCCGCATTTCGCTGATCGGCACGCTCGACGGCTACAACATGTCGCTGCCGAGTATCCCGTCGTTCATCGGCCGGCCGACGATCCAGGGCATCGGCGTCGGGCATCGGCGCGCGCTCGACGATCTGGTGCGCGCGGTCGATGTGCTCGGTATCAAGCCGGTTGTCGATACGGTCTACGCATTCGACGAACTGCCGGCCGCGCTGGCGCATCTCGAGCGTGGCGCGTTCGGCAAGGTGGTGGTCAAGGTCGGCGGTTAAGACGGGCGCGAAGCCACCGTAATCCTCAGCGTGGCGATCGCGCTTGTGATCATGTCAGCGCGTGCCTGCCGCAAGAAGCGCAAGCTGAGGAGCAATCATGTCTCGGTGGTGTTTGCCGTGAGTCGGAAGATAGGCAGGCAAATACTTGCATGTTGAGAGGTGTGAGCCTAATATGCAGTAAGGAGGCTGCATATGAACACATCATCTGGCGCATCAAAAGACGCATCGACCGATCGCATCGAAAAACAGATTCTGCTGAAGGCATCGCGCTCGCGGGTATGGCGCGCGGTGTCCAACGCCGAAGAATTCGGCAATTGGTTTTGCGTGGATTTCAGCGGTAAACAGTTTGTCGCCGGTCAATCCATTCAAGGCCAGATTACCTATCCGGGTTATGAGCATCTCGTGATGGATGTGCTGGTCAATCGGGTCGAACCGGAACATCATTTTTCGTTTCGCTGGCATCCGGCCGCAGTGGACGCGTCGGTCGATTACTCGCCCGAGCCCACCACGCTGGTCGAATTCGAGTTGAGCGAGGTCGATTCGGGCACGTTGTTGCGCGTGATCGAATCGGGCTTTGATCAGATTCCCACCGCGCGCCGCGCGGAAGCATTCCGCATGAATAGCGGCGGCTGGGAAGAGCAGATGACTAACATCGAAAAGCATGTCGCCAAGGGTTAAGTTGCCCAACAAGCCGTCCAACACCGGACCGACTGCCGGTCATGCGCGTGTGAAGGCGGCCATGTTGCGAAGTTCCGCGCAGATCTTTGCGGCGCTCGGCGACGAAACGCGCCTGCGTCTGATCGCCATATTGTGCGCGGGCAGTGCGATGTCGATCGCGCAGTTGACCGCCGGAACGGAGATCACGCGGCAGTCTGTTACACAACATTTGCAGGTGCTTGCCAACGCGGGTCTGGTGCGCGACGTCAAGGTGGGCCGTGAACGCTTATGGGCGTTCGAACCGGCGCACCTCGACGAAGCACGGCGCGCGCTGGAAGCGATTTCGCAGCAGTGGGATCAGGCGTTGTTGAGGTTGAAGGCGGCGGTGGAGGGGGATTGAGGCCTCAGAACTTGTGCCGCAGCGCGACTCGCGCGACAACCTGATTCCCCGTCGACGACGGCGCCTGCACGCCCGGAATGAACGCGTTGTCGAGAATCGAGTTGGTCGAGTCGCCCGCGACCTTCTGGTACACGCCCTGTACATAAACGTCCGTGCGTTTGGACAGGTTGTAATCCGCCATCAAACCGACCGAGTGAATCTTCGGCTTCACGCTGCCAGTCGACGCATCGTAGTTCTCCATCGTGTACACATACTGCGCGCCGATAAAGAAGGCCGGCGTGAACTGATATTTGCCGTTCACTTCGAAGTTCTGGTACTTCAACGTATTCAAGCTGACGCCGGACGCCGCCAGCGGGATGCCGATATAGCCGTTGCCGGTCGGATCCCTATAGTTGGAATTGGTGTAAGCAAAGCCGGCGGTTGCCGCGCCGAACGTGTAGTTGATGCCGGCGCCGAACACCCGCATGCGCCCGGCGATGAAGCTCGCGTCGTTCGCGGTGATCGCGCCGGTGGAACCTGCGCCCGGATTGTTCGCCTGCAGGTAGGCGGCGGCAATCAGTAGGCCGCCGTTCGCATACTGGCCGCCGAAGCTATAGGCGCGGTTGTTCGCGAAGTTCGTGTCGTTGCTGAAGCTGTACACGCCGCCGAATTTGAAACCCGCGATCTCCGGGCTCGCGTACTTCACGCTGTTGCCGAGACGGAATGAGTTGTCCGTGTTGTCGTTGTCGTACGGATGCGCAAACAGGTAGCCGGCCCAGTTGCCGTTGGCGGTGGTCTGCGCAAGGTAGTCGACCACCGAGTCGTACTGGCGCCCGAGCGTGACCGTGCCGAAGCGGTTGTCGCTCAAGCCCACGTAAGCCTGACGGCCGAACATGCGGCCGCCCTGGCCGAGCCGTCCCGAACTCACGTCGAAGCCGTTTTCCAGCTGGAACACCGCCTTCATGCCGCCGCCCAGATCCTCCGAACCGCTCATGCCCCAGCGGCTGCCTTGCGCATAGCCGCTCGCCATTTCCCAGACCGCGCCGCGCCCGGCGTTGTTGGTGTAGTCGATGCCCTCATCCAGCACGCCGTACAGGGTCACGCTGCTTTGTGCAAAGGCTGATGGGGCTGCCAGCGAGGCGAGTGCGCTGAGTGCTGCGGTGGCGATGACATTCTTTTTCATTGTGAGCTCCAAACGGTGGTCTTGAACGGCCCGGGTGGTTCGAAGGGGTTCGAACGGTCTCAAAGGCCGCTGCTATTTGGCAAAGCCCGGATTCTGCTATTCGAGATGGCATTCGCGTATGAGGCAGATCCCTGGATAAACGTGATTTTTTCGAATGTTTGTCCCGCGAATTATTCGCTTGTGGTGTGCCGTGCTCGAGAGAAAAATTCCGTTCATGCACCTTTGGCATGAAATCGATAGCCGAAGGTAATGCGCCACTGCACCAGGTTTTTCAGGAGACGAGATGCGACTCGATCGGAATTTTGCTAACGGCTGCTTTATCGACGCGGCAAGCGACGAGCTCATCGCCGTCACCAACCCGGCCACCGAAGCCGTGATTGCCCACGTCACGGGCGCCACCCGGGCTGAGGCAATCGCCGCGGTCGACGCCGCAGCCGCCGCCCAGAAGGGCTGGCGCAAGCTGCCTTCGGCCGAGCGCGCGGTTTATCTGCACAAGCTTGCCGACGCGCTTACCGAATGCGCGCCCGCCATCGGCGCGGCGCTCGCGCTGGAGTCGGGTAAGAGCGTCGCCGACGCCACCAACGAAGCGATCTACGCCGGCCAGATCACCCGCTACCACGCCGAATGGGCGCGCCGCATCGAAGGCGAGGTGATCCCGAGCGACACACCCGACGAAAACCTCGTACTGCATCGCGAGCCGATCGGCGTGGTCGCGTGCCTGATCCCGTTCAACTACCCGGTCTACACGTTCATGCGCAAGGTCGCGCCGGCACTGATCGCCGGCAATACCGTGGTGGTGCGCCCGAGCAACAACACGCCGACCTCCGCGTTCGAGATCGCGAGAGCGGTTGAGAAGGCCGGCCTGCCGGCCGGTGTCGTAAACATTCTCGCGATGAATCATGCAACCGCCGAGGCGCTTTGCACGCACTCCAAGGTCGGCATGATCACGCTGACCGGCAGTGTCGGCGCGGGCCGCAAGGTGCTCGAATACTGCAAGGCGAACATCGCCAAGCCGTCGCTCGAACTGGGCGGCAAGACGCCCGCGATCATCGAGGCCGATGCCGATCTGGAGAAAGCCGCACGCGACCTGGTCGCGTCGAAGACCACGCACTGCGGCCAGTTGTGCACGGCGATCGAACGCGTCTATGTGCAGGAAAGCGTGCATGACCGTTTCGTCGCAATGCTGAAGAAGCACATGAGCGCGGTGGAAAGCGGTGATCGCAGCGAACAGCCTGCGCTGATGGGCCCGCTCGTCAACGACGCTTCGCGCCAGTCGATTCACGGCATGGTGGAGCGCGCGATTGCGGCAGGCGCCACGCTGGAAACCGGCGGCAGGCTGCCGCAAGGCAAGGGCTTCTTTTATCCGGCCACGTTGCTGTCGAACTGCCGTCAGGACATGGAAATCATCCAGGAAGAAACCTTCGGTCCGATCATGCCGGTCGTCAAATACCGCACGCTCGACGAAGCACTGGAGATGGCCAATGACCATCAGTTCGGTTTGTCGTCGGTGCTCTATACCGAGAACTACCGCAGCGCGATGAAGATCGCCAACGGCATCGAGGCAGGCGAGTTGTATGTGAACCGCACACCGGCCGATCCGTATCAAGGTTTCCACGCGGGCTGGAAGCGTTCGGGTCTCGGTGGCGACGACGGCAAGCACGGCATGCTCGAATTCACGCAGACCCGTCTCGTGGTCATGAAGTACTGAAGCTAAAACGGCGCGTGCCGCGCGATTCGGAGTAGACGGCACGCGTCGCCTTAAAACCCGCAGAAACGCAGCAAACCGCTGCACTTATAAAAAAATTTGGAGATCCGGCGACCGGTGGACCGGCGCTGTATCTCTCAGGAGCGTTCCCGTGTCATCTCAATCCGTTGAAACCACCGCTTCGCTCGCCTCAAGCGAAGCAGAAGCCGCGCTGCAAAACAGCAAAGCTCAACGCTACGTCCAGCTCATGTTGCTGGTGCTGGCGGCCGGCGCGATTTACCCGATTCTGTATCTGCGGCAGGTTTATCAGCCGACGATGCTCGAAGTGTTCCACATCACCGATAGTCAACTCGGCTATCTGTATTCGTCGCTCGGCACGATCTTTCTGCTGAGTTACTTGCCGAGCGGCTGGCTCGCCGACCGGATCGCACCGCGCCTGTTGATCTGCTTCTCCTTGATCGCAACCGGCGTGCTCGGCCTGTGGTATTCGACCGCGCCGTCTTTCCAGGTGCTGATGCTGATCTTCGGCGGCTGGGGCCTGTCGACCGGTTTGACGTTCTGGGCCGCGGTTATCAAGCGCGTGGCGATGATCGCCGGCACGCACGAGCAGGGCCGCTTCTTCGGTTTGCTCGACGGCGGACGCGGTTTGATCGAAGCCATGCTCGCGACCATCGCGATCACGCTGTTTGCATGGTTCACTCAGACCAAAGGCGAACCGGTTGCGGCTGGCTTCAAGCTGGTCGTCTACATGTATGCGTTTATCTGCATTGCACTTGGCGTGGTGCTTGCCCTGGTCAAAGACCCGCAAGGCACTCAAGATGCCGCCGCCAACCGTGCCGCGAAGAAACGCAGCAACGTGCTGGTCGATCTGAAAACGCTCGCGTCGATTCCCGAGTTGTGGCTGGTCGCAGCGATTGTGTTCTGCGGCTATCAGGTGTTCTGGGCGACGTACAGCTTCTCAGCGTATTTGCATGAAGGTGAGATCGGGTTGACGGTGGTGATGGCCGGCACGATTACCACGCTCAAGCTGTGGATGCGGCCGATCGGCGGCATCGGCGGTGGTTTTCTCGGCGACCGTTATTCCAAGGTCTCGGTGCTGGTGATCGCGCTCTTTCTCGCCGCGCTGTCGCTGCTGGGTCTGATGGCGGCGCCGCGTATCTCGAGCCACGTGCTGCTGGTGTTCCTCGTGCTCTTCATCGGGATTCTGACTTACGCGATCCGCGGTCTGTACTGGTCGCTGCTGGATCGCTGCAATATTCCGGTCGAAACGATGGGTCTCGCAATTGGCCTGATCTCCGTACTCGGTTATTCGCCCGACGTGTTCCTGCCGTTGATCAACGGCTATCTGACGCAGAACTTCCCGGGCGTCTTTGGTTACCAGCTTTACTTCGGCTATGTGGCCGGAATGGCGGCGCTCGGCGGTTTTGCCGCCCTTGCGCTGAGAACCATGCTTAACAGGAAAGGGGTTGCGTAAATGAAAGTCGTCTCGCTCGAAACGCATATCGTCGCCGTACCGCCGCCGCACGTGGGCGGCATGTACTGGATCTTCGTCAAGCTCAAGACCGATTGCGGGATTGAAGGCGTCGGCGAAATCTATTCGGCGACGTTTCATCCGAAGGCGATGACTCACATCATCGACGATGTATTCGGCCGCTATCTGCTCGATAAAGATCCGCACCATATCGAACGGCTCTGGCGCGAAGCGTATTCGAGCGGCTTCACGCAACGTCCCGATCTGACGATGATGGGCGTGGTCAGCGGGCTGGAAATGGCGTGCTGGGACATCATCGGCAAGGCGGCGAACAAGCCGGTGTACGAACTGCTCGGTGGCATGGTGAACCAGCGTCTGCGCTCGTACACGTATCTCTATCCGAAGAACAGCCGCGGCGAATACGACTACGACGATCCCGATCTTGCTGCCGAATGCGCCGTTGAAAACGTGAAGCGTGGTTTCACCGCGGTGAAGTTCGATCCGGCCGGGCCGTACACGGCTTACTCGGGTCATCAACTGTCGATGGAAGTACTCGACCGTTGCGAGACTTTCTGCCGCCGCGTGCGCGAAGCGGTCGGCAGCAAGGCCGATCTGCTGTTCGGCACGCATGGGCAGATGGTGCCCTCGTCGGCGATCAGGCTTGCCAAACGCCTCGAGAAATACGATCCGCTGTGGTTCGAAGAACCGGTGCCGCCGGGGCAGGAAGGCGCGATGGCGCAAGTCGCGCAGCACACGAGTATTCCGATCGCCGCGGGCGAGCGCCTGACCACCAAGTATGAATTTTTCAAGCTGCTTGAAGCGGGTGCGGCGTCGATCCTGCAATTGAATGTGGCGCGTGTGGGCGGCTTGCTCGAAGCGAAGAAAGTCGCGTCGATCGCCGAGGTGTATTACGCGCAGATCGCACCGCATCTGTACAACGGGCCGATTGGCGCGGCTGCCAGCATTCAGCTTGCAACCTGCACGCCGAATTTCCTGATTCAGGAAAGCATCGGCACGTGGGACGGTTTCCATGCAGCGGTGTTGAAGAAGCCGATTCAATGGGAAGACGGCTACATCATTCCATCGCAGGAACCGGGCTTGGGCGTGGAGTTGAACATGGATGTCGTCAGACAGCACACGCCGTACACCGGCGAGCGTCTGCATCTGCAAATGGCGGCACAACCCGCTGACGTGAAAGATCTCGCGCCGGCCAAAGGTTGAACCTGCTGAGTTGAACCTGTGGGTTTCGACCTGTGGGTTTCGAGCCGCGGGTTTCAACCTGCGGGTTTTAACCTGTTTTTCGCATTCAATGGATTGAGCGCCGTTTGGCGACATAGAGCATGAACTACGATTACATTATCGTCGGCGCGGGTTCGGCAGGCTGCATTCTCGCCAATCGCCTTTCGGCGTCGGGTCACCATTCGGTGCTGCTGCTCGAAGCGGGTGGCAACGACAGCTCGTTCTGGTTCAAGATCCCGGTGGGTTTCACCAAGACGTACTACAACGAAACCTACAACTGGATGTACTACAGCGAGCCCGAAAAGGAACTCGACAATCGGCCGATCTATTGCCCACGCGGCAAAGTGCAGGGCGGCTCCGGGTCGATCAACGCGATGATTTACGTGCGCGGCCAGCCGCACGATTTTGACGACTGGGCCACGGCGGGGAACAAGGGCTGGGCGTTTCGTGACGTGCTGCCGTATTTCCGCAAGCTCGAATCGCATCCGCTTGGCAACACCGAGTATCACGGCGCGGACGGCCCGATCCGTATCTCGCCGATGAAGGATGCCGTCCATCCGATCTGTCACGTGTTCCTGAAAGGATGCGACCAGGCCGGCTACAAGCGCAGCGACGACTTCAACGGCGCGCGATTCGAAGGCGCGGGCATCTACGACGTGAATACGCGCAACGGGCAACGTTCGTCGAGCAGCTTCGAATACCTGCATCCGGTGCTGACGCGCAAGAACCTGACGGTCGAGCGTGACGTGCTGGCAAGCCGCGTGCTATTTGACGGCAACCAGCGGGCAATTGGCGTGAGCGTGACGCAGAATGGCGCGACGCGGCAGTTCATGGTGAACCGCGAGGTGATCCTGTCGGCGGGCGCGGTCGATTCGCCCAAGCTGCTGCAACTCTCGGGCGTAGGCGATAGCGCATTGCTGGCGAAGCATCGCATCGCGATGGTCAAGGAACTGCCCGCGGTGGGGCAGAATCTGCAAGACCATCTGTGCGTGAGTTTTTACTATCGCGCGAACGTGAAGACGCTGAACGACGAGATGCGTCCACTTCTTGGCAAGCTCAAGCTGGGTCTGCAGTATCTGTTCACGCGCAAGGGGCCGCTCGCGATGAGCGTGAACCAGTCGGGCGGGTTCTTCAAGGGCAACGATCAGGAAACGCAACCGAATCTGCAGTTGTACTTCAATCCGCTGTCGTACCGGATTCCGAAGAGCAATAAGGCAAATCTCGAACCCGAGCCGTACTCGGGCTTTCTGCTGGCATTCAACCCGTGCCGGCCGACCAGTCGCGGATCGATTGAGATCGCATCGAACCGTGCGGAAGACGCCGCGAAAATCCGCATCAACGCGCTGACCACGGAGAAGGACATCGACGAGGTGATCCAGGGCTGCGAGCTGGTGCGCAAAGTGATGGCATCGCCGGCATTGAAAGAGATCACGGTCGAGGAAATCTCTCCGGGACCGCAGGTGAATACGCGTGAAGGGTTCCTGCAGTATTTCCGCGAGCAGTCGGGTTCGATCTACCATCTGTGCGGCTCGTGCGCGATGGGCGATGACTCGCGCACCTCGGTGGTCGACGCGCGTTTGCGGGTGCATGGAATTGCCGGTCTACGCGTAATCGACGCGTCGATCTTCCCGAACATCACATCGGGCAACATCAATGCGCCGACGATGATGGTGGCGGAGAAGGGGGCCGAGATGATTCTCGAGGACGCCGCCATCGACGCTGCTTTTAACCGTGAGGCGGTGGAGTTGGTTGCTGCTGCCTGAGCGGTGAGAAGTCACCGTTGGCGGTGTAGAGAATAAACGCGCCGATGCAATGCCATCGGCGCGTTTTTTTGCGTCATGTAAGACCGCATCGGTGTGGCTCAAATGGACCGGAGTCGCCTGGGCGCCCGCATTCAGACGAATTTCACTCGCATCAATCGACTGCGCCCGACTGTGCCGACTCCGACGAATCGAGTGCACGTTCAGTCAGCCAGATTTCCTGCTGCAACCAGTCGCGGAATAGCGCGACGTGTGGGAGCTCGTCCTGCTCTGCGCGCGTAACGAGCCAATACGACTGGTGGCCGTCGACGTGCACATTGAGCACCTGTACCAGCTGCCCCTCAGCCAGCTCACGCCCGATCATGTGACGATCGGCAATGGTCACGCCGAGCCCGTCGATAGCGGCCTGGATCGCGTGATCGAGCAGATCGAATTCGTAGCCGCCGCGGGTGTCGACGTTTTCAATGCCGGCGGCTTTCAACCAATGCTGCCAGGTCAGATAACGCTGATCGGCGCTCGCGAGCACGTGCAGCAGCGTGAACTGATTCAGATCGATGGCCGCACGACTGGTCTGGCGCGCGAGCAACGCGGGTGCACAGACGGCGATATGCCGCTCGTTCATCAGCAGCAGGTTGTCGACGCCTTCCCACTCGCCATTACCGAAGCGGATGGCACAGTCGAGTACACCTGATTCGGCGAGGTTGTCGTCGACGCGGGTCGACAGGCTGAGTTCGAGATGCGGATGTGCGTCACGCAGACGTCCAAGACGCGGCATCAGCCAGCGGCTCGTGAAGGTGGGTGGCGCGTTGATACGTAGACGGTTGCGGTGGGTTTTCTCCTGCAGGCTGCGGACCGTGAGCTCAATCCGGTCGAATGATTGCTGCAGTGCTTGCAGGAGCATGCGGCCGGCGGCCGAGAGTTCGAGGTGGTGATGGTGACGCAGGAGCAACGTCTCGCCGAGTTGCGCTTCCAGTTGGCGGACTTGCCGGCTGACCGCGCTTTGCGTCACGTTCAGTAGTTCCGCTGCGCGGGTGAAGCTGCCCGTGCGGCCAGCGACTTCGAAGGCTTTTAGCGCGTTCAGCGCGGGCATTTTGCGTTTCAAGATTGGGCTCGGGGGGCTTTTGCGCGGCGGCGCGGGTGCTGGGTATTTTACTTGTTTGCCTATGGGGTTGGCTTTTCATGGAGTTGTTTGCCTGCGCGGCGCTTGTTTCTGTTTGCCTGCGGCGTTGGCTTTTTCTTGATTTGTTATTGGTTTATTAGCGTTGTCCCTGTGCGGGGCGGCACTTACTTTCTTTGCCGCCGCAAAGAAAGATAAGCAAAGAAAGCGGCTCACACCGCTAGCACATAAGCGGGCCTCCTGGCTTGGAGGGGGCAGTGGAGCATCTGGAATCTGTGCCCTCGCACATTTGCCGTCAGTGACAAGGCGCTCATACTTCCCGCCTCGCACTGCGTGCTCGCCGGAAGGGTTTGCCGGCGAACCAGCGCTTCATTCTGTGTGGTGTGGTCATCGGCTTCGCCTCGGCAAAACGCTAGTGCGAACGCGCAGCGTATGGTTTGACGAACTACCGCGTCGGCGCGCGCAGCGCCGCCGGAAGTATGACTGCTTTGTCACTAGCGTCGAATGTGCGAGAGCACCGATTCCAGATGCACCACTGCCGCGGCTGTGCGGGGGACCGACTTAAGAGTTAGCGGTTTGAGCCGCTTTCTCTTGCCTACTTCTCTTTGTGGCAAAGAGAAGTAGGTGCCGCCCCGCACAGGGGCAACGCTAATAGACCATTAAGAACACAAGGAAAGGCCAACGCCGCAGGCAAACAGAAAAACGAGCGCCGCGCAGGCAAAAAACCCCAATCAATAAGCAATACAAACCGACTTACTCTCGGTATAAGCATCGATAATGGCCTTCCCATGCTCCCGCCCGATCCCGGACGCCTTGAACCCGCCGAACGGCATCGCCGGATCAACCATATTGTGCGTGTTGACCCAAACGGTTCCGGCTTCGATGCCGTCAACCAGCCTCAACGCCTTGTCGAGCTGATTCGTCCAGACACTCGCGCCAAGACCGTACTCCGATGCGTTGGCCTGCGTCAACACCTCATCGATATCGTCATAAGGCATTGCCACCAGTACCGGTCCGAACACTTCCTCCCTGACCACGGAAAGCGGCTTGCACGCGCGATTGGCAATGACCGTCGGCCGGACAAAGAAACCCTCCGCATCGACAGCCGCATCGCGCGACAGGATCTCGCCGCCTTCCTGCCGGCCTTGCGCGATCATTCCCATAACCTTATCGCGATGCCGGGCGGAAACCATGGGTCCCATCTGCGTCGCGGCATCGAAACCGGAACCCAATGCGATTCCATCGGCCACGGCGGCGATGCCTTGCACCACTTCGTCGTAAATCGAACGCGCCACGTACAGGCGGGAACCCGCGGTACAGACCTGCCCATGATTGAAGAAAATCGCGCCTGCCGCGCCTTCAATCGCTTTCTTCGGATCGCAATCGTCTAGCACGATCACCGGGCTCTTGCCGCCCAGTTCCAGCGACGCGCGTTTCAGATCGTCAGCACATTGGCGGCCGATGATGCGGCCCACTTCGGTCGATCCTGTGAAGGTGACTTTGTTCACCAAGGGGTGCCTTACCAGCGCGGCGCCCGCGGTCTCTCCACGACCTGTGACGACGTTGAACACGCCCGGTGGGAAGCCGGCTTCGTGTGCCAGTTCGGCCAGACGGATTGCTGTTAAGGGCGTTTCTTCCGCCGGTTTTAGCACGACAGTGCAGCCGCATGCGAGTGCCGGGGCGATTTTCCAGACCGCCATCAACAGCGGGAAATTCCACGGGACGATTGCGGCGACGACGCCCGCCGGGACGCGTTTTGTTGAGGCGTTGTAGCGGGTGCCGGGCGGGAAGGGGATCGATAGGTCGAAAGTCGTGCCCTCGATTTTGGTGGCCCAGCCGGCCATGTAGCGGAGCCATTGGACGCTGCCTGAGACTTCCAGCATCTTGGAGAAGGCTATTAGTTTTCCCTGGTTCAGGGTTTCTAGCGTGGCTAGTTCGTCGGTGTGTTGCTCTACCAGGTCGGCGAGTTTTAGCAGCAGGCGTTCGCGGGCGGCGGGCGGCATTCTGCGCCAAGTGTCTGACTCAAAGGCTGCTTTTGAGGTTTTGACCGCGTGGTCAATGTCGGTTTCTGATGCGTCTGGAAGTTGGGCTAGTTCTTGGCCGGTGGCCGGGTTGTAGATCGGGAAGGTTTTACCTGCGGCGCTGGGGGTTCTTTCGCCGTTGATGAACATGGTGGTGGGTAGCTGCGCTGGATTTTTCTGTTCGGGCATTTTGCTTCGTCTCCGTTGGGGTGAGTTGGCGGTGATGTTTGGTTGTTGCTGCTGGGCTGCTGGCCTGTTTGTCTGTTCGTCTGTTTGCCTACGGCGTTGGCCTTTTCTTGTTTTCTTAGTGCTCTACTAGGGTTGCCCCTGTGCGGGGCGGCACTTACTTTCTTTGCCGCCGCAAAGAAAGATAAGCAAAGAAAGCGGTTCACACCGCCAGCTCATAAGCGGGGCCCCCGCGCAGTCGCGGTAGTGGTGCATCTGGAATCTGAATCCTCGCACGTTCAACACTGAGTGACAAAGGAGTCATGCTTCCCGTCTTGCACTTCGTGCGCGTCGGAAGGGTTTGCCCGGCGGCGGGCACGATTTTCTTGCCCACGGAACGGTTTTCTCTCAAGCCAACTGGTTGCTAATGTGTACGCACATATCAGGGTCGCGATCGCACTTAGTACATACAGCACCATGAATCCGTCGCCGAAGAAGTAGGGCGTCGTCGATAACGTTGCTCCCAGTACCATCCCAATGTGGTGGGCCGCGCCCGGGCAGCCCGCGCGTATTGCGCTGCGCGATTCGCCCCGCCATTTCATGAGCGATGGAATCGTCACGCAGTCGAGAACCAGAAACATCTTTGCTGTGAGCAGGGCAAGAATCAGACTGTCTACGGCCGCAAGTGCTCCAATTAACGCCGCTCGCAGCACGTACAGCACAATTAACATTCGGTTGTTGTTGCCAGATCGGTCGGCGATCAACGCCAGCGCGCAAACAGCACCCAGCGAAAGCGCGATCTGCCACATCGGCGGCGCACCACTCATGCCGCAAATCGCATAGAGCTGGAAACGCGCGAGACTTCCGCTCGATAAGCCCGCAAACAATGCGAGCAGCGCCGCCGCGCCAGTCGAGTGGATGGTCGTAGTGGAATCGTGCGCATTTTGGTTTGAGTAGGTGTTTCGATCGGAGTGTTCAGGTGATGATGCCGTTGCAGGTGGCGAGGCCTTCTCGCTAGCGAGGTGCAACCCGTAAAACAGCAATACGCCACCCAAGGCGATAGCCAACGCGGCTGTCGCGATGCGGTGCTCCAACCCGCCGACATACGCCGGTACGACGCCCATCGCACTCATCGTGACGATTAGCGTCACCGCCGTCGCAAGCGTGGTGTGCCGCCTAGATAGGCGAGACATCAACAGCGGCACGATCGTCATCGTTGCCAACGCTAGCGCGCTCATCAACAGCGCATTGGCTCGCTGGCCGAGGCCAGCTTGCGTCACCAATGTCGCGGCGCCGCTCACGAGCAGCACACAGGCCGCGCCGCCCATGCTCGTAGTCAGCACACAGGCCGTGCGGTCCATGCTCGCAATCAACACGCGTGCCGCGCCGCCCACACTCGCGATCAGCCGACGTGGCGTGTCACCTACGCTCGCATTCAGCCCACGTGCCGGACCACCCACGCTTGCAATCAGCCCGCATGCCGGGCCCACCGCAATCGTGGGCTGTACGCGTGCCGCGTCGGCTACGCCCGCAACCTCAGCCCGTGCGTCGCGCGGCGTCGGATCAGCGTTTGCAGCAGCCATGATCCGCGGACTTACCGTCTTCAACGCTGTTTTGATCACGCTCGGACGGTAAGTCCATCGTCGGGTTGGCAGAGAAGAAGTTGTTCGGCTTGAGCATGAAGCCGGCGTATTCCACCGGCATCACCGGGAAGTCCTCGGGTTTGCAGACGTGTGTGTGACCGAAGCTGTGCCACAAGACGATGTCTTCATTCTCGATGTTACGGTTCGCCTCGATGTAGCGCGGCAAGCCGTCACCGCCCGCGTGCTGGTTCGGATAGTCGCCGCTCGCGTAGCGCTCAGCCGGATCGAACGGTGTGACCCACACGT
Organism: Paraburkholderia sediminicola; assembly: GCF_046027825.1. GTDB lineage: Bacteria > Pseudomonadota > Gammaproteobacteria > Burkholderiales > Burkholderiaceae > Paraburkholderia > Paraburkholderia sediminicola_D. The sequence continues at coordinate 154,092 of NZ_JAQQDU010000005.1, forward strand.
GACGCGTGGCAAAGCCGCCGCGTTGGCGGACCTTCGAGCGCTCGTCAGCGAGCATCAGCGGCGAGTCGTTCACAATCAGCTTGTAGCCAGGATTCGCACCAACAGCGTTCTTCACGTTCGGGTTGGTCACCTTCCAGTAACGTCCCGTGCGGCCGTTCGCGAGACGCGCAGCTTCGCTCTCGGTCTTGAACACGCGCTTGGTGGTGTCGAATACGTTGCCGTACGGATTCGTTTCGCCCATCGGACGCGGGACGAACTCGTGTTCGGTCACGGTGTTGCGCTCACCGTCCACCATCATGTGCATCCGTGCATTGAAAAAGTGCTGGTGGGTGGGGCCGCCGAGGTTCTCGGTGATCATGCCGCCCCACGGATACGTGTCGCCGTCCGCCACCGCCGACGTTTGCACGATGCCGGTCAGCTTGCATTCGAGTTGAATCGTGCCGTCCTGATACATGTACCAGTAGAAACCGTAGTCGTAGTTGCCGACCGTCGCGAAGAAGGAGATCACGAGGCGTCGAGAGCGGCGCATTTCGAAAACGCCGGTGCGAAACTCGTAGTGCTTCCACAGGGTGCCGTAGTCCTCTTCGTGCATGCAGACGGCGTTCTTCATCAGGAACGCATTGCCGAAATCGTCGGCGGAGGGAATGTCGAAATAGCGGATCGTGCCAAGGCAATCGCAACCGAGTTCAAGTTGATTTGCCAGTTTGCCCAGGCCGTATTCGCCGGCATCGAACGCACTCTTCCAGTAATGATTCGTGCTCGGGTCGGAGTAGGGCACGCACATCTCCGTCACGCTTGCGCGGTAGATGATCGGCCGCGCATTCTTGCCGTCGTCACACGACAGTTGATGCAACACCAGCCCTTCGCGCGGTGTGAAGCCGACCCGGAAGTTCCAGTTCTGCCAGCTCACATGCCAGCCGTCGATCTTGAAGCTCGGGCCCTCGGGTTGGCTGATCGACAGCGGCTTGAGCGTGTCGCGCGGCTTGCCGAGACTCGGCGTGTCGTAGTTGTGCTTCGCTCGCGGAATCGGAATGATGCGACCGTCGTCCACCAGTTCGATTACTTTCTTCTCGAGCAGATCGACCACTGCGACTACGCCCTCGATTGGATGTGCGTAGCCGTTATCGGTCACGGTCTCACGGTAGTAGCTCACGCAACGGACGAGGCGTCGGCCATTCTCGTTCTCGCGGTCGAAGCAGCCGGCGGAAAACGGATCGACCTGGACGCGCTCGAGTTCCTTCTCGGTCAAGCCGCGCTTCATGATCGCAACGCGCCATGCGTCGTCGCTCTTGACGATCTGCTCGGCATTCATGAAGTCTTCGATCATGATCGGCGGCTGGCCGTAAGGCGCCTGATCGAACGGCAACACGTTGCGTGAGGCGATTCTTTTCTCTCTCAGGTCCACGTTGAATTCGGTGGTCGTCCCATTCGTGCGGTCGATTGCCATGACGAACGCCGTACGCGAAAAATATTCGCCAGTCTTGAATGCAACTACTTCAGCCTTCGGCGGCTCGCGCAATTCGACCATCGGAAAGCGTACGTGCGCGTCGAGTTCTTCGGCGGCCTTCACGAGATCGCAGGCGAGCTGCATTTCGTCCGGACTCAGCGGATCGAGCGGGTGAACTGGGGCGTGGGCGGCTTTCGTGGCATTCGTGTTCATAAGATTTCCGTAAGAAATGTGCTGGACCGGACTGCGTGCCCGCGTGGCTCGGTAAAGCGCGGCGAACGCTGAGTCGATGGCAAATCGTAGGAACCCAATATTATTTTCGCGCTTGCCTATCGCGCCAAATGAACGATAAAGTGCGCCAAGAGGAATGACCCGCAGTACATCAGCGAAGACTTGAGAGGAGACGCTCAGCATGAAAAAAGTCACGCTCAATGGCAGTTTTCCGATGATCCGCGCGGCGGTCATGGGACCGGTTGTGCGCGCACTCGATGCGTCAGGCGCCCATTGCGACGCGCTGCTGGAGGAGTTCGGCATGAGCCGCAAGCTCCTGTCGAATCCGTATGAAATCCTGCCGCTCACGCGTTATGTGGCGGCATTCGAGCGCGCGGCTGAAGTACTCGGTGAATCGTCGCTCGGCTTGCGTCTGGGCAGCGAATTGCAATTGACGGAGCTTGGGCCGGCGGGTCTCGTGTTTCTATCGTCGCCAACTTTGAACGCGGCGATGCGCAAGTTCACGCTCGCACTCGCGTCGTGGCAGAACGCCACGGCCTGTGAGTTGCTGCGCGATGGCGAATGGCCGGTCTGGACCTATCAGATCGCCAATCCGCAGATCTGGCCGCGCCGGCAAGACGCGGAATACAGCCTGTCGACGATGTGCAATATGATCCGGCTGGTGCGGGGCGCGGCGTGGAATCCAGTCGAACTGCATTTCGAACATGCCGCTCCCGCCGATCTCAAACCGTATGCGCGCAATTTCCGCGCACCCGTTCGCTTTCAGCAGCCTTTCAATGGTGTGATTCTGCGTCCGCTGGATCTCGATGCGCCGCTCAAGAGCGCCGACACGCAAATGGCGCGCATGATGGAGCGCCATGCCACCGATCTGATTGCACGCGATGCGGTGCCGCACAGCATCGTCGAGCAGGTGCGCGATCTGGTGACGCGGCGGCTCGCGCATGAAAAACTGATCGTCGCCGACATCGCGAAAGATCTCGGTCTCTCGCATCGCTCGTTGCAACGGCACCTGACCGAGGCGGGGACTTCCGTGCGGCAGATCGTGCGCGAAGAGCGGCAGCGCAGCGTGGAAGGGCTGCTCGAACGCGACGGGCTGACCAACGCGGCGATCGCTCGTGCTGTGGGTTATGCCGACGCAACCGTGTTGTGGCGCGCCACGCGCAACTGGAAAAAACAATGAAAGGCGTCGGTGTCGCAAACGCTTTCACTGCTGAAAGCAGAACGAGATCGTCATACAAAAACTTCAGTTTCCTAACTATTTGGAGCGGACTATCACGTTTTGGCGCGCTCACAAGCATTGGCGCAAATTATCGAAAATTTGGCGCAGTTAGCGAAGTCCCTTTATTTTTTAGCTACCTACCATGCGCTCACACCGAGACATCGAACGTCGGTCAACCGAGCGCCTTCACCAGCATGACCAGGGTTTAGGCGAGTTCCAGACTAGCCAACAAAATAGAGGCAGCGATGAATGAACCCTACTCTCCGATCCGTCTGATCGACGCGGAGAACCCTGTGGAATTGAAGGGCAATACGCTGGGCTTGTGGCAGATCGTGTTTCTCGTGATTTCAGCGGCAGCGCCTCTTACCGGCATGCTCGGTGCGGTGCCTCCTGCGATCAGCCTGGGCAATGGTGCGGGCATTCCAGGCGCGTTCGTGATTGCCGGTGTCGTGCTGCTGATTTTCAGCGTGGGTTTTGCGTCGATGAGCCGGCACGTGGTGCGCGCCGGCGCGTTTTACGCGTACATCACCGCCGGACTCGGACGGCCGTTGGGCATGGCCGGCGCACTCGTCGCGCTGATGTCGTACACGTTCATCCAGATCGCGTTGTATGGGTTGTTTGGATTTTTCTGCACGGTGATTCTTTCTCCGCTCCTGCACACGGCAATGCCCTGGTACGGCTATTCGCTGCTCTGCGTGGCGGTGGTGCAATTCACCGGCATCCGCGGTATCGATCTGAATAGCCGGCTGCTCGGCGTGCTGATGTGTCTCGAACTGGGCATTCTGCTGCTGCTCGCCATTGCCATCGTCGTGCATGGCGGCGGCCCGAACGGCCTCACGCTCGCGCCGTTCACGCCGGAACATGTGTTTAGCGGCCACCTCGGCATTGCGGTGATGTTCGCCTTTGCGTCATTTATCGGCTTCGAAGCGACGGCGATTTACGGCAAGGAATGCCGGGACCCGAAGGTGACGGTGCCCCGCGCGACGTATGTCTCAGTGATGCTGATTCTCGTGTTCTTCGCTTTCGTCACGTGGACAATTGTTTGCGCGTACGGACTGAACGATGTGGTCGCGGTCGCGACGAAGCAGCCCGGCGATTTTTGGTTTATTCAATCCGGCAAGTATCTGGGCGGGGCGGTAACGACCGTGATGAGCTTCCTGTTGCTCAGCAGTATCTTCGCGAGTCTGTTGTCGTTTCATAACACGCTGGTGCGCTATATCCACGCGCTGAGCCTGGAGGGCATCCTGCCGCAAGCGCTCAATCGGGTGCACGAAAAATACCGTTCGCCGTATGTGGCGAGCTATCTGCAGACACTCTCCGTGTGCGTTCTTCTCGGGCTCTTCATCGCGGCAGGCAGCGATGCGTTCAACATCGTATTCAGCTGGAGTTCGGCGCTCGGCACGATCGGCATCGTGATGCTGCAAGCGGTGACGAGTTTCTCCGTCATCGCGTTCTTCCGCAAGACGCGCAAGGACACGCGCGTATGGCACTCGTTTGTCGCGCCCCTGGTGGGTGGCATCGGCCTGCTGTATATCGGTGTGATTCTGGTGCGCAATCTCGATGCGCTCAGCGGCTCCGATAGCCCAATCGTCAGGTCTTTCCCCTGGATCGTATTCGCGGTGGCGCTCTTCGGCGTCGTGGTCGGTCTTATTCTGCGTAAGAAACGGCCGGATATCTACGCGCGCTTCGGGCAGTAATCGAACGGCGCGCAGGATACTCAGCGCGCGCCTTCTCGTCACGTTCTAACGATCGACTGCTGCCGTTCATTTTCGAACGGCGGCGGAACGGTGTCGTTCGTCCGGTTCGTCCCGTTCGTTCTTGCTGATTTCACCACTCAACTTCCGGCAAAAAAATATGGCAGACAAATTCGTCAAGCGCTCGGCGCTTGCGCTGGCCGCGTGCGGCCTCGCGATGGGCGCGCATGCGCAATCTTCGGTAACGCTCTATGGCACGGTCGACGCGGGTGTCGTCTACACGACCAACCAGCAGACGACGCTCGCCGACGGCAGCACCAACGGTCACGCGAACTATCAACTGGCGGGCGGCAATCTGGTGCCGTCGCGTTGGGGCTTGATGGGCACTGAGGATATCGGTGGCGGCACCACCGTGAACTTCACGTTGGAGAACAGCTTTCTGATCGGCAACGGCGCGATGTTGCAATCGAACACGCTGTTCAACCGCAACGCCTGGGTCGGTTTGAACAACGGCACGTACGGCGCGCTGACGTTCGGTCGTCAATACGATCCGTTCTCCGACTACATGGGTGCGTATGCGTCGAGCAATAACTGGGCGACGCTGTACGGCTCGCATTTCGGCGACGTCGACAACCTCAACGAAGCATTCAACTTCAACAACTCGATCAAGTACATCAGCCCGAGCTTCGGTGGTTTGACCGTCGGCGGGTTGTTCAGCCTGGGTGGCGTGGCGGGGAATTTTTCGCAGAACAAGGGCTGGGCGTTGGCGGCGAATTACGCACAGGGTCCGTTGTCGCTGAGCGCGGGTTATCTGGAGTTGAATCAGCCGTTGCAGGCGGCCTTAGGCGGGACTGCTGGGTATATCGGCGACTTCAGTTGCTCGAATGCCGATGCGTCGTATTGTCTGCTGCAGCAGGCGAGCAAGGTGAGAATTTTCGGAGCAGGGGGCTCGTATGCGTTCGGTAAGGCGAGCGTGGCAGTGAGCTATACGCATACGCGTCTGTCGCAGAGCCAGTATTTCGCGAGTGCGGCGAGCCCTGCCGGGGCCGATATTTCGTTCGACATTGTCGAGTTGAATACGACCTATATGCTCGCGCCCGATTTGCAGCTTGGCTTCGCGTATATTTTCAACGACGCGAAACCGAGTGACAGTGCTTCAACACGCGTGCATCAGATCAACCTCGGCGCGGTATACAGCTTGTCGAAGCGGACGGCGGTCTATGCGGTGGCGATTGGGCAGAAATCGTCCGGCGCCGGACTGGGGATCAATCCGGCGGCCGGGCAGACGGAGAATCTGGCGCAGATTCCGAATATCGTCAATTCGGATTCGGATAAACAACTCTCCGTGATCGTCGGTGTGCGGCACAATTTTTAATCTGCTGGCGCGGCGCTGGCAAACAGATAAACGGAGCCAACGCCGCGTAGCGAACCACGCGACATGCCGCAAGAAAAAAACGTTAATCTGCCAGGCGTTTGTCAGCAAGCGCGCTCTGGCAATCCGCCAGCACCTGCCTCACCAGCCGCGCTTGAGGGTCGAGTTCGTCAGTATCGAGAATCTCCTCAACCGCATCCCGCGCCCAGTCGGCATCGACAAACCTCGCGTGCCGCTGCGCAATCTCCAGTGCGGTGGCCGACAACCTGGCAATACTCAGCCAGTCTGCCTCCCGCGACCGATGGTCGAGCCACTTATGGGCGGCCTGCACGTGAAACGCCGCGTCGGGCCAGTCCTCGTTCAGGTAATAAGCGCCAAGGCAGCCGCATGTGAGCCAGCACAACAGCTCCAAACGGTCCCGTGGACTCAGATGATGGCGTACATCACTCATGGCGACGCTCGCTGCTGTAATTTGCGTTCCGGTGAGGACGGCAGGCCGTCCCCCGCTTCGTTACACAATATCACGCAGAATTCACGGGCGGCAATGCCTGACTGCCCTGGCGACGCCGACGCCACAAACATCACACGGCGGCAACCGCCAACCGGCAGCCGCGCCCGCCTCCGCTAGCGTGTAGCGACGATAAACAGCCGCGGGAACGGCAGCAGCACGGTGCCGTCGGGCAGCGCCGGATAAGCCTGCGCGACCGTGTCGCGGTAGCGCTCCAGGAAGGCGCCTTCCTCACTGTCGTCGAGTTCGGCCAGAAACGGTCTCAGTGCGCTGCCCTTGAACCATTCGACCACCGCATCCGCGCCGCCCGCGAGCGGGTGATGGTAGACGGTGCGCCACACGTCGACCCGCGCGCACAGCGGGTTGAGCAGCGAGTAGTACCAGTCGGCACCGTAGCGCATGGTGCGTTCCACACCCTTGAGTTTGCTGGCCCAGGGGCCGTCCGCCGCGATTTCGCGCAGCAGACGGTGCGCGGGTTCGTCGAGGTTGTCCGGCATTTGCACGGCCAGGTTGCCACCTGACGCCAGTTTCTTCACCAGCGACGGAAACAGTTGCTCATGATTCGGCACCCACTGCAGCACGGCATTGGCGAGGATCAGGCCGTAAGGGCCTGGCGCATCCCATGTCGCAATGTCGCTCACCTCGAACTGGAATTGCGGCAGGCGTTTGCGAGCCGCCGCGATCATGTCGGCGGAACTGTCCAGTCCGCTGACCGCCGCGCCGGGCAGGCGGGCCGCCAGCGCTTCGGTGGAATTGCCCGGGCCGCAGCCGATGTCCACCGCCACCCGCACATCCGTTGCTGGGACTGCCGCCAGCAGATCCCTGACCGGACGCGTGCGCTCGCTTTCGAACATCACGTACTGCTTTGCAACCCAGTTCGTCGACGAAGTCATCTCTCGCTCCTTTATGCTGGCCGCTGGGCCGTGTTTGCCGACATCCGCTCACTGCGTGCGGTGTCAAACCGATCCAACCCGCTCATTTTGTGCGGTGATGAAGGCGGAGTAAAATGAATTTATCATTCCAATTCCTTCATTTTTCTAATGAAAATCGACACGCTCGGTGTCCAGGCGTTTGTGGCGATTGCGGATCGCGGCAGCTTTCAAGGCGCTGCCGATTCACTGCACGTCACGCAAACGGCCATTACGCAACGCTTGCGTAAGCTCGAGACGTTTCTCGGCGTCACGCTGATCGAGCGGACTACCCGTTCCATGGCGCTGACGGAGATAGGGCGTAGTTTTCTGCCTCAAGCGCGCCGTTTGCTGGGCGAGCTTGCCGATGCGCTGGTGGAGATTCGCGAGACGGGTGTGGCCCGTCGCGGCGACGTGTCGATCGCTTGTGTGCCGACGGTGGGCGTGCAGTATCTGCCGCGCATTCTGCAGGCGTATGCCGCGCGTTATCCGCATAACCGCATCAAGATTCTCGATCACGCGTCGTCCGCGGTGGAGGAGGCGGTGCTGCGCCGGGAGGTGGAGTTCGGCATCAATATCGCCGGCGATCATCATCCGGATCTCGCCAGCGTGCCGTTGACGGAAGACCGCTACGTGCTGATTTGCCATGAGGATCATCCTCTGGCGAAACGGCGGCGCATCGCGTGGCCGCAACTGCAACCGTATCCGCTGATCTTTGCTGGCGAGGTCAGCGGTAATCGCGCGTTGCTCGATGTCGCCTTGGAAAAGAGCGAACTGGCGCTGCGCTCGTTTTATGAAGTGCAACGCAGTTCGACAGCGGTCGGGCTGGTCGCGCAGGGGGTGGGCGCGGCTGTGGTGCCGGCGCTCGCCATTCAGAAGGGCGCGTATCCGACGGTTCGTACCGTCGAGCTCACGCATCCGGTGGTCTCGCGCACGCTCGTTCTGGTGGCGCGCAAGACTGCTCAGTTGTCGCCGGCGGCGCAGGCGCTGTACGACATGATTCTCGAACAGGCGACGCTGAAAGCGTGATGCCGGTTCGAGGCGCGAAGTCTAAACCTGCACGCCCGAAGTCTGATGCGCTAAGCCTGAGACCCCAATGGGCCCCCGAGACTGAACCCCAAGCCTGGGTCTAGCTCGACCCTTAACGACACTGCGCGCGCAAACAACTCGCCGCGTGGCTCAGATCATGCTCGATCGCGCGCCGCACGCCGGCCGCGTCACGCGCTTTCGCGGCGTTTAGCAGCTCGTCGTGGGCGTCGTTAAGCGTGCCGGCAAACTGCGCGTCGCCGAACAACAGATTCGAAATCGGCCCGACCTGCAGCCACACCGTTTCGATCAATTCAAGCAAAAGCGGCGAGCCCGCTGCCCGGTACAGAATCAGATGGAACGCCTCGTTGGCATCGAGATAGCCCTTGGCGTCGACAGTCCGCAGGGCCCGCACCATCTCCTGGTTCAGCTTGTCCAGCGTGCCCAGATCGTGCGCGCTGAGATGTGGGACACCCAGTTCGGCGGCCTGGCCTTCGAGAATCAGGCGCACGCGAAGCACATCGTCGAATTGTTCTTTCGACAGACGCGGCACGGTCACGCCGCAATTAGGCACGTTCACCAGCGCCGATTCGGCCGCGAGGCGCTGCAAGGCGGAGCGCACCGGCATTTCGCCGACGCCGAGTTCGGCCGCCACGTGACGGATCTTGATGCGCTCGCCCGGCACGAAGCGCCCGATCGTCAGCCATTGCCGCAGCGTTTCGTAGGTCTGGTCCTGCAGCGTGTGATGGCGCGAAGTTTTCATAAAGTTCAGTGCTGGGGCCCCAAAAGGCTGCCAAAAATGCTGCGAGAAGGCTGCAAAAGGCCGACAGTTTAGCGCGGGCCGCGCTCGATCAACCTCGAGCCGAAAACGCTCAGGTCAGTTCGGCAAGGCAGGCGTCGAACGTGGAAACCAGTTTGTCGACGTCGGCCGCAGACGTATCGGGACACACCAGGATCATGTTGTGAAACGGCGTGATCAGCACGCCGCGATTGAGCAGGTACAGGTGCACGATATGTTCCAGATCCGGGTCGAGCTGGCGGCCGGCTTCGGCGCCGTTGCGCGGCGGTGTCGGCGTGAACTGGAATTCGGTGCGGGCGCCGACGCGCGTCACGCACCACGCGAGGCCATGACGCTCGATCGCGCTCTTCAGGCCGGCCTCGATCCGCTCGGCGAGCACGAACATGTGATCGTAGGCGGCCTCGGTCATCACCTCGGCGAGCGTTGCGCGGATCGCGCTCATCGCCAGCATGTTCGCCGTGAGGGTGGTGCCGATACCGGAGTGGCCAGGCGGTGCGCTGCGTTTGGCGTGCTGCGCGCGGGCCGCCAGCTCGGCGCTGAAACCGTACACCGCGCAGGGAAAGCCGCCGCCCACCGGCTTGCCGAGGATGAACAGATCGGGTTCGAGGCCGTACGCCGTCGAGTAACCACCTGGCCCGCAACTGATGGTGTGGGTTTCGTCGATGGCGAGTAGCGTGCCGTAGCGGCGCATGAGCGCTTGCGCTTGCCGCCAGTAGTCCGGTTCGGGCAGCACCATGCCGATGTTGGTCATCGCCGGTTCGGCCAGCACACAGGCGACGTCGCCATCTTTCAGGGCGTTTTCCAGCGCCGCGAGGTCGTTGAATTCGATTACGCGCGTGGTCTCGAGCAGGTCGTGCACCTGGCCGATCAGGCTGTCGCGCTGCTGCGGCTTGCCGTCGACGAGATCGACGAACACGTCATCCACAGTGCCGTGATAGCAGCCGTTGAAGATCACGATCTGCCGGCGTCCGGTCGCCGCGCGCGCCCAGCGCAACGCAAAGCGGTTGGCGTCGCTTGCCGTCATCGCGAACTGCCAGTAGGGCAGCCCGAAACGGCGCGCGAGTTCTTCGCCGACCCATGCGGCATCCTCGCCCGGCAACATGGTCGTCAAGCCGCGCTCAGCCTGGTCAGCCAGCGCGCGGGCTACCGGGGCGGGCGAGTGGCCGAACATCGCGCCCGTGTCGCCGAGGCAGAAGTCCGCGTAGCGATGACCGTCCACGTCGGTGAACGAGGCGCCGCGCGCCTGATCGACGTAGAGCGAGAAGGGCGTCGACCAGTCGTTCATCCAGTGCAGCGGCACGCCGAACAACAGGTGGCGCGCGGCGCGTTCAGATAGCGCGCGCGACTTCGGCATGGCCTCGGTAAACGCGCGGCGTTCGCGTTCGACGAGCGCTTGCGCACGCTCCCAGTTGATGCCGTGGCGGGTATTCAAATCCTACTTCTCCAATGATGTTTCCATAAGCCGCTCGCGCTCAGACGAGCAGTTGCAGGTGCTCGCGTTCCCACGCGGTAATGCCTTGCGAGAAGGTCTCGAACTCTTTTTCCTTTACTGCGCAATAGGCTTGCACGAACTTGTCGCCGAGCACATCCGCGAGTTCGGTGCATTTCAGGAGCGCCTTGAGCGCATCTTCCAGACCGCGCGGCAGTTCGTATTCGAGGTCGTAGGCGCTTTCGACCATCGGCGCCGACGCTTCCTGTTGCTCCACCATGCCGAGATAACCGCAGGCGAGGGTGGCCGCCATCGCCAGATACGGATTGACGTCGACACCCGGCACGCGGTTTTCGAGCCGCCGTCCGTCCGGCCCGGAATTCGGCACGCGGATGCCGCAGGTGCGGTTGTCGTAACCCCAGCGCACATTGATCGGCGCGGCAGTGAAGCGTGACAGACGCCGGTAGGAATTCACGTAGGGGGCAAACATCGGCATGGCTTTCGGCATGTACTTCTGCAAGCCGCCGATATAGTTGAAAAACAGCGGGCTCGCCGTCCCGTCTGGCAGTGAAAAGATGTTCTCGCCGGTTGTGTGATCGACAATGCTCTGATGAATATGCATCGCGCTGCCAGGTTCGTGCTCCATCGGCTTGGCCATGAAAGTCGCGAAAATGCCATGACGGTAGGCGGTTTCACGCACCGCGCGCTTGAACAGAAACACACGGTCGGCGAGATCGAGCGCGTCGCCGTGAGAAAAATTGATTTCCATCTGCCCCGCGCCGACTTCATGCACGAGCGTTTCGACGCCGAGATGCGTCATCTCGCAGAAACGCGACAGGTCCTGGAAGAACGGATCGAATTCGTTGACCGCATCGATCGAAAACGACTGGCGGCCGGCTTCGCTGCGCCCCGCGCGGCCGAGCGGCGGGCGCAGCGGTTCATGCGGATTCTTGTTCTGCGCGATCAGGTAGAACTCCATCTCCGGCGCGACCACGGAACGCCAGCCTTTCTCCTCATAGAGCTTCAGCACACGGCGCAACACCGCGCGCGGCGAAATGGCGATCGGCTTGCCGTCGAGTCCGACACAATCGTGGATCACTACCGCGACCTGCTCGAGGGCCCACGGGACCAGCCGTACCGAGTTGGGATCGGGGATGCAGACCATGTCAGGATCGCTCGGCCCGACAAAGCGCTCGAAATCCGCGAACTCGCCGTTGACGGTGATCATCAGGAGCGCGTTCGACATGTGCATCTTGCCTTCCGAGAGAAACAGGTTCTTCGGCACGATCTTGCCGCGCGCAACGCCCGTCATGTCCGGTATCACGCATTCCACTTCATGGATGTGGTGATGTTCCAGGAATTCACGCAAATCCGCACGCAGGTCGTCGCGTAGGTCGCTTTGCAAGGTTGACTCCAGTCGGTTGATGAAGACGGCGCGAAGCGCGGCTGCAAACCTTGCGCGGACGAGCCTGTTCGGGAAAGCTGGGCATTTTGCATGATGGGATTTGATCAAATCATCGCACGGATTTTTCCTTTTGGGAAATTTGATCAAATATCATCGGCTGATCGAGGGAACCTGAGAACCGCCCATGACCGATGCACCGAGCTCGCCATGCCCGTCGCCGGCCCAATGCGTCGCGACCTTGCATACGATTGCCGCCACCGTCTCCTTGCTGGAGCGGCAGGGGATCGGCGCTGATGTGTTGCTGGCTGGCAGCGGCGTCGGCGAGCCCGGGTTGCGCCAGCCGTCCGGGCTCGTCACGCACGCGCAGGAGCTGATCGTGTTCGCCAATGCGCTGCGTGCCTGCGGCGATACGCGCATCGGGCTGGACATCGGCCGCGCCATGCATATTTCGAGCTACGGCATCCTCGGTTACGCGATGCTGGTGAGTCCCACGCTCGGCGACGCGCTGCAATGCGCCCAGGACTTTCCCGTACTGCTCGGGAGCTATTTCAAGGTTTCGCTGCGCCGCAACGGAGACGAAGCGGCGATCGTTGCGGCCGATTATCACTACCGGCCCGATCTCACGGTGCTCAATACCGACATGTGTCTCGCGTCGATGTGGGCGATCGTCTGCGACGTGCTGTCAGCGCGGCGCGCACCTGCGGCGCTTGAGGTTACGTTCGGTGCGCCGGCGCACGCGGATGCCTACGAAGAACGGATAGGCCGTCACGCCACCTTCGACGCCACCGAAAACGCGCTGATTTTTCCGGCCAGTTGGCTCGACGAACCGTTGCCGCTCGCCGAGCCGGTGAGCTATCTGATGGCGCGCCAGCAATGCGCGCAACTGGAGCGCGAATGGGCCACCGCGGCGGGTAACGACGTGACCGCGCGCAGCCTGCGCCTGCTGTATTCCGACCCACGCCGCTACGGTTCGCTGCGCGCGCTCGCCGATGCGCTGTGCGTGTCGGAACGCACGCTCAGACGGCGTCTGGCGGGCAGCGGCTCCGCCTTCCAGGCGCTGCTCGACCGCGTGCGCCACGATCTCGCGCTCGACTACCTGGTGCGGACGCGCCTGTCGATGTCGGATATCGCCGAGCGGCTCGGTTATAGCGAAACGGCCGGCTTCCGGCACGCGTTCCGCCGTTGGACCGGTCATTGCCCGAGCGACTACCGCTGCGCGTAGTCAGCGGTTCTGTCGACAGTCTCTTCGAAGCCTACCAGCCATCGACCGCGTGGCCATGCGCTGTGAAGCCACGTCTTGACCTATGTCCACCCCGGCCACCCCAACCAGATTGGCCACATTTATCCCCTCGATGACCGCTTCTCCGTTATCGCTCATCCGCGCACCTCGGGCAGAATTTTCCCAGACGAATACAAAGGAGACACGAGATGCGAGCAGTCAATGTGGCGGCAATCCAGTTGGCCGTCCCGGGATGGGATCGCGAGGCTAACCTCGCCGAGGCTGAGCGCCTGGTGCGCGAAGCGGCGGCCCAGGGTGCGCAGGTGATTCTGCTGCCCGAGTTGTTCGAGTTGCCGTACTTCTGCACCGAACAGGACGCGAAGCACTTCCGCCATGCACTGCCGTACGAGGACCATCCTGCTATCAAGCGCTTTAGCCGCGTGGCCGCCGAATTAAACGTGGTCCTGCCGATCAGCTTCTTCGAACGGGCCGGCAACGTTTTCTTCAACACGGTGGCGATGATCGACGCCGATGGCAGCGTGCTCGGCCGCTACCGCAAAACCCATATTCCTGACGGCCCGGGCTACAGCGAGAAGTATTACTTCACGCCTGGCGACACGGGCTTTCGCGTCTGGCCGACACGGTACGGCACACTCGGCGTCGGTATCTGCTGGGACCAGTGGTTTCCGGAAACGGCCCGCGCGATGGCGCTCCTCGGCGCCGAACTGCTGTTATATCCGACCGCGATCGGCAGCGAACCGCAAGACCCCTCGCTCGACAGCAGCGCGCACTGGCAGCGCGTGATGCAGGGCCATGCAGGCGCGAACCTCGTGCCGTTGATTGCCGCGAACCGCACCGGCCGCGAGCAAGGCCGCGACTTCCCGCAGCGCTACTACGGCTCATCCTTCATCGCTGATCAGTACGGCGAGCAGGTGCAAAAAGCGGGGCGCGACGAGCCCGCGATCCTGCTGCATCGTTTCGATCTGGACGCGGTTGCCGCGGCACGTCACGCATGGGGCGTGTTTCGCGACCGGCGTCCGGCCTGCTACGGCCTCCTCGGGACGAGCGATGGCGAACACCGTACCCACGAAGGTCGAGCTTGAGCGTCGTATCGAATTCGAGCAGCAAGCATCCTTAGGAGACGTTGCATGTTGACTGTGTATAGCGATCGGCACCGGCTACACCATGGCCATGCTGAATTGATCGACGGCGAAATGAAGCCTTGCTTCGAAATGCCGAGCCGCGCCGATTTCATCCTCGAACGGGTGCGCGAAACGAAACTCGGCGACGTGATTGCGCCCGCATCGTTCGGGCTCGATCCAGTGCATCGTATTCACGACAAGGGCTTCATTGCGTTTCTCGGCAGCGCATGGGACGAATGGAGCGCGCTCGGCCGCAAGCACGACGCGCTGCCGCTCATATGGCCGGTGCGCGGCATGCGGCAGGACCGCGTGCCGGAAGATATCGACGGCAAGCTTGGCTACTACTCGATGGATGCGGGTGTGCCGATTACCGCGGGCACGTGGGCTGCCGTGAGCGATGCAGTGGATGTCGCGCTGACCGGCGCGCGCCACGTGAGGGAGGGCGCACGCGGCGCGTTTTCGTTGTGCCGCCCGCCTGGGCACCACGCGGCGGCGGACTATATGGGCGGTTACTGCTACATCAACAACGCGGCAGTGGCAGCGCAGTCGTTCCTCGACGCAGGCGCGAAACGCGTGGCGGTTCTTGACGTCGACTATCACCACGGCAACGGCACGCAGAGCATTTTCTATCACCGTCCGGACGTATTGTTCGCGTCGTTACATGGCGATCCGCGCACTGAGTACCCGTTCTTTCTCGGGCACGCGGATGAAACCGGCGCGGGCGCGGGCCTTGGATTCAACGCTAACTTCCCGCTGCAACCGGGTACGGCGTGGGCGGACTATACGGTGGCGCTCGACGCGGCGTGCGCGCGTGTCGCTGACTACGCACCGGATGCGCTGGTGGTGTCGCTCGGTGTCGATACGTTTGAAGAAGACCCGATTTCGCAATTCAAGCTGCGCAGCGCCGACTATCTGCGCATCGGCGAGGCGATCGGACGATTGGGGAAACCGACTTTGTTCGTGATGGAAGGCGGCTACGCGGTCGCCGCGATTGGAGTGAACGCGGTGAATGTGCTGACGGGGTTTGAGTCGGTTTAGCTTGGTTTGTCCTTTGTCCTGGCGCCGGCTGACTGTGAACGAAGGGGGTGACACAGTCAGCGCGGCGTTCACACCTTGCTCATCACGCGAGTGCCAGAGCACTTAGGCGGAAAAGCAGCCACAAGACATGCTTAGCGGCTGGCCCAGCGCGCAACGTACAAAGTGTCTATGTCCGGTTTATCGCGCCGCCGATACGCTACGATTCGAGCCGGATTCCCGGCGAATTTATCCATAGCGACCGAACGAGCGGCCACGATCCCATGCTCCAGATACTAGGCAAAGCCTCATCCATCAACGTGCGCAAAGTCCTGTGGGCGTGTGCCGAACTCAGCCTGCCGTTTGAACGGGAGGACTGGGGTGCTGGATTCAGGGCAACCGACGTGCCCGAATTCGTCGCGTTGAATCCCAACGCCATGGTGCCGGTGATCCGGCACGGCGAGTTCGTCCTGTGGGAATCCAACTCGATCATCCGTTACCTGGCCGGCCGCTATGACGGCGAATCGCTCTATCCGAGCGCCCCTTGCGAGCGCGCAAAGTGCGATCAATGGATCGACTGGCAGGCGAGCGAACTGAACCGGGCATGGAGCTATGCGTTTCTCGCGCTGGTCCGGCACTCGCCGGCTCATCAGGACCGTCAGCAGATCGACCTGTCGTGCGCGAACTGGGCGAAGCATATTGCCATCGTCGACAGGCAACTGGCGACAACTGGCGCCTTCATCGCCGGGCCGTCGTTCTCGCTTGCGGACATTCCAATTGCGCTTTCGATCAACCGCTGGCTCGAAACGCCGCTGCAGCATGCCGATTTTCCTGCGCTGACGGCTTATATGGCGCGCCTTGCCGCGCGCCCGGGCTACCTGGCGTACTGCCGCAACGGCACGCCGTAAGCCGCGCATTCGCGCTGGTGCCAGATCGCCGATCTGGCGCCCGCTGGCAACGGTGGCTTTAAGCGAAGTCGCGTCGTCGGTGTGCCGACGTTGGTGTCCCTCAAGCGCGTGCGTCGGCGTGGCGCAGCCTGAACAGGCCCACGATGCGCGACAGGCCGTGCGCCTGCTCGTTCAGCGTCGCGGAGGCGGCGGTCGATTGCTCCACGAGGGCGGCGTTTTGTTGTGTCGCCTGGTCCATCTCGGCGACGCTGCGGTCGATCTGACTGATACCGGCGCTTTGCTCATTCATCGCGCCGTCGATTTCGCCAATGACGCGATTCACACGGTCGATACCCGCGACGATTTCCTGCATCGCGGCGCCGGCCGCCTGGACACGCTGCGCGCCGGTGCCGACGCTGGCTTCCGAGGTCTGAATCAGGTCCTTGATCTCGCGCGCGGCGGTTGCGCAGCGCTGCGCCAGCGTGCGCACTTCGCCCGCTACCACGGCAAATCCGCGGCCGTTCTCGCCGGCCCGTGCCGCTTCGACGGCAGCGTTGAGCGCGAGGATGTTGGTCTGAAACGCAATGCTATCGATCACGCCGATGATTTCGGTTATACGCGCCGAGGACCTGGCGATGTCATCCATCGTGCTGACCGCGCTCGTCACGACTTCGCCGCCGCGCGCCGCTGCCTGGCTCGCCGAGGTCGCCAGCCGCGTCGCCTCCATGGCGGCTTCGGCTGACTGTTTGACGCTGGCGGTCAGTTGCGTAAGGGCAGCCGAGGTGTTCTGCAGATTGCAGGCGGACGTTTCCGTGCGCTGTGACAGATCGCGGTTGCCCATTTCGATTTCGCTGGTCGCGGTCTTCATGTTCTCGACGCCGGCCCGCACTTCGAGTAGCACCGTGCCGATCTTGTCGACAAACGCGTTGAACGAGGCGGAAATCTGCGCCACCTCGTCGTTGCCGACCACCGGCAGGCGATGCGTGAGATCGCCGCTGCCCGAGCCAATGGTATCCATCGCATCGCGCACCTGCGAGAGGCTGCGGAACGAATGCGAGGTGAAGAACGCGGCAATGCCCACCGCCGCCAGCGTCAGCAGCACCATCGCCACACCGAGCGCTTGCAGGACGTTGGCCAGACCTGCCGTGGCCTCCGCCTTGTCGAGCGCGATCACCAGATACCAGTCGGTGCCGTGTACGGGCTGCGCCTTGAGCAGCTTCGCAACCCCGCCCAGATCGACTTTCATCGGCGCGCCGGCTTGCGCGAGCGATGCCAGCGCGTCCGGCGTGAGCGCGGCGGAAATGTCGGTTGCCTGCTTGAGAATCAATTTGGCATCCGGATGCGCGATAACCTGACCGTCGCGCGCCACCACGAAGGCCAGGCTTGACGGCGTTGGATGCACGGCGGCGACCACTTCGCGCACGCCGTCGAGCGGGACAGCGCCGCTCAACGCGCCGGTCGCTTCGCCGTTACGGATCATCGGCGCGGAAAACGCCACGTAGGGCACGCCCGTCGACGAGTCGCCGTACGGCTTCGTGACAATCAGCGTGCCGGCCGCGACGGCAGCCTTGTACCAGGGTCGCGCAGTCGGGTCGTAGTCCTTGGGCGTGGTGCTGCTGGTCGAGAAAAAGGTCTTGTCGGTCCAGCCGACTGTGGTGATCGGAAAGCCGTCCGCCGCACTCATATGCTTGACGAAGCCTTGCGGATCACCGTGCTCGACTTCTTCCGCGGTCACCTTCACGGCCTGGGCTTTGGCCGCCACCCACTTGTCGATGGCCAGCGCATTGGCGCCGGCGATGGCGCTCAGGTTCTGCGAGATGGTCTCCATCGTGTTGGCGCGCACCGTGACGTAAGCGGTGGCCCCCGAGAGCGCGAGCGCGCCGATGACGGTGGCGGAGGAAATGATCAGGATGCGGGTGCGGAGTGACGAAATCATGGTTTCCGTGAAGGGGGAGGATATTGCACGAATCGGAACGCCTGCAGCGACACCTCGGCACGACCCGAGCCGGGCCACGGTTTTCGGGCTACCTTCAAGGACTACGGCGAAAAAAGGGAGAACTTGAGGCGCAGTGGGCGGCGTGGCGCGCGCGCTTGCGCCTCGGCGAACACGCCGGCGCTGCCCAGTTACGGCGACCTTCACGTCGCCGGGCTCATTCGCAGATGATCGCTTACAAAAATATCCGCGAGATTCTTACGAAATCCTGAACGTTCGATGCTTCTGCGTATCACGGCCCGACTCGCCTACAATGGCCGCTTTTGCGATACAGATTGAAGGTTCAAAGATGCGGGTATTGAAATTTGCACTGGCTGTGCTGGCGGCCTGTTTTACGCTCAACGCAAGCGCCGAAATGACGGCCGCGCAATACAAGCTCTGGGCGCATGCCGACAACAACTCGGTCTACGCGGCTTACATCACGGGCACGATCAACGCGCTGGGGTGGGCGAATGGGGATCTGGTGACGAAGAAGCGCCCGCCGCTGTTCTGTCCGCCGCCGAATCTCGCGATTGGCAACCAGAACGTCTATCCGCTGCTCGATCAGTTTTTCACCAACCATCCGGGCCTTTCAGACGACTTTCCGATCGGCCTCGCCATTCTGCGCACGCTTCAGGCGGCGTTTCCCTGCTAATAGGCAGTCCGGCTACGACCCCAACCGGAACGCGTCCACCGCCCAAACTTCGTTCGCGAGAATATGCGGCTGCGAGCGGGCCAGCCACTCCGTCAGCGGTGTAAGACTGATGCCTGGCGCAACAGAACCGCCGAACGCTTCGGAAACGAACGGGGCATCATCCTCCGGGCGGCGGACGACCTGAACGATATGGGTGATGCCACGTGGCCGGGGATGGTTGGCCGCCCATGCGGGATCCCCCATCTTCAACCCGATGGTTGCGCAGCGCGGAAGGGTATGGGCCGTGATTTCGGCCGCCTGGAGAATGAATCCTGTACGGCGCTCGATCTCGTGAATGATCCGATCGGACCACACGTGCAGCGCGTCTATGTCGTCAACGGCAAACAGCATGCGGGAGGCAGCGCTGCGGGAGGCCGCCTCGTTTTCCGCAGGGCTGCCTCCCGCGGGACGGCCCTCCGTTTGCAGTGCCTGCGTGAGAAGCAGGGCGGTCCATCCCGAGCAATCGATGACCGGCGGGTTCGCTGAAAGTCCTTCGGACTTGACACCGCGCCGGTATCCCACTCTTCCCGTGTAACGCTGTACGAGCCGCCACATAGCCGCTTCGCCTGCTTCGAACGTCATCGCGTGCCAGTCCTCGTGTTGTTAGCCTGGGATGACCTGCCGATCACACTGAAAACGCACGGTTTGCGGGGCCGGATGAACCCCGCAAACAAACGTCAGACCTGCACGAGCCCGGGAATCTGCACGTCCGGATTGACGTCGGCTTCATAGTCCACGCCGGCGATCTCGAATCCGAAGAGACGCAGGAAGTCGGTCTTGTAGCCGCTGAAGTCGGTGAGTTCGTAGATATTGTCGTTGTTCACCTGAGTCCACAGTTCCTGGACGCGGGCTTGCACCTCGGGATCCAGTTCCTTGTAGTCGGCGCGCAGACGGCCTTCTTCATCGATGTGCGGCGTCGCGCCGTACATGCTGTCTTTGTAGAGCCCGTAGACCTGCTCGATACAGCCTTCGTGCGTGCCTTTTGCCTTCATGACCTTGAAGAGCAGCGACAGATACAGCGGCATCATCGGGATTGCGGAACTGGCCTGCGTCACGACGG
Organism: Paraburkholderia sediminicola; assembly: GCF_046027825.1. Classification (GTDB taxonomy): domain Bacteria; phylum Pseudomonadota; class Gammaproteobacteria; order Burkholderiales; family Burkholderiaceae; genus Paraburkholderia; species Paraburkholderia sediminicola_D. The sequence goes on from NZ_JAQQDU010000005.1 coordinate 174,118, forward strand.
CCTTGAGCACGGAGACGCGTGCATCGCCGCCCTTGGCCGCGAGTTTCTCGCGGATCCCGAGCACTTTCTGGTCGAGGTCTTTCTTGGCCGCGCCGATCGAACCGTTCCAGTAGATGTCGTGCGTGATTTTTTCGCCGAGATAGGTGAACGCGGTCGTCTTCGCGCCGTCGGCGAGCACGCCGGCGTCGAGGAGGGCATCGATCCACATTTGCCAGTCTTCGCCGCCCATCACTGCGACGGTGTTGTCGATTTCGGCTTGCGTGGCGGGTTCAAGGACGGTTTCCTTGACGACTTCCTTGTCGGTGTCGATGCCGCGCAGGTTGACGGCCTTGCCGATAGGCTTCAGGGTCGAGCTGAACACTTCACCGGTCTTCGGATGCGTGCGCTTGGGCGCGGCGAGACTGTAGACCACCAGGTCGACCTGGCCGAGATCGCGCTTGATGACCTCAATGGTGCGTTGCTTGACTTCATCGGAGAACGCGTCGCCGTTGATGCTGGTCGCGTACAGGCCTTTTTCCTTGGCGAATTTCTCGAAGGCGGCGGTGTTGTACCAGCCCGCGGTGCCGGCTTTGGATTCGCTGCCGGCGCGCTCGAAGAACACGCCGAGCGTGGCGGCGTCGGCGCCGAACGCGGCGCTGATGCGGGCGGCGAGGCCGTAGCCGGTGGAGGCGCCGATCACGAGCACTTTCTTCGGGCCGTTGGCGATGGGACCGCGTGCCTTGACGTATTCGATCTGCTCCTTGACGTTGGCTTCGCAGCCGGTCGGATGGGTCGATACACAGATGAAGCCACGCACGCGCGGTTTGATGATCATGAAGCACCTCTTGTCAGAATTGCCGACATTATAGTGGTTGGTTTTTTGCCTGCTCGGCGTTTGTTTCTGGGTGC
>NZ_JAQQDU010000050.1:0-61766 GCF_046027825.1 Paraburkholderia sediminicola
TGAACGAGCCGCGCTACGTGACGCTGCCGAACATCATGAAGGCGAAGAAGAAGCCGTTGGAAGTCATCAAGCCGGAAGACCTCGGCGTTGATGTGACGCCGCGCCTGAAGACGCTGAAGGTTGTCGAGCCGCCGAAGCGCTCCGCCGGTGTGAAGGTGCCGGATGTGAAGACGCTGGTCGAGAAGCTGAAGACCGAAGCCAAGGTGCTGTAAGGAGACGGACGAAATGACGAATCTGGTAATTGCAGAACACGATAACGCGTCGATCAAGGCCGCGACATTGAACGCGGTCGCAGCGGCGGCGCTCATCGCAACGCTCGCCGCACACGACGTTCATGTGCTGGTGGCGGGTCACAACGCGCAAGACGCGGCAGGTGCGGCAGCGAAGATTGCCGGTGTCGCCAAGGTGCTGCTGGCCGACGCGCCGCAACTCGAAGCGGGTCTGGCAGAAAACGTCGAAGCGACGGTGCTGGCGATTGTTCAAGACCCGGCGAAGAGCTACACGCATATCCTCGTGCCGGCCACGGCCTACGGCAAGAATATCGCCCCGCGTATCGCCGCCAAACTCGATGTTGCGCAGATCAGCGATATCACAGCGGTAGACGGTGCCGACACGTTCGAGCGCCCGATCTACGCGGGCAATGCCATTGCCACAGTGCAATCCTCAGACCCGGTCAAGGTCATCACGGTCCGCGCCACTGGCTTCGACCCGGTTGTAGCAGTTGGCGGCAGCGCAGCGATCGAGAAGATCGAAGCCGCAGCCGACACGGGTCTCTCGCAGTTCGTGAGCCGTGAAGTGACGAAGCTGGACCGTCCGGAACTGACGTCGGCGAAGATCATCGTCTCGGGCGGCCGCGGTCTGGGCAGCGGCGAGAACTACACGAAGGTTCTGGAACCGCTGGCCGACAAGCTGAACGCAGCGCTGGGCGCATCGCGCGCGGCCGTCGACGCGGGTTTCGTACCGAACGACTATCAGGTTGGGCAAACCGGCAAGATCGTCGCGCCGCAACTGTACGTGGCAGTCGGTATCTCGGGTGCCATCCAGCATCTGGCCGGGATGAAGGACTCGAAGGTCATCGTCGCGATCAACAAGGACCCCGAAGCGCCGATTTTCAGCGTTGCCGATTACGGTCTGGTGGGCGATCTGTTCACGGTGACGCCAGAGCTGGCCGCCGAGCTCAGTTGATCGCACGACCCACGGCGTCCCGCGAATGCTATAGCGAAGTCGAGCGTTGAGAGGGCTCGGCAGCCGTTGATGAAAGCGGAGTGACACGATGACGATGACTTCAACCGATATCCCCCTCCTCGTCGCGGGGCTGCTGACGCTGTATTGCCCGCCGGTCGCGGTGCCGATGTATGCGGCCGTCACCGGACATTTCCCTGACGCGACGCAACGGCGCATCGCGATGCGCATGCTGCTGTGGATCTCCGTGTTGCTGGTCGGCGCCGTGTGGAGCGGCCAGTTCCTGTTGCGCATGCTTGGGCTGACGCTGGGCGCACTGACCCTCACCGGCGGGGTGGTCCTCTGCCTATGGTCGATACCGATGATGCAAGGCGGCAAGGGCGAGCGGCGCGGCCTCACCGCGAGGCTCGAGCATGAGCGCTGGCGCGAGTTCGTCGCCGTGCCCCTGATATTTCCGCTCTCGATCGGCAGCGCTGTCGTTTCGCTCGTCATTACGACGGCCACGCGCTTTCATTCGCCTGGCGATTTGTGCCTGATCAGCGCGGTGTGCATTCTGCATGCCGGGGTTATCAGTCTGACCTATCGATATTCGGCGTCATGGTGCAAACGGCTCGGCGAGGTGGGTATGAAGCTTGTCGAGCGTCTGTCGGGCATCGTGTTGACGGCGATTGCGTTTCAGATGGTCGCGCAGGGCATCCGCGAACTCCTGCCGGGCCTCGCATCGTGAACGCGGCGATTACCTGCATCCGCGCCTGCGACGTGCAAACAACTTTAGATATCAGAGAACGGATCGTATGAAAACAGTAGGGATGTATCTCGTCGAACTTCTTGCGTCCTACGGCGTGGATACCGTATTCGGCATTCCGGGCGTGCACACGGTCGACCTGTACCGAGGGCTGGTGGACAGTTCGGTGCGCCACGTGACGGCGCGTCACGAACAGGCGCTCGGATTTATGGCCGACGGATATGCTCGTGCCACGGGACGCCCAGGCGTGTGCTTCGTGATTACGGGGCCGGGCGTCACCAACATGGCAACGGCAATGGCGCAGGCCTACGCCGATTCGATTCCCATGCTCGTCATTTCGAGCGTCAACGCGCTAGGCCATCTCGGCTCCGGCAACGGTCATCTGCACGAGCTGCCCGATCAACGTTTGTTCGCGAGCAGTGTGTCCGAGTTTAGTCATACCGTTACGCGCGCGGAAGAGTTGCCGCAGGTTATCGCGAGAGCGTTTAGCGTGTTTTCGAGCGGTCGCCCGCGTCCTGTACATATTGAACTACCACTGGACGTCATTACGGCGCCTGCCGGTAATTTGCCGGCGCCGGTAAGCCCACCGCCCAGAGCGACGACCGGTCCTGCCGCGGAGCAGGCCATCGACCGCGCGCGTGCGCTGGCAGGCGCTGCGCGTGCGCCCATGATCTTCGCGGGTGGCGGCGCGCTCGGTGCGGCCGAAGAAGTCCGATGGCTGGCCGAAGCGCTCGATGCACCGGTGGTGATGACGATCAACGGTCGCGGCATTCTGCCGCCTGGGCATGCGCTGGCGATCTCATGGTCCGCGTCAAGCAAGGCGGTACGCGACATGATGCGGGCCAGCGATCTGATCATTGCACTCGGCACCGAACTGGGACCGACGGACTACGATCTCTACGCCAACGGTAGCTTCGAAATGACGGCTCCGCTTGTGCGGCTCGACGTGGATGCCCAGCAACTGTTCCGCAATGCTGTTCCTGTAGTGCCGTTGTTAGGCGATGCAAGGGAAACGCTCGTCGCGATGCGCCGCACGGGCTTGACGGGCAGCGCTGGCGCAACCAGAGCGGAGAGTCACGGAACACGGCGGGCGGCGCAGTGCAGGGACGAAGGGCACCGTGAGCTGGATGCGGCCTCGCGGCGTGATCTTTCTTTGCTCGAAGAAGTTCGGCAGGTGTTTCCCGAGGCGTCCATCGTCGGCGACTCCACGCGAATGGTGTACTCCGGCAACCTGGGCTACGCGGCGCCGCGGCCGCGGACCTGGTTCAACGCCTCGGTTGGGTTTGGGGCCCTGGGTTACGGCCTTCCGGCTGCGATTGGCGCGAGTCTCGGCAGCGGGCGGCAAGTCGTCTGCCTCGCGGGCGATGGTGGTTTCCAGTTCACGCTCGCCGAGCTGGGCACCTCGGTCCAGCATGGTGCACAGGTGATCGTGCTGCTGCTCAACAACAGCGGCTATGGCGAGATCAAAAACGCCATGCTTAGCCGTGATGTGAAGCCAATCGGCGTCGATTTGCATACGCCCGATTTCGTCGCCGTTGCGCGCGCGTACGGCTGGAACGCGAAGCGTGTGGAAGATGGCACACCGTTAGGGAAAATCCTGAGCCAAGCCCGCCAGCAAGGCGGGCCGTGGCTGATCGAGCTGCTGACGACGGAAGACTCCCAGAAAGAACTCGCGCTTTTTTGAAATTTTGTTGAACGTTTTTTCAACGGGTTCTATACTCGGAACCATCAAATACAGGTTGGCCGGCCATTCAATAGTGGACCGGGCACATGCAGGACAAGGTGTCGGAGGAGGGAGCATGTTCACTACAGCGGAGCGCCGGGAGCACAACCCGGCGGGGCGCAATCCGGCTCGGTTCGTGTCGGCGTCAAAGCAAAGCAGGTCCGCTTGTCGCAAGCGCACGCGACAAATTAGCGAAAGCGTGGCGACGGTTCGTATTGAATTGTCCGCATCGCTTTCAACGGAAGCAAGAAGCGCAGTTTCACATTCCATCATTTTTCCTGGCCGGTTCATCTAGCGTTGACCGATCCGGATTCCGGGACATTGCCGGAATTGTTCCAGCTCATCTGCAGTTCTTCAGCACGTTATTCGAACTATTTGTCGCGCGTTTATCAAGGAGCATAGTCGTGAAGGTTGACTTGAAATTCAACAAGGCGGTCGCCGCCCTTGTGACTCTGGGCTTGCTTTCGACAAGCGCATGGCCCGTCGGTCCTGCTGACGTGGCACGCCTCGGCCACGACCTGACGCCTGCGGGCGCCGTGAAAGCCGGTAACAAGGACGGCACCATTCCGGAGTTCTCCGGTGTCAGCAAGCCGTTGCCAGGTTGGTCGTTCGGCAAGGTTCGCGCCGATTATTGGCAATACAAGTCGGAGAAACCTCTCTTCATTATCGATGCGTCCAACGTCGATAAATATGCCGACAAGTTGACGCCTGGCCAGATCCAGATGCTCAAGCAGGTCAAGGGTTACACCATGCCGGTCTACCCGAGCCATCGCGAGTGTGGTCTGCCCGAAGCCGTCGCGCAGAATACGAAGGACGGGATGCTGAAGGCCTCGATTGCGTCGAACGGCTGGTCGCTCCAGAATGCCACGCTGCCGGGTGTGCCGTTCCCGATCCCGGAAACCGGAATCCAGGTCATGTGGAACTGGCTGGTCGGATATCAGGGCGCGGCAAGCGAGTATGAATCAGGCTATACCTATGTGTCTCCACGTCCCGGCTCAAGCAATCCGATCATTACGCGTTACAGCCAGTTGACCTACTATCCGTGGGGCAAGACCGGTCAGCACACGCCGCAGGACGACGGCGGCATGCAAAGCGGCGTGTACTACCTCTACACAGAACCTGCGGCGCTCGCTGGGCAAGGCACGATTCAGCGCTATTACTTCGGCGAGCCTAGCGATACCTACTACTATTTCACTGGCCAGCGCCGCGTTCGGCGCCTTCCTGCTTACTCGTACGATGCGCCGCTGATCGGCTACGAGAACCAGTACCCGGCCGATATCTCGTTCGTCTTCTTTGGCAACCCGGACCGCTTCGACTGGAAGCTGATTGGCAAGAAGGAGGTCTACATCCCCTACGATACGCTCGGCATGCAGAAGTTCGACGCAAAGCTCGCCGACGTGACGGATACGAATTTTGTCAATCCGTCCGTGCGGCGCTATGAATTGCACCGCGTATGGGAAATCGAGGGCACGGTAAAGGCGGGCATGCGCCACTCGACGCCGAAGAAAACGCTGTACGTCGACGAGGATAGCTGGATGATCGCGGTCGGTGACGACTACGACGCGCAGGGCAAGATCTGGAAAGCGAAAGAGAACTACATTGCGCCAGAGTGGGACCTCGGTTCGTGCGTGCCGGTTTCCGCCGTCTATAACGACCTGATCAGCGGCCGCTACATCCTCGACGAGACAGTTATTGGAACCGGCAAGGATATCAAGTTCTTCCCGCCGGGTTCGACCGACTCACGCCTGAAAGACAGCTTCTTTACAGGCGAAAATCTTAGCGCCATCAGCGATCGATAAAAATTCGCAGACGCTCCCGGTCCTCGCGCCCCGCGTGAAAGAGGATCGGAAGCGATCTAGCAGAAGACACGCTAACGGGAAGCATGAAATTGTGATCATCCATTCCATAACATTAGGAAAACTAATTGTATGGAATTCAGGGACGCTTTTAACATGAACAAGAAATTGATTCGATTGTGTGGTGCGGCCGCCTGTGGAATGATTTCGTACGGCTCTGCCAACGCTTATACGTTCGATACCGGGCTTGGAGACCTGAGCGGATCGTGGGTATCTAACCTGACAGGCGGTGCGGGTATCCGTACCAAAAGTCCCAGTTGTTCCTTGACTGGCGATCCGAACGCGAACAATTGCGGCGCTGCCGCCAATACGGCCCAATGGTCCAACGGCGACGACGGCAACCTCAATTATCACAAGGGGCAGCTGTTCACCGGGTATCTGAGCATTACCAGCGAACTGCTGCTGACGATGCCTAACGAGGGCTGGAAGTTCCTCGTGCGCGGCACCGCGATGTATGACTTCGCGGCCAACGGCACGGATCGCACGCCGCTTACCAGCAACGCGCAGGAACAGGTCGTGCGAGATACCGAACTGCTCGACCTGTGGCTGGAAAAGGATTTCAACATCGGCGATCAGCGCGCCCACGTTCGGGTCGGTAACCAGGTGATCAACTGGGGTGAAAGCTACTTCGCGGCGGGCGGCATCAATGCCACCAACTCGCTCGATATCCAGAAACTGCTGATACCGGGAACGCAACTCAAGCAGGCGCTGTTGCCGGCACCGATGATCAGTTTCGCCAGCAGCTTGCCCGCCGGCTTTTCGACCGAAGCCTACCTTCAGGCTCAGTGGAACAGCAACGAGTACCCGCCGGTCGGCACGTTCTGGTCGGCCTCGGACCTGTTCGGACGCGGCTCTGTTCCCGCCTCCCTGAACTCGAATAACTTCAACGTCTCCGGTCTCGACGCCGGCACGATTGCCGGTGCCAACAGCAAGAATGCCGGTATCTACAATGGCGTCAACACGAACTTGTTGAACGGCGCCTACGCCGGGGCACCCACGAACGCGACGGGTTCTGCCTACCAGACGGTGCTGCCGAGCGACAAGCCTCAATATGGCCTGCGTTTAGGCTACAAGCCGCCGGGCGCCGACATCAATTTTGCGTTCTATTACGAAAACTACACGGATAAGTCGCCGGTGTTGTCGTATCTCGCGAATGGCACGTCGCAATTCTCCTATCTGCAGAATCGTCAGTTGTTCGGCGCCAGTACGAATTTTTCGCTGGGCGACTGGGCAATCGGGGCCGAACTCTCGTACCGGCCGCGTGATGCTGTTTCGTTGTCCGCGTGCTATCTGCCGGGCGGCCCGCCGGATGCGAATACCAACTACGCAAGTAGCGTGGATTGCCAGGCGTGGATGGACGCGAAGAAGATCCAGTTCGACGTGAACGCGCAGTTGAATCTCACGCAGACGACCTACCCGATGTTGAGGCTCATCAAGGCCGACGAGGCGACGTTCACCGCGGAACTGACCGTGGTGAAGTACCCTGGTATCAGCCCGAATGCAATGTATTTCCGCACGGTGAACGGCCAGACCGTCTACCAGATGACCGACGCGGGCTACGGCGCGTGGTTGAACAACAACTCGGGTCTGGGTTATCCGATTGCCGCTGGGCAAGGTACCTCGACCTCGGTGGGCGCGACGGTCGACTTCAACTGGACTTACGACGGCACGCTGATTCCCGGCTGGCAGGTCACGCCCGGCGTCACGTTCTATGATTCTGTGTACGGCTACTTGCCGAACTTCTCGGCTGCCTATGAGCAAGGCGCGAAATCGGTCAACGTCTATCTGTTGTTCAACCAGAACCCGCAGGTGTGGCAGGCGGGGATCAACTTCACTGCGTTCTTCGGCGGAAACTCGGTTTCTCAACCGTATGCCGACCGCAATTTCGTTGGCGTGTTTGTAACCCGTAATTTCTGACGATGTCATCGCTCCTGGACTTCGCGTCCAGGGCGCCGTATTGCAATGAGGAGCGCACGTGTTAAACAGATTGATTCGCAAGCTAGAGCATTGGCTATTCTCACACCGGCTGCTGGTGTTGAGTACGTTTGTCGGGCTCACGGCGGTAATGGCGTTCTTCGCGGCGCAGTTGCGCATGGACGCCGGTTTCGAGAAGCAGATTCCGATCGGGCACGAGTACGTGCAGACGTTCCAGAAATATCGATCGGACCTGTTCGGTGCGAACCGGCTTACCGTGGTGGTCAGGGCCAAGCAGGGCACAATCTGGACCAAGGAAGGGCTTGCCCGGCTCTATCAGGTGACGCAGGCTGTCGCCTATTTGCCGAATGTCGATCGCCTGGGCGTGCAGTCTCTTTGGACACCGAACAGCTTCGTCAACGAAATTACCGAGGAAGGCTTCCGTTCGCAGCCGATCATCCCGGGCACCGTCACGCCGAACAACCTCACGCCTGACTCGATCGCGCAGATCCGGCGTTCGACGGTGGAAGGCGATTTCATCGGTTCGCTCGTGTCCCACGATCAGAAGGGCGCAATGATTACCGCCGAAATCGGCGAACTCAGTGCGGACGGCAAGAAAATCGATTACGTGCAGTACAACCATCTGCTTGAGGACAAGATCCGCAAGCCTTTCGAGGACGCCGGCTACGACGTCCAGATTATCGGTTTCGCGAAGCAGATCGGCGACATCGCCGACGGCGCGAAGTCGGTTCTGGTCTTCTGCTTGATTGCACTGCTGCTGACCGCACTCGCGGTTTACTGGTATTGCCGCTCGATCCGCTTCACGATCCTGCCGATCGTCTGCTCGTTGACCTCGCTGGTCTGGCAGTTCGGTACGCTGCGTTTGCTCGGCTACGGTCTTGACCCGCTGGGTGTGCTGGTGCCGTTCCTCGTTTTCGCGATCGGCGTGTCACACGGCGTTCAGCAGATCAATTTCATCACACGCGAGCTGTCGCACGGCAAAACCTCGCTCGACGCTGCCCGTCATAGCTTTACGGGGCTGCTGATTCCCGGCACGCTGGCGCTCATCACGGCGCTCGTTTCGTTCATCACGCTGCTGATGATCCCGATCCCGATGATTCGCGAACTGGCTATCACGGCGTCGCTCGGCGTGGGCTACAAGATCGTGACGAACCTGGTGATGTTGCCGGTGGCCGCCTCATGCCTGAACTTCACCAAGGCCTATGCGGACAAGGCGATGGTCAATCGCGAGCGCCGTGCGCGCTGGCTGCGCACGTTGGCGCGCGTGGCGGAGCCACGCAACGCGACGATCGTGCTGGTGCTGGTGGCGGGCGTGTTCGGCACAGCGGTGTGGCAGAGCCGCGACCGCGTCGTGGGCACGCTGCAACCCGGCGCGCCGGAACTGCGTCCTGAAGCGCGTTTCAATCGCGACGCTGTGTCGATCGCCGACAGTTACGACATTGGCCTCGACTGGCTCTCGGTGGTGGTAGAAGCGCCGCCGCAGTCCTGCGAGAACCCCGCGGTGGGCGCCTATGACGATAACCTCGTCTATGCGCTGCGCAAGGTCCCGGGTGTCGTCTCGATCAGCTCGTATCCCGACATGCTGCGCAGCTACAACGAAGGCTACAACGAGGGCAATCCCAAGATGAATGTGGTGCCGATCGACCCGGGCAACTACGCGGGCCTGTCGACAGAAATCGGCCGGGTACGGGGCTATCTGAACGTGGATTGCAGCATGACGGCGGTCCACCTCTACCTGGCCGACCACAAGGCCACCACCATCAATGGGGTGATCGACGCAGTCAAGCATTTCCGCGAAACGCATCAGGTAGCAGGCCTGAATGTCAGGCTGGCGGCGGGTAACGCAGGGGTGCTCGCGGCGATCAACGACGAGGTCGCAAAGAGCGAATTGCCGATGATGCTGTATGTGTACGCAGCGATCGCGATTCTGGTGTTTCTCGTGTACCGCGATCTGCGGGCGGTCGTGGCCTGCTGTTTGCCTTTGACGGTCGGCACGTTCATTGGCTACTGGTTCATGAAGGCGTTCGACATTGGACTGACCGTCGCAACGCTGCCGGTGATGGTGCTCGCGGTGGGTATCGGCGTGGACTACGCGTTCTATATCTATAGCCGGTTGCAGGAGCACCTGGCCGCGGGTCAGCCGATTGCGCGGGCGCTCGAACACTCGATTCTCGAAGTCGGCATGGCGACGATCTTTACCGCGGTCACGCTGGCGATCGGTGTGGCGACATGGAGCTTCTCTTCGCTCAAGTTCCAGGCCGACATGGGCAAACTGCTGGCATTCATGTTCATTGTCAATCTCGTGATGGCGATGACCGCGCTACCGGCCCTTGCCGTGCTGCTGGAGCGCCTGTTCCCGCGGCGCCGTCCGGCGCGTGCTCCGGGCGCGTTCGGTCACTAGCCGAAGGCGGCGGCTTACGTGCGGTACAAGGTCTTGCCGGTGGTGCGTGCGGATGGTTGTTTGACCGTCGGCCGCCTGGCTTCCTCGCGTGGCGAGGAGGTACGGCGGTTGCCACCGGCGCAGCAGGTTTACCGAATTGGTTGAGCAGGAGAGAAGAAGGTGAAAAAGATGAATGAAAGCATGAAGGGCCTCGTGCTGGCCCTCTTGATGGCAGCGGGCACACTCGCGCCGGAGGCGGGCCAAGCGTCGGACGTGAAACCGCAATTGCGGCTCCAGCCCGCTGAACGCGTTGAAGCTGCGATGTCTTCGCAAATCCTCGGAGTGACGCATGCGGGCAAGCGCATCGTCGCAGTCGGCGACCACGGCATCGTCCTTCTCTCCGACGACGACGGCAAGACCTTCCGGCAGGCGCGTTCAGTGCCGGTCGACTCGACGCTGACAGCGGTGTCGTTTATCGATCAGCATACGGGCTGGGCAGTCGGTCATGGCGGTGTGATCGTGCGGACCGAGGATGGTGGCGAGACCTGGAAGCTTCAGCGCAGCGATACGAGTGTCGATCAGCCGATCTTCTCGGTGTACTTCAAGGATGCCAACGAGGGCTGGGCGGTCGGACTGTGGTCGCTGATGCTCCACACGACCGATGGCGGCGCGACATGGTCAACCGTGCAAGTGCCGCCGCCGGCAGGCCAGAAGAAGGCCGACCGTAACCTGTATGCAATCTTCGCCGACCCGAAGGGCAATCTGTTCGTTGCGTGCGAGCAGGGCCGCGTGATGCGCTCGACGGATGGCGGCAAGAACTGGACTTACGCGGAGACCGGTTACGCCGGCTCGTTCTGGACCGGTATCTCGCTTCAGGATGGGGTTCTGCTCGTGGGCGGTCTGCGCGGAACGATCTACCGCAGCGCCGACGACGGCGACAGCTGGCAAGTAGCGCAAACACCCTTCAAGAGTTCGCTCACGGACATCATCGAGGTCGCCGGCAAGCACATTATTGCCGTGGGGCTCGACGGCGTGACGCTGGAAAGTCATGACGATGGGGTGACGTTTACCGGCAAGCAGCGTTCGGACCGCAGCGTTTTGACCGCGGTCGTGGACGTGGGCCCGGCCGTGCCGCCGCTGCTGTTTTCGACGAGCGGTCTGTTGACGCCCTGATCCGCGGGCTGTCGCCGCGTATGTATGACAAATAATTGGACTTCAATCAGATTCGCATGCGCAACGCCTATTCCAATCCCATCCGCCCCCTTGAGAACGAATCGCTGGTTGGCTTGCGCGACGGCTTTACCCTGGCCTGCGTCGGCGACTGCATCATTTCCCGGCCACTCTCGCAACTGGCGCAGCACGATCTGGGTTTTTCCACGGTCGTCGACTTACTGACGGGCGCGGATCTCGCGTGCGGCAACCTTGAGACGACGATCGTCGATATGGATGGTTTTAGCGGCGCGCCTTATTCGTGGGACGGCGACTGGCCGCTGGCGAGCGAGCCTTCCGTCGCCGCGGATCTTGCGGCGATGGGAATCCGGCTGGTGGCGCGCGCCAATAACCATGTGCTGGACTGGGGTCTCGAAGGCATGCGGGAAACCGGCGCGAGGCTTAAACAGGCCGCCATCGCCTTTGCCGGAGTGGGCGAGCATCAGGGCCAGGCGCGCACCGCTGCTTACGCCGAAACCGCCAAAGGTCGTGTCGGCATGGTTTCCTTTGCAACGACCTTTCGCCCCACCACCGACGCGCTCGCTCCGTACGGCGCGTGCCCTGGCCGCCCCGGGCTCAGCGCGCTGCAACTTCGCAAGATCACGGTGGTGCCGCCGGACGCGTTTCGTTCGTTGCAGGACATGCACGATCAGATTCACGGTCGGCAAGGAAAGGATGATGCCGGGCAAACCGTGCCGCTGTTCGAACAGGAGTTCGAAAGTGGCGCCAGCTTTCAATATCGCTACGAACCCGATGCTGACGATCTCAGGCAGATCTTGCAGAACGTTCGCCTCGGTAAGCAGCACGCGGACGCGCTCGTCGTCGCCGTTCACGCGCATGAAGCGATGAACGATTCCTATCCGCAATTGCCGGGCAAATTCCTGCGCGAGTTGGCGCACGAATGCATTGATGCGGGCGCCGATATTTTCATGGTGACGGGGATCCATCATCTCGGACCGATCGAGATATATCGCGGCAGGCCGATTTGCTATGGACTGTCCAATTTTTTCTGGAGCGATATTCAGCAGCCGCTTCCTGAGGAGCTTTATCGGAAGAATCAGGCGCTGGTGCGCTCGGCGTTCGAACAGCCGGACACGATCACCGATGCGGATCTGGCGAATCTCATGAACGCCCAGTCATTCGCGAGCAGTCTGCCATTCGAAGGGGTCCTGGTGACCAGCCATTTCGAGGGAGGACGAATCGTCGAGCTACGCCTTCATCCACTCGATCTCGGCTATGGCATGGGCTTGACGAAGAGCGGTGTGCCGCGTCTGGCCCAAGCGGATCTCGCCACGAAGATTCTGAACGACATCCAGAATGCGTCTGCGGCGTTTGGCAGCGAGATCCAGATCGAGGCGGTGGACGGCATGGGTATCGTGCGTCTCTGAGCGCGGACTGGATCGACGATCGCAGGCTGGTTGAAAGGTGGAGTGCCTGGGGCCTGTGCCCGTCGCGGGCCGACCCATACAACCAGCTTATTCAACGGCGCAACAGGATCGTTTCTTTGCTGCGTGATTTTGAAATCTGTTGAACCATTTTTCAACGGATCATATACTCAGCATAGACAGATACAGGTTGGCCGGCCATTCAATAGTGAGTCGCCTATGGGTGTAAACGCGACTCTGGAGGAGATAACATGTTAGCCGCAATAGAGAACGTTGAGACGAACGTCGACGAGCGGGTGCGAGTCGAGAACCTGCACAAGCGCTTTGGCGATCTGGAAGTACTCAAGGGCGTCTCGCTGAGCGCCCGCGAGGGCGAAGTAATTTCGCTCATCGGTGCAAGCGGTTCGGGCAAGAGCACGCTGCTGCGTTGCATCAACCTGCTGGAGATGCCGACTTCCGGCAAGATCGAAGTGGCCGGCGAGGAAATTCGCCTTGGTGTGGACCGGAAAGGCCGGACCATTTCGAAGGACCCGCGTCAGGTCGAACGGATTCGCAGCCAGTTGGGCATGGTGTTCCAGAGCTTTAATCTCTGGGCGCACCGCACGGTGCTCGAGAACGTCATCGAATCGCCTATTCATGTGCTGCGTGAGTCGCGTGCCGATGCCGTCGCGCACGCCGAACAACTGCTTGAACGGGTCGGTCTCGCCGATAAACGCGATGTGTACCCGGCTTTTCTATCCGGTGGCCAGCAGCAGCGCGTGGCGATTGCGCGCGCGCTGGCGATGCGCCCGAAGGTCATGCTGTTCGACGAGCCGACCTCGGCGCTCGACCCCGAGCGAGTCGGCGAAGTGCTGAAGGTGATTCGTGACCTGGCGCGCGAAGGACGCACAATGATCCTGGTGACGCACGAAATGGACTTTGCGCGCGACGTGTCAAGCAAGGTCATGTTTCTGCACCAGGGGCGCGTTGAAGAGAGCGGGTCGCCGCAGGAGATATTCAGCGCACCGCGCAGTGAGCGGTGCCGGCAGTTCGTCATGGCACACAAAGAGCGTCATTGAATTTCGTCCATAGCGCGTCGCATTAGCGCATGGCGACGGGCGCCTTGTTGCGCCGACCCGCCTAATTCGTATCAGATGAACAGGAGCGTTAAAGTGAAAGGGATTTTCTTGAGACTGGCGGTGGTTGCGGCCTGCGCCGCCGCGACGTTGGTTGCTGTGACGCCCGCCAGCGCGGCAGATGAAACACTGCGCTTTGGCGTGGCAGCGGAGCCGTATCCACCGTTCCTCACGAAGACACCGAGCGGACAGTGGCAGGGCTTCGAGCCGGACCTGATCCGTGCGCTCTGTGAGCAGATGAAAGCCAAATGCGAGATCAAGGAAGTGGCATGGGACGGCATCATCGCCGCCTTGCAGAGCAACAAGATCGATCTGATTTTCAACTCGATGACGATTTCGCCGGAACGGCAGAAGGTGATTGCTTTTTCGCGCCCGTACTATGAAACGGAGAGTACTTTCGTGGGACCGAAGGGGGTGAAGCTGACCTACTCGCCGGACGGTCTGAAGGGCAAGATAATCGGCGTGGAGGGCTCCACGGGCGACGCTGAGTTCATCAAGCGATCGTATGGCAAGACCGCCACCGTGCGCATCTACGATACACAAGACGACTGCAATTCGGATCTGGTCGCGGGCCGCATCGACGTGATGTACCTCGAAGAGTTGGGTATCCTCGATTTTCTGAAGACGAAGGACGGCGCTGCATTTGAGTTGAAGGGACCGGGCACGGTCAAGGCCGACCCGGCGGTCTACGGCGATGGCGTCGGCGCGGGCATCCGCAAGTCGGACACGGCGCTCAAGCAGCGGATCGATGATGCGATTAACCAGTTGCACGCGTCGGGCAAGTACACGCAGATCGAAAAGAAGTATTTCTCGATCGACATCTGGCCGCGCTGACTCGCGGTGTCGAGGAAACAGCGGGAGACAATATGAATACGTGGGATTGGGTCGCCTACCTGGGGCTGGATCGTGACGGATGGGGCGTCGCGCTGCTACAGGGCGCCATCGTGACGCTAGAAATTTCGTTCGGGGCGTTCGTGTCGGGCATCGTGCTGGGCATGCTGGGCGCGGGCGCCAAGCTGTCCGGCGTGCGTGTCCTGGTGGCGATCGCGCAGGCCTATACGACGTTGTGCCGCGCCGTGCCGGAATTGCTGCTGATTCTGCTGCTGTTTTATGCGGGTACGGACGCGGTCAATCTTGTGATGATCGCGATCGGCATCGGTCCGGTCAACGTCAACGGTTTCGCGACGGCTGTCGTCGTGTTGGGGGTGGTGCAAGGCGCGTACGCGGCGGAAATCATTCGCGGCGCGATTCTGGCGATTCCGTATGGGCAGATCGAGGCCGCGCGGGCGTTCGGCAGCTCGCCGCGCCTCGTGTTCCAGCGCGTGGTCCTGCCAGCGATGGCGCCGTACGCGCTGGCCGGCCTCTCCAACCTGTGGCTCATCCTTATCAAGGAGAGCGCGCTGATCAGCGTGGTCGGTTACACCGAATTGCTGTCCACCGCCAAGCAGGCAGCGAGTTCGACGCGCGAGTATCTGCACTACTACCTGATCGTCGCAGCGATCTACTTCGCCATCACGAAGCTCTCCAATCTGTTGTTTCGCCGGATCGAACGGCGCTTCGGCCGGTGGATGCCGAATTCCTGATTGGCCGTATTCATTTTTCGTCAGGCGATAGACATGGAACTGAGTGATTTTTTGTCATACATGCCGCAGTTAGTGACGGGCATCATCGTCACCCTCAAACTGCTGGTGATTTCCGGCGTGTTCGGCTTCGCGCTGGCCGTGACGGTCGCGTTTGCGAGGATTTCCCACAATCCCTTGCTCGCCCGGGTCAGCCTCGGCTTTACCGAGCTCATTCGCGGCACACCGCTGCTGGTGCAGATCTACGTGATCTACTACGGATTCGGCTCGCTCTTTGCGCAATGGCCGTCGGTGCGCGAGAGTTTCTTGTGGCCCTACCTGCGTGACGGCTTCTGGTATGTGGCGTTCGCGCTCGCGATCAGCGTGGGTGCTTATGTCGGCGAAGTTATGCGCGCGGGTTTGCGCGGGGTGCCGAAAGGCGAGATCGAAGCGGCGCGGGCCATGGGCATGCGGCCGTCGATGGTGGTGAGGCGCGTATGGCTGCCGCGGGCGATTCAGATCCTGCTGCCCACGCTGGCCGGAGAAACCGTGATGCTGCTGAAGTCGACGGCGCTGGCTTCGACCGTGGCGGTCATGGACGTGCTGGGTGCAGCGAACTACATCCGCGCGCAAACGCTGCGGACTTATGAGCCGCTGCTGGCCGTCGCGTTGATCTATGCGGTGCTCGCGTTTTTCATCGAACGGGGCTTTGCTTATCTCGAACGGCGTGTGCCGGTTCGCTCGGCGCGCTAAACAGGCGGCACGCGGGACAACTGGGCGAAGTCGCGAAGCCAGCCTTGGGTCTGGCTTCATCCGTCTCAATAACAGGTTAAACGACCATTCAATAATGAAGGCCTGTGCGCAGCGTTGCGCAGGCCGGACGGTCCGGTGAATTGGGGTGGTGCGATGCCGGCAACCGAAGTTACGAAAGTCGAGGTGAAATTTGCTGGGCAAAGAACGAAAGAACGTGCTTGATGGCGTGCGCATACTGGATCTGACGCGCGTACTCGCGGGGCCATGGTGCACGCAGAATCTCGCGGATCTCGGCGCCGATGTGATCAAGATCGAACGGCCCAATTCCGGCGACGAATCGCGCGCATGGGGGCCGCCGTTTCTGCGCGACGAGAGAGGCGAGGATACGACTGAGAGCGCCTATTATCTCTGCGCGAACCGGAACAAGCGCTCCGTGGCCATTGATATCGGCTCGACGGCAGGTGCCGAGTTGATCCGCCAGTTTGCTGCGCAGTCCGATGTGCTGGTCGAGAACTTCAAGGTGGGTGGCCTGAAGCAATATGGATTGGATTACGAAAGTCTTCGGGAGTTGAATCCGCGTCTGATCTATTGCTCGGTGACGGGTTTCGGTCAGACAGGCCCATTTTCCAGCCTGCCCGGTTACGACTTCATGATTCAGGGGTTGGGCGGCCTGATGAGCATCACGGGTGAGGCGGATGGTTTGCCCGGCGGTGGCCCGCAAAAAGTGGGCGTGGCGGTGGCTGACCTGATGACCGGGATGTACGCCACGTCTGCCATTCTGGCCGCCTTGATCGAGCGCGGACGCAGCGGCCTCGGTCAGCATCTGGATATCGCCTTGCTGGACTGCGAGCTCGCGATGCTGGCCAACCAGTCGATGAACTACCTGACCAGCGGCGTTTCACCCCGTCGCTTCGGCAACGCGCATCCGAACGTCGTGCCGTATCAGACCTTCGCCGCCAGCGATGGACATCTGATTGTCGCCGTGGGCAACGATTCGCAGTTCCGCTCGCTATGCTCGGCGCTCGGCGTGCGCGAACTCGCCGACGATCCCCGCTTTGCGACGAACACCGGCCGCAGCATCAACCGCGCCGATATGTTGCCCCGTCTGGCGGAAGTCATTCAAACCAGCTCGCGCGATAGCTGGATCGAAAAGCTGCGGGGCGCTGGCGTGCCGAGCGGACCGATCAACGACATCGAGCAGGCATTCAATTGCGAACAGGCCGTGCATCGGCAGGCGGTGCGCTATATCCCGCATCCGGACGCGGGTTCGGTGCCGGTGGTCGCTAATCCGATGCGCCTGTCCGCCACACCGGTCGAATATAAGTCGGCGCCCCCATTGCTCGGCGAGCACACCTTCGAGGTCCTGCGTGGCGTCCTTGGCATGGACCCGGCGGACATTGGTGCCTTGATGGATGACGGAGTGGTTGCCGCGGCGGCCCGCCGCGAAGAACCGTCGGCGCTTGCCTCGGATCACGCGATCGCGCAGTCGGAGAATCCCTAGGTCGAGATAAGATCTGGTTGAACAAATTTTCAGCCAGACATATACTTATTTCAGGTTGAACATTCATTCAATATAGAGGGCTGGAGAGCTATGATGGTTTCTCCAGTCTGATACTGGTTCATACGTAGAGGAGCAACGAGATGACGACTCCAACTCTTCCCGCGGATTTTTGCGGGAACCCTGATGAAGCCTTCACGATCCCGGCAGAGTTTTACACAAGGCAGGACGTTTTCGAAGTCGAAAAGGAGCGCGTCTTCGCCAATTCGTGGATATGCGTTTCGCATTGCAGCGAGCTCGCGGAGCCGAACTCGTTTATTACCCGCGAGGTGATCGGCGAGAGTATCGCGATCGTGCGCGGGAACGATCAGGTCTTGCGGGCGTTTTACAACGTCTGTCCGCATCGCGGCCATCAGTTGCTGAGCGGTAGCGGCAAGTCGAAGAACGTCATCACCTGCCCGTATCACGCGTGGACCTTCAAACTCAACGGACAGTTGGCTTTCGCGCGGAACTGCATCGAAGTCGTGAACTTCCAGAATGACAAGTTCGAACTTTCGCCGCTCAAGGTCGAAGAGTATGGCGGCTTCGTCTTCATCAACATGAACCCGAACGCCGAGTCCGTCGAAAGCCAGTTGCCAGGCCTCGCCGCGCAGTTGCGCACCGCATGCCCGAATGTCGAGGATCTGCGTCTCGGCGCGCGTTTCGTGACCAGCGTGAACGCCAACTGGAAGGCCGTGGTGGACAACTACATGGAGTGCTATCACTGCGCACCCGCCCACCCCGGTTTTTCCGACTCGGTGCGCATGGACACCTACGGCCATACGCTGCACGGTAACTGGACGCTGCAATTCGGACACGCGAAGTCCTCCGAAAAGGGCTACAGCTTCAATGATGCAACGAGCAACCGCGCGTTCAGCGGTTTCTGGGCGTGGCCGTGTTCGATGTTCAACGTGCCGCCGGGCGACGACTTCATGACCGCGCTCTATGAGTTCCCGGTCAGCGCGGACGTCACGCTGCAGTACTACGACGTCTACTTCCTCAATACCGAACTGACCGATGCGCAGAAGAAGCTGATCGACTGGTATCGGGACGTGTTCTCGCAAGAGGACCTGCGTCTGGTCGAGAGCGTGCAGAAAGGCCTCAAATCGCGGGGTTATCGCGGGCAAGGACGGATCATGGTGGACCGTCAGCGCAGCGGCATCAGCGAGCATGGCATTGCGCATTTTCATCAGCTCGTCGGCAAGGTGCACTCAGCCTCCTGACGCGATCTCCGCGCAGGCGGCCGAAACGAAGCAAGTGGATTTGAACGATGAAATCAGTTCTCAGCGACACGACGTTGTTCAGGCAGCAATGTCTGATCGGCGGCACGTGGGTTGATGCGCACGGAGGCGCCACGATCGCGGTTGATAACCCGGCAACGGGCGCGACGATTGGTGTGGTGCCGGATATGAGCGGCGCACAGGCGGTTGAAGCGGTGGTCGCCGCAGAGGCTGCTTTGCCCGCCTGGCGCGGCCGGACCGCGAAGGCGCGCAGCGAAGTGCTGCTGCGCTGGGCGCAACTGATCCTCGCCAATGTAGATGATCTGGCGCGAATCATGACGCTCGAGCAGGGCAAGCCGTTGAAGGAAGCGCGCGGCGAGATCGAGTACGCCGCGTCGTTTATCGAGTGGTTTGGGGAAGAAACGAAACGGGTCGGCGGCGATGTCATCGCCAATACCTCGACGGGGCAGCGCAGTTTCGTCGTGAAGGAGCCGGTTGGCGTTTGCGCGGCCATTACGCCGTGGAACTTTCCCGCTGCGATGATTACCCGCAAGGCGGGCCCCGCGCTGGCCGCTGGCTGCACGCTCGTCGTCAAGCCGGCCAACGAGACGCCGTTTACCGCACTGGCGCTGGCGGATCTCGCGATGCGCGCCGGTGTGCCTGCCGGTGTGCTGAACGTGGTGACCGGCGATCCGTCGGCCATCGGCACGGAACTGACCGGCCACCCGAGCGTGCGCAAGCTCACCTTCACCGGTTCGACGCGGGTTGGCCGGCTGTTGATGGAGCAGTGTGCGCAGACCGTGAAGAAAGTGTCGCTCGAATTGGGCGGCAACGCGCCGTGCATCGTGTTCGACGACGCTGACCTCGACGCTGCCGTAGAAGGTGCGCTTGCCGCGAAATATCGCAACGCGGGGCAAACCTGCATCAGCGTCAACCGTCTTTATGTGCATGCGAAGGTTCACGACGAATTTGCGGCGCGCTTTGCCCGCAAGGTGCGGGAATTGACGGTGGGCCACGGGTTCGACGATGCCTCACAGGTCGGTCCCCTGATCAACCGCCGGGCGGTCGAAAAGGTTCGCGGCCATGTCGACGACGCGGTAGCCAAGGGCGCCGTGGTGCTGGCCGGCGGCGGCTCGCACCCGCTCGGCGACAACTTCTTCGAACCGACCGTGTTGAGCGGAGTCACACGAGGCATGGCTATTCTCGACGACGAAATCTTCGGTCCGGTCGCGCCTATCGTGCGCTTTACCGACGACGAGGATGTCGTAGGCATGGCGAATGACACCATTTACGGGCTGGCCGCGTACTTCTACAGCCGCGATATCAGCCGTGTCTGGCGGGTGGCGGAGCAACTCGAATACGGCATGGTCGGTATTAACACCACGATGCTGTCGAGCGAAATGGCGCCGTTCGGCGGCGTGAAGCAATCGGGAATCGGGAGAGAAGGATCGAAGTACGGGCTCGACGATTATCTGGAAATGAAATACCTGGTCATCGGCGGCGTCTGAAGCGCAACGCAGGAACGGCGACGCAGGGCGGTACGCAGGATGTTGTGGAGGGGAAGATGAAACAACTCGAAATGATCGCGGTCAAGGTAGTCGAAGTTCAACGCGTAACGCCACTGGTTAAGCGTTTCAAGCTGGCAGCCATGGACGGCCGGCCATTGCCGCGCTTCACGGGCGGCAGTCACGTGATCGTTCAGATGCGCGATGGCGCTGCCGTCTACCGCAACGCGTATTCTCTGATGAGCTCGCCTGAAGACACGGCGAGTTATGAAATCGGCGTGCGGCTCGAAGAGCGCTCGAAGGGAGGATCCGCGTTCATGCACGAGCGGGTCGAAGTGGGAAGCACACTGGATATTTCGGTCCCGCACAACCTTTTCGCGCTTGAGCAGGCGGCACCCCGTCACGTGCTGATTGCCGGTGGCATTGGTATTACCCCGTTCCTCTCGCAGCTCCACGAACTGCAGGCATGGGGAGCCGACTATACGCTCCACTACGGGCATCGCAGTCCGGAGCACGCTGCATTCGCGGAGGAACTGTTGAGCGGTCCGCACCGGGAGCACGTGCATCTATATGCCGACAGCCTGGGACAATCGCTTGATGTGAATGCGCTGCTTGCGTCGATCGAAGACGATGCGCATATCTACGTGTGCGGTCCTGTCGCGATGATCGACGCGGTGGTGGACGCCGCACACAAGCGCGGCTTACCGCCGCGGCAGGTTCACCGCGAACAGTTCGGCGCGACCCGCGGCAAGAGCGGTGCCTTTACGGTTGTTCTGGCAAAGACGGGGCAGGAGATTTCTGTCGACGACAATGTCAGTATTCTGCAGGCCATTGAGAGTCAAAGCTCGGTGCAGATTGATTGCCTGTGTCGTGAAGGCGTGTGCGGAACCTGTGAGACGCGCATCGTGGAGGGCGAAGCTGAGCATTGCGACCAGTATCTGAGCGACGACGAAAAATCGGCCCAGAAAACCATCCTAGTGTGCGTGTCGCGTGCGAAAACCGCGCGGCTGGTGCTCGATCTGTAGGGATGCGCCAGATCACGCGGAAGCGGCTGGCGCCCGACCTGGCGGCAGCCGTTTCCGCGCTTTCACGCGCGCTTGCGGCTAGCCGATGGCGGCACGAAACTGTCGATCACGAGCATGCAGCCTTCGAGCGCGTCCTCCGGCTTGAAGGAGGTCGGATCGCGAGCGAGTTCCAGCCAGAATCCGTCCATCACGGCGGTGAGCGTCAATGCCGCTAGCGGGCTGTTGATCGGGACGCCACGCAGCTTACTGATCTCATCGAACAGGTTTTCCAGCAGCTTCCGGTAGTTGCCGTACATCTCCTTGTGAGTCTTGCGGATGACCGGATCGCTATGCGCGACGCTCCAGAAGCCGAGCCACACCTTGACGTTCTTGGGCGTGAACACGGGAGGGATGAAGCACACCCGCACGGTGGCATTCAGCTTCTCTTCCGGACCGTTGGCTTTTTCGGAAGCCGCTTGCGAAATGGCCCGGAGATCTGAAGCGAGCCGCTTGTAGGTCTGCGCCATCAACTCGTCTTTCGACTGGAAATGATGGTTGATCAGACCGCGCGACACCTTGGCTTCGGCGCAAATGCGGTCGATCGTGGTTTCGGAGTAACTGTAGCGCGCTATGCAGCGCATCGCCGCGTCGATGATCGATTGCTGGCGCACGGCGGGCGTTTCGCGAACGCCACGCCGACGCGGTTCGGCGGCTTCATTGCTGATGGTCGATTTCATCCTTAGGCCTTCGGAGTCTTTACCCGATCGATTATATGCGACTACCGGACAGTTGTTCAATTGAAAGGGGTGGCGTTCTGTGCATGCAAAATTTCTCCGTGCCAAACCATGCGTTGCGGTGTGCCTGGCGTTTTCCTTATTGAACAAATTTTCAACAAAACTTATACTTGCATACAGTTGATTCGAGCCGGCGCGCGGCAGGCGCCGCGCCGTGAGACAAGGTGGCCACGGCCTTGCCAGGTCGTGCAGTGGGTGGTCGGATTCGACCTATGTTCGGCACTCGGAGGTACACGATGAAACCGCTATTTCGCGCGATCACGCTTATCCTGTCTTGCGTGTTCTTCATGGCCGCTTTCACCGGCAGGGCGAGCGCGGCAGACGACACCCTGCGCTTTGGCGTGGCCGCGGAGCCGTATCCACCGTTCCTCACAAAGACGCCAACCGGGCAGTGGCTGGGCTTCGAACCGGACCTGATCCACGCGCTCTGCGAACAGATGAAAGCCAGTTGCGAGATCAAGGAAGTGGCGTGGGACGGGATCATTGCTGCGCTGCAGAGCAACAAGATCGACGTGATTTTCAACTCGATGCGAATTTTGCCCGAGCGCGAGAAGATCATTGCGTTTTCACGCCCGTACTACGAGACGCCGGGCACTTTCGTTGGTCGCAAGGATGCAAAATTGGCCTACACGCCTGCAGGGCTTGGCGGAAAGGTGATCGGCGTGCAGGGCTCCACGGGCAATTCGGAATTCATCAGAAGCGCTTATGGAAAGAACGCCACCGTGCGACTCTACGACACACAGGACGATTGCAACGAGGATCTTGTTGCGGGCCGGATCGATGCCATGTACCTGGATGAACTCGGCGTGCTTTCCTTCCTGAAGACGAAGGATGGATCGGAGTTCGAACTGAAGGGGCCGGGTAGCGTGAAGATGGATCCCGCGATTTATGGCTACGGTGTGGGCGCGGGTATTCGCAAGTCGGATACGGCGCTCAAGCAGCGGATCGATGCCGCGCTCACCCAGCTTCACGATTCCGGCAAGTACCAGCAGATCGAGAAGAAGTATTTTCCGATCGACATCTGGCCGCACTGAAACCAGTTGATTGACCCAACGAGACTCGCGTTGCGCAAGGAGGATTTTCATGAAGTACGCTAACCGGATGGAGGGCTTGCAAGGCAAGCGCACATCCGCCTGGGACATCCACTATGCGGCGCAGCAGGCACGCGCGAATGGCGAAAATGTCATTGTGCTGAGCGTCGGTGATCCTGACTTCGCAACACCAGAAGTGATTGTGGAAAGCGCGGTGCAGGCGTTGCGCTCGGGCGATACGCACTATAGCGAAGTGGCGGGACGCACTGTGCTGCGCGAAGCCATCGCGCGCAACCACGCGCGAGCAACCGGGCTCGCTGTCACGGCCGATCATGTGATCGTCGTCGCGGGCGCGCAAAACGGTCTTTTTGCGGTTTCGCAGTGCTTGCTGGAAGCCGGTGACGAAGTGATCGTGCCCGATCCGATGTACCTGACATATGAGGCCAGCGTGCGCGCTGCCGGTGCGACGCTGATTCCCGTGCCGGTCAATCTGGCAAACGGATTTCATCTGGATGGCGACGCCCTTGAGGCCGCGATCACGCCGCGCACCAAAGCGATTTTCTTTGCGACGCCCTGCAATCCGACGGGCGTGGTGATGCCGCGCGCGGATCTGGAGCGGATTGCTTTGCTCGCTCGCCAACACGATTTATGGGTGTTGTCCGACGAGGTTTACGGGGACCTCACTTTCGAGCGGGAACACCTGAGTATTGCGTCGCTTTCTGAGATGGCGGCGCGCACCGTGACGCTCGGCAGCCTGTCGAAATCTCATGCAATGCCCGGCTGGCGCATGGGCTGGGTGGCTGGACCGCCGGAGCTTATCGGTCATCTGGAGCGACTCGCGTTGTGCATGCTCTATGGCCTACCCGGCTTTATTCAGCAAGCCGCCTTGACGGCACTGGAGCATTCGGAGCAGATCGTCGGCGAGATGCGCGAGATTTACCGGCGCCGGCGTGATCTTGTGTATGCACGTCTGAGCACGGTGCCGCGGTTGCGCTGTCTCCTCCCCGAGGCCGGCATGTTCATGATGATCGACGTATCGGGAACAGGCCTTGAGGCCGTCGATTTCACGTGGCAGCTATTCCGCTTGCAAGGGGTGTCCTTGCTCGACGCGAGCGCGTTCGGCGATACCGCCGCGGGCTATGTCAGGCTGGGCTTCGTGGTCGATGAGGCGCGGCTCGCAGAGGCGTGCGAACGAATTACCGCATTTGTCGACGCGCTTGACCGGCTCCGCGCTGCCCGGGCTTGACGCACGACTCGCAGCCGAGGCGCTAGTCGGTGAGCGCTGCGCCGCACTGGCGCCTTTTCAAATCAATATGACGAAGCGTACGGCTGCCGCTGCGCGGCGGCCGTCCAATTTTTGCACAGGAGGTCTGGATGATCGAGGATGTTTCCATCACTGTCATGAATGACGCGGGACAACCTGTCGTGGTTCGCGCGTATCGCCTCACGGGCGATGGTGACGGTCCACGTGTCCATTTGCAGGCTGGCGTTCATGCCGACGAGATTGCGGGCATGCTGGTGCTACACAAGCTGCTGCCGATGCTTCGCGACGCCCAGGACGCCGGACTTCTGCGCGGCACCGTGACAGTCGTGCCTCAAGCGAACCCGCTCGGTTTGACGCAGTTCTGTCAAGGACGTTTGGTCGGCCGCTTTCACGAAGCGACCAATCGCAATTTCAATCGCCATTTCACCGAGTCGGCAGCGACAGAGCCGTCGACGGCCGTCGGGGTCTGGCAGAAAGCGCTTCTCAATCTCGCACTCGACGCGCAGATTGTGCTCGACCTTCATACCGACGCGGAAGCGCTGCCTTACGTGTACGTGCACCGACGTTTCTGGCCAGTTGCAGGCGATCTGGTCGATGCGCTCACTCCGGATCTGGCGATTGTCTGGGATGACGACGAAGACAGCGCGTTCGAAGGCGCCGTTGTATCGCACTGGGTGCGGAGAGAGGAGACGGCGGGACGCCTGGTCGCGACCCTCGAACTGCGTGGCCAGGGCGACGTTTCCGACGAGTTGGCCGAACGCGACGCGCAAGGGCTGTATGCGTTTCTGTGCGGGCGCGGCGTCGTGGACAAGCGTGTGGAGCGCGTCGACTGGCGTGGCGAGATGGTGCCGATCGCACATATGGAAACCGTGCTGGCACCGTCGGCGGGTATTGTGGTGTACGAGCGCGAACTCGGTGCGTATCTCGAGGCCGGCGAGCGCTTTGCGCGAATCGTGGCGCGTCCTGGGGAACCCTCCAGCGAGCACGTCTTGTACGCCCCTCAGGCGGGTCGCCTGGTCACCGCTAGCCGCGAACGGTTGATCGTTCAGGGCGAGGTGGTGGCCAAGCTGACCGGCTCGACGCAGTCGGCGGGATGGGCGGGCGGCCCACTGGACCCGTAAGTCTGCACTTTTCCTCCCGGTAAATCCCTATTCGATGGGAAGTGGATGAATGAACAAGTACGCGAGCACAATCCGGTTCAAGATCATACTTGCACTGGGTGTCTGTGTGGTTCTGATGGCGGTGATCGGTGTCAGCGGTATTCGCGGCCTGGCAACGCTCAGCGCTGGCATGAACTCTATGTACACAGGCAGCACTGAGCCGATTGAAGATCTCGCCGCCATGCAGTCCGCTGCACTTGAAATCCGCTTGCAGATGAGATATATCCAGGTGCTGCACGATCAGGACAAGGCCGCTTCGAT
The DNA here is from genome assembly GCF_046027825.1 of Paraburkholderia sediminicola. Lineage (GTDB taxonomy): Bacteria > Pseudomonadota > Gammaproteobacteria > Burkholderiales > Burkholderiaceae > Paraburkholderia > Paraburkholderia sediminicola_D. The sequence goes on from NZ_JAQQDU010000050.1 coordinate 25,619, forward strand.
GGTGGCGGCTATCGAGGCCGAGCAGAAAAAACTCGATGCCTCGTGGCACCGGTACTATCCGGACAAGATCAGCACACCTGAGGAGAGAAAGGCGGCTGAACGGATTGCTGCGTCGCTGAGCGCGTTTCAGTCCCAAAGCAGTGACATCGTGTCAATGCTAGGCTCCGGGAATCTGGATGTGGCGGCATTCACCATTGACGAACTTACCGAAATCGGTAAGGCCTTGTCCGAAGGCATCGCCCATGACATCAGCCTCAACGCGGCCCATGCGAAGCACGTGGCAGAAGAGGGTGCCGAGACATTTCATGCGCTGCTGTGGGTCGCACTCGGTGTGATGGCGCTGGGAATGGGGGTTGCGATCGGCGCGTCCGCTTATTTGCTCAAGGAGATCATGGTGCCGCTGCGCTCGGCGCTGAGTGTCGCGCGACGCATCGCAGAAGGTCAACTTGGGAACCCGATAGCCATACAGTCGCGCGACGAGTTTGGGCAATTGCTCGATGCGCTAAAGAAGATGGACGATCACCTTTCCGATATTGTGCGCAACATCAAGGTGTCGAGCGACTCGATTCTGCACGCGTCCAGTGAGATCGCGGCAGGTAACGCCAATCTCTCGGCTCGTACTGAACAGCAGGCAGCGTCGCTGGAGGAAACCGTGACAGGTTTGGCAGAGCTGACAGCCACGGTCGAACAGAATGCACAAAACGCCAACGATGCCAGTGCATTCGCGGCCAGTGCATCGCGCCTTGCCGACGAGACCAATACGGTGGTCGGACGCATGCGCAGCGCAATGGAAGACATTTCGGCCAGTTCAACCAGGATCGTCGACATTACCGCCTTGATTGAAAGTATTGCGTTCCAGACCAATATTCTGGCGTTGAACGCCGCCGTGGAAGCCGGGCGCGCCGGCGATCACGGCCGCGGATTCGCCATCGTAGCCGGCGAAGTGCGTAGTCTCGCGCAACGTTCGTCGAGTGCAGCCAAGGAAATCAAGGCGCTGATTCGGGATTCTGTTGCGAGCATCGCCGGTGGCTCGGCGAAGGCGGACGAGGTCAGTCACGCGATGAACGAGGTCCAGCGGGCTATCGAGCGACTGGCCGACATCAATGTCGGCATTCTGGAGGCGTCGAAACAGCAGAGTCTCGGCATCGAACAGGTCAATCAGGCCGTGAGCCAGATGGACGAGGTCGCCCAGCAGAATGCCGCGCTGGTCGAGCAGGCGTCGGCGGCTTCACTGTCGCTCGAACAACAGGCCGTGAAGCAGCAGCGGGCCGTGTCGGTTTTCAAAGTGCCCGTGTCGAACAGCATCCGGTTGCCATTCCCGAACGAGGCGACGACATGAGCATCATTGCCTCCGTACACGATGGCCTCGCGGTCATCGAGATCGCTCGCCCTCTGAAGAAGAATGCCCTTACCCTCGACATGTACGACGCGATGGCCGACGCGCTCGTCGCTGCGCAGGCGGATACCAACGTGTACGCCTTGGTGATCACCGGCCAGCCGGGCGTCTTTACGGCCGGCAATGACCTGGAAGACTTTCTCAAGCGTCCGCCCGGCGAGGGCGCGGAACTCGAGCAATGGCCGGTGCTCCGCTTTATGCGAGCCTTGCTGTTTTTCGGTAAGCCCATCGTCGCGGCGGTGACGGGCGTTGCGGTTGGAATCGGGACGACCATGCTGTTGCACTGTGACCTGGTCTATCTATCCGAAGACGCGCGTCTCTTTATGCCCTTCGTCAAACTCGGTCTGGTTCCCGAATTTGCATCCAGCGCGATCCTTCCTCAACTGCTTGGCCGCGTGCGTACTGCCGAGAAGGTCCTCCTTGGGGAGCCATTGACGGCAGCGGAGGCCGTCGGATTCGGCTTGGCCAATGCCGCGCTACCCGCGGCTGAGGTGCTGGCTCATGCTATCCGGATCGCGCAGCGCTTCAAAGCGCTGCCGCCTGGGGCGGTGCGCGACACGAGAAAGCTGTTACGCCAGGGGGCAAGCCCGGAGGCACTCTTCGAAACGGTTCGGCGTGAAATTGAAGTGCTCGGCCGGCGACTGCACCATGCCGAGGCGAAGGAGGCCTGCCGGGCGTTCCTGGAAAAGCGCGAAGCGGATTTCTCCCGATCCGCCCGCGTCGCTCCGGCACGTTAGGTCGCGAAGACGCATCGGCATCCGTCGGAAGGTTGACGAGGGCTCAAAGGAGGGCACCCTCGACAAGACTGCGTAAAGGTAACCTCATCATATAGCTGGATGACTCAATGCCCACCTATCATACGATTGATGAGCACGGTAAAAGTATGAATTCCAGCGAGTTAGACATGGTGGGGGCAGATCATGACCAGTCACAAACGCCTCGTGTCGCGGCGCGACTTCTTGACGATTGGGAGCGGCGCACTTTTGGTGGGCAACCTGCCGTTCGGATCCCCCCTCGCGGCCGCGGCTGACATGGCGGCTCCTGAAGCGGGCGATATTGACACATGGACGAGCGAAAGTCCCTTTTTGACTCGGGCCTTCGCGCTGGTCTTCGACGAACGGAACGACGCGAATTTGCCGATCGAAGGTGAGATACCCAAGGGCCTTCGCGGCGTGTTCATGCGCAATGGTCCGAATCCGGAATTCAAGCCTGACGAACACTACGCGTACCCGTTTGATGGGACGGGGATGATCCACGCTATCTATCTCGAGAACGGACGGGCGCGGTATCGGAATCGCTGGGTACTGACGAAGGAACTGGCCAGAGAACGTGCAGCGGGTCAGCGCATCTACAACTCAACCTTCAGCCCACCGCCGCACGCTAACCTCGCCAACACCAACATCATTCATCACGGTGGACGTTACCTGGCCCTCTACGAGGGCGGCGCGCCCTACGAAATGGATCGCGATATCAATACGGTTGGTCTGTTCAACTATGACGGCAAGCTGCCCGGCGCGATGTCAGCACATCCGAAGGTCGATCCGGCTAGCGGGGAGCTTCTGGCGATCGCCTACCACCTGGAGACGGGCGGGCTCGTTTACCTGCGCGCCGACAAGACGGGGCAGCTCGACCGCGCCGTGACGTTCCAGGCGCCGTGGCCTGCCATCGTTCACGACGTTGCCATTACCGATCGCCACGTGGTGGCCTTTATCTGTCCGCTGGTTTTCGATTTTTCGCGCAAGGGGCCACCTGCGGTCTGGGAGCCGGATAGGGGCACGATGGTCGCGCTGGTGCCGCGCGATGCGCACGCGGCAGAGGATGTCAAATGGATCAAGGGGCCGCCGTTCTTCCATTGGCATGCGGTGAATGCATTCGCCGAGGGCGATCGCATCGAAATAGTTGTCCCGTGGTACGACGCTTTCTCGCTGACCTCAGCCGCCAGGAAGCTTGAGCTTCATCGCCTGGTGATTCATACCGACACAAACATCGTGGAAGACCAAACCATTGATGATCGACCCTGCGAGTTCGGTCGCATCAATGACGCTTATCTTGGCCGCAGAGCCCGCTACGGGTATGTGGGATTGCGCGATCCCCGTCCCGGCGAGACGCCTCAACCCGGCGCCTTCGAAGCGATTGCTCGCTATGACCTGCAGACCGGGAAGAAGACTGTCCACCAATTTCCGCCCGGGGTGACAATATGCGAGCCGGTGTTCGTCGCCGATCCTCATGGCGGGCAGGAAGAGGATGGATTTATCTTCACATTCGTCCATGAGGCGGCTAGTGTCGGCGGCAGCTTCATGATCCTTGACGCGCGCCGTCTGGAGAATAAGCCGCTCGCGGTTATACGCCTGCCACGGCGGGTACCAGCCGGCTTGCACGGCTCGTGGAAGGCAGCGTGACGAGGTCGAGTTTGGTCCTCCGGCTCAGCGGCTGCCGGGGCCGGCGTGATGATATGGCTCGCTCGACTGATTCGCTAAACGGCGTAGACTTTCTAAGCGCGTAGGTCCTTAGCTCTACGATGACCTGCGTCGTCCGGGTTAGGCGCTTTCGCCGCATGGAGCGACGATGATGAGATCAGATAGTTCTTCGATCGTGGCCGCGATCTACGAAGCGGCGACCGGCGGCCTCGGCTGGACTGAATTGGGAGACAGACTGCGGAATTATGTTGACGCAGGAAGCGTCGCACTGCGAATTGACGAAGAAGGAGAAAACGCCTTAATGCCGTCCGATTCTGCGAGGAAGATCTATCACGAGCACTTCTATGCGATCGATCCGCTGCGCATTCGTAGCCATACTATATTTTCGAACTCGTTAGTGAAGGAGTCGATGGCTTTTGACGAGCGAGCCCTCATCAACCGCAACGCACTAATCCGCACCGAATACTATAACGATTTCGCACGTCACAATGGACAGCACTATTCGTTCGGAGGCGTGCTCGCGGTCGACGAAGGCGCCCCGATTGCCTTCTATCGCGACTTGCAGGCTGGACCTTTCGACAAGGAAAGCCGCGAGCGGATTACGATGCTGCTGAGACACCTTGAGCGAGGTCTTCGGGTTTACAGGGACCTTAAAATAAAAGCCAGCACTGCAGACTCAGGCTTTGCCGCTTTAGCCGCGTTACCGCTCTTCGTGGCTATTGTCGATGCCGATCTGCGCGTTAAATTCGCTAATGCGGCCGGCGTTCGTATGACGAAAGCGCCGAATGCCGGCTTGTTTTTTGCGTTTTCCGGGATGCCCGAGAGCCGGGAGTCACATCTGCGCGCATCCCGACGAGAAGACCACGACGTACTCAAGAAACTGGTCTTGTCAGCCGTTGCCGGCGGAGCGGGCGGCACCATGCGTGTCCGCGCGCCCGGCGTCCATTCGGTTGAAAACGATACATCGATGGCATTGGTCGTTTCCCCAATTCCGACGCGCGTCGCTATGGAGGGCAACTCACGCCGGGGATTGGCATCAGGAACGGCGATGGTCCTCGCGAGACCATTGACTGCCTTATTGGTGCCTAGCGGAGAAATGTTGTGCGATTTTTTTCGCTTAACGTTTGCTGAAGCTGCAGTCGCCGTGGCGCTTTTGGGAGGCTCGACAGCAGAAGATGTCGCTCGCTCCCGTGGCGTTTCTTTAGGAACCATCCGGACGCAAATCCGGGTGGTACTGGACAAAATGAATGCCCGCAATCTGCGCCACGTTGAACAGATTGTTGCGGGCTTGGGTGTCTTGTTCCCGTCGAACCTGAATCACGCCGAGTTTTCCGAAGGCTCCCCCTGTTGAAAAGAGCGCCATGGACAATGATGCTGCAGGCCTCGACGTTGCGGCGAGCGGCGCGGTAGTCACCAACCGACGGATATCGGCTTGACCCGTCGTTGCCGCAATCAACTTGTGCCGTATCGTCTGATTATTCTTGAAGTTCAGTAGCCCTTCTCTGTTTTCATCTTCAGAACTGAAGATGAAATCTTCCCTCCCGCATGCAACTATGAATCCCGACACCGCCGCCAGTTGAATAGGGGCGACCAGCGCACCGGCGGACGATGCATTGCGCACCCTTGATGAAATCGCCTTCCCAGTATCCGGGCATCACGCGGCTACGCATTAATAATTCCGATGTTTTCATGCACTTTATTGATGGGAAATCTTCTGTTTCCGATAGTGCGGGCGATGGGGAAGCCAGGCCGACACGGTGTTTCGAAATTAATTCTGGATTACTGAAATGGCGCAATTCAAGTTCGATCACGAAAACCCTCCTGCGACGAGCTGCCTTACTCGACGAAAATTCATTCAGAGTGCTGTCGCGTTGACGTTCGCGCCAACGGTGTTTTCGCTCGCAGCGTGCTCTGGCGGCGGAGGCGACGAAGCTCAAGGAGGCGCAGGCAGTGCAGCGTCCGCAACCTCCATGAAAGCTCAGCCCGTAGCGCTGCAGTGTCCGGGGCAGGCCTGGAATCTGGTTGCAATGGTGGTGGTAACGACCGCGCTCTCGGCCGTACATCCGTTGGGGGGGCTCGTTGCCGGACTGATGGGGGCCTTCTGGCCGCAAGCTGATTGCGGACAGGAAAGCGCGATCGAAGACATCACGCGGCAGATCAGGGACATTGTTTCGGAAACCGTCCTGGCACAAGCGACCGATCACCTGAACTACGTCAGGTCGGAGATCGAACTTTATATCGACATCGTGACAAGCAATGTATCTCATGGCGAAAAACTGGAAGCCTGGCGAGACTGTCAGCAAAACATCCGCAACAAGGATTCATATTTTCAAACCTCTGGATATGAGGAGGCGCTGTTACCCCTTTACGCTCTGTATGGTAGCGCGTACCTTGGGTTTTTAAGGGATGCCCAGACGAATGCCGCGGATTGGGGTTTGCAAGATACGTCTCGAGAGGTTAAGGAGGTTGAAACATTCCTTTCTTTCGCGCTTCCGTACGCGAACAAATTATATCGGTATTCCTACTCCCGGCGACTGGACAGTCTATGTCACTATGACTCGTGCGAGCCATTTGCTTCGTCGAATGAGTACAGGACAAATGCACGCAATAAGGCGATGAGTCTGATCGAACAATGGCCTTACTACGACTTCATAAAATATCCCACCAACGATCCCAAAACCATTGTGCCTGACGCGGAGATCTACTACGGCCCGTATGGAAACGCCGGAGATAGCGGGGCCATTCAACTGCCGCGGCAACCGCGATCATTGCCGAAGTCAATGCTCATCCATTCGGGCTCGCGCCTCGATTCCGCGCAACTGACCTACGCGGCGGGAGAGGGACCGGACGGCGTAACCACGACGCCGCGGATGGGCGGCGGCGGTGGAGGCGCGACTACGGTTAACTTCGCCGATACGATTATTGGCGCGGAAGTCTGGAGCGGCACGGTGGTTGATGCCGTTCAGTTTACCTACGTGAATAACGGCCTGACATCCAAACTGGGCGGATCAGGTGGAAACAGTCACGTTATCAAGACGGAGAAGATGAAATTGTCGAGTGTTTACATCTCCGGAGTCGATAAAGATAGTCGCTACAATTCCGCGGACTGCATCATCATCGGCTTTAAACCGGATGTGGAGTTGTATCGCGATCAGGCATTGTTTAATCAATTGGGCTCCATGGAAATCGAGAGGGCAAGAGAACGTCGCCGTTCGAAGTCATGATGCTGGGCGATTGAAGCATAAATTCGGCTGACTTGCCGCTTGAGAGCGCGCGTCGGATGTTTAATCTTTTATATGTCAATGTCAAACCGTCAATGATTAAATCTAACCCAGCTCAATGCCTTCGCTCGGGGGAGTTCCTTTCGCCGGACTTCGAGTTCTACGCATCGGGATATCTAAAACCCAGGGACCCGGAACTGGTGGGTTCATCGCTGGTGTCCGCCAACGGTTCGCATGGTCTGTTTATCGATGTGGACGGCGCTGTAGTCGTATTTTCCGGCACCCTTCCCGACGCCTATGTCCCGCTGTTTCGGAGCAAGAGCGGATCGGCGCTCCAGCTAGCGGGAAAGGGGGGCGTTTTGCCGATCACCTATAAGCTTGTACTGGACAACGATGGCGCGCTGAGGGTTAAAGGAAAGGAGCAAACGCTGTGGGAATCGGGCAAACTATCATCGCACCCGGGTACGGGATTCTTTGCTCAGGTGAATGATGACGGAAACCTGGTTGCCCGATTCGGAACGCCGGAGCATCCGGGCGAAGTCTATTGGGAACTTGGGGTCAAATGTCGTGCCTGGGTGAGGATCACGACAGATATGGATTCGCACTGGTATCGTAAATTGCGAGTGACATGGGACGGCGGGCAGGTCGAAATTCCTCTGGCACGGCGCCCGGGTAAAGATCAGGACCTCTACATCGAATGGCCGACACATCATCAGGGGCGTCCGATTCGCAACGCAAAGTTGTACTGTCTGGCCGACGCGCCGAGTCAGGGTGGCTACATATCACTATTTTCCACCGAGGTGGGTCTGTGGCGCGCGGTTAGGCTCGAAAATGGGAATTTACGCGGATTTATGCCGTGAGCGGTTGATGCGGTGGAGTGACGGCAACGGATCGATCGGGTAGCGCAATGTTTCCAGATGTCGTGCGTTGAACATGGAGATTCGATCCACGGGCGCGACACACATCCGGGCGGATCGGTGCTTCGGAAAACTCAGGGAATCAGCCCCTGAGTGCGCGCGATTGCCACGGCCTGAGTCCGGTTCTGCGCGCCGAGCTTCGCGTTGATCTTGCGTAGATGCGTCTTCACGGTCGTCTCGCAGACGAACAGCTTCTCGGCGATCACGCGGTTGCGGTGGCCGGCCGAAAGCATGTGCAAGACGACGAGTTCGCGCGCCGTGAGCGATTCGACCGGGATGTCGGCGCCGTAGGGTGAAAGCTTCGTCGCTGCGGTACGCGGGGAAAGTGTGCCGGACGGCTTCGTGTCGCCCAGCAACTGTTCGACGAACGCCGGTGCGATGCCGAGCGCCGCGATGCCGGCCGGGCCGCATTCGGCCCACGCGCCGACCAGCCGCATCAGGCGTTCGCCTTCGTCAAGGAATGTGCGCACGTAGCCTTCATGACTCGCCATGCGCAACGCCTCGGTGAGCGTCTCGAATGCGCCGTCGCGATCGCCGCCGCCGTCCAGCGCGAGTGCGAGCAGCAGTCGAAGCTTCAGCGCGCGCCAATGACGCTGGCGGGCGTTGGCGGACGTGAGCGCTTCGCGCAGCGTGCTCGCGGCCTCGGCATAACGGCGCTCGGCGACGTCAAGGCGAGCGCGGGCGATCAACGGCTGATCGATCTCGGTCGACAGGAAGGCAACATCGCCGCTGGCCCAATCGCCGTGCAGCTGCGCTGCGCGCAGCGCCTGTTCGGCGGCGTCGAAGCGGCCTTCCAGCGTGGCGACGCGCGCGCGTTCGAGCCACGCGGCGCAGATCGCGCGGTCGGACTGGATGGCCCGTCCCGTCTGTTCGAGTTCGGCCAGCAGGCGCTGCCATTGTTCGACATCGCCGTTGAGGCGCGCGGCGCGTGCGGAGAGCACGTGCGTCGAGATGAGCGCTTCGGTCGTGCCGACGCTTTTCGTCTGCGGCAGCGCGTCGGCCAGCAGATGCGCCATCCTGTCGAGCGCGTTTCTCTCGTAAAGCGCGAGCGCCCGCGCACCGTCCATGCTCGTGCCCGTGCTCTCGCCACTGATGTCGTCTCGCCGGCCGACCGACGCATTTGCCGCTGAAGCATCGAGCCGCGCGAGCGCGATGCCGAGGCGTCCCTGTACCAGGTCGATGGTGCCTTCGAGCGTTTCCGCTATCGCCCGCATGACCACGAAAGGGTGATCGTGCGCGCGCCGCAGCGCGCGTGAGAGCACGCCGCGCGCTTCGTCATAACAATGCATGCTGACGCAACTGAACGCGAGCGAGTTGGCAAGACTGTAGTAGGTGAAGTTCGCAGGGTCGGGCAGCCGGTCGAGCAACGCGGCGCTCGTCTGGCGGCAGGCCTCTACCTGGTCCGTGAGCGCGAGCAGCACGCCACGTATTGCTTCAGCTTCGAGCGTGACGTCGTCCTGCTCGGGCTGGCCTGCACAGCTCTCGACGATGCGTTGTGCCATGCGCATCGCGTCGGCGTAGCGGCGGTTGAGCAGCAGCGCCCACGCATAGGTCAGGCCTACCCAGGGCTGCGTGGCGAGCAGATCGGCGGCGATGCGGTCGAGCCAGCGCATCAACAGCCGGACCCGCCCCGCGCCGAGCAGCTGGCGCGAATGGCGCGCAATCTGTGCCAGTGCGCCGGCCTGATTGCCAGCGTCGAGCAGGTGGTCGATCGCGGGCACGGGGCGTTGTGCGTCCAGGTACCACCGCGCGGCTGCGGCATGCAGGCTGGCCTCGCGGCCGGGTTGCGAGGCGCGTAACCGGTGGCGCAGGAAACTCGCGAACAGGCGGTGATAGCGGTAGGTGTTGCGCTCACCGTCGAGCGGCACGAGAAAGAGGTTCGAGCGCTCGAGGTAGTCGAGCATCTCGCGGCTGTCGCCGCGGCCGGTGACGGCGTCGCAGAGCGAGGCCGAGAACTGGGGCAACACGCTCGTGTCGAGCAGGAACGAGCGGCATGCATCGCTTTGCCGCGCGAGGATGTCTTCGGCCAGGTATTCGGCGAGTTCGAGATTTGTGCCGGAGAACGAAGCGACGAAGGCGGCGCTGTCGCTGCGGGTACGCAACGACAACGTGGCGAGATAGATCGCCGTGGCCCAGCCTTCCGTGCAGCGCTGGAGCGTGGCAATGTCGGCATCGCGCAGCGACAGCCCGCATTTGTCGCGGATGAACGCGGTTGCTTCGGCCAGCGTGAAACGCAACGCGGCGGGATTGATATCAAGCAGTTCACCGCGCGCGCGGATACGGCCAATGCCGAGTTCGGGCGTGACGCGTGAGGCAATCACGAGCGCGTTGCCAGGCGGGAGCGCCTCGATCAGCTTTTGTGTGAACGCGAGAACAGGCGGGCTCTGGATCGCCTCGAAGTCGTCGAGCAGGATGGCGAGTGGCTTGCCGTGGGCCGCCACGCGCTCGATTACGCTCATGCCGAGCGCGTCGCCGCTACCGACATGGCCGCGTGTGCCGCGCAGGCCTGCATCGAGATGTAACAGAAAGCGCTGCAGATCGTTGTCGGCGGCGTCGAGGCGCAGCCACACGACTTCGCGCCGGCTTGCGCGGCAGTGCGCTGCGTACTGCTGCATCAGCGTGGTCTTGCCGAAGCCTGCGGCAGCGCGGATCAGCACGAGCCGTGCTGTCTGGGCATTCGCGATCGCCTCGATCAGATGCGTGCGGACCAGATGCGTCGGGCCATTCGCGGGCGGCATCAGCTTCGACGCGACGATCCCTTGAGTGAACTTTACTTTGCCGTAGAAGGCTTCCACGCCAACCCTGTGCGCCACCGTCATCCCTCCTGCGCCGTACTTCGCTGCGTGCCATTCTGGCTATCGCCTGCCACCGGTGCGCGGTGGCGCGCAAGTCCCTTGCTGTCCCCAATTACTTTTGCTGGCGCCCCGCGCTCATGCGGATCGCGCCCGGTTTGCTGCCCTGCGAGTTGTCCGGGGTATTACCCTGGTCACTACCCTGACGCTCACCAGGGTGAGTCCGTCATTTCATTGTTCCACAGACGGGTAGCCCAGTCGTACTCCTTTCGAACGATTCGCGAGCCCACGCGAAATTCGTTCGTTCGATACAGGACAACCCATCGCCAGATGCCTAAAGTGCCATCAGCGTCACCGCAGCCACGTTGCCGACTGGCGGAATTAGCTACAGGTGCCCGAAGCGCATTGAGTTTTTCGCGGCACTTCCGCTCCCGGCGGGCGGCAAGATTCTCAGGACACGATCTGCGTGCGCTGTACCGGAAGGACGAATCGTGCCAGGCCCGAATGGCCCGTCGGGACTTTCCAGATCAACCGTTCTCATTCTGAAAGGAACGCATATGAGTAACAAGGTAGTGGTAGCCGGCGTCGGCATGATTCCGTTCACCAAGCCAGGCGCCAGCGACGATTACGCGACGATGGGGGCGAACGCGGCAAAGGCCGCGCTTGCCGACGCCCGCATCGATTACGCCCTGGTCGAGCAGGCTTACGTGGGCTATGTATTCGGCGATTCGACCGCGGGTCAGGCCGCGATCTACGGTGTCGGTCTGACGGGCATTCCAGTCATCAACGTCAACAACAACTGTGCGACCGGTTCGACGGCCCTGTTTCTTGCGCGTCAGGCCGTGGAGAGCGGAACCGTCGAGTGCGCGATCGCGGTGGGTTTTGAGCAGATGGTGCCGGGCCCGCTCAAGGGTACGTACACCGACCGTCCGGGCCCGTTGGAGCGCTTCATCAAAACGATGGCCGAGGTGCAGGGCTTCGAGCCGGCGCTGCCGCGCGCGGCCCAGTTCTTCGGCGGTGCGGGGCGCGCCTATATGAAGGAGTACGACATCAAGCCGGAGACCTTCGGCCGCATCTCGGTGAAGGCGCGCCAGCACGCCGCCCGCAATCCGTTCGCCGTGTTCCGCGGCGCCGTGACGCTCGAAGAAGTGATGGCTTCGCCGACCGTGTTCGACCCACTCACGCGTTTGCAATGTTGTCCGCCGACCTGCGGCGCGGCGGCCGCGATCCTGTGCTCGGAGGCGTTCGCGAAGAAGCACGGCCTCGACACCCGCGTCGTGATTAAGGCGCAGGCCATGACGACCGACCGCAACAGCACCTTCGACGAAGGCGACATGCGCAAGGTCGTGGGCTACGACATGACCCAGGCGGCAGCGCAACAGGTGTACGAAAAGGCCGGTATCGGCCCCGAGGACATTCAGGTGGTGGAGTTGCACGATTGCTTCACCGCGAACGAGCTGATTACTTATGAAGGACTCGGCCTCACGCCCGAAGGCACGGCTGAGAAGTTCATCCTGGATGGGGATAACACGTATGGCGGCAGGGTGGTGACGAATCCGTCGGGTGGCCTGCTCTCCAAGGGCCACCCGCTCGGTGCGACCGGTCTCGCGCAGTGCGCCGAACTCACATGGCAACTACGCGGCGAAGCGCAGGATCGCCAGGTGCCGCACGCCCGCTTCGCGCTACAGCACAACCTCGGCCTTGGCGGCGCGTGTGTGGTCACGCTGTATGGCCGTCAATAGACGCATCGACGCAGAGGACACGCCATGATCGACAAGCGTCATATCGGCGCGCTGATCTCGCGCCACACGGTGACGGTCGAAGCCGGCCGCCTGCGCTTCTTCGCGAAGGCGACCGGACAGACCGACATGCGCTACGTGGACGAGGAGGCGGCACGCAAGGCCGGCTATCTGTCGTTGCCGGTGCCGCCTACTTTTCTGTTCTGCCTCGAAATGGAGTCGCCGAATCCGCGTGCGGCGGTGGAGCGGCTGAACATCGACATCGGCCGCATCCTGCACGGCGAACAGCAGTTCAGTTACCACCGCATGACGTTCGCGGGTGAGCGTCTCACGTTCGAGACGAGCATTGCGGACATCTACGAGAAAAAAGGCGGCGCGCTGGAGTTCGTAGTGCGAAAGACCCGCGTGACAGGAGCGCGCGACGACGATCTGGTGGCGGACCTGCGCAGTGTGATCGTCGTACGCAACGGCTGAATGCCGGGCAACCAGGAGCAGGAACAATCATGCAATCGATTCATATCGACGAACTGGCGGTCGGAACTGTGCTGCCGCCGTTCGACGTCGCGCCGCTGTCGCGCCTCACGCTCGCGCTCTATGCCGGTGCGTCAGGCGACCACAACCCGATTCACGTCGACCTGGATTTCGCGCGCCGCGCCGGTATGCCCGACGTATTCGCGCACGGCATGCTGTCGATGGCCTATCTCGGCAGGCTGCTGACGAACTGGGTGCCGCAGCAGGCGATCCGCGATTTCTCGGTGCGCTTCGCGGCGATCACCCATGTGGGCGATGCCGTCACGTGCAGCGGTGTCGTGACGGAGAAGGACGAGGCTGCGCACACGGTGAAGCTCGCGCTCACGACGCGTGACCAGAAAGGCGAAATCAAACTGTCGGGCGAAGCGCTGATTGCGCTCGGCGCCTGACATCACAAGAGACAAGGAGAAGATTCAACATGAGCAAGCTGAACGGCAAGGTCGCCATCGTGTCGGGTTCGGGCCGCGGCATCGGCCGTGAGATCGCACTGAAGCTCGCGAGCGAAGGTGCGGCGGTCGTGGTCAACGATCTGGACGCGGGGCCGGCGCAGGCCGTGGTCGAGGAGATCGTTGCGGCGGGTGGCGAAGCGGTGGTCTGCGCGGGGAGCGTGACCGACGCGGACTTCGGCACGCGCTTCGTAGGCGCGGCGCTCGAGGCGTTCGGGCGTCTGGACATCATCGTGAACAACGCGGGCTACACCTGGGACAACGTGATCCAGAAGATGACCGACGAGCAGTGGGATTCGATCATGGACGTGCACGTGAGCGCACCGTTTCGCATCCTGCGTGCCGCTGCCGACTACTTCCGCGAATCGGCGAAGGCCGAGGCCCAGGCCGGCCAGGAAGTGTTCCGCAAAGTCGTGAATATTTCGTCGGTGTCGGGGGTGATGGGCAACCCGGGCCAGGCGAACTATTCGGCCGCGAAGGCGGCGGTCAACGGGCTGACGAAGGCGCTGGCGAAGGAGTGGGGCCGCTACAAGGTGAACGTCAACAGCGTGGCGTTCGGCCTCGTCAAGACGCGCCTGACCGACGCGGTGGCGGGCGAGGGCAACGCGGCGACCATCGACATCGCGGGCAAGGAGATCAAGGTCGGGGTGAATCCGCAACTGATGAAGAACATCGAGGCCATGATTCCGATCGGCCGGGCCGGCACGCCGGTCGAGGCGGCGGGTGCGGTGTACCTGATGTGCATTCCCGAATCCAACTACGTGACGGGGCAGGTGCTGGTGGTCGGCGGCGGCCGTCCGTGAGGCACGGCGTCGCGCGGGTGTTTTTTGAAGGGAGCAAACATGGCTGACAATCGCCGTCCGTGGATCACGGACGATCTCGTGCTGTTTCAGGATTCGATCCGCAAGTTCATGGAGCGCGAGCTCGTGCCGCACGAAGAACGCTGGTCGAAGCAGCAGCACGTCGATCGCGAGGTGTGGCACAAGGCCGGCGAGTTCGGCATGCTCTGCGCGAGTATTCCCGAGGAATATGGCGGTGGCGGCGGCACGTTCGCGCACGAGGCTGTCATCGCGCTTGAGCAGTCGCGTGCGATGGTATCGAGCCTCGGCACGAACGTACACAGTGGGATCGTCGCGCACTACATCCTGCGTTACGGTTCCGAGGAACAGAAGCGTAAATGGCTGCCGAAGATGGCGAGCGGCGAGTTCGTGGGGGCCATCGCGATGTCCGAGCCCGGGGCGGGATCCGACCTCAAGAACATCAAGACGCGCGCGGTGAAGGACGGCGACCACTATCTGATCGACGGGTCGAAGACGTTCATCTCGAACGGATTGCTCGCGGACCTGATTTGCGTGGTGGTCAAGACCGCGCCGGAGCTGGGCGCGAAGGGCGTGTCGATCGTCGTGGTCGAGGCGCAGGATCTGCCGGGCTTTCGCCGCGGTCGCGTGCTGGAGAAGATCGGCCAGAAGGGTCAGGATACGGCCGAACTCTTCTTCGATGCGGTACGCGTGCCGTGCGCGAACCTGCTCGGCGAGGAAGAGGGCAAGGGCTTCTATCAGCTGATGCAGCAGCTGCCGCAGGAGCGCATGCTGATCGCGATCGGTGCACTGGGCTCGATGGAGCGGGCGCTCGAAGTGACGACGGACTATGTACGTGAGCGCAAGGTATTCGGCGCGAGTCTGCTGGATCTGCAGAACACACGCTTCAGGCTCGCCGAGTGCAAGACGAACGCGACGATCGCACGTGTCTTCGTCGACAGCTGCATGGAGCGGGTGTTACGCGGCGAACTCGATCCGGAAACGGCCGCCATGGCGAAGTGGTGGTGCACGCAGCGCAGCTGCGAAATCATCGACGAGTGCCTGCAACTGCATGGCGGCTACGGCTACATGATGGAGTATCCGATTGCGCGCCTCTACGTGAATTCACGCGTGAGCAAGATCTTTGGTGGCTCCAACGAGATCATGAAGGAACTGATCGCCCGTACGCTCTAACGCTGCATTGAGAGGATCACGAGATGGAATTGCGCTATACCGCCGAGGATCAGGCGTTCCGGGAAGAAGTGCGCGCGTTCGTGCGGGACAAGTTGCCCATCGAGATCAGGGAGAAGGTGCTTTCGCACCAGCGTCTCGAGAAGGACGACTACGTGCGCTGGCATCGCATCCTGAATGCGTACGGCTGGGGTGCGCCGACCTGGCCAAAGGAGCACGGGGGCACCGGGTGGAACGCGCTGCAACGCCTGATCTTCGAGATCGAGACTGTGCGTGCGGGCGCGCCGCGTCTGTTGCCGTTCGGTCTGACGATGATCGGCCCCGTGCTCATGAAGTACGCGAGTCCCGAGACGCAGGCGCGCTTTCTGCCGCGCATCCCGAACATTGACGACTTCTGGTGCCAAGGGTACTCGGAGCCCGGCTCGGGCTCCGACCTCGCTTCGCTCAGGACGCGCGCCGTGCGCAATGGCGACCGCTATGTCGTGAACGGCCAGAAAACGTGGACCACGATGGCGCACTTCGCCGACTGGATCTTCTGCCTCGTGCGCACCGACGCCGAGGCAAAATCCCAGGAAGGCATCTCGATGCTGCTGATCGACATGAAGTCGCCAGGTGTCACGGTTCGGCCAATTGTCTCGCTCGACGGCGGCCGCGACGTAAACGAAACCTGGTTCGACAATGTCGAGGTGCCGGTGGAAAACCTGGTTGGCAAGGAGAACCACGGCTGGACCTACGCGAAGTACCTGCTCGGCCACGAACGTACGGGCATTGCTGGCATCGGCTTCTGTTACCGCGAGCTCATGCAGTTGAAACACTATGCGTCGGCGACCCATGACGGAGCGGGTGGCCGGATGATCGATGATCCGCGCATGCGCGACAAGATTGCGCGCCTCGAGATGGATCTGATGGCGCTGGAAATGCTGCTTCTGCGTGTCGCGACCGGAAGCGGGAGTCGCGGACCCGGTGCGGAGGCGTCGATCGTGAAGATCCGCGGCTCGGAGTTGCAGCAGGACATCGCGATGTTGCAGCAGGAAGTTGCGGGGCCACACGGCTGGCCGTATTCGTCTCAATGGCTCGAGCCGGGCGCGCGGCAGCCGGTGAGCGGCCCGCGATGGGCGGCGCCAGCCACATCCACGTACTTCGACATGCGCAAAACGTCGATCTACGGGGGCGCGACCGAGGTGCAGAAGAACATCATCGCCAGGACGATCATTGGCTTTTAGGAAACTCAGATGGACTTTAGCTATAGCGAAGAGCAACGCATGCTCGCCGACAGCTTGCGCCGTTTTATGGAGAGCGAATACACATTCGCAGCGCGCCGCCGGCGTGCACGGGAAGGCGGGAGCTTCGACCGTGCGGTTTGGTTGCAGTTTGCGGCACTGGGTGTGCTCGGCCTCACGGTGCCGCAGGAGTACGGCGGCTTTAGCGAGGGCGCGGCGAGTCGCCTGATTGTGCAGCACGAGTTGGGCCGTGCGCTGGTACTCGAACCGGTGACGCCGTGCGGCGTGATGGCTGCGGCGATCCTCGTCAGGCACGGGAGCGCGGCGCAGAAGGACCGCTGGCTGCGTGCCATCGTTTCGGGCGAGAAGGTCGTCGTGCCGGCCTACGCCGAATCGTCGTCGCGTTACCGGTTGGACGCGGTGCAGACGCGCGTGTTGCACACGGGGGGCGGCTACGTGCTCGATGGCGCGAAGGTGCTCGTCTGGCATGGCGAGGCGGCCGATGCGTTCATTGTGAGCGTGCGGATGGCTGGCACCGGTGCGCCCGCCCTCTTTGTCGTGCCGCGCGAGACGCGTGGTGTTGTCGTGACGGGTTATCCGACGATGGACGGCCTGCGCGCAGCGGACGTGATGTTGCGGGAGGTCGAGCTCGGTGCGCACGCGCTGGTCGGCGAAGCGGTCGACGGCCTCGTGGCGCTCACCTATGGCATCGACCATGGCATTGCCGCTCTATGCGCAGAAGCGGTGGGTGCAATGGAGCGACTGATCGAAATCACCGCGGAGTACCTGCGCACGCGCCACCAGTTTGGCGTACCCCTTGCCACGTTCCAGGCGTTGCAGCACCGCGTGGCGGACATGCTCGTGCAAAAGGAGCTGGCGCTTTCGATGGCCTATGTCGCGGCACAGGCACTCGACGAACCCGACGCCCAGCAGCGTCGCCGCATGCTCGCGGCCGCGAAGGTGACGGTCGCGAAGGCGGGGCGCTTTGTTGGCCAGCAGGCGGTGCAACTGCATGGTGGCATGGGCATCACTGACGAGCTCGAAGTGGGCGACTACTTCAAGCGCCTGACGATGTTCGACCCGCTGCTCGGCGACAGCGACCACCACCTCGCGCGTTACTGCGAGGCAATGCAGGACTGAGCTTCGCGTCTCGCCGCGCACAGCCTGGCGCGGGACATCTCCTGCGCTATTTTCCAGCGGATTGGTACATAAAATGATCAACACTACCATCGAAAATGGCGTCGCCACGTTGACACTCGCGGGGCCGGGGCGCAAGAACGCGTTGAGTCCCGAGATGCTCGAAGCACTCACCGGCTCGATCGAAACGCTACGCCGCGACGCATCCGTGCGCGCCCTCGTGCTGACCGGCGAAGGCGGCGACTTTTGCTCGGGCGGCGACGTGTCCTCCATGCAGGGGCCGTCGGATGCCGCCGCGGTTCGTCAGCGGATGGCCGCGAGCCAGCGGCCGTGCACGGCACTTGCAAGCTTCGAGCGGCCCGTGATCGCGGCAGTGGACGGCGTTGCGTTCGGGGCGGGTTTCAGTCTTGCGCTCATGGCCGACTTCGTTGTCGCGAGCGACCGGGCACGCTTCTGCCTTGCCTTCGCGCGGATTGGTCTCGTGCCCGACTTCGGAGCGCTTCACACGTTGCCGCGCATGATTGGCGTGCAGCGCGCGCGGGAGCTCATTTATTCGGCGCGTGAATTGTCCGCGTGCGAGGCGCAGGAACTCGGACTTGTACTTGAGGTGGTGTCCGCCGATGCGCTTCACGCACGCGCGTACGAGTTTGCGCGCGCGATGGCCGCCCAGTCGCCGGACGGCTTCGCCATGACGAAGCGGCTGCTCGCGCAGACGTTCGAACGTGACCTCGGCGCGCTGCTGGATGCCGAGGCCGCGGCGCAGGCTATCGCGCTCACGTCGCCTTATGTGAGGGAGGCCGCGGCGCGCTTCGTGCGTAAGGAGCCGCCTGCGTTCCGGTGGCCGCAGCGCGGGAAAAGCGATTGAGTATCGTGCGACGGGCGAGACTGCCCGCCGGCCGCTTGAAAAATAAGCCTGGCAGGCTTGCCCGGCGTGACCGGCGCTTGACCTTGTTCGCAATCGCCCTCTGTTGCCAGGACCCCGGCAGCGTTCGGGGTCAGCTATCTTCCTTGAGTGCCAGCAGTTCCCGCTTTGCCATTGCGAGCACTGCATCGGATCGCTTCTCGTCTACCATCACTCTCGACACCACCAGCGCACCGATTAGCGCACTCGCGGCGAACAGGGCCTTGTCTTCGTCGCCATCCATGGCGGCGGCGAGTTTGCTGACGAACTGTTCGATGTGGCCCGACATGGCTTCACGCGCCTGCTCGTCGGCTCGCGCGACGTCGCCGGCAAGCGCGGCGATCGCGCATCCCGACCGTCGGGCTTCCCGATGCTTGCGGCTCAGATAACTTCGGATCGTGGCGCTGTAGTCATAAGGGCCTTTGCCGTTCCTGGCTTCGAATGCTGCCTTGCCATCGTTCAGCGCATGTTCCAAAGCGTGAAGCAGCAGGTCCGAACGTGAGGCGAAGTGGCCATAGAAGCCGCCGTGAGTCAGGTTGGCGCTGCTCATCAGCTTTCCGACGCTGACCGACTCGAGCCCCTGATCCCTGATCTGCTCGGCCGCTTCCTCCAGGATCCGTTCTCTGCTGCGTGCCTTGTCCGCTTGTGAATGCCCCATGGTGGTATCCGGGTTTGATCTCTTGACATTGTGAATTATGAACATCATTCTTCTGGATGACAACTATCATTCAGATGGGATGCATGCCGAATCCATGACTGATCTAAATATCGACCTGGACGACTACGAGGTGCCCTTCAAGGGCATCGTCGAGCAATCCATAGCCGGCATCTACATCCTGCAGGACGGGCGATTCCGCTACGTCAACGAGACCTTTGCGCACATGTGCGGCCTCAAGCGGGAGCAGCTCCTCGGTGCGAAACTGAGCGACGTTGCCAATCCCGAGCAACTGGCGGCGCTGATGTCCGAGTATGCGCGCAAGATCAAGGGTGGACCTTCGGAGCGGTTCGTGATCCGGCGCACGCTATCCAGGCGGCCGGGTTGCTTCGAGATTCACGGCACGCGTGTGATCTTCCACGGTCGTCCGGCTATCGTCGGCGTGGGCATCGACATCACGGAGCGGGAACGCCAGCGTATGGAGCTGGTCGAGGCCAGCAAGCGATTACAGGAACTGGTGACGAGCGCCAACGACGTCAGGGAAAACGAGCGTAATCGCGTGGCGCGTGAACTGCACGATGTGATTGGCGGCATGCTAACGGCGCTCAAGTTCGACCTGTCGAGGTTGTCGAACGGCATCGAGACGGTGAACCGGTCTTTCACACCCGGGTCAGAGCCGGCAAGCGCGGGGCCGCCGGCGCTCGCTGCGTCGGCCGTGACGGCGGCGCAGGCACTTCAGCTCACCCAGGAGACCATTGAAGCGGTACGGGCGATTTCCGAAGGGCTTCGGCCGGGGGCGCTGGATCACCTTGGGCTTTGCGACACGCTTTCGCTGGATCTGATCCGGTTCGAACGGCGCTATGGCATCGCAGTGAGATTTCAGACCACGGGTCTCGCATACAGGATCAATAGAAACACCGAGATCGGCATCTACCGCATTTTTCAGGAGGCCATGACCAATATCGCGAGGCATGCCAAAGCCACTGAAGTGAACGTAAGTCTGGCCTGGGATGCGGACCGGGTGGAGTTGGCGATCGCGGACAACGGTCTCGGATTCGAGTCTGACGCCGTTGGATTGGAGGGGCATCTCGGCCTGCTCGGCATGAAAGAGCGGGCGCGGGAGCTTGAAGGAAAATTGCTGCTCGGAACGGGACCCAGGTCGGGCGCGTGTGTGAAGCTCTGCGTTCCAGTGCGACACGGCAGTACTTCGGAGGAGGGCAGGCTTTGATTCGTCTTTTGCTGGTTGATGATCACACGATTTTTCGCGAAGGACTCAAGCGCTTGCTGGCTGAGCAGAACGGGTTCGATGTCGTCGCGGAAGCGAGCGACGCGTCCGGGGCGCTGGGGCGCCTTCGCGAGCAGCAGATCGATGTCGCGCTGCTCGACGTGAACATGTCGGGACGTAGCGGGCTGGACATGCTGCCGTCGCTTCGTGCCGAATGGCCGGCAATGCCGGTAATCGTGCTAAGCATGTATCCCGCGGAGCAATACGCCTTGCGCGCATTCCAGGCTGGCGCGTCCGGGTACGTCACCAAGGATATGGATGCGATGGCGCTGGTCGACTCGATCCGAAGTGTCGCCAAAGGCGGGCGCTACGTGACACCTGCTGTCGCGAACTGTCTGCTCGATGGCGTCGGACGGCCGTCTCAAACCGCGTTGCATCAGCAATTGTCTTCTCGTGAATACGAGATCATGCTGCTGATTGTGCACGGCACCCGGCTGACCGAGATTGGTCGCCAGATGTTTTTGAGCGTGAAGACCGTGAGCACCTATCGCGCACGCATTCTCAGGAAGATCGGCGTCTCGAGCAACACCGAGCTGGCCCGCTATGCAGTCGAACATCGATTGATCGACTGACTCACTGTCTGAAGTTGTCGCCGCTGCCGGCAGCTTCAGAAAACGCTGACAAATCTCAGAGCCAGTTCTGACAGTCAGGACCGAATTCTCCGTCCACACTCTCTTCTCAGGAAATAACGCAATCAGGCGTACTGAAGGAGAGAGTGATGAACGAAGATGTACTCGTGCGTCTGGACGACAGCGTGCTGGTCGTGATGCTCAACCGGCCAGCGAAGAAGAATGCTCTCACGGCGCAGATGTACGGGGCGCTGGCCGCGGCGATCTCCGAGGCGGAGAGTCGCGATGATGTTCAAGCCGTGCTCCTCAAGGGAGAAGGCGGCAATTTCACGAGTGGTAACGACATCGGGATGTTCGTAAGCGGACCGGTGGCCGAACAACGCGAGTCTCCAGCAGTACCCTTCCTTCAGGCCATGACCTCGCTGCGCAAGCCCGTGGTGGCGTGCGTGCGCGGGCACGCCGTCGGCATCGGCGCCACTGTCCTCCTTCATTGTGACTACGTCGTCGCGTCCGACGATGCACGGATCCGTTTTCCGTTTGTCGACCTCGGGCTATGCCCTGAGTTCGCGTCCACCTTGCTGCTTCAGCACGTGGTAGGACGAAACAAGGCGGCCGAATGGCTCTTGCTCGGCGCCACGATTCCCGCTGCGGAAGCGCATCAGGCGGGACTCGTCAACCGGATCGTGCCACTGGGCCTGGTTGAGGAAGAAGCCCTCTCTATTGCGAAGCGGTTCGCCATCAAGCCGCGCCAGGCACTCCTTGCCACACGCGGGCTGATTCGCGAGTCGACCGAGGCATTGATCAAGGCGCGCATCGAGAGGGAGGGGACGGTCTTTGACACGCTGCGCCGCTCACGAGAGGCGCAGGAGATTTTCCAGCAATTTCTTCAGCGAGCGCCCGACGCGGCAGCAACCCGTGTCTGAGCAAGAACTGCGGCTCCAATCAGAAAAGGACGTTCCATGAACACCGAATACACACTCATCGACGACGTTGCAGTCATCACGATCGCCAATCCACCTGTCAACGGCCTGGGCTACGGTGTCCGCGTCGGGATTATCGATGGCGTCGAACGTGCGCTCACTGATGGCAACGTAAAGGCCATCGTGCTGACGGGTGCTGGCAAGGCATTTTCCGGCGGCGCGGATATGCGTGAATTCAACTCGCCGATGACCGGACGCGAACCCGGACTGAACACGGTTCTTGCCGCGCTCGAGAACAGCCCCAAGCCCGTGGTGGCCGCGGTTCATTCGGTGGCGATGGGCGGTGGCCTGGAACTGGCGCTGGCCTGTCACTACCGGGTGGCGGTGCCCGAGGCGCGCATTGCACTGTCGGAGGTCACGATGGGCCTGCTGCCCGGCGCCGGCGGCACGCAGCGCCTGCCTCGTCTGATCGGTCTGGAGGCGGCGACGAACATGATCGTGCACGGCAAGTCGGTCGCTTCGCAAGCGCTGGCGGATACCGGCCTGTTCGATCGCATCGTGCAAGGCGACGTGCTCACCGCCGCGCTTGCGTTCGCGAGGGAAGTCGCCCAGCGTTCCGGCCGCCACCCGAGAGTGCGCGACATGGCGGTACAACACCCGAATCCGGAAGGCTATCTGGCATTGGCGCGCGCGGCAATCGCGGCAAAGTACAAGAACCTGCCAGCGCCGATGCGTTGCCTCGATGCCATCGAAGCAAGCGTCAAGCTGCCATTCGACGAAGGTCTCGCGCTCGAGCGGCGCTTCTTCCTCGAGTTGATGAACGGGCCGGTTTCCAGGTCGCTGCGTCACGCGTTCTTTTCCGAGCGTGCTGCGGCCAAGCTGGTGGACGTACCGGAATCGACCGCTGAGCGCCCGATCGGCAAGGTGGCCGTCGTTGGAGCGGGACTGATGGGCAGCGGCATCGCCATGAACTTCCTCAACGCGGGGATCCCGGTCGTTTTACTGGACGTCTCGGAGGCGGCGGTGCAAAAGGGCGCCGCCGCCGTTCGTCAGAACTACGAGGCTAGCGTGAAGAAGGGAAAGCTCGCTGTTACGGACCTCGAAGCGCGCATGGCATTGCTCCACCCGGGTGTAGCGCTGGAAAAGATCGGCGATTGCGACCTGGTGATCGAGGCCGTGTACGAGGACATGGAGGTCAAGCTCCGCACGTTCCGTGCGCTGGACGAAGTGGCCCGCGCGGGCGCGATTCTCGCTACCAATACCTCGACGCTGGACGTCGACCGTATCGCGGCGCAGACGCGGCGCCCGCAGGACGTGATCGGGCTGCACTTCTTTAGCCCAGCAAACGTGATGCGATTGCTCGAAGTCGTGCGCGGTGCGGCAACCGCGCCGGACGTGCTGCAAACGGCCATGCGGCTCGCCCGCCGCATCGGAAAGGTGGCCGTGGTGTCGGGCGTGTGTGACGGTTTCATCGGTAATCGCATGATTGCCCGATACGCGCGCCGTGCCGGCGAATTGCTGGAGCAGGGCGCCTTGCCCGAACAGGTCGACCGGGCGGTAGAAAAGTTTGGCCTCGCAATGGGCCCCTTTCGGATGGCCGACCTCGCCGGCAATGACATTGGATGGGCCATTCGCAAACGCCGTTATGCGGAAGATCCGTCGATGCCGCGTTTCGAACTGGCCGACAGGCTTTGCGAGGCAGGACATTTCGGTCAGAAGACGGGCGCGGGCTGGTATGACTACGTTGCTGGCCAACGCAATGCGCTTCCATCCGCCCGCACGCGCGGCATGCTCGAAGCGTGGTGGCATGAGAAAGGCGTGAGGCCGAAGCGTTTCACCGATGACGAAATCGTCGAACGGCTGATGTATGCGCTGGTGAACGAAGGCGCGACGATCCTCGAGGAAGGCATCGCAGCGCGCGCGTCCGATATCGACGCCGTCTACCTTCATGGCTATGGTTTCCCGGCCTGGCGTGGCGGCCCGATGTTCTACGCCGACACGGTCGGCGTCTATAACGTTCGCCGTGCCTTGCGCGAGCTCTCCAACGACGACGCGAGCTGGAAGCCGGCCGCCTTGATCGATCGACTGGCTGACGAGGGCGGCGCCTTCAATTCCTGACTATCCACTCACCCTTACGGAAAAACATCATGAACGAGGCTGTCATCGTATCGACCGCCCGCACGGCTCTAGGCAAGAGCTGGAAGGGCGCTTTCAACATGACCCATGGCGCGACGCTCGGCGCGCATGCGGTCAAGCATGCCGTGGACCGCTCGGGACTCGATCCTGAGGAGATCGAGGATTGCATCATGGGCGGGACGTTCGGCGAGGGCACCACCGGCGGCAACATCGCCCGTGCCATCGCCTTGCGTGCCGGCCTGCCGGTGACGACGGCAGGCGTGAGCGTCAACCGGTTCTGTTCCTCGGGCCTTCAGTCGATTGCGATGGCCGCGCAGCGCGTCATTCTGGAGGGCGCGCCGGCGATTGTGGCCGGTGGCGTCGAATCAATTTCCTGTGTGCAGAACCAGGCAAACACGCACATGCGGCGCGACCCGTGGCTCGTCGAGCACAAACCCGAACTCTACTGGAGCATGCTGCAGACCGCGGAACAGGTGGCGAGCCGGTATGGCATCAGCAAGGAAGATCAGGATGCCTATGGAGTGCGCAGCCAGCAACGTGCCGCAGCCGCGCAGGTCGCGGGGAAATTCAACGACGAAATCGTTCCCATGACCACGACGATGGGGGTGGTCGACGCCGCGGGGCGCGTCGTCACCCGCGAGGTGACGATCGCTCAGGACGAAGGCATCCGCGCCGACACGACACTTGAGGCAGTAGCGCGTATCCGGCCGGCGCTGCCGGGTGGGGTCGTGACAGCCGGCAACGCGAGCCAGTTTTCGGACGGCGCATCCGCTTGCGTGGTGATGAACGCAAAGCTCGCCGAGCAACGGGGCATCCAGCCGCTTGGCCTCTTTCGTGGATTCGCCATCGCCGGCTGCGAGCCGGACGAGATGGGTGTGGGTCCGGTGTTTGCCATTCCCCGGTTGCTTGAGCGCGCGGGCGTCAAGCTGGAAGACGTCGGTCTGTGGGAACTGAACGAGGCGTTTGCGTGCCAGGTGCTGTATTGCCGCGACAAGCTCGGTATCCCGGATGAGCGGCTCAACGTCAATGGTGGCGCAATTGCCGTCGGCCACCCCTATGGCGTCAGTGGCGCGCGACTGACGGGCCACGCGCTCATCGAGGGGAAGCGCCGAGGGGTTAGGTATGTCGTGGTGACCATGTGTATCGGCGGGGGGCAAGGAGCCGCCGGCGTTTTTGAAGTTCTCTAGACAAGGAGATGGGCATGACTGCTGTTGCAAAACTCTTCGATCTGAAGGGGCGCACGGCCCTCGTGACGGGCGGCTCAAGTGGCCTCGGCCTGCAGATCGCCGAGGCGTTGGGCACCCAGGGCGCGCGGGTGGTGATCTCCGCGCGCAAGGCTGATTCGCTTCAGGCGGCCCAGGAGCGCCTCGCGTCGTTAGGCGTGGATGCAAGCTGGATCGCCGCGGACAGCGGCTCGGAGGAGGACGTTGAGCGCCTCGCCAACGAAGCGCTGCAACGCCTGGGCAGGGTCGACATCCTGGTCAACAACGCGGGCGCCACGTGGGGCGCGACAACGCTGGATCATCCGCTGGCCGCCTGGGACAAGGTGATGAACCTGAACGTGCGCTCGATTTTCCTGCTCACGCAGAAGATCGGAAAGTTGTCGATGGTTCCCCACCGCCATGGGCGCGTGATCAATCTTGCCTCCATCGCGGGACTCAAGGGTAACGGTCCCAAGTCTCAGCCGACCATCGCCTACAACACCAGCAAGGGCGCGGTTGTGAACTTCACGCGTGCTCTCGCGGGTGAATGGGGACCGTACGGCATTACCGTCAACGCGCTGGCGCCGGGGTTTTTCCCTTCAAAAATGACCCGAGGGACGCTCGAAAAGCTTGGTGTAGAAACGCTCTCGGAGCGCGCCCCCTTGCAACGCATTGGCGACGACGACGATCTCAAAGGCGCAGCCTTGTTGTTCGCGAGCGATGCCGGCAAACACATCACCGGTCAAATCCTTGCCGTCGACGGTGGCGTCACGGCTGTCTGAACACCTAAAAGAACCTATTTCCGAATCGGAGGAGTACACCATGAGCAACGCCGCAAACACACCAGAAGTGCGCATGAACGTTGAGGGGCACATCGCGGTCATCTCTCTGGACAACCGCGCCAAGAAGAACGCAATCACGCCCGACTTGATGCATCAACTCTCCCAACGGCTGACCGAGTTCGACAACGACGACAACCTGTGGGTGGCTGTGCTCGATCCGGCGGGGGAGCACACCACGGCAGGTCTGGACATGCCGAAGTTCTTCGGTCCGGCCGCCACGGCGAAGCCGATTCCTGATGACCAGGTCGACCCGTTCGGCTTGAAGAGGCGCTGCCGGAAGCCCTTGATCTCGGTGGTGCATGGCATTACCTACACCATCGGCATTGAACAGATGCTTGCGTCGGACATCGTCATTGCAGCGGACACCGCCCTCTTCTGCCAGATGGAATCGAAGCGTGGCATCGCGCCTCTCGGTGGCGCGCATTACCGCTTTTTGACCCGCACGGGTTGGGGCAATGCGATGTACCACCTGTTCCTGTGCGACGAATTTTCTGCGCAGGAGGCCTATCGCTGCGGCTTCGTCCAGGAAGTTCATCCGTACGGCGAGCACCGCGAACGCGCCATGGAAATCGCACGCCTGATCTGCAAGGTGGCGCCGATCGGTCTGCGCGCGACCAAAGCCGCGGCGCTGACCTTTATCGAGCACGGTGAAAAGGCTGCTATCGACATCATTCCGCAAGTGCGCGAGCAGGTGTTCGCCTCGGAGGACTTCAAGGAAGGCATTCAGTCTTTCGTCGAGCGGCGCGAGGCCCGATTCCAGGGTCACTGACCTTTGCTGCCCCGCGCTTCCAGAGACAAACTGGCCATGCTGGCTGTGTGCGCTCGCGAGGCGTGAGGCAGCGCTGCGCTGCGCGTGGGCATTGGCTTCCTGACTAAACACAAGAACAGGAGACGACAAGAATGGCTTCCGCATCATCTGGCTTGCCGGATTACTACCCCCAAGAGCTGTTGCTGACCGAGGCGGACGTCGCGCGCTTCGAGCGTGTGCCCCTGGAGGCGCGAAATCTGCCGGCCTCGACCTACGACATGCTGACGGACGGTTGTCGCATCGACCCGGACAAGGTCGCGATCCAGTTTTTCAGGGACGGTGCGCGGCCTCTGGAAACCGTCGAGCAGGTCACGTTCGCGCAGCTACGGGCAAAGATTCACCAGACCGCGAATCTGCTCGCCGAGCTGGGCGTCGGCAAGGACGACGTCGTATCGGTGCTTCTGCCAGCCGTTCCCGAGTCGCAATTTGTCCTCTGGGGCGCGCAGGCCGCGGGCATCGTCAATCCGGCCAACTGGATGCTGGAGCCCGATATCCTGATCCCTATGTTCCGCTCCGCCGGCACGAAGGTGCTGGTCGCTTTCGCAGACGAGGAACATTCAGAAATCTGGGCCAAGGCCGAGGTGGTCGCGCGTGGCGTGCCGTCGCTCGTTGCCCTGATCCGCGTGGGCGGCAACGGATCAGGACCCGCGTCGATTGCGGAGATCCCTGTGATCGATTTCGCCGATGCGATCGCGCGTTTCCCTGATGACAGGCTGCTTTCGGGGCGGGCGTTTTCGCCGGACGATACTGCATCGCTCTTTCATACCGGGGGGACGACCGGTGCACCGAAGCTGGCGCGCCATCTGCACCGCAATCAGGTGTTCTGGATCTGGGCATCGAAGTGCTTAACGACTTTCGGCTCCGATGAAGTGCGCCTCGTCGGGGTGCCGATTTTCCACGTGGCCGGTGCCGTCGTGGGCTGCTATGGGCCGCTTGCGAACGGCTCGACTGTGGTTCTGATGACGTCGACGGGTTTCAGGCACCCTTCCGTACTCCCCAACATATGGAAAATCGTTGAGGCCTTTGGTGCCACCATGCTGACCTTCGTTCCGACGCTGGTAAACCAGGTGCTCTCGATTCCCGTAAGCGGCGCGGACATCGCTTCGCTTACCTACGTGGCGTCGTCGACGGCGCCGCTGTCGACAACGGTGGCGCAGGCTTTCTATCAAATGACCGGCCTGCCCATCCGTGAGAGCTGGGGCATGACCGAGACGACCGCGGTCACCTGCATCACACCGCCTGTCAACAACATAAAGGTTGGCAGCTCGGGACTGAGGTTGCCGTACCAGCACGTACGCATCGTGCGATTCGACGCGGAGGGACGTGCTACGGATTGTGCACCGGGCGAATCCGGCCTCGTCATCGTGCGCGGGCCGTCGGTATTTCCGGGCTACTTCGGTGACAACCAGAGCGCGCGGTGGGTGGATGGTGACTGGCTGGACACCGGTGACCTCGGCTACCTCGATGAGGACCGTTGGTTGTGGATCACGGGCCGATCCAAGGATCTGATTATCCGTGGCGGACACAACATCGATCCGAAAATGATCGAGGAGGTCCTTTTCGGCTACCCGGCGATCCAGGACGCGGCAGTCATCGGCGCGCCCGACGCGCATGCTGGGGAGGTGCCCGTCGCCTACGTCGTGATCAAACCGGGCGCCGTGGCGACGGCGGAGGAGATCCTGCAGTATGCCGCCGGGCACGTTCCTGAGCGCGCGGCCGTCCCGAAGCATTGTTTCGTGCTACGGGAAATGCCCAAGACGTCGGTGGGGAAGATTCAGAAGAACGTGCTGCGTCTCGACGCAATCGAGCGGATGTTTCAGGCGGCGCTCGACAAGCCTGGCTTGAGCGCGAATGTCTCGGTCCGAGCCTCTGACAGGGGCAGCAACGGCTTCTTCGTGGAGATCAACGTGAGCGATCCCGCAAGGGCGGATGCGGAACTGCTCGAAGCACTGCGTAGTTTCACGATCCCTCATGCAATTCGGCGTACTAAAGCTTGACGTTTCACCAATCGGTAACCGGACCTGACGAAACCATGTCGCGCCTCGCGCTGCGCATGCGCGCGCGACGGCGACGATGGTCAACCGCACTAACCAGGAAAGAGAAGCACTGTGTCTATCATCTACAAAGCTCCCGTTGCGGACTATCTTTTTCTGCTGCATGACGTGATTGGACCGGGCGCGCCGCATGCGCTGGCCGATCTGTCTCGTGACGATACGCGCCAGGTTCTGGAGCAGGCGGCGCGCTTTTTCGAAGAAGTGTGGTCCCCCATAGACGGTCCAGGTGACGAACTGGGTTGCCGGTTCGAAAACGGCTCAGTCCAGACGCCGGCAGGCTTTCAGGCCGGCTATGCAGCACAGTGCGAAGCGGGCTGGAACAGCGTGTCAGCCCCCGCGGAATATGGCGGCGCGGGGTTACCCGACTCGATCGGACAGGCTGTGCGCGAATTCTCCGCGTCGGCCTGCAACTCGCTGGGACTTTACACGGGGCTGACAAACGGAGCGCACGCAACGATCTGCCGTACCGGCGACGACTGGATGCTCAAGCATATCGTGCCGCGGATGGTGGAAGGGCGTTGGGCCGGCACAATGTGCCTGACCGAGCCGCATTGCGGCACGGACCTGCGTCTGATGAAGACTCGCGCGGTACCGCAGTCCGACGGTAGCTGGCGCTTGAGCGGGACCAAGATCTTCATCTCGGGCGGCGACCAGGACCTGACCGGGAACGTCATTCACCTGGTGCTGGCGAAGGTGCCTGATGAGGCGGGGCGCGTTCTCGACGATCTGTCCACGGTCAGGCTGTTTCTCGTCCCCAAGCTGACAGTGGATACCACGACGGGGGCTTTGGGCGAAGCGAACGGCGTTACCGTGACCGGTATTGAGCACAAGATGGGGCTCAAGGGGAGCGCCACCTGCACGCTGTCCTTCGAGAGCGCTCAAGCGTACCCGCTGCACGAGTCCAACCAGCGGGCCGGGGCCAAACGGAAGTCCTCGGCTGGCATGAGCGGCATGTTCGACATGATGAACTTGGCGCGTCTAGGCACGGGGTTGCAGGCTCTCTCGTCGGCTAATCGAGCGTATGGCCATGCCGCGAGCTACGCGCGCGAACGACTGGCGGGCAGGGCCGCAAAGGCTGCGAATCGTACGGGCGGTCCGGCCGATCCTATTGTGGTCCACCCGGACGTGCGCCGTCTCCTGTTGAAGCAGGCCGCGTTTATTGAAGGTGCCCGCGCCCTTGCGCTATACGTCAGAACACTCCTGGACGAACCGGAAGAAGCATTGCGCGCGAGACGGAGTGCTATGGGCAGCCTGCTCACACCTGTCGTGAAGGCTTTTTTTAGCGACCGCTCGTTCGAGTCGGCCAACGATGCCATGCAAATTATGGGAGGGCATGGCTACATCCGCGAGAATGGTGTCGAGCAACTGGTGCGCGACGCCCGCATCTTTCAGCTCTATGAAGGCGCGAATGGTGTTCAGGCGCTGGATCTTGTGCTTCGGAAACTGCCGGCGAATGACGGCCAATCTCTGGCCGACTTTGTCGATCTGGTGGACGCAACGGCGCAGGAAGCGGGGCGTTGGGAATCGCTTCGTTCACACGCGGACACGCTGAAGGACGCAACCAGGGAACTCAGGGATTGCGCGAGCTGGTTCAGGGACGTCTCGCGCGACCCTTACGATGCAGGTGGATCATCCAGCGATTTCCTGACGATGCTGGGCATTCTGGCCTGCGCGTGGATGTGGCTGCGAATCGCCGATGTCGCACTGACTCTCCAGCCTCAAACAGAAGACGCCGCTTTCCTCGAACGCAAGCTCGCGCTGGCTCGCTACTGGTTCGAACGTGAGCTGCCCGTTGTGTTTGCGCTGGGTCGGCGAGTGAAAACGGGCGCAGCGTGCTTGATGACGCTTCCCGCGGATCAGTTCTGAATCGGACCGACATCGGTCACTAATCGAGAGGACCTTTACATGAAGACAGCACTTACCGAACTCTTCGGAATCGAGCATCCGATCATCCAGGGTGGAATGCACTATGTTGGCTTTGCAGAACTGGCTTCTGCCGTATCGAATGCTGGCGGGCTGGGAATCATCACGGCTCTGACGCAGCCAGGCCCCGACGCACTGGCCGCGGAAATCAGGCGTTGTCGCGGCATGACTGATAAGCCATTCGGCGTCAATCTGACATTCTTGCCCGCCCGCAATCCGCCCGACTACCCGGGCTACGTGAGGGCGATCATTGAGGGCGGCGTAAGGATCGTGGAAACGGCCGGGAACAATCCGCAAAAGTGGTTGCCTGCACTGCACGAGGCGGGCGTCAAGGTGATCCACAAATGCACTTCGGTTCGACACGCGCTGAAGGCGGAAGCCATCGGCTGCGACGCGGTCAGTGTGGACGGCTTCGAATGCGGTGGTCATCCGGGTGAGGACGACGTGCCCAACTTTATTCTGCTGCCGAGCGCAGCAGACCGGCTCGCCATCCCATTCGTTGCTTCGGGCGGCATGGCCGATGGGCGTTCGCTAGTCGCCGCGCTCGCAATGGGCGCTGCTGGCATCAACATGGGCACGCGTTTTGTGGCGACACAGGAGGCGCCGGTCCATCACCGCGTGAAGGATGCCATTGTTGCAGCGACGGAGCTTGATACACGGCTTGTGATGCGGCCGCTGCGCAATACCGAGCGTGTGCTGAACAATCGCGGTGTTGAGCGTTTGCTAGAAAAGGAGCGGCAACTTGGCGCGGGTATTAGCTACTCGGATATCGCAAACGAGGTCGGTGGTGTGTACCCGCGAGTCATGAAAGACGGGGACCTGGATGCCGGCGCCTGGTCGTGCGGTATGGTCGCAGGTCTCATTCACGACATTCCAACGGTCAAGGAATTGATCGATCGGATCATGCTCCAGGCGGGGCAAATTATCACAAGACAGCTCCAGACGATCAATTTGAACGAAGGGTAGCGTATTCGTCGTATTCGAGGCACGACCCGGTGTGCCGGTGGCTGACCAGACATTCAGGCGTGACGCGCATCGGCACTTACTCTCTGCAGACAAGCCATGAAAACAATATCGACATTATTAGAACTCGAAGCGCTGATCGGCGAAACGCTGCAAAGCGACGACTGGCTCGAGGTCAGGCAGGAGGATATCGACCTGTTCGCACGTGCCACAGGCGACACTCAATGGATTCACACCGATCCTGAGCGCGCACGCCGCGAGTCGCCGTTCAAGGTTGCGGTGGCTCACGGGTTCCTCACGCTGTCCCTCCTGCCGGTGCTGATGTCCCGGACAATCAAAGTGCAAGGCGTTCGCATGGGCATCAATTACGGCCTCAACCGGGTGCGTTTCACCGCGCCGGTTCCGGTCGAGTCCCGGGTTCGGTTGAACGCTACGCTGCGCGACGTCAAAATCGATGAATCCGCAACAGCGAAGAGCGCGACCTTGACCTGGTCGGTGGAGGTGGCGTTGCAGGGCGCAGAAAAACCAGTATGCGTGGCCGAGACGTTGAGTCGCCTGTATTTCTGATTGTCGGGCATTAGGGACGAGGTGCGATCGTGCTCGCCGCACCTCGAGCAGGCGGCGCGTAGCGGATCAATCGAGGCGATCGCGCGCGACCTGCGCGGCTGAGTGAAACCGGCGTTCGGCCTCGGGAAGCAGACGTGCCGCTCTGAAGTAGAAAACGAGCGACGCGGGAATGAGTCCCAGCGCGCCAAGCATGCCAATTCGCAGGTCGCCTGTCACATCACCCACAAGGCCGACGCAGTATGGCCCAACCCCAAGTCCGATCAGGTTGATGACGAGCCATTGGACCGCTATCGCCGTTCCGCGAAGGCGTGGGGCGACCAGCCCCTGAATCGTCGCCGACGCTGCGCCGAACCAGACCGTGCCCGTCAGCTGCGCGCCGAAGAACGCCGCGAGAAACATCGTCTTGTCCGGCGCGCATAGCTGGAATGCGTAAAGGACACCACTGCATAGCGCGGCCACCATGGCGAGCCACAGTCGGCCCGCGGCGCTCCGTCGTGCCAGAGCGTCCGCGCTGACACCGCCCAGCGTGGTGCCGAGAAAGCCCGACAGCGCAATGATCAAGCCAAGCGCAAACGCGTCGCGCGAGCTGAGTCCGAAGTGTCCCACGCCATAGAGGAAGGTAAAGCCGGCGACAGCATAGTTCACCGTGTTTTGCAGTGCTGCCGCGAGTATCGTCGCGTGCACGACGGGTGCGCGAAGAATCTGCGTGTTGGCGAGCGCGTCGCGTTCGGAGAGCCGGCGCAGCCAGCAATACGCCGCATAAACGCCGAACGCCAGAGCGGCCCACTGAATGAGATTGGTCGTTACCGCCACGGGGCCGATGTGCCCAAAACCGGGGTGCCGGTGAACTGTGGCGAGGCTGTCGGTGAAAGCGGTGAGCGTTGCGGCGGCGAGGACGCAAGCCGCAAGCACGAGCAGATTTTCCATGACGCCTTTCAACGAGCGCGTGCTACGCCATGATGCCGCGACGCTGAAGGGGGGCGTCATCGAGGAAATATCGCTTCCCACTGCGCGCATCACGGACGAGAAGGTCGCCATGTCGGAGGTAGCATTGGGGCGTGCGCGCCTCGGTTCCCGAACTGTGAACAACAGCACGAGTGCGAGCACGACGCCGGGAAGCACGAGCGAGAGAAAAGTAACCTTCCACGCGGAGAGCGTCGCTGGCGCTGCTTGCGTCGATTGAATCCCATGCCACCAACCGATGGTGAGTGCCGCCACGGCGCCGGCAAGTCCGGAGCCGATGAAGATGCCGCTCGAATAGACGGCGATCGCGGTTGCGCGCCGTTTCTCCGAGAAATAATCCTGAAGGAGAGAGAACGCGCTCGGTGTCGCGCTCGCTTCGCCGACACCCACGCCGATGCGCGCGAGTGCGAGTCCCGCAAAGCCGGATGCGAGGCCGGACAGTCCTGTCATGAATGACCAGACGGCAAGCCCAAGCGACAACGTCCGCACGCGGTCCCAGCCATCCGCGAAGCGGGCGAGCGGCAGGCCCATCACGGAATAGAACAGCGCGAAGCAGGTTCCGTAGAGCAAGCCTATTTGCGCGTCGCCGATGTGCAGGTCCGCCTTGATATACGGCGCGAGGATGGTGAGGATCTGGCGATCGAGGAAGCTGACGACGTAGACCACGGTCAGTACGCCAAGGACATACAGGCTGCGTCGACGCGTGTGCCTGACGTATCCAGGGTTCTCGTGGTCGAGCGAGCCGGCCACGGACGAAGCTTCAGAACTCATTCGATGTCTCCGTTATAGATTGTTTGGCGTCTTTCCTGAATGGAAGACCCGATTCAGTCTAAGACGCGCGTTTTGCGGAGCCTGTCATCGTTGTCTTGAGTTCTTGTCGGATATTTCCTATTTGCAGCAAGGCGAATGAGTATCGCGCGACGAGCGAGCGGGGTTAACCCCTCGTCCGTTGGGAGCACAGGAGGTCGGGCACAAAGTTCATACGTTCGAACTACGACAGATTTTTATGTCACCTCTACGTTATAGCTATCCGCGAGAGGCGGCGTCAGCTTCAAACGCCTGCCTTCGCCCCGCTCCCGGCGTCGCGTCATCACGAGCGGCCTGACGGAATGGTGCGTCGTGAGTGGGCCGGGAAAAGGTGCGAGACCAGTCGCCATGCAAGATTCATCAGCAAGATCGTAGTGCAAATCGGTCCGCCTTCGGGTGGACATCGACAATAGAAAAGGAGACATGCATGCGTTTGAAGTGGATGAGTCAGGGCGCCGTCGGCGCCGCACTTGCGATGGGGGCCGGGGTGGCAGCCGCACAGTCGAGCGTCACGCTCTGCGGCGTAGCCGACACGTTCGTCCAGTACCTGAACAACGGTGGCACCAGCTCGGTGTCCGAGCACAGCGGTGGCTCGACGGCCTCGATGTTCGGCTTGCAGGGCACCGAGGATCCGGGCGGAGGCACGAAGGCGAAGTTCGACGTGGAGAGTGGCTACAACATCAACAACGGCTCCGCTTTTGCGGATTCGACTGCGATATTCTATCGCCAGGCTTGGGTGGGGTTAACGCGGGATGGCTACGGCGCACTCACA
Organism: Paraburkholderia sediminicola; assembly: GCF_046027825.1. Taxonomy (GTDB): domain Bacteria; phylum Pseudomonadota; class Gammaproteobacteria; order Burkholderiales; family Burkholderiaceae; genus Paraburkholderia; species Paraburkholderia sediminicola_D. The sequence continues at coordinate 60,790 of NZ_JAQQDU010000050.1, forward strand.
TTAGGGCGCCAGTATGAGCCGAGCTTCCGCGCGATCTATCCAGGCGCCCCGTTCAATGCGAACGAACTGCTTTCGCCGCTCGCGGCCGTCGTGCTCGCCGTCGACCGCAACACGCTTTCGACGCAACCCGCGGTGGGCCGCGCGAGCAATTCGATCCTCTACGTGTCGCCGAAGATCGCGGGCTTCCAGCTCAATGCGATGTATGCCTTCTCAGCGACGATCACGCAGCCGGTGCCGGAGACGACGGGCAATATCTCGACATCTCAGCGACCTACTCCGGGTACGGCCTTTTCGTCGGGCTTGCCTACATGACCGAGCGCCCAGGCACCGAGACGGTGGCAGGCCTGCCCGGCCCACTCACGCTCGTCGGTACGCAACACGACACGGCAGCGCTCGCATACCGCATCGGCATCGTGAACCTGCAGGCGAACTACTCGTACTCGAGTCCGGAAAACCCGCCCGCGCACTCGCTTGCCGCGCAGCTTGGCTCCGCGCCCGCGGCCAACCAGACGGAGGTGGGCGCGACGATTCAGGCCAGTCCGCTCGACGTGATCCGGGTTGCCGGCTTCCAGCGCAACGTCCATGGCGTGGACGATGAGACGTTTGGCGTCGAACTCGGCTATGACCACCTGCTCTCAAAGCGTACGACGCTCTACGCGCGTGCGGGCTACATGAAGAACCACGGCGAGGCCATGGTGAGCTGGTCGGGCATTTCGGTGACGTCACCGCATTCGTCGCAGACACTTGCGGTGCTGGGCGTTTCGCACCGGTTCTGATGTTGCTGCGCACGACACGGTGGCAGCGTGTCGAGGATGAAGCATCGGCCTCGCTGCGAGGTGAGGCTTGAACAATGAGCTTTCGTGTCGATTGGATTCAAATGGCGTACGGAAGTGTGTCGGCGAGATTGGAAGCAGATCGTGTGTTTGCAATATAGATAATCTTAATGCGGGAAGGAGATGGAGTTGAGAATCCTCGTA
>NZ_JAQQDU010000051.1:0-61403 GCF_046027825.1 Paraburkholderia sediminicola
GGCGGGGGGGCCCCCCCCGCTGCGAGCCGGTGAAGCCGACGGCCATGATGCGGGGATCCTGGACCAGCGCGGCACCGACTTCGTAGCCACGGTCGAACAGCAGCGAGAAGATGCCCGCCGGTAGGCGGCAGCGCCTCACTGCGCGTTGAACGGCGCGGCCGACCAGCTCGGACGTGCCCGGATGTGCGGAATGCGCCTTCACGATGACGGGGCAGCCGGCGGCGAACGCCGCTGCGGTGTCGCCGCCCGCGACCGAGAACGCCAGCGGGAAATTGCTTGCGCCGAATACCGCTACGGGGCCGAGCGGAACGTGCAGCAGGCGCAGATCGGGGCGCGCCAACGGTTGGCGCTCGGGCAGCGCGGGATCGATCCGTACGCCGAGGAAACTCCCCTCGCGTAAGACCGACGCGAACATTCTGAGCTGCGTCGCCGTGCGCGCTCGCTCGCCTTCGATGCGCCCGCGCGGTAGGCCGGTCTCGGCCATGCAGCGCTCGACGAGCGCATCGCCGAGCTCGACGATCTCGTCCGCGATCGCTTCGAGAAACCTCGCGCGCGTGTCGGGAGACGTGGCGCGATAGGCGGAGAACGCCCGCGCAGCGAGCGCGCAGGCGGTCTCGAGTTGAGCTGCGGAGGCGCCCCGAAACAGGGGGGTGAGCGGCGTGCCGGTGGCGGCATCAAGGCCGCGCAGTTCGCCGCTTTCGCCGGGCACGGCGTCCGGGCCGATCAGAAGGTGGCCGTGAATTTCCATAGGATTACCTTGCTTGTGTTGAGGAAGCGCGCGCCCGCGGTGGCGAGCGCGTGGTTCAGTCGTCGGTCGGGCTGTGTGATCAGCATGCCCAGCTGAGAACCAGCGGGTCGAGCCGCCGGGCAACGGTCAGGAGCCCGGCGCGGGTTGCGGGGTGCAGAGCGGGCAACGGATGGCGGACCGCGTCGGAGGCAATCACGCCGCCTTCCTTCATGAGCGCCTTGGCCGTCGCGATGCCGCCCTGGCGATTCTCGTAGTTGATCAGCGGCAGCCAGCGCTCGTAGTGCTGCGCGGCCCCTTCGGCGTCGCCCGCGAAGTACGCGTCGACTATCTGCCGGATGCCATCGGGATAGCCGCCACCCGTCATGGCTCCCGTTGCGCCGGCGTCAAGGTCGGCCATCAGCGTGATGGCTTCCTCGCCGTCCCACGGGCCGGCCACGGCGTCGCCGCCAAGTGTGATCAGCTCGCGCAGCTTCAGTGCCGCCTGCGGGACCTCGATCTTGAAGTAGGAGACGTTGTGCCAGTCATGGGCCAGACGCGCAAGAAACGGCGCGGAAAGCGCCGTGCCGCTGACGGGTGCGTCCTGAATCATGACGGGGATATCGATCGCTCTGGAGACCGCGCCAAAGAACGCGTGAATACCCGCTTCGCCGACCCGGATGGTTGCGCCGTGATACGGCGGCATCACCATGACCATCGCCGCGCCCATGTCCTGTGCGAGGCGGCTGCGCCTCGCACAGACGCGTGAGCTGAAGTGCGTGGTCGTCACGATCACCGGTACGCGTCCCGCGACGTGTTCGAGGACGACGCGGCTCAACGTGTCGCGCTCCTCGTCGCTAAGCGAAAACTGTTCCGAGAAGTTTGCGAGGATGCAGATGCCGTTTGAACCCGCGTCGATCATGAAGTCAATGCAACGCTTCTGTCCTTCGAGATCGAGTTGACCCGTTTCGTCGAAGATCGTGGGCGCGACAGGGAATACGCCGCGATAGGCGGCGGTTGAAGAGGGTGTGTTCATGGGCAGGGGAGCTCACTCAAGAAGGGTGCAGTACGGTGCCGTTGAGGCCCGTGTCCGCGCAACTATAGGTCGCCTGTGGCGAGCGCCGCTAATGAATAGTTTCCATGACGTGATTCCCAGGCCGACTCCCCCTCGTCGTTGCGGCAGTACATGTGCGTTTTCTCAGGCCACTGAGCACCTAGCTTTCCACACAAAATCGATTATGATCGAAAATGTGCGTCGCAAAGTCTAGATGTTAGGGGCTGTAGATAATTTTATCTGACATATAAATTGATCATGATCTATTTGTTATCTATCGGGCAGTGATACGCTAGTTGGCCATCAATCGATGACGTCGATTATTTTCATGCGCATAAACCATTTAACCCCTCGTTTCATCGATCGTATGATGAGCTGCAGTCAACGCAAAAAAGAGGAGCCAACGTGAGGATCGGGAAACAAACTGCGCCGTTTAGCGCGATCGCGACGTCCGACGCGCACTCAGTCGTCGTACGCGGAAAGGATCTATGCGAGGACCTCATCGGACAGATCGACTTCACCGACTATTTCTACTTTCTTGTCACCGGCGAGACGCCGGACGCAGCGCAGCGCTTCTTCACAAACGCGGTGCTTGTATCGATCGCGGAACACGGCCTGGTGCCGAGTGTGCAGGCCGCGCGCATGACGCTCGCCGCGGCGCCGGATGCGCTGCAAGGCGCGGTGGCCGCGGGAATCCTGGGCTGTGGGTCGGTCGTGCTGGGCAGCGCAGAGGCGTGCGGTCTGATGCTGGCCGAACTGCTCGCCGTGATGCGTGAGTCTGGCGAATCGGCCGACGCTGTCGCCGAGCGGCACGTCAAGGCCTTGCGTGAACAAAAGCGGCCCTTACCGGGATTCGGACATCCGCAGCACTCGGAAGGCGACCCGCGCGCGGAGCGGCTTCTCGGGCTCGCGCACGAACGCAACGTCGCGGGACCGGCCGTCGCGCTCCTCTTCGCACTCGAGCGCCAGGCCCCGACGGCATTCGGACGTGCTTTGCCGATCAACGTATCGGGAGCGATACCGGCCGTCATGCTGGACGTCGGTTTTCCCGTGTCGGCGCTGAAAGGACTGCCGATTCTCGCGCGCACGGCCGCCCTCATCGGACATCTGGCGGAAGAGCGTGAGCGGCCTATCGGCTTCATCCTTTCGCATCACGCCGCCGAGGCGATTACGTACGACGGCGCGAAACGCAACTGAGCCGGCCGCCGGAACGGCCCGGCGTGCTCAGGACAGCAATCGGGTCGGCTTTGACCCGCAGCAGCACGATAACGACAGTAAGCATCGACGTAGTACGGAGAGAGACAATGAGTTACCAGGTGGTACTAAAGCCGAGTGAGAGCACATTCGTCGTCGAGGACGGCGACACGATACTCGGCGCCGCAATGAAAGCGGGCCTGTTCCTTCCCTACAGCTGCCGTTCGGGCGCGTGCAGTGCGTGCAAGGGGCGCGTCATCGAGGGCGAGGTCGACTACGGCCACGTCTTTGAGAAGGCCTTGCCGCACGAGGAGCGAGAGCTCGGTTACGCGCTGCTGTGTTCGGCGAAGCCGCGCTCCGACGTGACAGTCGAGGTCGCGGAGTTGACCGGCCTCGACATCGTCAAGGCGTCGACGTATCCGTGCCGGGTGGTTTCCATGAGCAAGCCTGCGCCCGACGTAGCGGTGCTGCGCCTGCGGCTGCCGCTCAACGAGAACTTTTTCTTCCGCGCGGGGCAGTACGTCGACATGCTGCTGCCTGACGGCGCCCGTCGAAGCTATTCGATCGCGGTGCCGCCCGATCAGGTGTCGCTCACGCACATCGAGCTGCACATTCGTCATCATCCTGGCGGCCGTTTCACCGACCACGTGTTTGCGGCGCTCGCCGAGCGCGATGTGCTGCGCTTCGAAGGGCCGTTCGGCTCGTTCTTCCTTCGTGAGGACACCGACAAACCGGTGATTCTGCTGGCCGGCGGTACGGGCTTCGCGCCTGTCAAGTCGATCATCGAATACGCGATGCGGCGCAATGTGACGCGGCAGTTTCACGTCTATTGGGGCGGCCGCCGGCTGCGCGACCTCTATCTTGCCGATCTGCCGCGCCAGTGGGCTGCGAAACATTCAAACGTCCACTTCGTGCCGGTGCTATCCGGACCGGACATCGACGCTGACTGGACCGGGCGCACAGGCTGGGTCCACGAGGCCGTGCTCGAGGATTTCCCTGACCTGTCTGCCTACGAAGTCTATGCCTGTGGCGCACCCATCATGGTCGATGCGGCACGTGCTGACTTTACGCGCGTAGGCGGGCTGCCTCCGCAAGCTTTCTTCGCTGACGCCTTTCTCACCCAGGCCGAAACGGCGGGTGCCGAGGTCGCCGCCGACTGAAACACCCGTTTGCTTTTCAATATTCAGGAGACACGCTCATGACGCTCGAAATTCCAACAGAAGCCGTTGCGCCGGTGAAAAACAGCGGCGCGATCAACCGCCCTTACGTGCTCGGTCACGGCACGCTGGAGTGCCGCGATATTGCCGAAACGCGGCGTTTTTACGAGGAGTTTCTCGGCCTCGAAACCGTCCGCCATGCGGCCCCCGCCTTTGCGTTCCGCCTTGGCCTGAAATTCCACGTGTTCTGCGTGGAAGTGGGCGACAAGATTCACGACGTCTCTTTCCTCACCCATTGGGGCCTCGATGTGCGAAGTCGCGACGAGGTGGATGCGGCCTGGCGTTCGGCGCACGAGTACAAGGACCACTACAAGATTCGCCAGATTACCGAGCTGAACCTGCAGCACGGCGTTTACTCGTTCTATCTGCAGGACCTCGACTACAACTGGTGGGAATTCCAGTACTACGAGGGTTTTCAGGATGACGATGTATTCGATTTCGGCGATCGATTCTGAATAAAGGACTTTTCAACATGACTGACCGGTATCACTTGCTGAGCTACAGCGACGAAGGCCGGGCGCGCGCCGGCGTGCTCGTGGGCGACCAGGTTTATCCCTATGCGCCGTTCCTTCGGGACGTGTTGGGGATCGACGCACCGGAGCGTTCGGTGACGGAACTGATTGGCGAATGGGACGTTCAGGGCGCGCAATTGCGCGAGGCAGTGCGCCTCGCCGGTACGTCCGGGACCGCGTTGACGGGTCTGCCGCTCGACCAGGTCCAGCTGCTGGCGCCGCTGATGCCCGGCACCATCTACGGGGCGGGTGCGAATTACAGCGATCACGTCGCGGAGATGGACCTCGCCTTCAACATGCCGCCTTCGCCCGACGTGCGAAAGATTGCCGGGTCGGCGCCGTGGCATTTCATCAAGGCACCCTCCTCGTCGGTCGTCGTCGGGACCGGCGATCGCGTCAGCTTGCCGCCCTATAGTCAGGCTGTCGACTGGGAGGCGGAACTGGCGGTCGTGATCGGTCGCGCAGCGCGCAACGTGATCGTCGAAGAGGCGCTCTCGTACGTCGCGGGCTATACGATTGCCAACGATCTCTCCGTGCGGGATGCGTTTCTGCGCCAGTACATCGGTCAGCACTCGCCGTTCCGCTATGACTGGATCACGCAGAAGTGCTGGGAAGGGAGCTGTCCGCTGGGTCCGTGGATCACGCCCGCGGAACATATACCGGACGTCCAGTCCGTAGCCATTCGCCTGTGGCGCAATGGCGAGCTGCGGCAGAACTCGACCACGGCCGAGATGATTTTCGGCGTGGCCGAACAGATCGCCTTCCTCAGCACGCGTGTGACGCTCAATCCGGGCGACGTGATTCTATCGGGGACGCCAGCCGGTGTCGGCATACCGCACAACCAGTTCATCGAACCGGGCGACGAGATCGAAATCTGGATCGAACACATCGGTAAGCTGAAGACCACCTTCGCGGCAACAGAGACCGCGCGTTAGACACATTGCAGGAGGGCTACAGATGATTCTGCTATCACCAGGTGGGTCCGTCACCCGCGAGGGTGACGGACCCGCCGACAGCTTGCTGGTGGGCACCGTTGAGGGCGTGTTCCTGTTCGAGCGGGATGCGCGCATCGGCTGGTGTCTCGCGAAGCGGGGACTGGAAGGCGTCTTCGTCAGCTCGCTGACCCGGCTCGACGATGGCGCACTGATCGCGGGGACGCACGGCATGGGCGTCGCCCGCAGCGATGATGGGGGCTATACGTGGCGCCTGTGCAACCGCGGCCTCTCGCATGTCGATATCTGGGTCGTCAAGCGTGAGCGGCTGCACGGCCGGGAGTGGCTCTTTGCCGGGAGCCTGCCGGCGTATCTGTTTGTCAGCGAAGACGGCGGCGACTCGTGGCGTGAACTGCCCGCGCTGCGCGAGGTGCCGAGCGCGGCGCAGTGGCTGTTCCCTCCGCCGCCCCACATGGGGCATGTCAAGGATATCGAAGCGCTCGGCGACCGGCTTTACGTTGGCATCGAGGTCGGCGCGCTGCTGCGTTCGGACAACGACGGACAAAGCTTCTCCGAGTTGCCCGTCGATCCGGACGTCGGCGACGTCGACATTCACAAGATCGTGGTCCATGCACAGCGCCCCGGCCGGATCGTGGCGGCCACGGGGTGGGGCATCATCATCAGCGAAGACGACGGCGCCACCTGGCAGAAAGGCATTCCGCTGCCGCGAATCGACTACCCGGTCCCGCTCGTGATGCACCCGCGTGACCCGGATCTGCTGTTCGTTGCGGGTGGCGAGGGCTGGCCGCCGAACTGGTACGCCCTCGGGCGTTCGCGAGCCCGGATCGCGCGCAGCCGTGACGGCGGACGCACCTGGGAGCGCCTGCTGGGCGGCTTGCCGGACGGCCAGCGTCCCACCTACGGCGCGCTGGCCATCGACGCCTGGCCGGACGGTTTCGCGGTATATGCGGCGGACACCGACGGCCAGATCTTCGAGAGCCGCGACGGCGGCGACACCTGGCAGATCATCGGGGAAGCGGGGCCCGTTTCGAAAGGCGATCAGTATCGGGGGCTTGCGAAGAACCGGCCGTATCTGATGGGCGTGGATGCGCTCAAGCCGACCGAGGCAGGTAATAGCCGGATGTCGGCCTTTGGGGCTGCCTGAGCCGTCTGTAGCGGCGACACAATAATTGATCGAGTGGAGTGCGGCTGCAACATCGCTGCCTCTGCGCCAAGAGGTGAGAAATGAATACCCAAATCGTCGCGTGCGACGACAGAAATCAGAACTGGTTGATCAAGGGCGCCAGCGTGATCACCATGGACCCCGCGCTCGGAGAACTGGCGACGGCGGACATTCTGGTGCGCGAAGGCGTGATCGTCGACGTCGCGCCCGTCATCGATTGCCCCGACGTGCCGGTAATCGATGCACGTGACTTTATCGCTATCCCGGGCTTTGTCGATACGCATCGGCATCTGTGGGAGGGTTTGATCCGCAATACGCTGCCGGACGGCACGCTTGGCGACTACTTCCACGTGGCTAACGGCGCCTTTGGGCCGATCTATACGCCCGACGACGTCTACGCCGGCACGCTGTTGAGTGCGCTCGGCGCGCTCGATGCGGGCGTCACGACGGTGCTCGACTGGGCGCACGTCCAGAATTCTCCTGACCATACCGAGGCCTCGCTCGCCGCGCTGCACGAAGCGGGCGGTCGCGCCGTGTTCGCCTTCGGACCGCCGACGAACGAATCGATCGGCCACCGCTATCCGGAGGATATCCTCCGGTTGCGCCGCGACCATTTCGCTTCTGACGATCAGTTGCTCACGCTCGCGCTCGCGGCGGTCAGCCCCGAGCACATTGCACCGGAAGTCGCAAAGCGGAACTGGAGCAAGGCGCGCGAAGCAGGTGTGCGCATCAGTACGCATGCGGGAATTGCGGGCAAAGGTTCCCCGGACGAGATCGAGCGCTTCGGCCGAGCCGGATTGCTGGGTCCCGACGTCACCCTCATTCACTGCGCGACACTGAGCGAAACCGAATGGAAAATCGTCGCCGACACCGGCACGACAATCTCGATCTCGACGCCCATCGAACTGTTGATGGGACACGGCATGCCGCCTCTGCAGCAGGCGCTCGACGCCGGCATTGAGCCGAGCCTGAGCGTGGACGTGGAAACGTCGATGCCCGGTGACTTCTTCACGCAGATGCGCGCGACCCTGACGTTGCAGCGCGGACTCTCGTTCGCCCGTGAGCATGCGGGCGAGGCCGCGCCCGAGCGGATGACCGTGCGCGATGTCCTGCGTTATGCGACCGTTGCCGGCGCGCACACGAACGGTCTTTCCGGCCGCGTCGGACGAATCGCGCGGGGTTTGCAGGCCGACATTGTGCTGCTGCGTGCTGATACGATCAATACGATGCCGGTGAACGACCTGGTGGGCGCAGTCGTGCTGGGTATGGACCTCTCGAACGTAGACACGGTCATGGTGGCGGGGCGCATCGTCAAACGTGACGGCCGTCTGCTCGGGGTGAACATGGAGAAGTTGCGCACGACCGTGTACGAAGCGCGCGACAGGATCTTCGGCAAAACCGGCATGCGCTGTTTTTGCAAGCAGCACGCCGGCGGGTTCGTCTGAAAGGCGCGCGGCATGTCTCAGTGTGTTGCGTCGCGCACGGCTGCCTGAACGATCGAGGCGAATTGCCGCGGCGCGTCGCGCAGTTCGCGCGCGCGGTGCCAAAGCAGGCCGGGCGTGCGGATGGGCGTCGGGCTTTCGATGGGGATCACGCGTACGTCGTCGCGTAGCACCGCGTGTTCCGAGACGATCGTACCAATATCGGTGCGGCTGGCCAGTTCGATCATTGGCGCGATCGCATTCATCTCGACGACCACTGCCGGTTCGGCACGCGCCATCGAGAAACACCTGTCGAGCAACTGCCTTGTGGCCGATGAGGAATGCAAAAGCGCGAGACGTTGAAGATGCAGTTCCACCATGCGCACCGAGCGACGGTGTGCGAGCGGATGCGAGGGCGAAACGACGAGTACCAGTTCTTCGTCGTAGAGCGGCTCGAAACGCAGATTCGGACTGTGCGGCTTGTAGCCGATGGCAAGGTCGAGTCTTTCGGCTTCAAGCGCATCGGCCAGCTCGTCCTGGGCATATTCGAAGACGGTCACCTTAACGGACGGATGCCGTTCCATAAACGTCGATACGCATGCGGGAATGATGCGCATGTTGAAGGTATGCGTTGCGCCGATGGTAATCTCTCCGTGCAGATCGGCGCTCGCTTCTTTCAGCGACCATAGCCCGGCGTCGACCTCGCGCAACGCGCTCTGCGCGTGGGCGAGGAACGTCTCGCCGGCGGGCGTCAGATGAACGCGTTTGCCGATGCGCTCGAACAGCAGAACGCCCACTTCTTCTTCAAGCTGCTTGATCTGATGGGACAGCGTGGACTGCGCGACATGCACACGCTCAGCCGCGCTCGTGAAGCTGAGATGCTCCGCGAGCGCAACGAAATAACGAAGGTGTCTGAGCTCCATCTGGGCGCCATGTCTCTTTTAAAATGTGTCAGCTCTCGTGCTGCCGGCGCCGCTTTCTGCCATCGGCACGATCGGCAATCACCGTGCGCGGGCACGATGCGCGAATTTTACCAGCCGGTTGGTCTTTTTGTTGACTTAAAGAATCGTCAAGATAACGAAGAATTGCGCTGCTGGGGGGCATATAAATGAATGAAGTTCTTGGCACCCAATGGAATAGCTTCTTTGGCGGCCTGGTCGGTGCGAGCGCTGCCTTGGCGGGCCTTGTGTTCGTGGCGATATCGATCAACCAGAGCAGAATCGTGCCGTCGTTCAGTTTGAGGTCCCGGGCGGGTGAAACGCTCATCCTGCTGGCAAGCGGGCTCGTCGCAGCATTGGCTGCGTTGATCCCGGGACAGCCGTTGATCGTGTTCGGCGCCGAAATCCTGGCCGTTGCTATTATTCCCTGGACAATACCGGTGGTATTTCAGTTGCACACGGTTCGCCTGCGCGAGGTCAAGCGTCGCTGGTACTTCTGGGTCAGAGTCGCGCTTCACCAGCTGGCCGTCGTGCCGACCATGATTGCCGGCGTTCTGCTAATGGCACATCATTCGGACGGGGATTACTGGCTTGCAGGCGGGTTAATGCTCACCCTGGTCGTCGGTCTGATTAACGGGTGGATTCTTTTAGTGGAAATCTCACGGTAATGGCGGCGCCCGACCTCGAGTCGCGATCGGATAGCGATTATCCGACGGACCCGAACCTGTGTGGCATGACTCAACGGGGGATGTCCATCAGACGGCGGCCGATGCAACACGCAAGCCGAGACCGTTGTGCCGTTCGATCAGTCGTTTGATCAAGCCGCCTGATTTTGCCTCCTCGATGTATGCACTGAGGAATGCATGGCCTTCCCGATGAATTCGACGCAAGCCGACTGCCTGTTCGACAGCAACGAAACGTCCGTCGAGTACGCGTGAGCCGGCCAGAGTTGGTGTGTCGGCGAGCAACTGCGCCTTTAAACCCGCCAGTACTTCAAGTCGCTGCTCGACGAACGCTTCGCGTGCGTCGGCATGGGTGTGGAATCGGATCAGCGTCGCATGTTCAATCTGGCGCGTGAGCCATAGGTCATAGGCTGTGCCGGCTGCAACCGCAAGACGCACGCCGCTACGATCGACGGCGGACACGTCGGTCAGTTCGGTGTCTTTAGCCACGAGATAGCCGGCTTCTATTTCAACGTAACCCGCCGTGAAAGCAATTTGCTGCGCGCGCACCGGGTCTGCCCCAATCAGGCCGATATCCCAGCTATCTGCCTCCGCCGAGTCGGCGATCTCATGGGGCGCGTTAAAGGAGACCAGTTCGCAGGCTACGCCGAGCCGTTGTGCAATCTCGCGGGCGAGGTCGGGCGCGATGCCAGCGGGGTCGCCAGTTGCATCACGTCCGGTGACGAGCAGGGGATTGCTGAGATTGATGGCAGCACGCAGCACGCCGCGTGGGGCGAGTTGATCGAGCAAAATTGAATTCATAGGCCCTTGGTTAGAATAGCGCGCCGGAATTCCTGCATGGCGGCGCGCGTAACGTCCAGCGATCTTTGGAAGAGGGAGGTGTGGCAGATGCCGTCGCTCACTGAATCGCCGCCTTTGTCTGGCCGCGTTGGACTTCGGCGGACGGAAATCGGGCGTGATGAAGCATCACGAAGCACAGCGCGCAGGCCATGGTCGTGGCCGTTACGACCCATAGTGCGGGCGCGTACGAACCAGAATGCACGCGAGCCATGCCCACCAGCGTCATCGATACGGCGCTCGACACCTGGAACGCCGCGAAGATCGTCCCGTAGATTGTTCCGAAAGCAGCGGTGCCAAAATAGCGCGCCACGACAACGCTGAGCACGTCGAACTCGGCGCCGACCACGAAGCCGATCACCACTGCGGATGCGTAGGCCGTACCGTATGGCGCTCCCAAGGCCAGCAGGGCGAACGCGGCGCTCGCCGCCAGACAGCAGGCGGTCATGACGACTGACGGCGAGACACGATCGAGCAGCCATCCAGTCGCAAGACGCCCGATGATCAACGCGCCCCCCATCAAACCCTGTACCCACCCCACCCGCGCAGCGGACATGCCGAGATCCAGCAGCACGCGCGACTGGTGAACGATTGCTGTGGCACTGGCGGGCCCCAGTAACAGGAAAGCCAGCAGGAGGAGGCCGAATGCGCGTGTTCGGCACGCCGGGAGAAACGCGGTTCGGGAGAGTTCTCGCCTTTCGGGACGATATCCTTTCTCGCCGGCTGACACCTGCGCCCGACGGTTTTCGCGCAGGAATCGAATCGCTACCGGCCACGTCAGCACAAACGCACCAGCGCCCAGCCATGCATAGGTGCTTCGCCAACCAGCATGAGATATCAGGTAGGTGGCCAGCGGCGGCAAACATGCTGCACCGATGCCGATTCCGGTGTTGGCCAGTCCCATCGCCAGACCCAGGCGCTGCTTGAACCAGGAGGCCGTTATTTGCAGGTATGAAATCGGCCACGTCCCCACTGCGGCGAGTGGAATGATGACGCAAGCCGCGTAAAACATCGCCAGACTGGCGGGCAGGAGGGACAATGCGGCCACGCCCAAGGACATCGCCGGGATCGAAATCAGCGCAAGCCGGCGTCCCCCGAAGCGATCGACTAGCTGCCCCTGGAGAACTGAGGTGACGGTACTCATGATCGTCAGGATGGTCGCGCCAACCGAAATCGATGCAACGCTCCAACCGAACGCGTGACTGAGGGGCGTCACGAAGGTGCCGAAGCAGAACACGAGCAAAGTGCTTGGGCCCAGCGCAAGGCCAATAATGCTCGCCATCACCGTCAGCCAGCCGGCATAGACGGAACCGCTGGTGTTTCGCAACGATTCTTTAACCGCGATCACCGCCACACGTGGTTCGTGCATTGGCTCTCCTTGATCTTCTACGTTATAGCGTTGATATGGCGCTCGGATTTCATCGGCGCTGGCCTCGTATGGACTTTTCGAGCCACGAAGAAGCGCGCTTGCGAAGTCATGCAGTGGTGTGCGCTTCGGGATTGCACTCCGATTCTACGAAAGCGAATTCGGCTGGGGAAATGGCTTATTCGCATGGTTAAAATCGACTGAGTCGATGAAACGGCGGGCTGACTCGCAGAGACATTCTGCGTGGTGGTATGGCGCGGCAGATAGCGCCGCTCAGTCCCCAACGACTGCGTGCCAGATTTCCGTTGTGCAGGAAAGTGTTTGACCTGCGGTTCTGGTTGTTGCTGCGAGCGCGAGCAATGCCGCTAGCTAACACGCTACGAGCGCCTCACAGCGAGCCGCCGCACGGCCGGGATCCGATGCGTTTTGAGTATCGTCTGGCCACTTCTGCTATCTGGCAACGACTCGGCCAGATCCCTATAGTGGCCTGTAATGCCGAAGCATCAGCACAGGAAGCGCGACGACTCACCGTGGATCGTGTCCGCGCGCGCCGTTGCGCGTAACGTGACCACGGCCGGCCGCGCGCCATGACGACGCATGGTTCGCTCGTTCGCTGCCTCACTCTGACCATCGACACCTCACGCCTTGAATGACGTAAACGTCCGCATGCCGGCTGCACATTGCCGGCGGAAGGGGCGGCGCTCGGAACGCCCCGCACCTATCAGGGCTATCACCGAGTCAGAAAAATAGATCGCAGTCTAAAAATATAGTAGACTTCATTTATACCGGTTCCGGTTACGAAGTTCGCAGCGTTTGTTTACCGAACCTGCGGTACGTGCAGCGTTTTTGCGTAATTCAAAAGTTCGTTGGGGCTAAAGCATGGCGATAAAGGGACTTGACCTGGTGACCTTCTCGGTTGACGACGCGTCGGCCGCAGACCGGTTCCTGATGCAGTGGGGACTGAAGCGCGTGGCGGACCCGCGGTTCGGCTCGCGATACGAATGTGCGGACGGTTCGGCGGTGCGTTTCGCGCCGTCGTCGTCGGATTTCCTGCCGGCGGGGGTCCAGCCCGGGCCAACGGTGCGTGAAGTCATGTGGGGCGTGGAATCGCCAGCCGACATCGAGCGTTTGCATCATGAACTCGCGAGCGACCGCCCGGTCGAGGTGGACGAAGAAGGCGCGTTGCATACCGTCGACGACTCGGGTCTCGCGATCGCCTTTCGCGTGTCGCACAAGCAGTCGCTCAAGGTGGATCCGCTCGGTTTCAACACGCCGGGCGCGCCGCAGCGCATCAATAGTCCGTCGCGTTTCTATAAATCGGCGGAGCCGCAGGAGCTGAGCCATATCGTGATCGGCGTGGCGAATTTTTCGCAAGCGGAGTCGTTCTACCGCGAGCGTCTCGGCTTCACCGTATCCGACCGCTATCAGGGGCGCGGCGTATTTCTGCGCGGCGCACCGCGCGGAAATCACCACAATCTGTTCCTGCTCGATGACGGCAAGAACAGCTTCAATCACCTTGCATTCAAGGTACGCGACATCCACGAAGTGATCGGCGCGGGGCAGCAATTCCAGGCGCTCGGCTGGCAAACGCACATTGGTCCTGGGCGCCACTACGCGTCGTCGGGTTGCTTCTGGTACTTCAAGAGCCCCTTCGGCGGCGCGCTCGAATATGTCGCCGACGAAGACATCCTGACTGAGGCCTGGCAGTCGAGCGTATTCACGCCAACGCCCGAGATGTTCTCCGAATGGCACTTCGGTGCGGAAGGACCGAAGCTCGGACCGTTGGCCAAGCCCGGGGCGGAATCATCATGATGACGCCGATCAGCGAAGACTTTCTCGCAATACGCGCCGTCGTCGACGCCTGGATCCTGTGGCGCGACACCGGCGACTGGGCCAGGCTGGCCGCTTGCTGGCATCCGGACGGCACGATGAGCTCGACGCGCTTTAGCGGCAGCGCCGCCGACTTTGTCGTCGAAACCCGTGCGGCCTTCGAGCGTGGCGCGAACGTTCAGCATTTCCAGTGCGGCTTTCAGTGCGATATCGCCGGGCATCGTGCGATTTCACAAGTGCGTATGCAGATCAGGCAGCGCGCCCGCGTCGACGGCGTGGAGGTGGATGCGACCTGCACGGGCCGTTTCTTCGATTTCTTCGAGCGTCGCGCGGGGCGTTGGGCGATCGTGCGCCGTCAACCGATCTATGAAGTCGACCGGCTCGACACTGTGATGCCGGGCGCGACGCTGGTGCTGGACGAAGCGTTGCTGAACGCGTTTCCGCACGCTTACCGGCATCTCGCCTACCTGCAGTCGAAGAATGGCTTTAACGTCCAGCGGGATTTGCCGGAGTTGCGCGGCCCGCGCGTCGAAGCCCTGTACGAAGAAGGGCGCGTCTGGCTCGACATCGTCGCCGATAAGGGAGACTATCGTGCCAAATGAAGCTACGCAGGATACCTTGATTTTTCCGCCACTGCGGCGCGTCGTGACGGGCCATGACGAGGCGGGTCGCAGCGTCGTGTGGCTGGACGCCCACGCCGTCAATCAGCGCGAACCGGCGGACCGGCTGCGCACCACCCTGATGTGGATCACCGACGAAGCGCCGGACTACGCCGGCACCGAAGATGCTGGCGACCGGCAGAGCGGCATCGCGCCGCCGCCGGGCGGCAGCCGCTTCTCAATGCTGCAGATCGCGCCGGGCAATCGCGTCGCGGGCTTGCATCGGACCGATAGCATCGACTACGTGATCTGTGTGAAGGGCCGCATCGATTTGCTGCTGGAGATGGGCAGCACGACGCTGTGCGCCGGCGATGTCGCGATTCAGCGCGGCACGATGCACGGCTGGTACAACAGCGGCGACGAGCCGGCCGTGTTGGCCGTGGTGCTGGTCGACGCCGGGCCCAAGCGCGCCGACGCGGTGCACGGAAACCAGATGGCGACCTGAGATGAGCGACTCTGATATGTCTTCCTCCGCCGTCCCGCTCGCGGGACTTGCGTATCTCGGCGTGGCTGCCGACGATCTGGACGCGTGGCGGCGATTTGCCACCGCGATTCTCGGTGTGCAGCCGGATGAGCCCGACGATCAGTCGCTGGTGCTGCGGATCGACACCAAGCAGACGCGCTTGCTCATTGAGCGGGGACCGGCCGGGATCAACAACGGCTGCCGGTATATCGGCTGGTCGCTGGCGCCGGGTGTCGAGATCGACACGGCGGCGGCGCGCCTCGAACAGCTTGGCGTCGCATGCCGGACCGGCACGCCGCAGGAGTGCGCACGCCGTGCGGTCGAACGGATGATCTGGTTCACCGATCCGCTGGGCAACCGTGTCGAGTGTTGCACCGGACATCGCGACGCCGCAGACGCGCCGGTTTTCACGCGTCCGCTGGCCGGCTTCAAGACCGACGACCTCGGTCTCGGCCACGTGGTGCTGCTCGCGCGACAGCCGGACGCTGCGATCCGCTTTTATCAACGCGTGCTGGGATTCCGCTTGAGCGATACCGCGGAACGGCCTTTTGAAGCCGCGTTCATGCATGTCAACCCGCGTCATCACAGTCTCGCGATCATCCGTGGCGAGCGCGACGCGCTGCATCACCTGATGGTCGAAATGCTGTCGTTCGACGACGTTGGTCAGGCCTACGACCTGGTGCACAACCGCAAAGTGCAGATCGGCGCCAGTCTGGGCCGCCATAGCAACGACTACATGACTTCGTTCTACGTGATGACGCCCTCGCGCTTCATGCTCGAGATCGGTTGGGGCGGCCGCCTGGTGGACATGGACAACTGGACGCCCGAGGTGCTGACCTGCGGGCCGAGTCTGTGGGGGCACGAGCGCACCTGGTTGCCCGAGCGCACGCGCCGCGATGCCGAGCACATGCGTTTGCAGGCGGCCGCCGACGGGCTCAAGGCGCCATTGCAGGTGCGTGACGGCTTTTTTACCGAGATTCCCTAAGGAGTGGTTCGATGAAGTTGGCTTCGCTGAAAAATGACTGCCGCGACGGCATGTTGATTGCCGTCGACCGGAATCTGACCCGTGCGGTGGCCGTGCAACACATCGCGTCGACCCTGCGCGACGCGATCGAGCGGTGGGATAGCGTTGCGCCGCAACTGGATGCGGTCTACCAGTCGCTCTGCGACCGCGATTCGCCGGTCGCCGACAGTTTTTCGTTCGACCCGGCACACTGCATGTCGCCGTTGCCGCGCAGCTTTCAATGGCTCGACGGCTCTGCGTATCTGAACCACGCAGAGTTGGTACGCCGCGCGCGCAACGCAGACATGCCCGAATTGCTGTATCGCGAACCGATGATCTATCAGGGCGCATCCGACAGTTTTATCGGCCCGCGCGATCCGATTCTGGTGGCCGACGAAGCGGCCGGCATCGATCTCGAAGCCGAAGTCGCCGTGATCTGCGACGACGTGCCGATGGGCGTCGACAAGACCGAGGCGCGCCGTCACATCAAGCTGCTGATGCTGGTCAACGACGTCAGCTTGCGCAATCTGATGCCGGAGGAGCTTTCCAAGGGCTTTGGCTTTCTGACGTCGAAACCGGCGACCGCGTTTTCGCCGGTTGCCGTCACGCCAGACGAGCTGGGCAAGGCATGGGACGGCGTCAAGCTCAGCCTGCCGATTCGTAGCTATGTCAACGACGTCAAGCTTGGCGCCCCGAACGCCGGCGTGGACCTCGACTTCGATTTCGCGGATCTGATCGTGCACGCCGCCAGGACACGCGAGCTGGAGGCCGGCACGATTATCGGCTCGGGAACCGTGTCGAATCGGGATGCCAGTTTCGGCAGCTCGTGCCTGCAGGAGAAGCGGATGCTCGAGAAGATTGCCCACGGCGAGCCGCGCACATCGCATTTGCGGTTCGGCGACCAGGTGACGATCGACATGTCAGATGAGAACGGCGGCTCGATTTTTGGTGCTATTGTTCAGCGCGTGGCGCCTTACCGGGCCGCTCCCGGCTAGGCGGCCGGCAGCGCCGCTGCGCATGCCGCCGCTCAATGCACAACTTCGACGTCAAACATCCATGAACAGCGTAACGACCCGTTCCACCACAGAGGCCAAGCCGCTTGGCCTGCGCGAGCGCAACAAGCTCGAGAAATTTGCCCGGATTCAGGACGCGGCCCGGTCCTTGTTCGGCGAAAAAGGCTATGACGAAACGACGATGCGTGAGGTGGCCGACACCGCAGGCGTCAGTCTCGGCACGCTCTTCTCGTACGCGCACGACAAGCGGGACCTGCTGTTTCTGGTCGTAACGGACGCGCTCGAACGCAAGAACGCCGACGTGTTCGAGGCGATCCCCGCGGATAAACCGCTGCTGGACCAGTTACTGTTCGTGTTCCGCGGCTTTTACGAGTTCTTCGGCGCGGAGCCTCAACTGTCGCGACTGGTCCTGCGCGAGATGGTGTTCTTCTCGGAAGGCCCGCACGCCACCCGCGTGCAAAACGATCGCGCGTTCATGCTGGAGAAGTTTGGCCGGATGGTGAAAGACGCGCAAAAGCGCGGTGAACTGCGCACCTTTTCCGGCAGCAGAGGGCATCGCAAGATTGGCGATCTGATCTTCGCGATTTATGCGGCGCACGTGAGGGAGTGGCTGCGCGAGCCGGTCGAACCGCTGGAAACCGGCTTGCGCGAGCTGCGCGATTCGCTGACGTTGCTGTTCGACGGCATCGCGGCACGATAAGTACAGCGCGGCGAAGCCGACGATTGCGACGATGGGTTTTAAGCCCGTCATCTGTTTGATTTGATTCGTATAACGAAATATTAAACTGATTGCCCAGGAGACGGCTTTGAGGAAAGTAATCGTGACATGCGCGGTAACGGGCTCGATCCACACCCCATCGATGTCAGCGAATTTGCCGGTGACGCCGGCGCAGATCGCTGCCTCCGCGATCGAGGCTGCACGCGCGGGTGCCGCGATCGTACACCTGCACGCACGGATGCCCGACAGCGGACGGCCTACCCAGAATCCCGACATCTACCGCGAGTTTCTGCCCGTCATTGCCGGGTCATGTGACGCGATTATCAACATCACCACCGGCGGTGCGCCTACGCTGACGCTGGAAGAGCGTCTGAGTCCGACACTCGAATTCCAGCCGGAAATCGCTTCGCTGAATATGGGGTCGATGAACTTCGGCATGTACGAAATGCTGGGTCGATTCAAGTCGTTCGAACACGATTGGGAAAGACCTTACCTCGAGAACAGCGACGACCTCGTGTTCCGCAATACCTTTCGCGATATCGCGCATATCCTGCAATCCTGCAGTGAAAGCGGCACGCGCTTCGAGATCGAATGCTACGACATCGGCCATCTGTATACCGCGGCGCATTTTCTCGATCGTGGCTTGCTGAAGGCGCCGTTGTTTATTCAGAGCGCGTTCGGCATTCGCGGCGGAATCGGCACGCATCCCGAAGATGTGCTGATGATGCGGCGCACGGCAGACCGGCTGTTCGGCAGCGACTACGTCTGGTCCGTGCTCGGCACAGGGCGCTCGCAAATGTCGGTGGCGACAATGGCAGCCGCGTTCGGCGGCAATGTGCGCGTGGGCCTCGAAGATTCGCTATGGGGCGAACCCGGCAGGCTCGCGCACAGCAACGCGGAACATGTGCGGCGGATCCGCACGATTCTCGAAGCCCTTTCCATGGAGATCGCGACGCCGGACGAAACGCGCGAGATGCTCAAACTGAAGGGTCACGCAGCAACCAGAATACCGCGCTGAGCGGCGGCATTTGCGCTGTATCGAGCAACGGAAATAAGCGAAGAAGGTGTTATGAAATAAATTAGTACGACGAAAATATGGAGGAGACGATGATGAGAAGGAAGCTTTTAGTCAAAACGCTTGTCTTGCTGCTGGCGTCAGCCGGCTGTTGCAGCGCTGCGCATGCGCAAAGTGTGACGCTTTACGGCACCGTGGACACCGGTGTCGAATACGTCACGCACGCGAATGCGACCGGCGGTTCCGTGTTTCGAATGCCGTCGTACACCGGCGAGTTTCCGTCGCGTGTCGGCTTGCAGGGTAATGAGCCGCTCGGCGGCGGCTACAAGGCGGTCTTCACCCTCGAGGAGGGTTTTTCCGTCGGCAACGGTGTCCTGAGCCAGGGCGGCCGGCTCTTCGGGCGCCAGGCGTTTGTCGGCGTCTCGGGGGCGCCGGGAACGCTGACGTTCGGCCGGCAATACAACATACTGCTTTGGACCTTGATCGACAGCGATCTGGTGGGTCCAAGCATGTACGGTTTGACCTCTCTCGATCCTTATATTGCCAACGCGCGTAGCGACAACGCGGTGGTGTACCGCGGCAGTTTCGGCAACTTTTCGGTGGGCGCATCGTATTCGTTCGGCCGGGACAACTCGCCTACGGGCGGTACCAACGCGCCCGGCGAGGGGACGTGCGCGGGCAGTATTCCCGGGAATGCGCAGGCTTGCCGCGAGTGGTCCGCGATGGTCAAGTACGGCACCCCGGCTTGGGGCGCGAGTTTCGTGTATGACCAGCAGAACGGTGGCCCAGGCGCCGCGGCCAACCTGTTCAACGGCGATATACCGGTGCCGCTCACCTCGAGTTCGGATCACGACAACCGCTTCATCCTTGACGGCTACGCGAAGTTCGGCAACCTCAAGCTCGCCGCGCTGTGGGTCGGCCGGCATGTCGACTTCGCGTCGGGCCAGGGTGCGGGCGTGACGTCGAATCAGTACGTGTTCGAAGCGGCCTATCAGGTAGCGCCCGATTTTGTCGTAGACGGGCTTGTTCAGAGAATCATCAATAGTCAGCAAGATACGCGCGCCACGATGGAGGTGCTGCGCGCAACTTACCTGCTATCCGTACGCAGTTCGGTCTATGTGCAGTGTGGCTGGCTGCAGAACAGCGCTAAGGCCGCCTATGTTGTAACCAGCGGCGGACCCGCAACACCCGGCAAAGGCATGGGGCAATTCGGCACGATGGTCGGCATTCGCCACGATTTTTAGGCGGCGTAGGGGAAATCAGCAATGCATCGGTGAAGTTATTTAATGTACTGTACGGTTTAGTATTGTAAATAGAGGTCATCGATTGCACGCTGCAGTGTGGTCCGGCGGCGCGTCGGCGCGGCCGGATCGTTCAAGAGGCAGTCAGGAGAAGATCCTGAGGAGGAGAGAAAGTGACAGACAGGCACTATGACGTAGTCGTCGCGGGAGGGGGGCACAACAGCCTCATCGCGGCGGCGTATCTGGCCACCGCGGGCTACAAGGTCGGGCTCGTCGAGGCGATGGCGGAAGTGGGCGGCAATTGCGTGACCGACGAGTTGTTTCCGGGTTATTTCTTCGACACCTGCTCGTCGGCGCATAGCCAGATCCAGTCGAATCCGCTGATCAGCCGCAACGAACTCGGTCTGCTCGACTTCGGGCTGGAATACATCTACCCGGAGGTGAAATCCGTATCGGTGTTCGAAGGCGGCGACTCGATCGCGTTCATGAAGGATGTCGACGCAACGGTGGCGCAGATCGAAGCGTATTCGAAGGCGGACGGCGCGGCGTACCGGAAGCTGCTCCAGGAAATCACGGGGTTTCGCGATTTCTTCCAGGTCGACGCGACCACGCCAGGCGGTGTGCCGCCGCAGACCCAGGACCCGGGTCTGATGAAGCTGTCGCGCTTCCTGTCGTTGTCCGCGTATGACATCGTCAAGGAACGCTTCGAACATCCTGTCGTGCAGGCGAGCTTGTTGTTCAAGGCATCGTTGACCATTTATCCGGTCAACTATCCGGGGTCCGCGCGTCCGCTGCTGACCGGCATCGTTTCCAATCACCTCGGCGGGTGGGCCACGCCGAAGGGTGGCGCGGGTCAGTTGACGCAGGCATTGCGACGGCTTCTCGAAGCACGCGGCGCGGAAATTTTCTGCAGTCAGCAAGTCGCCTCGCTGCTGCTCGAAGGCGATCGTTGCATCGGCATCGAAACCGTGTCCGGCGAGCGCTTCTTCGGCAGCAAAGCTGTGATCTCGACCATTCATGTGAAGCATCTGGTGGAGATGGCGCCGGCCAAACTGTGGGGCGACGAATTCCTGTTCGGCGCCGAGACCTTCAAGCCCGGCTTCACGCTGTTCGCGCAATATCTCGCGACCACCGAGCCGCCGCGCTTCCAGTGCCGCGACGGCGAGCGCATTGCGATTGCCGGCGAACTGCCGTTCTCGGCCGAAGAAATGGTGCGCGGCATGGCCGATCACGTGCTCGGCAAATTCAATCCGCGTACCGGCATCGTCGTGCATACGGGCAGCGTCGTCGACGACGGGCGCGCGCCGCAAGGCTGTCACACGATCAAGATCGTCGGTCCGCAACCCTACAAGCTCGCCGGGGTTGGCGCAGCCGGCTGGGACACACTCGGCCTCGAGTACGCCGATGCGATCCTCGCGGAAGTGCGCAAGGTCGCCCCGAATCTGACCGACGACAAGATCGTCCATCGCAGCATCAAGACGCCGCTCGACCTCGAACGCCGCAATCTCCACAACATCGAAGGCTCATGTCACGGTGGCTCGTCGCTGCCGTCGCAGAACGGGCATATGAGGCCGGTGCCGGGCTGGGCCCATCACCGGATGCCGATCAAGGGCCTGTATCAAACCGGTGCGACGACTCATCCGGGTGGTGCGATTTCAGGTCATCCGGGACG
Source organism: Paraburkholderia sediminicola (assembly GCF_046027825.1). GTDB lineage: Bacteria > Pseudomonadota > Gammaproteobacteria > Burkholderiales > Burkholderiaceae > Paraburkholderia > Paraburkholderia sediminicola_D. The sequence continues at coordinate 21,676 of NZ_JAQQDU010000051.1, forward strand.
CAACGCCGCGCGCGTCGTGCTTGAAGATCTCGGCACGAGTCTCGAGAAAGTGGTTGCGTCGGCGAAAGGAGTCGGACTATGAAAGCGGTGCATCTGAAGGGGCTTGGCGACGCGTCCAACTTGCAGGTGGTCGATTTGCCCATACCACGGCCGGTCAGCAACCAGGTCCTGATCCAGGTCGAGGCGGCGGGAGTGATTTTCGCCGACACGCTGTTGCGGCGCGGCACGTATGTCTATCGTCCGGCGTTCCCCTATGTGCCGGGCCGCGAAGTGGCGGGTCGCATCGTGGAAGTGGGTGACGGCGTCACCACACACAAGGTGGGCGACCGGGTGGTCGCGTTCATGATGGGGGGCGGCTATTCGGAGTACGTGGCCGCGGATATCGCGAACGTCGGCACGCCCGAGGGACTCAAGCTCGGCCGTGTGATTTTCCCGATCGGTAACGGTGTGTCCGCCGAGCAGGCCGTCTCGCATGGTTCGAACCTGCGCATCGCGCATCTGATCCTACACGGCCGTGCCAATGCGAAAAGCGGCCAACGCGTGTTGTTGCATGCCGCGTCTGGTGGCGTCGGCGCACATCTGACGCGGCTCGCGCGGGCCCACGGCATGGAGATCATCGCGCTGGCGGGTTCGGCGGAAAAGGCCGGCTACTGCAAGGACAACGGCGCCCATCATGTCGTGCTCTACAAGGAGCGCGACTATGCCGAAGCGGTGCTCGAACTGACCGGCGGCAAAGGCGTTCATCTGTCGATCAACAGCATCGGCGCGGACACGTTTTCGAAGGATGCGGCGATTCTGTTGCCTGAAGGCGAATTGCTGATCACCGGCAAGGCGGCCGGCCTCGGCTCGATCGAGCCGGCCCGCTTCTCGAAGTCGCTGACGTACAAGCACTTCGCGAGCTACATCCATTTCGGCCGCCCGGAGGACGACGTGGCGTGCAACTACGTCAGCGAGCAACTGCAGGCGCCGTCGCACGCGGACCGGGTGGTGCGGTTTCCGCTCGCCGACGTGCAGCTCGCGCACGAGGCGCTCGAAAGCGGCAGCAATTTCGGCAAGATCGTGCTGATTCCGTAGACCGGCTCGACGGTTGCGCGGGTAGGTCGCGCCGCGCAAATGCGGCAGGCCGGCGCGACCGGACAATGACAGGAGGAGACATCGTGACACTAGCTGACATAGGCGCCGAGGCCGCGCCGCGGGAACATCTCATCGATGCCGACGGCCGTGTATACGCGGGATGGCGAAGCACGTTTGGCGCCACCGCCGCGCTTTCCGTTGGTGCGAGCACGAGCACGATCATGTGCTTCGGCGTATTCGTGCCTTATCTGCACCGGGCGTTCGGCTGGGGTATCGGTGCGATCGCGCTGGCCGCTACGCTACTTTCGATTTCGATCATGGTGATCTCGCCCATCCAGGGCGCGCTGGTGGACCGCTTCGGCGCGCGTCGCATCATCATGATTTCGATCCCGCTGTTCGGGCTCGGCTATGCCGCGATGTCGCAGCTTTCCGGTGACATCAACCAGTTCTACCTGATGTGGGTGCTGGTGCCGCTGCTGGGTTTCGGCGTGTGGCCGTCGAGTTACATCAAGGTCGTTACCGGTTGGTTCGACCAGCGGCTCGGTCTTGCGATCGGTGTCGCGAACATCGGCATCGGCATCGGCTCGGTCGTGCTGCCGGCGATGATCGGTGCGGTCGCTAACGCCTACGGCTGGCGGATGGCCTACGTGGCGGTCGGCGTGCTGTCGGTCGTGATCGCGTGGCCGTGCGCCTACTGTTTCGTGTTCGAACGGAATCGTCCGGCGCGCGTGCAGGGCGACTCGCCCGGCGAACCGGCACCGGCTCAGCGCAGCGGAGCGATGGTGGGAGTCAGTGTCCGTGAGGCGTGGGCCGATGCCTCGTTCTGGAAAATCCTGATCTCGTTTCTGCTGCTCGGCGCAGGCAGCACCACCTTGCTGGTGAACCAGGTCGCGATCCTCGTCGACAACGGGATGCCGGTGCCGTCGGCAGTCGTCATGCAATCCGTGATCGGCGTGTCGACGCTGTGCGCGCGTCTGTTCGTGGGTTGGCTGCTCGATCGGGTCGCGGTCAAACGCGTGATGCCGATCCTCTCGCTGAGCGGCGCGGCCGCGATGCTGCTTTACGCTAGCGGCGCGACAGGGATGACTGCGGCGCTGTGCGCGGTGCTGATCGGCATCATGACCGGTGCCGAGTTCAACGTGCTCGGCTACGCATTGCGCCGCTACTTTGGCCCGCGCGTGCTGGGCACGCTGTTCGGCACGGCATTCGCGGTGTTCCAACTGGGCGGTGCGATCGCGACAGGTCTGGTTGGCTATGCGCGCGGCCACACCGGCTCCTATCAAACGAGTCTCTATTTTCTCGCGGCCGTCACCGCGCTGACGGCGGTGCTGATGTGCACGCTCGGCCGGTATCGCTTTCTCGACCGCCGCCCCCCTGCGCCGATCGAAGCGCAGAGCGCGTCAGCCTGATTTCGACGCGCGCCACGCGGACCGAAGCCCGGAGTCCGGAGTCGACACCCCCTAGGCGTGCGCGTGGCGCGTAACCCAACATTCTTTTTAACCGGAGTTGAAACACTATGAGCATCGTCGATCAATCGGATGTCACCATCAGCATGAGCGACGGCGTCGAGGTCGCCGTACGGATTTTCCGGCCGGACTCGCTCGGCGTATTCCCGACGCTGTTCGCGGCCTCGCCGTATCGTTACGATAACGACGATCTGCCGCCGAGCATGGTGTTCTTCTGGCATGAAACCGGACCGATTCACTGGTATCTGGAGCAAGGCTACGCGTATGTGCACCTCGACGTTCGCGGTAGCGGAAAATCAGGCGGCGAGTACGGATTTCTCGATGCCCGCGAACGTCAGGATCTGTATGAGGTGATCGAATGGATCGCGCGTCAGCCGTGGTCGAATGGCAAGATCGGCGGCATCGGCCAGTCGTATTACGCAGTCACGCAATGGGGCATGGCCTCCGTACGTCCGCCGCATCTGGCATGCATCGCGCCGTTCGACGGCAACATCGATCCGTATCGCGGCTGGGCCTATCAAGGCGGCGTGGCGTCGAACTTCATCTCCGCCTGGTGGAACGGCTCGGTGCGGCAAGCCAATAAATTCCCGGCCAACGGTTCAGGTCCGCGCGACATTCCGACAGACGTGCCCGCGATCGTGATGCAGCATCCGCTGCTCGATTCCTTCTGGGAGCAGCGCATCGTTGCGCCCCTGCTCGAAGAAGTACAGACGCCGGTCTATTCGGTCGGGATCTGGGCCAAGCGCGACATCCACCTGCACGGCAATATCCGCGGCTATCACCTCGTCAAGGGGCCGAAAAAGCTCAAGCTGATGAGTGCGGCGAACGGCGCGGCGACGCTCGGACTGTATGCGTCGGAGGAATTCCACCGCGACGTGCTGCTGCCGTTCTACGATCATTGGCTCAAGGGAGTGGACACAGAGTATGTGAATCGTCCCGATGTCGAATTCACCTATAACGGCACCGATATCACGGACGGTTCATCGTGCTGGCCGCCTGTCGACATGAAATATGCCACGCTGTATCTGAACGACGGGCCGAGCGGCAGCGTCGCATCGGTCAACGACGGCGGCCTTGACATAGCGCCCGCGCAGCGGGCGGCTTCGTCGTCATATGCGTATCCTGCGCCCAACTGGATGGGCGGCCCGGTCGTGATGACGGAACATGGCCTCGATCCGGTGCGTGGCATTCTGACGTTTACGTCCGCACCGCTCGAAGAAGACTTGGCGATTGCCGGGCCGATGGAGCTGGTGCTGCATGCTTCGTCGTCGCGGACCGACATGAACGTGATCGCCCGGCTCGCCGAGCAACTGCCGCAAGTGGAGTCCGAGCGGGCAAGCGGCCGTCAGCCGAATGCACGGCTGGTGACCAAGGGCTGGCTGCGCGCCTCGCATCGCGCGCTCGACGAGCGCCGCAGCACGGAAGGCGCGCCGTTCCATCAGCACCGCGAAGCGCAGCCGTTGACGCCGGGCGTGCCGGTCGAATTGCGCGTCGCCTTGATGCCGTGCGCGCATCGCTTCCGGCGCGGCTCGCGGATCCGGCTGGAGATCGCATGTGGTGATTCGACGCTGACCGACCAGCAGTTCACGCATGCGTTCACGCCGGACATGGTCGGCACCGACACGCTGCACCACGGCCCGGCTCATCTGTCGCGGCTATTGTTGCCGGTGGTCGGTGGACAGTCCGTCTCGCTCGCCGACAGCGCTTGAGCGCGGCGTAGCCGGTTGACGAAAGCGGTCGCTCTCGGCCGTTTTTCACGGGGCAACTTGCCGCGCGGCATGGCAAGTTGCCCCATGCCCTGTCTGCTGACGTAAAGTACGTCTGCGACAGCGCCGGTCAGTCGAGCGGCCGCGTTGCGCTTAACGACACTGAACTATGCCACTTAGAAATCTTTTGACTTTCTGCATGTCGCGCGGCCGCGAAGCCGTACGGCGGACCCGCCGATGAAGCGCGCGCCAGCTACGCAAACGGCGCCGCGCGGCCGCCCTAAAGACCCCGCCAAGCGCGCGGCGCTGCTCAATGCCGCCCGTGACCTGTTCCTGCGATTCGGGCCCGATGGCGTGACGGTGGACGAAATCGCGGCGCAGGCTGGCGTGTCGAAGGTCACGCTCTATGCCAATTTCACCGACCGCGATGCGTTGATCGAGGCCGTGATTGCGCAGGAATCGGAGCGCATCGTTTCCAACGATTACCTTGCCGAAGCGCGCGGCAAGGACTTCGAAGCGGCCCTGCTCGGTGCTGGCGAGAGGATTCTCGGGTTTCTGGCGAATCCGCAAATGGTCGGCCTGGAGCGTCTGATTGCCGTCGCAGCCGAAAGTCATCCCGCCATGGCGCGCCGTTTTTTCGAAGTCGGGCCGGGCCGCAATCGCGACATTCTGGTCGAGTTGATCAGAAGCGGCGTTGCTCACGGCCGCGTTGCCGTTGACGATCCGGTCGAAGCGGCATCTGATCTGGTCGGACTGTGGCAGGGGTTCCTGCGTCTGGAGACGACGTTTCGTTACCGGCCGCCGCCAGGAATCGACGAGATTCGCGAGCGGGCTGCGCGTGGCGTCGCGCTTTTCATGCGGCTGTATGGCTGTGAGCCTGCCGAAAAGAAGGGCCCCGCGTAGCGGGGCGCGCGGCGCAGTAGAGTCGAGTGGCTCAGGACATTCACTGCGGCGCAAGCTACGGTTCGTCAGTGCTCGAAAGCCAGCGGGCGGGCCGCGTCCGCGATCCGCACCGGACGCGGGATGAGCTTCGCCTGATAGAACACGTCGGCGACGCGCTGCTGCGAAGCGACAACCGCAGGCGTGAGCGCCAGCAGGCCGAACTTCGAACGGGCGAAGAAGAACCTCACTGTCGATTGAGGCACACCGGTTTCCCCCGAAATCAGTTTGACCGTCTCGTCCATGTGCTGCGTCACCCACGCGTCGTTCTTCAGCACCTCGCGGAATACTGTCTGCACGATATCCGGATGCGCGTCGAGGAAATCCGGAGAGCCGAGGAAGAATGAGTACGGCTGCTCGATGCCGTCCGCGTAATCGGCGATCGTGCGGGTGCCGATAGCCTGCTGGACCACGGCCAGATACGGATCCCAGATGACCCAAGCGTCGACCTTGCCGTTCTCGAATGCGGCGCGCGCATCGGCCGGGTTCAGAAAGATCGGCCGCACGTCGGCGGCCGTCAGTCCGACTTTTTCGAGTGCGGCGACGAGCAGGTAATGCGAGCCGGAGCCGCGCGTGACAGCAACCGTATGGCCGCGCAAATCGGCAATGGTCTTCAGCGGTGAATCCGCGCGCACGATGATTGCCTCGTTGTGCGGGCCGGCGGGTTCGGCGGCGAGATAGGCGACGCGGCTGCCTGAGGACTGCGCGAAGATCGGCGGTGGTGCGCCGGTGAAGCCGAGGTCGATCGCGCCGGCATTCATCGCTTCCAGCAGCGGTGGGCCGGCAGGAAATTCGATCCAGCTCACGGTGTAGTTCTTCGCCGCGAGCGCCTTGTCGAGCACGCCCTGCGCTTTCAGCAACGTCAACGGCGTGCCTTTCTGATAGCCGATGTGAAGCACGTGCGTGTCGGCGGCGCGCGCGAGAGAGCCTGCGCTCAGCGCACCTGCCACGAGCGTGGCGGCGGCGAGCGAGCGCCAGACGGGCGACCAGAATCGGGTCAATGAAATCATGGTGGGTATCCGTAGTGTAGGAGTTGAAACCACGCCGCCGTCGCGGCGGGAATAGATGAACGGCGGAGGAATCGCGCGGCTAGAAGAAGTCCTTGCGCAATTGCACGCCGAAGTAGCGATCCGCGTCGCGCGGCACGGCAATTGCCACGAAGCCCGTGCCGGTTGCCATCGCCGAGACGTACGATTTGTCGAGCAGGTTCTTGCCGATCAGCGCGACACGCCAGCCGTTGTCGAAGTTCAGGCCGACGCTTGCATTGAGGATGCCGTAGGCGCCCTGGACCGTGCTCGGCGATTGAGGCAGCGAGTATTGCTCGCTCGTTTGCCAGAAGTAGTTTGCGTACAGTTCGAGTTCGGGTCCGATCACGAGCGGGTGGCGGTAGTCTGCGGACACGTTGGCTTTGAACGCGGGGGCGTACGGCAGCCGCGTGCCGTCGACATTGCAGCTCGCCTGCGCGCCGGATGGGCACTGGAAGGTACCGACGCGCGCGTCGGTGAACGCAAGTCCGCCGTTTAGCGTAAGGCCTGTGATGGGCCGCGCACCCAGATCGAGTTCGATGCCTTTGGTCGACACCGTCCCCGCGTTGATCAGCCGTGTGACGACCTGCCCGGCTACCGTGTCGAAGAAGTTCGCCTGGTAGTTCTGGTAGTGCACGTCGTACAGCGCAAGATTCGCGGTCCAGCGGCGATCCGGCGTCTGCGCCTTCACGCCGATCTCATACGAGTTCGATTCCTCGGGCTTCAGCGCGGTGGTATCGCGTTGCTGCATGTTGAAGAACGTGTTGATCGCCGGGCCTTTGTAGCCGTGCGCGTACGTTGCATAGAGCAACACGTTTTCCGTCAGGTCGAACTGCAGGCCGGTGCGTCCCGACAGTCCGTTGTCCGAGGTCGAGCCCGACGATCCGAAGGTCGGATTCACACCCGGTATGGCAATCGGCGCGGTCGACACGCGCGAGAAATCGTAGCTGATTTCGTCGTGCGTCACGCGCGCGCCGAGAATCGCGCGCAGCCTCGGGGTGAAGTGGAACGTGCCCTCGCCATACGCCGACAGGTTGTTCGTCATCGTGTCGAACTGCGCGGTGCCTTTGTTCGCGGTCACGCTGGAGCAGGGCGTCAGGCCTGGCGCGACGCTGGGCAACGTCGAGCTGATGCAGGTGCCGACGTTGCGGGTGTAGGCTTCGTCGGTCTGGCCGTGCAGTGCGTACAGACCCGCGACGTAGTCGAAGAAGCCACCCTTCGGCGACGTGAGCCGCAGCTCCTGCGAGAGCTGGGTGAAGCCGAGCGTGCCGACGTCGTTGACGGCTGGAATCTGCGTGTAGGCAGTCGGCACCCATGCTTCGTCGGTGATCTGTTCATTGAGCCACTGCCGGTACGCGGAGATCGACGACAACGTATAGCCGCGGCCGATGTTCCAGTCCACCTGGGCGGACAGGCCCCAGTTGGTGTCCAGTTCCGCCGGGCCGTTGCGATAATTGACGTCGCGGTTCTGCAGGCTCGGCACGACCGGCGCCAGCGCGGCGGTGTAGAGCGGATTGGCGCTGCCGATCACGCCGGCCGCGAACGAATCGTGTGAATACAGGTAGTCGGCAATGAAGGTCGCCTTGACGTCGGGGGTCGGGGTCAGCACGAACTTGGCGCGAAAGCCTTTGTGGTTGTAGCCGTTGATCTCTTCGCCGTTATAGACGTTCTTTACGTTGCCGTCGTAACGGCCATACAGCGCAGTGAACGAGCCGGTCAGCAGACCCGGAATGATGGTGCCGCTAACACCCGCACGCACCCGCTGTTCACCGCCCTGATAGACCTGCGTGTCGATGTAGCCAGTCGGCGTCTTCGAGGGATCCTGCGTGACGACGTTGATCACGCCCGAGGTCGAGTTCTTGCCGAACAGGGTGCCCTGCGGGCCGCGCAGCACCTCGACGTGGTCCACGTCGAGCAGGTCGAGCGTGGCCTGACCGGGGCGTTCGTAGACCACCCCGTCGACGACTGTCGACACGGCCGGTTCGACGCCCTGCGAGGTCGAATTGGTGCCGATGCCGCGAATCGTGATGATCGTGTCCTTGCCGGACAGCGAAGGCTTGAACGCGAGTTCCGGAACCTGGGTTTCGAGCGACTGGATGTTGTTGCTGCCCGACAGTTCGAGTTGCTTGCTGGTCACGACGCTGACCGCGACGGGCACTTTCTGCAGTGGCTCGCTGCGGCGTGTTGCGGTGACCGTGACGGTGGCAAGCGTGGCGTCGGCCGCGCTGCTCCCGGCAGGTTTGGCCGGCTTGCTGACCGACGCGCTTGCGGCCGGACTGACGGGATTGAGGGGGTTGGCCGGATTGGCCGGCTCGGCCTGCGCATGCGCGAGTGTCGCGACGGTTGACAATGTCGCGGCGACGATCATTTTCCGTCGTCCGTCGAGGCGGCTGTTTTGTGGTTTTAAGTATTTGCTACGCATGCCTAATTATATTGAGTGGATGATGAGGTTATCGGGCCAGGGCATTGCCTGTCAGTGGGTGGAGCGGTTCTGCGTCTGCCTGTGGCGCCCGGGCACGATGAATGCGACCACCAGGACCAGCATTACGTCGACAAGTGGCGTGATGCTGATTTCGCTGCCCCAGCCGTCGATCGCGGTCGCGCCGCGTTTCGCCGGGACGAACAGCCAGTTCTTCACTGCCCCGCTGGCGCCGGACGGTAGGGCACTCACGCTGCCCTCTGATCAGGACCATGCGACACACGAACCGGTCTGCGCAGACCGAGATGCTCGCGCAGCGTGGTGCCCGCATAGTGCGTGCGGAACAGTCCACGCCGTTGCAGTTCTGGCACCACCCGCTCGCAGAACTGCGTCAAGCCACCGGCCAGTTCGGCGGGCATCACGTTGAAGCCGTCGGCGGCGCCGGCTTCGAACCAGGCCTGCATGGCGTCGGCTACCGTCCGCGCGCTGCCGACGATCTGCAGATGCCCGCGTCCCGCGGCGATGCGCAGGTACAACTCGCGTATCGTCAGGTTTTCGCTGCCCGCGAGGCGCGTGAGCAGCGCCTGGCGGCTCTGTTGACCCGTTTCCGTTTGCGGTAGCTCCGGCAGCGGGCCGTCGAGCGGATAGCCGGACAGATCGAAGTTGCCGATCATTCGCGACAGCGCCGCGACGCCCGCCTCGGGCGGCACGAGCGACTGCAGTTCGTCGAAGCGATCCTGCGCTTCGGCGTCGCTTTGGCCGACGACGACCGACAGGCCGGGCAGAATTTTCAGTTCATCGGGCGCCCGTCCATGGGCGGCCGCGCGCGCTTTCATGTCGCGATAGAACGCCTGGGCGGCCGCCAGTTCCAGTTGCGCGGTGAAGACCACGTCCGCCGTGCGGGCGGCCAGCACGCGGCCCGCCTCCGACGATCCGGCTTGCACGACCACGGGCCGGCCTTGGGGCGAGCGCGGAACGTTCAGCGGGCCCTTGACGGTGAAGTGCTTGCCGCGGTGATCGAGCACGCGCAGCGTCGCTTCGTCATAGTAGAGGCCGCTTGCCTTGTCGCGCACGAAGCTGTGGTCGTCCCAACTGTCCCATAGCCCGCTGACGACCTGATGGAACTCATAGGCACGTTCGTAGCGTTCCTCATGGCCAATGTGTTCGCTACGGCCGAAGTTCTGCGCTTCGGCCGCGTTGTCCGAGGTGACCAGGTTCCAGCCCGCGCGGCCTGCGCTCAGATGATCGAGCGAAGCGAACTTGCGGGCGATGTGATACGGCTCGTTGTAGCTCGTCGTCGCCGTGGCGATCAGGCCGATGCGCTCGCTGACCGCGGCAAGCGCGGGCAGTAGCGTGAGCGGGTCCAGCCGGTCAGAGCGCGCCGCGCGGCTGGCGCCCGGCGCGACATTGGCGGCGACGCTGTCGGCCAGAAAGATCGCGTCGAGGCACGCCCGTTCCGCGATTCGCGTCAGTTCGACGAATGCGCGCAGGTCCGTGCCTGCATCCGCCTGAACCGACGGGTGACGCCACGCCGCGACATGATGACCGGTTTCTGCCAGAAACAAATTCAGGTGCATCTTACGAACAGCTTTCTTCATGGTGATCCTGACGAGTTCATTTGAATCCGCTACCCTGCGCAGCAACCACCTCGGTCCGCGATGGACGCGGATGAATGGTTAGCGCTAACATACGCGAAGTCTCTCCAAACTATTGAGCTTGGTCAACGAATGAAAAAAGCGGACGATATGCTGGATTTGCCTAAGCAAACCCAGGCGCGCGAAGACGAGCGTGTGCGGCACCGGCGCAACACGGGCCGGATGACGCTGCGCGATGTGGCTGAGCACCTAGGCATCTCGCAGATCAGCGTGTCGCGCTATTTCCAGAAGCCGGAGCGCTTGTCGGGCGATTTACGCGAGCGCATCGGGCAAGCGGTCGACGAGTTGGGCTATGTGCCCAACCTGGTCGCAGGCGGGCTGGCTTCTGCAACCAGCAGCGTCATCGGCATGGTGATTCCGAACATCTCCGGGCCGATTTTCGCGGAGACGATTCAGACCTTTAGCGATGCGGTGACGGCGCGCGGCTATCAACTGCTGCTCGCGTCGAGCTATTTTTCGGAAACGCTCGAGGAGAATGCCGTGCGGGCCTTCCTTGGCTGGTCGCCAGCGGCACTGGTGCTGACCTCGGCCCATCATTCGGCGGCGACGGAAGAAATGATCGCGCGCGCCCATATTCCGATTATCGAGGCGTGGAGTTTTCAGGCAGACCGCGAGCCTATCCAGATCGGTTTCTCGCAGGCCGACGTCGGGCGTCTTGCCGCGCGCCATCTGGTCGAGAGAGGGTATCGGCGCATCGCCTACGCGCTGACCAGCGTGGCGGGGGATCTTCACACGCTTGACCGTCGCGACGGCTATATCGAGGTGATGCGGGAACTCGGGCGCGAGCCGTTGACGTTCACGCCTAACGCAACATCGCCGTTCCACGCCGGCAAGCAGGCGCTCGAAGCGCTCGCGAAGTGTGAGCAGCCTGCCGACGCAATCATCTTCGCCAATGACAACCTCGCCGCCGGTGCGTTGCTGGCAGCGCCGGGCATGAATATCAGCGTGCCGGGCGACTGTGCGATGATCGGCTTCGGCGGCTTCGCCCTGTCGGAAATGATGACGCCGGGGCTCACCTCCATTCGACCGCCGGCCGGCACCATCGGCTTGCTGGCCGCCGAGCGGATCTTCGAAGTGGTGGAGAGCGAAACGCCCCGCCAGCCTATCGCGCGGGATCGAAGGCTCAACAAGCTGGCGTGTGAACTGGTCGAGCGAGAAAGTACCGGGTGGGCGAGAGGCAAGCTAACGCCCTGACACTCAGCCCCCTGATCGCGACGCGGTTCACTTCGCGAATTGGCCGGTCTCCACGAGTTGCTGGAAGAACTCGTTCATCGAGTCGGCGAGTGGCCGGTAGTGGATCCCCAACTCATTGCGACTGCGGCTATTGTCGGCTATCCAAGGACGGCCGATGTTCAGCGAAACCATCTTCCGGGTCAGCGCCTTGTTGGCGATCGGCCCAACCCACCACACCAACCATTTGGGGAGCGTGCGCCGGGGAATGGGGTAGTCCTTGCCGTAGCGCTCCAGCAGGGCGGCGGCCAACTCCGGCAAGCTGGTGTTGTGGCCCGAGGTGATATTGCGACCGTTGGCCTCTGGGTTGAAGGCCGCGCGGAAATGCGCTTCGGCCACGTCGCGTACATCCACCACACCCAGGCCGAGATTCGGCACGCCGATCTTCATCGTACCGTCGCCGAACTGCCGAATGATGTTGAAGCTCTCGGAGGTGCCGTTCGGATTGATGCCCGGGCCGATCACGAGCGATGGATTGATCGTCACCAGACGCCAGCGATTCTGCGAGCCGGCGATTTTCCAGGCTTCCCGTTCGGCCAGCGTCTTGGAATAGGAATACGGTTGATGCACGAGGGACGAACTGGTGTTCCAGACCTCTTCTGTAAATATCCGGCCGGGCGTGTTGTCCAGATCGGCATTGTCCCCGGCAATCGCCGCACAACTGCTGGTCAGCACGACGCGCGTGACCGAGGGAGTCCGGTTGGCCGTTTCCAGCACGTTGCGGGTGCCAAGTTGGGCGGGTTCGATCAGTTCCTTCTGCGCGTCCTTGACGTCGATCCTGAATGGCGACGCGGTATGGAACACCGTCTGGCATCCGGTCATGGCCTGCTCATAAGAGCCGGGCTGCAACAGGTCGGCCTTGAAGTAGCGGATCTTCCCCGGCGCGCTGGCGGCGATCTCGTTGAGGTACTGCAGTTTGCCCGCGTCGCCGGGGTCTCTCACGGGCGCGTGGACGGTCAAGCCTTCTTCCACAAGCCGCTTCACCAGCCATCCGGCGACGTAGCCCGTCGCGCCCGTGACCAGAATCGGAATGCCTTTGTCGATGTTCATGTTTGCCAACCCGGTTAGAAACAATGGCAGGCATGATGGCAGTCGAAGCGCGCGATGTCACCAGGAAAGCGCTTCAGTTGGCACTCCGTTGTATTTACGCCGCCGCGCTTGCTGAATCGCGACTCGCGTCTCGCACTTCGACGTGCTTACGCCCATGGGTCCAGCACGATGCGTCCCGATACGTCGCCGCTGTCGAGCAACGACTGCGCGGCGCGCACTTCGGACAAGGACATGGTTGCGTGAATGGCCGGGCGGATCGCGCCTTGCGCCAGCAGCTTCAGCACTGTGCGCTGATCGTGCAGCGTCGAAGCCCGTGCGCCGCGGATATTCAATTCTAGGCGTACGCAGTCGGCGGCGGTGATCGGCAACGGACTGGCCGAGCCTTCGCCGGCAACCGGCACCAGCGTGCCGCCCGGACGCAGCACGTCTACACAGAGGCGTTGCATGACGGGGTCGCCGCTGTAGTCCACTGCACCATCGAGTCCTAACGTATCGCCTGCCGCGCGAATCTCGGTAACCACGTTGTCGCCCGGCACGATCAGGACGTGCGAAGCACCCAGGGACTTCAGAAACCCTCTCTTGCGTTCGGATCGGGTCACGGCAACCGTACGCACACCCATCACTCTCGCGAGATCGAGCGTGGCCGAACCCATCCCGCCCGAGCCGCCGACCACGAGCACGGTGTCGCCGATGCGCGCTTGCAACCGCTCATTCAGAATTCGATGCGAGGTCGCGTACGACCACATGGCGGCCGCCGCCAGCGGCTCTGGCACCCCGTCGGGCAGGGGCAGCCAGTAAGACTCTGGACGGGCCACATACTGAGCGTTGCCGCCGAACATCGTATGGCCCGGATAATCGATTTCGGTAGAGAGGTTGCTGAGCCCGCGAATCGTCATCGGCGACATCGGGTTGGCCGGATGCACGAGGCCGACCACACGGTCGCCCGGACGGAACAGGCGCACCGACGTACCCACGGCCTCGACCACGCCGGCCGCGTCCCGGCCCGGCTGCATCGGCAGCGGAAACATTCTGCGTCCGGGCAAGGCGCCTTTCATTTCACCGATACGGTACTTGATATCCCAGCGCGAGACTGTGGTCGCGGTCACCCGTACCAGTACGTCGTGTTCGCCGACCTCGGGCATCGGGAAATCGTCGTAGACCAGACGGTCGGTCCCGCCATGTTCGAATATGCGAACTGCTTTCATGATGTTTTCTCTCTGTTAGGCAAAACGGCTTGTGCCGTTCTGGGCAGCATTTACGCAGTTGCCCGTGTAAAGCGATCGCCGAAATCGAAGTAATCGTCGTGGCAAAAACCGTTTTCGTAGTACTGGATTTCCCACCAGTTATGGTCGAGGTCTTCCATATAGAACGAGTAGACGCCGTGCATGTCCTGGACGTCCAGCACCTGGCGGATGCCGTATTGGTCTTTGTGCTCGAGCGCGAGCGCATGCGCTTCGTTCACCGCTTCGCGACTCGCGACATCGAGCCCCCAATGGTTGAGTACGTTGCACGGGTGAACCTGATCGCCCACTTCGACGCACACGATGTGAAAGCGCATCGCCAGCCGCAATGACAGCGCGGTGATGGCGTGCTGAACGACTTCGAGGCCGAGAAATTCCTCATAGAATGTGCGCGAAGCCGAAAGGTCGGCGCATTCGAGCGTACCGTGGCCGAGGCAATAGGGCTTCAATATCGACGCCCGCGCAGGCGGGTCGACGCGACAGTTGTCGGGGAGCGGAGTGGTTTGGGGCGCATTCATGGTGGGGTCGCTTTTTTTCAGGAAGTGGGCGTGAGGTCGGCGATATCCGCCTGGGAGACAAAGGCGTCGGCGAAGAAGCGCTCGGCCGGCAAGCCGCGCAGCGCACAGAAATCGCGCCGCGCGGCCTCGACCATGAGAGGGGCGCCACATGCGTAGACGTCGAATCCGGCGAGGTCAGCGTGGTCTTGCAGCACGGCTTCGTGAACGAAGCCCTCGCGGCCGCTCCACGTGCATTGCGCGGATGCGTCGCTGAGCACTGGGGTGTAGCGGACGTGTTTGTGGTGCTCCGCCCAGTCAGTGGCGAGGCTGTCGAGGTAAAGATCGACCCGGCGCCGGCCGCCCCAATACAGATGCAGAGGGCGACTTTGCGAGCCCGCCAGCTCGGCTTCGACAATCGATTTGATCGGCGCGAAGCCGGTGCCGGAAGCAATCAGGATGGCCGGCCGCAGCGATTCCTCGCGCAGATAGAAGTTGCCGAGTGGCGCCTCGATCCTGAGCACGTCGCGGACCTTGGTGGTGGTGAACAGCCGGTCGGTGAATACACCCCCCGGCATATGACGGATGTGCAGTTCAAACTGCCGCAGGCCGTCGACATGCGCCGCGCTCGCAATCGAGTACGAGCGGCGCAAGCCGTCGCCAATATTGATGCTGACGTACTGGCCCGCGTTGAAGCGCAGCGGTTCGTTGGGTGGCAGACCGAGCTGGACGCACATGACGTCCGGCGCCAGACGTTCGAGGCGCAGCACGCGCGCGGGTACTTCACGCACAGGGAACGAGAGCGCCGGGTCGAGCTCATCGATTTCGATCACACAGTTCGAACGCGGTTTCGCCTGGCAAAGATGCGTGAACCCCGCGGCCTTGTCGGCATCGCTCAGATAATTCGGATGCACCAAGCCGGGATCGACCTCGCCTTCGACGATTTTGCCGCGGCAGGTCCGACACACGCCGGAGCGGCAACTGAACGGCAGGCGGCTGCCGGCATCGAGACCGGCGCGCAGGATCGGGGTATTCGCGTCGCAGGTAAAACGCGTGCCGCTGGGCTGCAAGGTAATGCTGAAGTTCATCGTGCGCCAGACCTTTGCTGTGAGCGGGAGGCTCATCCGCTAGCCGTTTTTTCGACGCCGCTGCTTGATGAAGTTGCGAAGTTGCGAAGTTGCGCGGCCGGCTGAGCCTGATGGGTCGTTGGAGTGCAATGTACAAAGCGACGCGGGCGCAGGCCAACAAAAACGCATGATGAGGTGGATCACTGAAGCGAATACGCGATGTCTGGCGCGGGTTCGACAGGCGGATAGCAGGGTCCCAGGGAAATTTCCGGATTGTGCTGATACCCGATCTGTTGCAAGGTCGCCGACGTGATCGCAATTCGACATCGGCTGACAATGAAACTGAATCATTTCCGCGACATGGTGGCAATCGTCGAACACGGCAGTCTGCGTGCGGCGGCGCGGCATCTGGGCATGGCGCAACCGGTGCTGACCCGCAGCATCCGCACGCTTGAGCGCGATCTCGGCGTGGTGCTGTTCGAGCGCGAGGCGCGCGGCATGACGCTGACCGCGCTAGGCAAGCTGTTCTATCAACGCGCCAGCGCGGTGGTCAACGAAGTTCAGCGCGCGCGCGACGAGCTGGCGCAGCATCAGGGCGACGATTCCGGCACGCTGGTGGCCGGCCTGTCGATCATGCCGCACGTCGGCATGCTGCCGTATGCGCTGTCGCGTTTCAGGCAGCGCTATCCGTCGATCCGTTTGCAACTGATCGAGGGTCTGTTCCCCGATCTGGAAATGCCGCTGCGCAACGGCCAGATTGATTTCTACCTGGGCGCCGCGCCACGCGTGCCGCCCGCACCGGGCCTGATTTCGGAACTGCTGTTCGAGAACACCCGGGCGGTGGTCGCCCGGCGCGGGCATCCGCTGGCGGCGGCGGGGCGCATCAAGGATCTCGCCGCCGCCGAATGGGCGACCACCTCGATCGATTACAACGCGGAAGAGGATTTGCAGAACCTGTTCGCGCGTTACCGGATGGGCGAACCCCGCATCATGCTGAAGACCCGTTCCGCGTTGTCGCTCATGGTCGCTCTTGCTCACAGCGATCTGCTGGCCTTGCTGCCGATCCAATGGGGCGAATTTCCGCTGACACGCGATACGCTCACACTTATTCCGATCAAGGAAACGCTGCCGGGACCGCCGATCGTATTGATCCAGCGTCCTGATCTACCGCTTACGCCCGCCGCCGAATTCTTCTGCGACCTGATGCGCCGCTGCGCACCGCAGCCGCGCGCCGCGCGGAGTACATGACCCGGTCGCGCATGCTCCCCCTTTTTTTGTGCCGTCGTCGTTCAACATGAACATCAACACCGTCGATCTCAATCTGTTTCTGGTGTTCCGCGCGATCTACGTGACACGCAGTGTGACCCAGGCAGGCGATTCGCTAAATATGACGCAGTCGGCCGTTAGCAATGCGCTTAAACGCCTGCGCGAACGCTTCGACGATCAGCTTTTTGTGCGCACTCCGTCGGGCATGGAACCGACGCCGATGGGCGATGAACTGATCGGCCTGGTCGAAGAGGGGCTGGCGAAATTCACTCAGGCGATCGATCAGGTGCAACGCTTCGAACCCTCGCATTCGGACCGGCGCTTTCGCATCGCGATCAATGATATTGGTCAACTGGTGCTGATGCCCGGCGTGCTGAGCGCGGCACATGACGCAGCGCCTTTGATCCGCTTCGAAACCATCGGCGCCTCGTCTGGGGAAGAGGCGAGAAACCTCTTGCTGGAGGGCAAGATCGATGTCGCCATCGGTAGTTGGCCGCCGATGGGGCGAGGCTTTCACCATGAAAAACTGTGCGACGAAACTTTTGTTGCGCTGCTCAGCCGCGAGCATCCTATCCAGTCGGCGCGTTTGACGCTCGAGCAATATCTCGAGGCGGCTCATCTCGCGTACCGCCCTAGCGGCGCGAGCGACGCGGCGTTGCAGGCTACATTGTTCAAACACGGTGTGCTGGCTCAACGCAAAGTAGTGCTCACCGCGGCGCATTCACTGGGTCTCGAACATGTCGTGGCGAGTTCGCGTCTGTTGCTGACGGTGCCTGCCCGTCTCGCTCGAGTCATGGCGCAGGCGCGCGCCGACGTGCGCGTGGTCGAACTGCCGTTTCAGGTCGGCCCCTTTCAGGTGTGGATGCAGTGGCATCAGCGATTCGATTCGGAGAGTGGTAATCGCTGGCTGCGGCAACTGATTCGGACCGTTTTCGAGGGGTTGTCGACGCCAGACCTGAACTAGCTGTCGCGCAGCGTGACAGCCATGCTTCATTGCGCCTTTCTGCTTCACCCCGTTCCCACAATTCGCGCTCGCCAAGGCTGATCTGTCCGGGCCGACCTGCCATCGGCAGGCGGATCGAAACAGCCGATAACGCTCGCCGGTGGGGATGCCAGAACCGTATCGGGCAATGTGTTTCGATATCTTATGCGAATCCCGGCCGCCTTTTATAGTGAGCTCCGACAAACAACCATTTTTGTCTGGAGACACCAACATGACCCACCGTAAGAGGGCGCTCGTCACGGGCGCCGCCACAGGCATCGGCCGAAGCGCGGTGCTTGCGCTTGCCGGCGCCGGCTATGACGTTGCACTGATTTACGCATCGAGCGCGGCCGGCGCGCAAGCGACAGCGGCCGAAGCAGAAGCACTCGGCGCGCGAGCCTTGGTACTGCAATGCGATGTCAGCGACGATACGGCGGTACGCGCGATGACGCGCACCGTCGACGAAGCGTTCGGTGGCCTCGACGCGCTCGTCAACAACGCCGGTACCACGGCGAACTGGAAGGTGAAAGACCTGGAAAGCCTCGATCTCGCCGAATGGGATCGCACCTTCGCAGTGAACGTACGCGGCACGTTTCAGGTGACGCGCGCCGCGGTGCCGCTGTTGCGCAAGGGCACTCTCCCAGCGATCGTCAACACGGCCAGCATCGTCGGCTTGCGCCCGGGCCCGCAGCCGCTGCCGTATGCCGCGAGCAAGGCTGCCGTGGTCAATCTGACGAAGACGCTGGCGTGGAATCTCGGCCCGGACATCCGCGTGAACGCCGTGGCGCCTGGCTGGATGGAGGGCGACTGGATGGAACGCATGCTCGGCGACAAATACGACGACCTGATGGGTAAGCGCGCGCGCTCGACGCCGCTGCGCCGGTGCGTCACGGCCGACGACGTTGCCGAGACCATGCTCTCCCTGTTGCAGGGCAACCGCTTCGTGACCGGCGAGGTGGTAGTGATCGACGGCGGCTTTGCCAGCTCGACCTGACAGGAGAACGCCATGCTAGAAGGTTTTGTGCCGTTTCCTGCTGAACTGGCCGAACGCTATCGTGAGCGGGGCTATTGGCGCGATCGTTCGCTCGCAGCGGAGTTCGGCGAGGTGTTCGAGCGATTCGCGCAGCGCGTGGCAGTTGTCGACGGGGTGCGAGTTTATACGTACGCCGACATCGACCGGCTCTCCACCAATCTCGCGCTCAATCTGTATGCGCTCGGCTTGCGGCCGCTCGATCGGGTCGTTCCGGCGCTGCCTAATGTGGCCGAGTTCGTCCTGCTCTATTTCGCACTGCAGAAGCTGGGTTGCATTCCGATCGCGGCGCTCGTCACGCATCGCTATCTCGAACTGAACCAGTTCGTCGGCCTCGCGCAGGCGCGTTGCTGTGTGTATCCGGATCGCCAGGGGGAATTCGAATTCGCGCAGGTGGTGACGCGCATCCAGCAGGAACATCCCTGTCTGAAATGGCGCCTCGTGCTGGGTCAGGTCAATCGTCCCGGCGAACACTCGCTGACCGAACTGATCGAGCGGCCGGCGACGCTCGACGCCAGCCTGCTGCAAACGCTTCCCATCGATCCGTTGGATCCCTGCATTTTCCAGTTGTCGGGGGGAACGACGGGCGTGCCGAAACTCATTCCGCGCACGGGCAACGACTATGCCTATAACTCGCGCGTCGCGGCGCAAGTCGCTGGGGTCGATGCGGAATCGGTCCTGTTGCTGGTATTGCCGATTGCACACAATCTGCCGCTGGCGTGTCCGGGCATCCAGGGGTTTCTGTTCAACGGTGCAAAGGTCATCGTGCATCAGAACACCCGCCCCGCGGAGATGTTCGCGCTGATCGAAAAACATCGCGTCACCCACCTGAAGGTCGTGCCCGCGCTGTTGATCCGGTTGATCAACGATCCGGCGATCGGCGATTACGACCTGTCGTCGCTGCGCCAGATCCAGAGCGGCGGGCAGCGCATGCAGCCGGAGGTCCGTCTGCGCACACGTGAGCTGATTCCTTCGGCGTTCGTCCAGGAGAACTTCGGCATGTCCGAAGGGTTGCTGATGTTCGTGCGCGCCGGCGACCCCGACGAAGTACTGCTGGAAACCTGCGGCCGCCCAGTGTGCCCTGACGACGAAGTGCTTCTGCTCGACGACGAAGGCCGTGAAGTGCCGCCGGGCGAAGTCGGCGAACTGGCCTGTCGCGGCCCTTACACGCTGCGCGGCTACTACGGCGTGCCCGAGTACAACGCGCGGCAGTTTACGCCGGACGGTTTCTATCGCTCAGGCGATCTGATGCGATTGCATCCATCGGGCAACTACGTCGTCGAGGGGCGCAAGAAGGATCTGATCAATCGGGGCGGCGAAAAGATCAGCGCGGAGGAAGTCGAGAACCTGATCCTGATGCATCCGGCGATACAGAACGTTGCCTGTGTGCCGATGCTCGATCCGGGCCTTGGCGAAAAAATGTGTGCATGCGTCGTGCTTAAGCCGGGGCATACGTTGGAGTTGGCCGAACTGGTGGCGTTTCTGACCGGTCACGAAATCGCCAGGTTCAAGCTGCCCGAGCGGCTCGAAGTGCTGCCGGAGTTTCCGGTATCGACCTTCGGGAAAGTGTCGAAGAAAGCCCTCGGCGAACACGTCGCGACCAGGCTTGCCGGCCCTGCCGTCTGACTCATTGAAAAGAGAAAACCGCAATGCGTATTATCGATTTGCACTGCTATCCAGGCACGCAGACCTGGATCGACGCCCAAGGCCCGTATGTGGAAGCGCTGGCTACTTACTGGAAGCGTAACTGGGTCGCGAAAAGCGAGGACGACGTCGTCGCCGAGTTCACCGAGGCGGGGGTCGATGCCTGTCTGGTCGCGCTGGATCTCGAAACGACGGTGGCGACGCCGCCGTGCACCAACGAATATGTGCACGGCATGTGGCAGCGCCATCCCGATCGCATCATCCAGTGCTGGGGGGCGGTCGAGCCGGCCAAAGGCGAAGTGGCGATCCGCCAGGTAAAAAAGGCGGTGACGGAACTCGGTTTCATGGGTTTTCACTTCCATCCGATCATGCAGCATTTCGCCGTCAACGACCGGCGCTACTACCCGCTGTTCGAAGAGATCGCCCATCTGGGCGCCGCGGTCATGATCGACGTCGGCACCACCGGCATGGGCGCGGGCATGGCGGGCGGCATGGGCGCCCGGATCCGGCATGCCCATCCGGGCGCGATCGACGACCTGGCTGCCGATTTCCCGAATCTAAAGATCGTGATGGCGCATCCGGGCTGGCCGTGGGTCGACGAGACCACCGCGGTGGCCTTGCACAAAGGCAACGTGTACTGGGAAATGTCGGGGTGGGCGCCGAAGTACTTTCCGGGCAATCTGAAAGTGGACATTCGCGGCCGTCTGCAGGACAAGATCATGTTCGGCAGTGATTATCCCAGCCTGCCGTACGAGCGGATCCTGCGTGAATGGCGCGAGCTTGGCTACAGCGAGCCGATCCTCGAGAAGATCTTTCATCAGAACGCCGAGCGCGTACTGGGGCTGGCATGACCACGGCCTTCGTATGCGACGGCGTGCGCACACCGATTGGCCGCTATGGCGGCGCGTTGTCGTCGGTGCGCACCGACGATCTCGGCGCAGTGCCGCTCGCCGCGTTGATGGCGCGTCATCGCGAACTCGACTGGGCACGGCTCGACGAGGTCTATTACGGCTGCGTCAATCAGGCCGGCGAGGATAATCGCAATGTCGCCCGCATGTCCGCGCTGCTCGCCGGGTTGCCGGCGAGCGTTCCCTCGGCCACCGTCAACCGGCTCTGCGGGTCGGGGCTGGAAGCGCTCGCTAGCGCCGCGCGCGGGATTGCTGCCGGGCAACTGGATCTGGCGATTGCCGGCGGCGTAGAAAGCATGAGCCGCGCGCCGTTCGTGATGCCGAAAGCGTCCAGCGGATTTTCGCGGCACGCCGAGATCTACGATTCCACGATCGGCTGGCGCTTTTGCAATCCGCGCATGGACGCGTTGTATGGGCTCGACTCGATGGGCGAGACCGCGGAGAACGTCGCGACCGAGCACGGCATCACGCGGGCCGATCAGGATGCGTTTGCGTTGCGTAGTCAGCAACGCGCCGCGCGCGCCATGCAAGAGGGCCTGCTGGCCGAAGAAATCGTCGCGGTGCCGGTGAGCGGCGGTGCGCGCGGTGAGATCCGGCACATCACCCAGGACGAGCACCCGCGCGCTTCGACGAGCGCCGCGAGTCTCGCCGCGCTCAAGCCCGCGTTCCGGCGCGACGGCACGGTCACAGCGGGCAATGCATCCGGCGTGAATGACGGCGCCGCCGCGCTGCTGTTGGCAAGCGAGGCTGGGGCCGCGGCAGCGGGCCTGCAACCGCTCGCGCGTGTGATCGGTATCGCGACCGCAGGCGTGGCGCCTCGGGTCATGGGAATCGGTCCGCTGCCGGCGGTCGGCAAACTGCTCGCGCAAACCGGCTTGCGGATCGGCGATTTCGACGTGATCGAACTCAACGAGGCGTTCGCCGCCCAGGCGCTGGCCGTGCTGCGCGGCCTCAAGCTACCTGATGACGGCGAACACATCAACCCAAATGGCGGCGCGATCGCGCTAGGGCATCCATTGGGGATGTCCGGCATCCGGCTGGTGATCGCGGCGGTGCGTCAATTGCATCGCACGGGCGGGCGGCGCGCGCTTTGTACGATGTGCATCGGCGTCGGGCAAGGCATCGCTGTCGCGCTCGAGTGCGTCTGAGGGGACACGGCATGAGCGATCCTATTCTCCTGAGTATCGACGGGCCTGTTGCCGTGTTGACACTGAACCGGCCGGACACGCGCAACGCGCTGTCCGGCGCGGACATGTTCAACGCGTTCGAGACCCTCTTCGACGCCTTGAATCGCAATAACGCGATTCACGCGGCGATTCTCACCGGCGCCGGCAGCGCGTTTTGCTCAGGCGGCAATGTTGCGGAGATGCGCGAGCGTTCGGGCATGTTCGCCGGTTCGCCCGAGCAGATCACCGAACACTACCGGCTCGGCATTCAGCGCATTCCGCGCGCGTTCCTGCGTCTCGAGGTGCCGATCATCGCTGCCGTCAACGGCGCGGCGATGGGGGCGGGATGCGATCTGGCCTGCATGTGCGATATCCGGATCGCCTCGCGCGAGGCGCGCTTCGCGGAGAGTTTCGTCAAGGTCGGCATCGTGCCGGGCGACGGTGGGTGCTGGCTGCTACCCCGCATCGTCGGCGAGTCGCGTGCCGCCGAAATGGCCTTCACCGGCGAGACGCTATCCGCCGACGAGGCGCTGCGCATCGGCCTCGTTTCACGCGTCACGCAAGCCGATGACTTGCTGCCCGAGGCGCTTCTACTGGCGCAGCGGATTGCCGTCAATTCGCCACAGGCATTGCGCTGGACCAAGCGCCTGTTGCGTCACGCGCGGCACAGCACGCTCGACGAATCGCTCGACGCGGCCGGCGTCTTGCAAGGGCAGGCCCATCACACGGCGGAGCACGCCGAGGCGGTGCAGGCCTTCTTCGACAAACGGGCGCCACGTTTCGTGGCAGCGGAGCCGCGTCATGAATGACGAGCTCATCGAGTTGTCCTCGCCTGAACCCGGCGTCGCGTGGTTGCGGCTGAACCGTCCGGCCGTTCTGAACGCCTTGAACCTTGCCTTGCGGCAACGCATCGCCGCAGCGTTCGAGCAACTCGACCGCGATACGGCCGTGCGCGTGATCGTGCTGGCCGGCAGCGAGCGTGCATTCTGCGCCGGCGCCGATCTGACCGAATACGTCGACGCCGACCCGCTCGAGATCATCGGGCGCGACATGGATCGGCTGTGGGGCGCCATCGGCGCGTGCCGCAAGCCGGTTATCGCGGCGGTGCGCGGTCATGCGCTCGGGGGCGGCTGTGAGCTGGCGATGCACGCGGATCTGATCGTCGCGGGTGCGTCGGCGCGTTTCGGGCAGCCGGAAGTGCTGATCGGGCTGATGCCGGGCGGCGGCGCGACGCAGCGTTTGACGCGCGCAGTCGGCAAATTCGCGGCGATGAAGCTGTTGCTGACCGGCGACCCGATCGACGCAGCTGAAGGGCTGCGCATCGGTCTGGTCAGCGAAGTGGTCGACGATGCGCAAGTCGAGCGCCGCGCCCTGGCGCTGGCGCAGCGGCTCGCGGCCATGCCGGTGCTGGCAGTGCGGTTCATCAAGGAAGCCGTGTTGCAAAGCATGAACGGCACGCTCGATCAGGGGCTGCAGTTCGAGCGCAAATCCTTCCAGTTGCTGTTTGCGACTGAGGATAAGCGTGAAGGGATCAAGGCGCGCCTGGAAAAGCGGGCCGCCCGCTTTTCGATGGACCCGGTCGCGCGTACGGATGTGGCCGATGCCGGGCACACGATCGTTCCGCCTTGACGCGGCGTCGCAGCATTTCCGTTCGTGATGACGAACATCATACGTTTTTGTTGGTGCGCAAGCGCCCAGCTTTGTAGTCTTCGACCAGCACGTGAAGAGACGGTAATTGCCGAAGGGGTCCAATGAAGCTAGTGACAATTGATGTCTGCGCGGGTGGAATGCCCGGCGCCATCCTTCGCTCCGGCGAGGTGCTGCATTTGCCGCGGGCCGCGCAGGCCGGCACCGTGGAAGCGTGGCTGCCGGATTCGACGGTCGGCATTCTCTCAGCGGGCAAGGCGGGATTGACGGTCGTCCGGCAAATCGTCGAGCGGGTCGAGGGGATGAGCGAGGCGTCGCGACAGCGGTTGCGCGCCGCCGGCACGCTGACCGGCGAGGGCACGCGTTTGCTCGCGCCGGTTCCGCGGCCGCGTCTGGTGGTCGCCGCGGGGCTTGCCTATCGCTCGCATCTGGCCGAAATGGCCGGCACGCCCGCGCCTTCTCACCCGACCGGCTTCATGAAAAGCCCGAACTCGATCGCGGCGCCCGATGCCGATATCCATTTGCCGCTGGACGCAGACGGTCATGTCGATTACGAAGGCGAACTCGCCGTGGTGTTCGGCAGCACCTGTCACGCGGTGCCGCGCGAGCGCGCGCTCGATCACGTTGCCGGCTACACGATCGCGAACGATATCTCCGCGCGCGACTGGGTGCGCGCGGTGTGGGAAGCGAAGGCGCCGTGGGAGGCGCGGCTTTCGTGGGAAGTCAACATCATGGGCAAGCAGTTCAGCAGTTTCACACCGCTCGGACCGGCGCTGCTGACGGCCGACGAAGTCCCCGATCCGGCGGCGCTGCACTTGACGACGCGGCTCAATGGTGAAGTCATGCAGTCGGCGCCGCTGAGCGACCTGATTTTCGATCTCGGCACCACCATTGCACACTTTTCGCGCTGGTACACATTCGAGCCGGGTGACGTTCTACTGACGGGCACCCCGGCCGGCGTCGGCGTTGGCCGGAAGCCGCCTGTTTTTATGCGCGCCGGCGACGTAGTCGATATCACGGTTAGCGGCATCGGCACGCTGAGTAACACGATTCGCCGGTAGTAGAGCGGCGCTTGAACGCGGCGAAAAACGGCTCGCCCGACAAATAATAGAAAGGCCATCGCGCCACGGAGACACCATGTATAACGATGTAGACGCGCCAGCTACAGACCCGGCGCCGCGCTCCCGCCGGGCGGTGCTCATGCAATGGCGGATCGTTTTCGCTTCGATGATCGCGCTGTTGTGTGGCGCGAGCACGCTGACGATTTTTGGCCTCGGCATGTTCGTGAAGCCTCTGCAAACGGAGTTCGGTTGGTCCCTGACGCAGATATCGCTCGCGAACACGATCGTGTCGCTCAGTTGCGTCGTGTCGTCGATCGCGCAAGGCATCCTGATCGATCGCTTCGGGCCGCGTCGGATCGTCCTGATATCCGTGCCGTTGCTGGGACTCTGCTTCGCCTCGATGTATTTCCTGCCAAACGATCTTCGGCTGTTTTATCTCGCGTGGATGCTGATCCCGCTACTGGGCGTGGGCACCTGGACCGGTTCATATGCGAAAGTCATCGCGGCGTGGTTCGACCGCAGACTAGGCGTCGCCCTCGGCATCGCCTCGATCGGCGTCGGACTCGGGTCCGCGCTGATGCCGCCTTTGACACATACTTTGCTGTCGCTTTACGGCTGGCGTCTGACTTACGTCTGGATCGGCGCCCTGAGCGTTGGCATTGCGTTGCCGGTCGTGTATTTCAATCTGTACGACGCGCCGGCTTCGCGCGGACTTGCCGACGTGTCGGCTGCCGTAAAGACGGGCGCGCGACAACCGGCGTACCGGTTGTCGCAGGCGTTCGGGTCGCGCACTTTCTGGTTTCTCATAGCCGGCTTCGCGCTGCTCGGCTTCGTGACGACGGGCGTTGCCACGCATCTCGTCCCGATGCTGATGAACGCGGGCATTGACGGCCAACACGCGGCGCTCGGGCAATCGCTGCTGGGCGTCGGGCTGATTCTCGGACGGCTAACGGCGGGCTATTGTCTTGACCGTTTTCCTGCTGTGCGTGTCTCTACGGGATCGCTGCTGGGTCCGCTGTTTGGCTGCGGCGGATACGCCGTCTTCGGTGTCGGCTCGCATTCGATGTATGTGTTTGCGTTTCTGATCGGCGTCGGCATCGGCGCTGAGTTCGACCTGCTGGGCTTCTATGTGCGTCGCTATTTCGGCACGCTCGCCTACGGCAAACTTTACGGCAGCATATTCGCGAGCTTCCAGTTTGGTTCCGGCGTCGGCTCGGCGGCGGTCGCCGCGGGCACCGCCTATTTCGGCGGCTATGCACCGATGCTCGCGTTGATGGCCGGTTTCGTGGCAATCGTGATCGGCTTACTGGCATCGCTCGGGCCGCTACCGAGGACTGCACGCGACGATCGTGCCACGCCGGAAGGCCTTCCTGTTCGGCTTTAGCCATGCGTTACGCAGGAATGACAGGGCGAGGCCGCACCCAACCGGGTCGGGCGGCCAACGACTTCGTGAAGGTGCTGCGTCCCTACGTACCGTGGACCGTATTCACGCGGGCTACCGCTGCACCTGTGCCCGTATCGGTCGTTCGATCTCTTGCTTCAGATGCTCCGTTTCCGGGGCGCTCGATGCCGACGACAGACAGGCTGCGGGCGGCCAGTTTGTTTCTTCGCATTGCAGCCTGAATCGCCGACAATTGAGAGCATGAACCTGCATGATGGCGCTGTAGAGACATCGAGAGCGCAGAATGCGCTTGATGACAAAAATTGCGTCTCGGTCGCGTCTCAAAAAGGCGGAAAACGACTTCAATGGGCTAGGAGGGTCGGCGAATATGAAATCAGCTCGTCTCCGATCGATAGCCCGCGACACTACCGGCGCCCTTGCCGGTGCATTGACCGTCGTTCCCATCATCCTCAGTTGCGGCGCCGTGCTGTATGAAAGCATGGGTGCTGCATGGGTGACGGCAGGCATATCCGCTGCCTTTGTCGCGGCGGTGGCGGCTGCCATCGTTACGGCGCTGGTGGGCGGGAAGCCGTTGCACATGAATTCACCGAAAACGACGCATGCCGCCATTTTGTCTGGCCTGATTGCGAGCATGGCGACGGATCCGTCATTCGGCTCTGGAAGCAGCAGCGGGGGCGCCGCGCTCATGGTTGTAGCGTCCACCGCACTACTCGTTTCTGGCATTGTTCAGTCGATTCTGGGTGCGTCGCGCCTCGGTTTGCTCGTCAAGTTCGTTCCGTATCCGGTTCTCGCGGGCTTCATCAATGGGTTCGCGATCCAGATCATCCTGAATCAACTACCCCGAGCCTTGGCGATCGATGGGCCAGAGGAGCTACTACGGGCCTTGAACGGCACGGTGCCGGTCAACTGGTGGGCTTTGGGATTTGCCCTTGGGTCGGGCGGACTGGTGATCCTGGCGAAGAAGCGAAGCGGGCCTGTTCCCGCGGCATTGATCGGTCTCTTTGGCGGAACGGCACTCCAGATGCTGTGCTTGCGGCTTGTTCCGCAAGAGCATCTGGGTGCCACGATAGGAGCGCTGCCGCCGGGCATACCGCTGATCCTGCGTTTCACCGACATCCTGAACTTCGTTACCTCCGCGGGTTTTCGCAATCACGCCGCTGTGATACTGGCGACCGGCGTCACGATCGCACTGGTGTCGTCAATACAATCCCTGCTGAGCATCTCGAGCACCGAACAACTCTTCGGGGCTCGCCACAACAGTAATCGCGAACTGGTCGTGCAGGGCGCCTCCAATATCGTGTCGGCGTTGTTTGGCGGTGCGCCCAGCGGCGGATCGCCAAACATCACACGAATCGTCCATGCGAGCGGCGGGCGTACCGGGCTTGCCAACTTTGTGTACGCATGCACGCTACTGGCGCTGTCATATGGGTTGAACCGGCTAGTCGGCCAGATTCCGCTCTCGGTCATGGCCGGTGTCGTGATCGTGACCAGCGCGGAGGCGATGGACAAGTGGACGCATCAGCTGCTGCTCGGTGTTGGTTATGGCGCCCACTCCCATTCTTCGACCCGCTGGGAGATTTTCCTTAACCTTGCGCTGGTGTTCGTCGTGACCGCGTTAGTCGTCTTCACGAGTGTACTGATTGCGCTCGGTGTGGGTTTCGCCGCCGCGTTAATCGCGTTCATCTATCGCTCGAATGCGCAAATGATTCGCCGCATACAACATGCACCGCAGCTTCGCTCCAGAACGGAAAGATCGGACGCCGCGCTTGAGGCGCTTGGCCAGCATGGCCGCCGGATTGCTATCGTCGAACTTGATGGCCCGCTCTTTTTCGGCTCGGCGGAGCGGGTGGAGCGAGTGGTCGGAGATGAATTATCCGGTAGCGACTGGGTGTTGCTCGACCTGAAGCGCATCAGCCATTTCGACAGCAGCGGCGTATTGATGTTAAAGCGCCTCGATGAATTGCTGCTCAGGTCCGGGCGACGTCTGTTTCTTGCACCGCTTCTCGCCGGGGGGCGCCGCCGGAGGTTTCTGATGGAATGGGGACTGACGAAGCCGGAAGCGGAGTTGCGCGTATTCGACAGCACTGATGCCGCGCTGTCGCAAGCCGAAGACGAACTGCTCGGCAAGTTGGTCGCGCAGGAAAGCGATGAGGAAATCGACTTTTCCGCCTTTCCGTTGACTCAGGACATGAGCGATGACGAGCGAGCGCTGCTGACGAGCCTGGCGACGCGCAGATCATTTGCTGCCGGCGGTGTCGTGCTCGGACGCGAGGACCCGCGTGGCGGCCTGTTACTGCTGATGCGAGGGCGGCTCAGCGTTCT
Organism: Paraburkholderia sediminicola; assembly: GCF_046027825.1. Taxonomy (GTDB): domain Bacteria; phylum Pseudomonadota; class Gammaproteobacteria; order Burkholderiales; family Burkholderiaceae; genus Paraburkholderia; species Paraburkholderia sediminicola_D. The sequence continues at coordinate 50,470 of NZ_JAQQDU010000051.1, forward strand.
ATGGGAGAAAGAAGGGAAGGCGTTGCGCATGGCCAGTTACCGGGCGGGCATGACGCTCGGCGAAATACCGTTGATGTTGGAGCGGCAGCGCCTGTTAAACCTTGTCGCAGATACGCCCGCTGTCTTGCTGGAGCTATCGCAGGACACGCTCGAACATCTGCGCACCACGATGCCGGGCCTGGACGCGAAACTGATGCGGAATTTGAGTATCGAAATCAGCGATCGCCTCTGTGACCTGCTCGAAACGGTAAGAGACATGGAGAGCGATTGAGCGGCGGACTTTCGCTACTGTGCCTCGACCCGTTACCGTGACAACGCCTTTCGAACGCCTAGACATCGCGCCACTCCCTAGGCTGGTTTGCTGCGATGAGGCAGTGGCAGCCCGCTAGGGCTTGTCGTCCGCACCGCTTCGGTTCCGCCAAGAGCAAGTTGCAAATAGCCTTACCCCCGATCTCTCCAATCGCCCCGAGCGTTATCGTCGGTTTACCTAGTTTTGTTCCCGGGCGTTGTCAGTCGAATTGCGGCTGGCAGACATGTCTGGAACAAGTTTGCTTCAAGAGGCTTTGCAGAAAGTTGTTCCCCAGACCAACGCTTGAGGCGATTATGTGGCCTTTCCGGCAGGCTGAATACCGATGAAAGCGCTCTCGTTTGAGGGTGCCCCGTGCGGTAACGGGAAGGCTGGGCTCGCGGTATCACGCGGCGCCTGTTTCACGTCTAGAGGCTAGGAACAAATTTCTGCAAGAAGCGGGAACAGTTTTATGCAAGCCGACGGTGGCCGGCGACGCGGGCTCGAGCGTGACCGTCATTTCGTCGAAATCGTGCTTCCTGCTGCAATGAACCCGGATCCGTTTCGCGTGCGCGGCTTGCAGCCCCAGAGCCTGCCAGATCGGAATGGTTATTAGCTGACCTGTCGCGGCCCGCACCGTGAGGTTCGACGGGGCGGTCCTGATTGGAGCCTGGTCTTGAGAGGTCATTGCAATCGTTACTGGCTCGACGGGAACCGTCAACGTGCCTGTGGAAAACGCAGCTCAACGTGGCTGCCGGACACGAACGGGCGCGAGACGAATAGAGGTGTCAATGCCGATGCCGCGTCACGTCCCACCGGTGACGGATGTTCCATCGGCCTGAGCAGGCGTTCCCGCAGATGTTCGCGCCGATAGTGCCCCACGACCAGCGTAGCCGCGATTACAAGCGCGAACAACCCAATGATCACGCCGGTCCAGGATTCGATCATGGCAACCTCCCTGCCGGCTTCGACTGCCTATTGGAATTTCAATGTAGGCGCTGACTATCCTGCAACGTATAAATCACCCGCTTTTCTTCAGCGTATCCGCAATCCGGTCTAGTTGCACCAGTAACGCCGCAGCCCGCGCGGCGATGGATTCGGAAAGCGCCGGCGTAGCCATCAATGCATCGATCCGTTTTCGCCAGTAGTCGGGTTGCGCTATTGGATTCTTCCGATCCTGAATATCACCATTCTCGATTAATCGGTCGAGTTCAATCACCATTTTCCGGATATGAAAAAATTCTTCCTGGTCGTGAATATCCGCCATGGTCCGTTTGCCTCCAGTCCTTATTGGTGTTTTTGCGTTTGGCACGTTTTACAGAATGATTACATGGATTCGGCATCAAGGATTTTTGAATCGGCCTGAACTGTCGATATTGTGGCGGGAAAAAGCAGGGGATTTTTCTGTCGCGACATCAACGCTATCGACCATCCTTGCTGATTGATTATCTTGATTTCTCGGCGCAGAACTTATCGCGTTGCTGTCAATGAGAATCAATAACCGGTGCCGGGCAATGCAGGGCAAAGCGCTATCTGTGGGACTTGATTCGCAATATTTTAAATTTCCTATATGCGGTAATGCGGATTCCCGCGAAACCGCTTCACATTGATTGATGCAGCGGAAAAAGACCTGGGATCGGACGGCCGGCTGACGAACCTGGACGGTTAAGGATTGAGGCTGCCCGAAATTGCTCCATCGTCGCCTGCCGCGACGCGCCCCCGAGAATGCGCGGAGCCCTCGATGCCCGTCAATTTTCATCAGCAATTGGTTGCGGGTTTTCCGATAGGGCGTAATTTGTCTGCGAGTCTCGTTGGGACTGGCTGGACGCTTTGCGTAATCGAACCGGTTATAGTCCAGATTTGCGGTTGTAACGAATGATCGGAAGTCAACGTCGGCAAGCGATTCCAACGAAATTAAGCCTTGAGCAGATTGAACAGTTTGTCGTGCCGCATCGGAGCCGAGGCAGGCGCGGACCCGCTCCGACGCTCGCGTTGCACACGACTTTCAGTTACATCCTGCAGCTGCTTTACACCGGATGTCAGTGGGAAGCCCTGACGATCAAGATGAACGCCCGAGGCCGTCCCGAGATTCATTACACGCGCATCTATCAGGCACTGCGACGCTGGCAGGCCGATGGTTGCATTGACTGAATATTTGCCGGCTCAGTGCGCAAGCTCCATGTGGACGGACGGCTTGACCTGAGTGTCATTCACGGCGACGGCACCACCACGGCGGCGAAGAAAGGCGGCGACAACCTGGGATACAGCGGACACAAACATCTCAAGGGCGACAGGGTCGTGCCCTTTTGCGATCGGGACTGCAACATCATCTCGCCATTCATTGCCGCTTCGGGCAACCGCAACGAATCGCCCTTGCTGCGTGAGGTGTTGCCCAAACTCAGTAAGATGGCACGCGCCATCGGCATCGACCTACGCGGTTCAACGGTGAGCCTGGACGGCGTCTACGACTGCGGGCCAATCGTCGGGCCATCTTCAACTGGAACATACATCCCAATATTCCAGAGAACCTGCGTGGCCGTAAAACAGCCAAGCGAGGCCGCAAGCGGCACTTCGACGCAGCGATCTTCGAGGAGCGCTTTCGCACGATCGAGCGCGTGTTCGCCTCGGAAGACAAGTTTCGGCGTCTGCTGCTTCGCTTTGAGCGGATTAGTCAGGTTCACTATGCGTTCAAGACGCTTGCCTACACACTGGTCAATCTGCGGCACTACTGCCGCAGTAAAGCTCGCGCACCAGACGCCCGTGTTTTCTCGCGGCGCATCGTACCGTGGTTGCGCTAGTTTGCGGCATGCCGACGAATTTGCAAAACGACTCATCTCTTCGCACCTCACGTCTGATCATCGCCATTCATCATTGCTGGCAGGCTCTCACAACCATCCTACGGCCGATCAGGCTCGAAATCCGCAACCAGTTGGGAGCAGTATCGTGACTTCCTGCAGGAGCGCGTTCAGGCAGGCGACGAACGGGCGCTGCGTGAGTTGCGCCGGATGCAACTGATCCGCCTGCGGACGAAACGTGTAGACGACGAACGCGCGGTCATTTTCAGTGCGCCGCCTCATGCGGTGAAGCGACCGGCGGCCCACGATCGCAACGGGAACATCTACGCGGGCCCGGCGATCACTTACGAGGAGCGGGCCAGCGGCGAGGTCGACTACCGGAAGGACGGCATGGCGTTCCTCGTCGACGAGGGCCGCACTTTGCGTCTGTGGGATAGTGAGCGCGAGGCGATCGAGATTGCGCTGCATTTCGCGCAGCAGAAGTTCGGCTCTACGCTCTCGCTGTCCGGACCCGAGCCGTTCCAAGCAGCCGACACTCGCATGCGTGGGGGGCGACAATGATTTCGTCCGGTCGTGTTTGTCGGTAAACCGGACTACCTGCTTGACGCTATCCAGGAATGGCAAAGGAAGTGTCTAATGTTTTTGACCGAAACAGGCATTGGCGGCGTCTGTCGGTGACAGGCCTGCGTGGAAATATCTCCGTAGACGCTCCAAGGTTGCATCGTCCGGGTGATAGTGTTGGCGGATGAATTCGGCCGCAAGCGCCTCGTCGTACCAGGCGCGCGCCCAAACTTCCAGTTCCTGCAGATTCTCGAGTGAGACAACGCATTCCGACTCATCCACCATAACTATCCTCAGATAAAAAGGCGCTTACTACTAGTCACTGTAGACGGCAGACCACTCACGCAGCAGTCCTGTAGGCTTGCATTGTTAGACGCGCATTTTCAGGCGGGAACACACACCATGTGCCGTCGTCATGTCGAAAGAAAAATATTGCAACCGAATCTTCTCTTCGAAGTACCTCTACGCGCACGTAGCGGTTCTGATTGAAAGGTGTGCGGCTGAATCTGGTGACACGAACCGGCGTCGCAAACGTTGGCGCAAGCCATTTTCCACCAGCAAACGCAGGGATCTTTCTCCAGCGAACATCTGACTCTCCTACTATTTCCTATTCCAACGACACGACTTTGCTCTCGCCCCTTCATCGAGCCAAAATCTCGACCGCAAAGCGTTAGCGATGCCAACCATACGACGAAAAAAGGGGAATAGCGCTTGCATATATGTGAGCGAGGCGCGCAGACCTGGCACCGATTGCAGCGAGCCGTGCTCCTCAAGTTGATGTCATGCCGACCGTCTCCTACGATGCTCCAGGGATCGCGACGGAACGACGAGTGGAGGCACCTGACATACATGACTCGAAACGGACCGTTGTTGACGAACGTCTGTTGTCTAGTTCGAAGACTACAAAGCTGTCGAGGCCGCTACCAGCAAAAAGTAGTGATGGGCCTCATTACCAACAGAAATACAGCCTGCAACTAGTTTTGATAAAGCGCCAGAGGTGACTCGTAGCCACCCCCGTTCAGCAGAAGCCATCCGCCTTTGAGCGTCGTCTTGCGCTAACTCACGAGTCCAATCGTCCCGCAGACGAATGGCCGCTTCTTTCAAGTGTCACTCTGCTTCGTCAAGACGCCGCATCCTTGCAATGTTAGGGTTCGAGATCCGCCCCGTTTTTTGTGCCGGCAACCCGACGAGTTCGTTTCGACCGAAACTCACGCAGGTGACGTTGATTGTGATTGAACTCGGCGTTTTATCAGCGCAACAAGCCCAACAATGTACACATCCTCCGCCCCACCTTCAACTCTCATCTTGCGAGGCTTTCGTGCTTGCAATCCACCTGACATCGTCTGAGCAATACTGCAACGATCTCTCTGTCGAAGCGTGGAAGCGTGACCGGTGATTCCCGCCACGAAGAGACTTCCATGCATTCACGGGGAACACAGGCACCGCAAGATTCGCCTTCCACTTTGCTCGAGAATAGACACGTGACTAGCCTGGGTCTGCGTTACTACAAGTTCGAGATTGAGCTTGCGAGGGCGCAACACGCGAGGAAGAAAACACGCGTGCACGCAACTCCTGCGAATATAAAGAGCGGATACGTGAACTCCTGTACTATCAAGATTCAACGCGGGACAGGTGCCATTGCACTGGCTAAATGCGGCAGAATTTAACGAAATGGGATAGACGACGTTTAGGGAAGAATGCATGGACATGGTTGTCAACAGCGTTGCGTACCGGGCCGGACGTCGTGTGTGTGACGTTACCGTCGATGACATCAGCGAGATGATAAAAGAGCCGGGCACCTTCGTCTGGGTAGGGCTGCGTCAACCCGATAGCGCATTTCTAAGGAAAATACAGGAAGAATTCAGCTTACACGATCTCGCCATCGAGGACGCACTCGCTGCACATCAGCACCCCAAGATCGAAACATATGGCGAGTCGCTCTTTATAGTAGCAAAGACCACGCAGTTAGTAGCCGACACGGTGCAGTACGGGGAGACACATATATTTGCTGGAAGAAATTTTCTTGTTACAGTCCGGCATGGTGCTTCATCGAGCTACGCGCCTATCCGCTTACGCGCTGAACAAACCCCCGAGTTGTTGGCAAAAGGACCCGGTTTCGCTCTCTACTGCATCCTCGACTCGATTGTCGACAACTACCGCTCGATTGTCAGTCACTTTGAGGCCGGATTCGATCGCATTGAGTCCGATATGTTCCGGTCGGAATTTGACCAGACAGCAATCGCCACGTTATATGAACTCCGACGGCACTTATTGACGTTGAGGAATGCGGCAGTACCCGTGGACGATATTTGCAAACAGCTGATTCGTTTTCATGAAGAAGTGGTGTCGAAAGAACTACGTGCATATCTCCGTGACGTCCAGGATCATGCCAGACAAGTGGTCATCGCGACCGATGACATGCGCGAGATGCTGACTAACGCAATGCATGTAAATCTGGCGCTTGTTTCGGTAAGACAGAATGAAGTCGTAAAACGGCTGGCTGGTTGGGGGGCCATTCTCGCCGTGCCGACCGTCATCTTTAGCATGTATGGGATGAATTTCGAGTGGATGCCAGAACTCAAAAGTACATGGGGCTACCCCGCGACCTTGCTGATCACCATCACCGGTTGTCTGATCTTGTATCGAAAGCTTAAGCGCTCGGGCTGGGTGTGAAGCGCGGCCCGGTTTACTGGATAAAATAAATATATTGACTACCGCCGTCGGATCGAAAGATTGATATCTTCGGGCGTCGAAGCGTTATAAAACGGTTTCACTATCTGGCGACGTAACCTTCAGTTTCGTACGGCAGTATGCGGCCCACTCGCTGAGCTTGTGCAATCTCGAAGAATTGAGGGCTGAACGGGATTTCAAAGTCGACCATGCGGACGATGCCGGCGCAATGGTCGATTTCCTGCTAAGTGCACGCCTCGACAGGCTGCTGCCCCCAGATATTTCGAAAAACCATCGACGCCAGACCGATGAAACGCCCAAAATTAAATCACTCCCGCCTTGACAAGGCGCGGCCCTACTTCCTGAAGTTTGGCAGACTCATCTCGACGTACCCCATCGTACACGGCTCGCCCTGACACGGTTTCTGATAGAAGACTCTGCTTGAAAGAGTCTCGTTCGTATGAAATGCCTGGGGATTTTCCTTCCGCAACGCGGAAATGGTTTCATTTTCAGAATCCACCCCATGTAACGCGGTTGATTTTAGTCTCATCCGTTGATGGAAACTTAAGCAGAGATACATCGCTTGTTGATTTGCACGGAATCCTGACCCCCGCCCTACGCAGTAATTTGCATCGAAATTGTCCCACGCAGAACACTGACCTGCTCGGCAACGGGCAGGGGGACGGAGTGATCGACGTGGCTATATTGAGCGTCATCCGACGCTGGCACTTTCGCGATCATGTCTCGTTGCGCGAGATTGCCAAACGGCTGGGCGTGTCCAGAAACACGGTCAGGCTTTACATACAGGCCGATACTGTGCTGCCGCCCTATCCCGAGCGCCACAGCCCCAGCAAGCTCGACGGGTTCGCGACGAAATTCGCCGGCTGGCTCAAGACCGAGGCGACCCTGCCTCGCAAACAGCGCAGATCCCTCAGGCAGATTCACGCGGATCTCTGCGTGCTGGGCTTCACTGGCTCTTATGATCGCGTGGCGGCGTTTGCCCGGCGCTGGCGACAGGAACAGCACGAGCAGGCAAAGACAACCGGACGCGGGACGTTTGTTCCGCTCCGGTTTGCCGCTGGCGAAGTGTTCCAGTTCGACTGGAGCGAGGACTGGGCCGTCATCGACGGCGAGCGAAGGCAGGCTGGCAGGAACGGGAACAAAGCCGGTCAGTCCAGACCAGACCAGATGGAACTGGCGCGGTTGCGTGCGGAAGTGGTTCGCCTGAAGATGGAGCGCGATATTTTAAGAAAGCCGCAGCGTACTTCGCGAAGGAGTCGATGTGAAGCGCGCGTTCATTGACCGGAATCGACACCACTGGCCAGTCTCAGTACTGTGTGAAGCGCTGGAAGTCAGCCCCAGCGGATATCATCAGCACCAACAGCGCACCGGCGGCGACAAGCCGCGCATGTGGACGGAACTGGTTGCACGCGGCGCGCGTGTGGGAAACGAGCGCGTTCGCAAGCTGATGGCGCAGCACGGCATCCGTGCACGGCACAAGCGCAATTACATCGCGACGACGAACTCGAATCACAGCCTGCCGGTCGCACCGAATCTGTTGGAGCGCAATTTCACGGCGTCGGCCCAGAACCAGGTCTGGACGAGCGATACTACCTATCTGGCGACAGCCGAAGGCTGGGTGTACCTCGCGGTCATCATCGGCCTGTTCAGCCGGCAGGTGGTGGGCTGGTCGCTGCAGCCGCATACGAATGCGGAGCTTGTCATCGACGCGCTACGTATGGCGTGCTTCCGGCGCCGCCCTGAGGCTGATGTAATCGTGCATAGCGATCGGGGCAGCCAGTGTTGCAGCGGCCTGTTTCAGGACACGTTGAGCGCCTACAGCATGCGTTCGTCGATGAGCCGACGCGGCGACTTGGGAATGCGCCGACGCAAAGCCTCCGGGGTTCGCTAAAGGTAGCACGTATGCTTGGACGGCACTTCACCACGCGGCGTGCCGCAATGGACGAGGTGATTGACTGGCTCAGTTTTTACAATGCAGGTCGGTTGCACTCGATACTCGACTACGTCAGTTCCATGACGTTCGAGAAAAACTGGTTCGCAGCCCAGCAGGGGCGAGCCACATAATTCCCTCGGTTATGGGATTCGCGGAATAGGGGCAAGGTCAGTGCGCTGCAGCGTTGATAACTGCAACCGGACGAAGTCCCTGTGGAACGGCAATCCTCCACGATTAAGTTGTGGTCGATGGGCCGCCCAGACGGTAAATGCATTTTATCCCCATCGACAGTCCGTGGTTGAGCCAGGTCTATCGGTTTTTTGTGCAAATCACGAACAAGGCGAAACGCCGCCGCTCATTCGGTTCGGTCAAGCAAATCAATGGTATCGACCAGTTCGTCATTCCACGACAATGAAAATCACAAACTGTTCATGCGGACGGCTTCTCACTTATCCCAGCCTCGAAGAGCCACGCAGACTTTGTTGGTGAGTGAGCGGAGCGGTACACTTGGTTCCTGTCGTAACGTCCACGCGTTGTGTTGCGCTGAGGGCCTTTTCCGCTGACCCGAGCCAAAACTAGCATAATCTTTTTACCCCAATCGCCGCGCGCTCGTGCAGTCAATTCGACAAAAGCGTTGAACATGAATATCAATACAGTCGATCTCAACCTCTTTCTGGTTTTTCGAGCCGTTTACGTGACACGCAGCGTGACGCAGGCGAGCGATTTGCTGCATATGACGCAGTCGGCGGTCAGCAATGCCCTTAGGCGGCTACGTGAGCGTTTCGATGACCAGCTTTTTGTACGGACATCATCAGGGATGGAGCCGACGCCTATGGCCGACGGTTTGATTGGTCTTGTCGAGGATGGCTTGGCTAAATTCACCCAGGCGATTGACCAGGCTCAGCGCTTTGAGCCGATCCACTCGGACCGGCGGTTCCGCATCGCCGTCAATGACATAGGGCAACTCGTGCTGATGCCCAGCTTATTAAGCGCTGCCCGCGAGCAAGCTCCCCTTATCCGCTTCGAGACGATTGGAGCATCTTCTGGCGACGAAGCGAAGGGATTGTTGCTCGAGGGTAAGATCGACGTGGTAGTCGGCAACTGGCCGCCGATGGGGCAGGGCTTTCGTCAACTGAAGCTCTGTGACGAGACCTTTGTTGGACTCCTGCGACGGGATCACGAAATCCAGTCAGACAAATTGAGCATTGAGGAATACCTCAATGCCGAACATCTTGCCTACCGGCCCAGCAGCGCAAACGATGCCGCGCTTCAGGAAACGCTGTTCTCGTGTGGTGCGCTGGCTCAACGAAAAGTCGTGTTAGCGGCGGCCCACTCGTTGGGGCTTGAACACGTTGTGAGCACGTCGGGCTTGCTGCTGTCGGTGCCATCGAGGCTTGCGCAGGTAATGATGCAGTCGCGTCCGGACCTTCGCCTAGTTCACCTGCCCTTTCAGGTAGGCCCCTTTCAGGTCTGGCTGCAGTGGCATGAGCGTTTCAATTCTGATAGCGGTAACTGCTGGCTGCGACAATTGATCAAATCGGTCTTTCAGAGCTTGCCACCGATGATCAGTCAGCCTGACTGACGATATCGGTCTAAGACCTGCGCAGTTAGTGTACTTTCCCGCTCGGATGTGAGCCATCGCTCGGCCGGTACAACGTATCGACGCTGCTACAATCCGGTGAACGCCAAAGCCGAGATCCGGAATCGGCGCGATGTATCGTCTTGTCGGAAAGCGTCAGATCGCGGGCGATTGGAGCCGGGCGGGAATCATGCCGGGCCTAACTGGCGAAATCTCCGCTACTGGGCGGAAGATGGTAGAGAGGTGAAGCCGACGACGCTCTCGACGCGGTGGTCCTCGGCAGGGGCCAAGGCTGGGCACTTACTGTCACGATGACCGGCTCACTATCCTTCGTCGTCATGTGCCTCAAGCGAATATGCTTAGTCACGAGGTTACACGGAAGTACCGCTGTTGCCTTTGACTTTTCGTTACTCCACAAAGGCAGCCGTTGTTTCTACCGGATGCCGCTGTTGCGATTCGATGCGGAAGCATTCGCCGCTCAGCGGCACCTGCCGCTTGTGGAGCAAGCATGTTTGCCAATCTAAGTTAAACGGCAGCTAGATAAATGCCTGCTCTCGAGCCTGTTAAATTGTCCCTTAGGCGCCCAATTACTGTCGAAGTGCGGAACCCCTTTCGCGAATGGACAGCGTAACGTAAAGTTGGTCTCTTACCTAAATGAAATCGATGCCGACTGCGTCGTGCTGAGCGCCATGCAATGCGCTGATCGCTTGCAGCGCGAGACCAAGGAGCCGGCCGCCCTCATATCACTGCAAGCACTACCTTTGAAGCATAGGGCAGATTACAGGCACACCTGTTTCCCGCATTGACGCTGAATTGCTATGTTGTACTTAGCGTTTGCGCTCGCACTCCGGCACGCCGATGTTCCGGCGGTTTTTCGCGCCATCTCGCGGTCCACGGTCGCGATCGAGTACCTGAACATGCGCGCTGTGGTCGATGCCCTGCGCGTCTCATGCTGACGTCCAGCATGCGCATTCACGCTAAAAGTTGTTGGCCTAGGGGGCTTTCTTACACTTTCACGTTGTAGTGCGATCTGATGCAGTGCGCTTCACCTTTGATATTGTCTTTCATATAATGCCGCATCAATAATTG
>NZ_JAQQDU010000052.1:0-61322 GCF_046027825.1 Paraburkholderia sediminicola
GAAATTTATAGAGTGATTCGAGCTCGTAGACGTGCGTTTTGTGACCGAGCTTGTATCGTTGGATGATCTCGCCGGCTCGGTCGATCCGGCTGATCGCGTAGCGCGGGACGCCGAGGATCCCGGCCGCCTCGGTCGCGCTTACGCGTTTGCCTTTTACAAGGTCCATGTCACACCCCGGTGTTTGCGCGTGAGTTCTAGGAGTTGGCTTGCTGTTTCGGTCATACTAGGATTTGCAACAACCACGAGGGAGGCACATATGTCGAACCACACGCTTTTTGAAGAGAATGGTTATTTCGCTTGGGCTGTCGCTGCGGAGTTGCCGAACGGAAAGTGGGAAGCCTTCGTCTTTTTCGAGCGAAAGGTCAATCATGCGAGACCTGTTGTACCGGCGGTGAAACATCGCTTGATTACAGAATTCGGCTCCCGGGATGAGGCGACGTCTGAGGCTGGCGCGTGGGCTCTTGAGCGAATGCAGAAGAATGAAACCAAGCTCGAGCTTTGCGGAGATTGGTACGAAATGGGGAACGGATAAGGTCACGTGGCGTCCGTCCGAAATTGGACCACCCACACCCAGGGGTTCGCATCCCATCCATAGCCGCGCGCGGCGTTAAGGTTGTCCCACAGACATTGATACGACTCGCGCGCGGTTTCGGTGCCTTCGCCGTTGTCATATTCCCATGAGCCTGAATGGACGCCTTCTGCGATCGCGTTCGCTCCGCCTATGTCCTGCAGCCGTTCGATGCACACGTTCGTGATTTCGAGCTCAAGGCGGCATGCCCAGCGCGGCATATGGATCGGCGGAACTTGGGCTCCCACTAGGCCGCGGTAAGCATTCAGGTCAATCCACTGCTCGGCCGCCGTGCGCGAGTTCTTGATAGGGACAAAAGCTCCATCAGCCTCATAGCGAACGCCATCCTGTCCGCCGGGAAGTTCCTCTGCACGGCACGTCTCGCGCACCCACAGCTTCTGACCTTCGGCATACGGGCAGCAGATCGCCTTCGTACCGAGCGACTGTGCGTCTGCGACTTCGGTTGCTTTGATGACGCGGCGCGTCTGCGTCTTGCTGCCGTCGAGCAGCGCGCGCACCATTGCGCCACTGAAAAGGATAGGACGTTCCTTCATGCTACGATCACTCCAGAAATAGGGAGAACGCCATGACCCAGCGCACGAAGTACTTGCACTTTTGGTATGAGATCTCGACCACTTCGGCAGACCCGAATGGTTCGAAATGGCAGGGTGAGCTGCGGCTCGGGAAAGACTTGGCGGACGGAAGGCAGGAGCTTATTTTGGACGGGCGCCTGGTGCCGGGCTACTTCGATACTGAGTCGCAGGCTCGGGACGCCGCCGACGCGTACGCGCGCGTATATATCGATCAGCTCTGACAACGATCCGTCAACAAGTGTCGCGCGTTCGAACATCGCTACTCCGCGGAGATTGGTGAAGTTTTGAGTCATGCTAGGATTCCTCAAAAACCTCGAGCGAGACCTTCATGGCCAGCCACAATTTCTCGTACAAGGAATTCAACTACAGCGTTTACGTGACCCAACAAAAGGACGGACGGTGGGACTGGGCATACACGTTTACCAAGCCGCCCATTTATTGGAAGAACCCGGAGACGCTTGTGGGAACTTCGGAGCAGGCGATTGAAGAGGCGCGTTTTGACGCGGAACGCCGCATCGACGCGATGAAATAGTGCCGTGTATCCACGAAGGTCGTCTGGTCGAACATCCTCTATGCTCCGTTCATCTACGTCGCTGGCGGCGATATGCCCCTTGGCGATCAGGTTGCGCCGCCACTGCGCGGCGTATGGATCGATCTCGTTGTAGTAAGCGCCGCTCATATGCGTCTCTGCTTCAGTGGTGTATCAGGTTCCGGCGCTGCGCAGTCTCGTGCGCGGCGCTCCAGGGTTTGCCCTTCGTCTCTCGGCGGCCTAGACTGGCTTCGATGTCAGACCTTTGGGGAGGCGCATGGAGACCGAAACCTACATGTACAACGACCGCGTGATCTCGCTTGAGATCAATGAGCGTCCGCGCGGGAAATTCTCGTGGTGGTACACGATCGACGGTCAGCACTTCACCGAGTGCCGTGGCCTGCGCGCGCGTAGCGCAGCTATTGCGCTTGGCGAGGCCAAGCATGACGCAGAGCGGAAAGTCGATCGACTGCTTGCTGGTAGTCTGAATGCGTAATTTGCTCATGCTCGCCTCACTCAATCGGTTGGGGTTCAAGTTGCTTTCGGACCGCTGCTGCGCGTGACTGCGAGCAGCCCAGGAACCTGCGGATCTCGGTCACAGTGCCGCGCAGTTCGCCAGCGGCGATTGCGGTCGTGACTCGGGTAACGTCGTCGGCCTGCTCGACTACTGGCAGGCGAAGCACCGGGGCGGACTCGACCGCGACCGGCTGCGCGACTGGTGCAACGACGTGACTTTCTGCCGTGACTCGCTCCGTTACTTCGGTGTTACTCCCTTGCTGGGCGGGTGCGGGCCGCAGAGCGAGCAGCCACGCAAAGCAGGCGACGCCTTCGAGCACCGCGGCGAACGCGAGGCCTGCGACCAGATCGGCGTGCGCGGTAGGTAGGCCAAACGCGGTCAGGGCGCCGGTCACCGGATCGGCCATCCCTGCGGCGCGTGCTGCGGCGGCGCTGTCTTGCGCAGCCTCGGCGCGCTTCGCCTGTTCCGCTTCGACCGTCAGGGCATCGGGCCGGGCCATCAGCGTCGCCCGCTCAATCCGGACGGTCGCGCACCGGTCACCGCATCGACGTTCCGTGACTCGCGCCAGTTTCGCGACTGCCCCGGCGCGGTCGGCGGCGATCTCAGCCAGTCCGCGACCCTGCGTCACGACCACTGGCACCGCGGCGGCGCCGGGCTGCGCGAAGTGCCACGACTGGCTGGACAACAGCGGCGCGCCGTTCGAAAAGAAGTGCGTGGCGTTCGACGACGCGCTAGCTCGTTGGGAGCCGCGGCGCGCTCGCAAGATGGGATTAACGATGCTGGAGGCAGCGTAATGGAGGTGTTTGTGAATGTTCCGTTGAAGTCGCTGCGTCGCGTTCGCGGTCGTGCGCAATCGGCGTATCACGGGGCTTGGTTCAAGGTTGCGCGGCTGTATGGGCCGGTGCGCGAATCTAATGACCGCGGCACGATGGGGCGCGGCTATATCTGGGCCGACATTGAGATTGGTGACGACTTGAGGGAGCACGTGTCGACTGCAGGCTTCAAGGCCGATGGAACCATCCGTGTGCAAGTGTGGGTGAATACGCATCGAAAGACGCTGGCAGCGTTTCTCGCCAGTGGTGATCTGGAATGGGACGTCACGGAGGGCATCTTGAAGAATCTTGTCCTGACTATCTCGCTCGCGGCGCTCTTGAGCGCCTGCACAGACGAGAAAACCGCGCGGCGCGCACTCGACGCCGCAGGCTTCACCGATGTCAGCGTCGAAGGCTACGGCCTATTCGATTGTGCTGAGAGCGACCAATTTCATACGCGGTTCGCTGCAACGGGGCCGACCGGAAAGCGCATCACTGGCGCGGTGTGTTCGGGCCTTGCAAAGGGTTCGACGATTCGTTTTGACTGAGGTGAAACATTGAGCGCACACGCATACATCCAATACGGCGACGTCCCCGACGAGTTGACGTCGTTTGGTCGCCAGCACACAGATGAGGCGACTGGCGCGAAGCTGATTGCATTCGAAGACTGCCCGTTCAGCGGCAAGCTGGATTGGACCGAAAACGGCCTGCAGATCGAATATGCGTGGCCGCACAGCCTAGAGCTGCGCCATGCGCTCAGCGACTGGTTCACGTATCACGGCATTCACTTCACGGTGGTTATGTGACGGCACGGCCGCGTGGCCTGTATCGCGATCCGGTCGAGGCACTGATCGCAATTGAGAGCGTGACATGCAAAGGCTGTCCGCACGAACGAATCTACGAATTTCTCGGTGCTATGCAAACGATCTGCGCAATTGGAATGATGCACGGCGAACGTTGCGAACAATACGGAAAGAGGCTACCCAATATGACGACAAACGCCATTGCAGCAGACGAGATCGACGCTGTGCTCACCGAGTGGTACGAGTGGAGTCAGGCATACGAACTCGCGCTCGGACATGGTCGCGTGTTGGCGAGCTGCCGCGACTTCAAAATCAGTAATCAATGGATGGACTATGACGACCTTTCCGAAGTCGTTGATCGTCAATTGCGCATCGCAACTGGCGAGGCTGTCGATCCTCTCATCCAGAAGTTGTCGCTCGCGCACCGCGTGGCCGTCATGACCGCGTGCCGCAACTTCGTCGCTGGGGCGGTGGTGTTCCGCAATCCGCGCAGCCCGGCCGCGCAGGACGCCGATTACGCCGATGCCAAGCGCGCGCTTCGCCCCGGCCTGCTGGCGAAATCTCTCATTTGAGTCGCTTAAATAAGCGTAGCTACAAATAATAGTTGCAGTTGTAATTAAACGTAGCTACAATTATTCGCATGGACATCACCTACGACACCGCAAAGAACGAATCGAACATCGATAAGCACGGTGTTTCGCTCGAAATGGCAGTAATGTTGGACTGGTCCGAAGTGATGGCCTACGTCGATGCGCGGCGCGACTACAAGGAGGTGCGCGAAGTTGGCTTCGGCGTCATTGATGATCGCCTTTTCTGCGTCGTGTTCACACAGCGCGGCGACGCAATGCACATCATCAGCATGCGAAAGGCGAACAAGCGCGAGGTGAAGAGCTATGAACAAACGTAAGATTGTCATGCCGACGGACGAAGAGGACGCGGCAATCAATCGCGGCATTGCCGCTGATCCGGACACGTACGAAGTGTCGGACGAGGACTTCAAGAAGATGAAGCGCCTCGGCGCGCGCGGGCGACCGCGTCTCGAAACGCCGAAGGTGCTTCTGTCGGTTCGGTACGATGCGGACATCGTTGAGACGTTCAAGGCGACTGGCGATGGTTGGCAGACGCGCATGAATGATGCATTGCGTGACTGGCTGAAAGATCATCACCCTGCCTGAAATAAGGCTTGTAAACCCGGCAATCTTTTGCTAATGTTTCGCTCGTGGTGAGTTCGCTCGTCCAAAGAAAAGCCCGCACGGTTAGCGCCGCGCGGGCTTTTTCTTTACTCTTGCGCCTCGCCATCGGTCGGCGATTTGTCTCTCGCTTCGATCATTGCATCAGCCCACGCATATGCGGACGCTGCAACTGAACTCGCTGATCGAGGAATGGTGTTAGATGTTGTCGGCCTAGAGAGCAGGCCCTGTCGCTTGCACGTTTGACGTTCCCGCCGTTGACGCTCTCAGGTACTGGAAACGCGTACCCGCCGTCCGGTTTTGTCATCGTTTTTTCTCCATGTTCGCCGGCCCTTCCGGCGCAACGATTCTACCTGCCCACCATGAACTTCAAAGCCATCATTCAGAAGATCGCCTCGTGGTTCAGTGGCGAGGCGAAAGCGATCGAAAAAAACGTTATCGAGAAGGCGCAGTCTGAGTTCGGCACGCTGCGCACCGTTGTCGAAGACGGTCGGACGTATATCGCCGGAATTGGCTTTGACGTTGCTGGTCGCTGGGTCATTACGAAAGACGGTGAATTCACCATTCAATCAAAGCAACCCGAGGTAGCCATGAGCGCTCCCGCAGCAGACACCCAAGCCGCAACCGCAGGCAACAACGTGAACACCGCGGTTCAGATCGCGCTCGCGCTGAAGTCCGTCGATACGTCGCTCACGGTCGAGCAAGTGCAGGCAGGCACGAACGCCGCGCTCGCCGCGCTGTATCCGGCTGCTGCGTAACACCACATGCCGCGCCTTCGCACATTGCCGACTCGATTGCAGTCACTGCCGAGTCGCGTCGTCATTGCAGAGGTTGGTTCATGGCGCGCTGGTAAGACGAGTAGCTCTGCGCGCGGCTACGGCTACGACTGGCAGAAGTTCCGCGCCAAGCATCTCGCCGAGCATCCGCATTGTGTGTACTGCCTGCGTGATCTCGGCATGGTGGGCATGTCACCAGACGATGTCATTCTCACATGTGCCGAGCGCGGCCTACCTGAGCCGCTTGGCACAATCGGCGATCACATTACTCCGCACCGAGGCAAAGAAAGCCTGCGCCTTGATCTGAGGAACATCCAAACGCTGTGCAAACCGCACCACGATAGCGAGAAGCAGCGTGCGGATCGGGAGGTGGGTTGACGCGGGAGGAAGCTGGCGCGGAGCGGAGCAACATAAAGAAAGAGCGCGCTGATTTCTCTAAGAAGCAGGCCGATAAACAGACGACAAAGCTTGACGCCGATTCGTTTGTGTTGTTCTAGTTCGATACTGGCTAGCGACTTCTTGGAGTGCGACATGTCAAAGTGGTCCGTTAAGGCTTCTGAAATGCTTCGATTCTTCGTCGAAGATACACACGCGGTATGTCTTGGCGGTGCCGCAGCGGGACTACTTGTTTTGGTGACGTTAGCCACTATCCCGAGCGACCAAATTGACATGCAACAGCGAACGGCGGCCACCGGAGCGGGTTGGGCACTCGTGAGCTTCGTTTCGGCGTGGCTCTTGGGGGAGCGACCGCTGCATCGCAGCGGCGACGGATGGCTCGAGATTCTGTTTTTTGGTCTCGTTATGCTGTTGGCATATTTCGGGTTCATCTGTCTGGCCGGCGGGTGTGTTGCGCTCATGGTGCACTTCAAGATGACGCCACTCGAACGAGGCGTGATGGTCTTCATCGGTTTGTTTTCCCTAGTCTGGTATGCAGTCGCCAGCTTTGGCGATCCGTCTGCTTAAGCTGCTTGCCGCGGCAATGTCCCGCAAGCTTGTTCTGCCGAGGTCTGGCAGGCGCAGCAGTCTACTTGTCGTCCCCGTGGCTCCTGTGCCGGGGGGAATCGAAACTTTTGGTATTCGAACCGTCTAGACCGACCGTTCCCGCACGCGCAGAAAATTTTCCCTTTTGAGGATTTTGTTAATGGCTTTAACAGCGAAAAAAAGGCTTTTCGCCGACGCTGTTTTGGCCGGCAAAGCCAATAAGGACGCGGCAATCGCGGCAGGTTACAGCGCCGCGACGGCATCGGCGGCCGGTTCGCGCCTTGTTAAAGACAAAGATGTGGCCCTTTACATGGCCGCGCAGCGAATTGAGCAGGAATCGAAGGCTGCTGCGGCGGCGAAACCTGCCATTGATCGATCGCCGCCACCGGATTTCGATCCGTATGTGGTGACGAACTTCACCGATCCGAAGGCTTTTCTGGTCGCCGCGATGAACGACGGTCGGACCGAGCCGAAACTGCGCGTTGACGCCGCAAAAGCGCTGATGCCGTTCGTGCACGCAAAGATCGGCGAGACCGGCAAGAAGGACGCGAAGGGCGTGGCCGCCGAGAGGGCCGCGAACAAGTTTGCGTCACTGGCGACGCCGAAACTCGTCGTCAATAACCGGAAGTAACGGATGGAATGGTCGACAGCGTGCCCGGATTGGCCCGATCGGCTTCGGTCTGGTCGCTCGATCATCCCGCCACCGATCTTTCCGGAGCAGGCCGAGATCGCGCTCAACGTCTTCAAGCAGCTCAAGATCGTCGATGCGCCGGGTAGTCCGACGTTTGGCGAGTCGTGCGCGCAGTGGGTGTTCGATCTCGTTGCGTCGATCTTCGGTGCATACGATCCGGATAGCGGGCGGCGGCTGATCACCGAGTGGTTTGTGTGCATCCCGAAGAAGAACAGCAAGTCGACGCTCGCTGCCGGGATCATGATGACCGCGATGATCCTCAATTGGCGCCAGTCGGCCGAGTACGCGATTCTGGCGCCGACGATCGAGGTTGCGAACAACAGTTTTGCGCCGAGCCGGGATATGGTGAAGCACGAGGAAGACCTCGACGAACTGTTCCAGGTGCAAACGCACATCAAGACGATCACGCATCGCGTCAGTGGCGCGGCGCTGAAGGTCGTCGCCGCCGACGCAAACACGGTCAGCGGTAAAAAGAGCGTCGGCACGCTGATCGACGAGCTTTGGCTGTTCGGCAAGCAGCCGAACGAAGAGGACATGTTGCGCGAAGCGACCGGCGGTCTCGCGTCGCGGCCCGAAGGCTTCGTGATTTACGCATCGTCGAGGCGAGGTCCGCCCGCGCAAGGCTTTGCAACATGACCTGTTTTGACGCCTGTACGGCGAGCGGCGCACACGCGAGAATCTGTTGCGCCAGCGTGCGCGCACGGTTCATCAATTCGGCCGCTGGTACGATTTCGTTGAGCAAGCCGATGCGCTTCGCTTCTTCGGCGGAGATCCGTGTGCCGGTAAGGACGAGCGCCATCGCGGCCTTCATGCCGATCTGGCGCGGGAGGCGTTGCAATAATCCGCCGCCCAATGCAGCGAGTCCGACGCGAGGTTCTGGCAGCCCGAATTGCGCGTGATCCGCCGCAATACCAAGGTCGCACGCTGCGAGAATCTCCATGCCGCCGCCGAGGCACAGACCATTTATCACTGCGATCAGGGGTTTCCACAGGTCGAAACGGTGCGTGATGCCGGCAAATCCGGTCGATGGCTTCGTGTGGTCGCCCGTCGAATCAAGCGCTTTCAAGTCTGTGCCGACGCAGAAAGCGCGCTCGCCCGCACCCGTCACAATCGCGACGCGCAACGACGGATCAGCGGCGTAGCGATCGAACGCATCGGCGAATTCACGGTGCGCGTCCAGATGCAGGGCGTTGAGGACTTCGGGCCGATCGATCGTCAAGGTCAACAAGGGACCATCGACCTGGTAGCGGCAATAGCGATAGGTTTCAGGTGTCATCGACGTCCTCCGGACGCGTCAATCGAGGGGCACAGTAAGCCGGTCGATCACCGCCTGCGTCTGCGGTCGCACGCCGCGCCACCACGAGAACGCTTCGGCAGCCTGTTCAACGAGCATCCCGACACCGTCCGCGATACCCAGTACACCCGCGTTGCGTGCGAGTCGCAGAAAAGGCGTTAGGCGCTTGCCGTAGGCGAGCTCATAAGCTGCTCCCGTCGGGCCGAATACGCCCGGTGGTACTGGTGGGAGGTCGCCGGTGAGGCTAGCCGACGTCGCATTGACTACCAGGTCAAAGCGCCCCATCGCCTCGAGGTCGCCATACCCGCATGCGACGAGAGAATCGCCTGTCGCGACTTGTGCGACCAGCGCCTTGACCTTCGCGACATCCCGGTTTGCAACAACGAGTTCAGCGGGATGCGCCGCGATGAATGGCAGCAATGCGCCCCGTACCGCGCCCCCCGCACCGAGAAGCAGCACGCGCTTGCCGACCATCGGCAGTTTCAGATTGACTTCGATGTCCCGTACGAGGCCGACGCCATCGAAGTTCTCGGCAATGATCCGGCCGTCCCTGAAGCTCAGCGCATTCGCCGCGCCAGCCAGCGCCGCCCGCTCACTGCGTTCGTCGGCCATCGCGAACGCCTTCAGCTTGAAGGGCGCAGTCACGTTCATGCCTTTGCCGCCTCCGGCGATAAACGACCGGACGGTCGCAGCGAAAGCGTCGTGCGGCTCCAACGGTCCTTCGATTGCCGTGTACGACATGTCCTGCTGCGACGCTTCAGCAAACAGCCGGTGAATCAACGGCGATTTCGTATGGCCGATCGGATTGCCGATCACTGCGTACTGGTCGCTCATCACGGCCTCACTTTCGAATACAACACGCCGTCGGTCTGCATGGCGTCTATCTCGGCCGCACCAAAGCCAAGTGACGCTGCCACTTCCGCATTGTGCTGACCAAGGTCCGGCCCGACTTCGCGGATGGTTGTGTCACAGTCGGAAAAGCGGAATGGCAGATTCGGCAGGCGCAACGTTCCGAAGCGCGGGTGTTGCTGCTCGACCACCATGCCGCGCGCGATGATCTGCGGGTCGGCAAGCACCTCATCGATGCGCTGCACTTTCGCGCAAGGCACGTCGATGCTGTCGAGCAGTTCCAGCACCTCAGCGACCGGCCGTCCGGCAACCCAGGGCTTCACCACCGAAAGAATTTCCAGACGATTGGCATTACGCCCGTTCAGCGTGTGGAATCGCGCATCCGTACCGAAGCCGGCAGGTCCGCCATGCATCTCGACGAGGGCCGCGAAGCGCTTCCACGCCTCGTCTACTTGCGCGGCGATCACCAGGTCACCATCCGCGGCACGGAACACGCCATAGAGCGTTGACGTAGGCATGTCATGACCGGTCTGCTCAGGGACGATGCCTTGCATCGTGTAGCACTGCACCGCGTATTCATGCATCGATACAAGCGTGTCGTACAACGCCATGTCGATGTGCTGTCCACGACCGCTCTTTACGCGACCCAGCAGCGCGGCATTGACCGCCGCCACCGCATGAATACCGGTGTACATGTCACCGAGCGAGATGCGCATCAGCGGCGGCGGCTCTCCGGGATTGCCAATCATCTGCATGATCCCGCTCTTCGCCTCTGCGATCAGGCCAAAACCGGCACGGTGCGCGTCCGGTCCCGTGTGGCCGTAGGCGGAAATAGAGCAGTAGACAAGCCCCGGATTGCGCGCCGACAGTTCGTCGTAGCCGAGCCCGAGTTTGGTCAACGCGCCGGGCCGGTAGTTCTCGACGAAG
Source organism: Paraburkholderia sediminicola (assembly GCF_046027825.1). Classification (GTDB taxonomy): domain Bacteria; phylum Pseudomonadota; class Gammaproteobacteria; order Burkholderiales; family Burkholderiaceae; genus Paraburkholderia; species Paraburkholderia sediminicola_D. The sequence continues at coordinate 10,531 of NZ_JAQQDU010000052.1, forward strand.
ACATCCGCCGAGTCGCACAGGCGCTGCATGAACTCCTTACCACGCGGGTCGCGCATGTTGACGCTGACGCCGCGCTTGCCCATGTTCAGTTGCAGAAAATAGGCGCTTTGCTCATCGTCGAGCACGGTGGCGTGCTGACGTCCTGCGTCGCCGGTGCCCGGCCGTTCAACTTTGATCACTTCGGCGCCAAGCGCCGCGAGACAGCGCCCGACATAGGGACCGGCGAGAAAATGGCTGTAATCGACGATGCGGATACCTTCAAGAGGACGTGCTTGCATCAGAATGCCCCCGGTCGGCGCGGCACCATCAGACGGTGCTCGCCATGCTGGACGACCTGGCCGTCCTGATTGATCAACTCCGACGGCAGTACGACAATGCCCCAGTCCGGACGGCTTTTGCTTGCCCGCATCGTGCCAACATGGAATTTCACGTGCAGTACGTCGTTGACCTTGATCGGCAGATTGAAGTCCCACGTCCAGCCGAGCGACATGCCCGGCAGAAAACGGTATTCGCTTTGGGTCTTGAGCCCATCGGCAATGGACAAACCGAACAGGCCGTGAGCGACGATCGACCCGAAGTGGCTTGCGTTCGCGTATTCCTCATCGACGTGGACAGGCGTGTGGTCTCCAGTGAGGTCGGCATAGGCCAGAATGCGTTCTTTGGTGACCGTATAGGTCGGACTCACGCACTCGTCACCTTGGCGGGCGTCATCCCAGTATTTATCGACAATCGTCATGTCAAAGCTCCGCACGCGGGTTGATGTCCAGTGCGCGTGCCACGCACGAGGCGGGTTTGGCCTGGATCAGTTCGACAGCGAGGCCGTCCGGCAAACGCAACCAGTTGCGTCCCTGTGGCATCTCGGTGACGTCGTACCGCCGCGCCGCGACGAGCGCGGCTTCCATGTCTTCGCACATGATCCCAAGGTGACCGAGCCGACCCTCTGGCGCGTCGTGGTCGGGGTTATGAATGAACTGCAGACCTCCGAGCGTCCAGTACTGCCGGGGTTCATTGATGGTGCCGTCGACCTCGCGCATCGTCATGCCGAGCACGTCTTCGAAAAAGTGGATGTGCCAGTGAATGTCTTTCACCCAGATGGCGACGTGCTCCAGATAAGCTTTGCTGCCGTTCATGCGGTTGTCTCCTGTCGTTGTCGGTCGGCCATAGCACGCTCGATGCCCTTGATACAGGCGACCAGCGTCGCGTTGACTGGGGTCGGCACACCGTGCCGTTGTCCCCAGCGCACGACCGCGCCGTTGATAAAGTCGATTTCGGTGATGGATCCTTTTTCGAGGCTTTGCAGCATCGAAGTCTTGAAGGCCGACGGAAGTCCTTCGCCTGCGAGCGTCCACGCGCGTTCAGGATCGAGTATGGAAAGGGCCACGCCCGCGGCCTCGGCGACCGCCATCGCTTCGGCGACCGCTGCGAGTGCAGCCGTCTTCAGAAGCGGTTCGTCGTAAAGCTGGCCGTATGTGAGCCCGGTTGTGCCGGTCAGCGCGCCAGTCGCGACATTGACCAGCAGCTTGTCCCACATCGTGCCGATGATATTGGCGCTGACCGTCGTGTCTAATCCGGAGGCATTGAACGTTTCGGCGATCGCATTCACGCGGGAGGTAATGCGGCCGTCCAGTTCGCCAATGTGGGTCGCTTTGCCGGCGACGCCAGACTCGATGTGCCCCGGATTGCGCATCACGCCACCGACATAAGTCTTGCCAGCCAGTACCCGCTCACGCCCCACGACATCGGCAAGCACATCTTCGTGTCCGAGGCCGTTCTGCAATGACAGGACGAGCGTTTCGGGCCCAATTAATTCCAGTGCGCCGCGCATCGCAGCATCGGTATCAAATGACTTGACCAGCACGACGACCAGATCGACGACGTCGGCTTCAGCAGCCCGTGTCGTGGCGTGCACTTTCACGCGACGGGTGCCGTTCGTATCGTCTACCTGTAGGCCGTCACGCCTCATCGCCTCAACGTGAGCCGCCGAGCGGTTCAGCAACCAGACCTCGTTGCCGCCTTCGGTCAGCGCCGCACCAATCGCACAGCCCAGTGCACCCGCACCTAGAATCGCAATCTTCACTGCCGTCTCCTTAACATGGAGATCAAGATACAAGTCGGGGATCATGTCGGCAATGCAATGGATTCAATGATGTCATTGCGCTAGGCAATATCGCAGAAGACCACGTCACCCGACCGCGTCATCGTTAGGTCGAGTCCCTTCACAGGCTGGCGCTGGTACAGACCCGATTGGCCCACCGTCACAGGCAGTGGACTTCCTGGCGAAGCCGGGCGCGTGCGTGTAGCAGCACGGTGCCGATCCCGCTAATGGCAATCACCAGCATTCCCAAGGCGGTCCAGATGTCGGGGACCTTGCCAAAGAGCGCCCAGCTAAAAAGCGTCGCGAACGCAAGTTGTGCGTAGCCGAACGGGGTGAGCAGGGCGAGCGGCGTTCTGCGTAATGCCTGTAGCATCAGCAGATGGCCGAAGGTTGCAAGTGAGGCCATCAGGAGAACCAGGAGCCAACTGCCGACCGTCACCTTGCGGATTTCAGGCAGAAGGTCCGCTTGATCGATCCATAGAAGACCCACGAGCGCGATGCTCGCAACCAATGCGGTAATAAAATTGGTCGTGATGGGGTCTCCCGCCGTCGACAGTTTGCTGGACACGACCTGAAAGCATGCGAAGGTCGTGGCGGCGCCGATAGGGAACGCAACGGTCCAGCTAAAATCGCCGCTGCCCGGCCGCACGACGATCAGCATGCCGATGAAGCCCAGAACGACCATCGACCATTTGCTTTTCGGCACGTCTTCGTTGAGCAGGGTGGCTGCAAGCAGCGTTGAAATCAGCGGCGCCATCATCGCCAGCGAGGTGGTGACCGGGAGCGGCAAATAGCGCAGGCCCGCAAACGTGCAGGCCGAGTTGAGAAGGAGAAAGAGCGCGCGCAGGATTTGCAGCTTCAGCATGCCGGCGTTGCGAAAATGATCAATGCCGCGCCTCGCCTGCCAGGCGCCAAGGGCGATGGCCTGGAAACTGTACCGCCCGAGAAGGATAGCGACGAGCGGCGCGCCGGCGCCGATGACCTTGACGACGGAATCGCTCGCAGCAAACGTTGCTGTCGTCGCGATCATCATCAGAACGCCGGCTTCGGCGGTCATCGGGAGTGTGATCTGGCGTTTCAAATTGATGCCTGCGGTTAGGCTGCCTGATCAACAGCGGTGGAATTTCGGCAATGCACGTTCTGCGTATGAACAACGGTTGCCGGGACGCGCCCAGACTTTCGTCGCAATGCAGACGCTCGGGCGCAAGCGCCTGCATTGCTCGCTAACGTGCCTGCATGGCGGCCTTTGAAACGTTTATATCGTCCAGGGTTTGTGCCCGTAGCTGATCGTATTGATCCTTTGGGATTGGAAGCGCCCGGGAATTGCCCAGATCATCCAGTCGCACACGATACGTCTCACGCGCACTCCACGCGGCAAGCGCGGAGATGATCGTCAAACCAAAAGTGATGGAGCCGACGATGAGTGGAATATTGTTCGATCCAGGCGGAGCGACGGCTGCGAAGAGTGCCGGAAGCAGGGCGGTAATGGTCGTGCCGAGGTTCTGCGCGATTGCCATTGCCGAGACACGTGAACGGGTCGGGAAAAGCTCTGGGTAGTAGCTTGGAAAGATCGCGTTATAGCCCTGATAGACCACGCCCCACATGAGAATCGACATGATGAACGCGAACGGCAGGCTGTGAATGCTGATCGCGTACAGATACCCGAATGAAAGCAGACCGGACGATAGTGCGCCAACCATGATCGGGATTCTGCGGCCGATGCGATCGGAGAGATTGCCGACGTACGGAATGATCAGGACAGCCACAATGTTTCCGACCACCGGAATCCACAGATACACGCTTTTGTGAAAGCCGATGCCATACGAAGCCTGAACCGCGTATGCCGCCCCGAAGATCGTTGCGACCACCGGGATGACATTCATGAACGCCATGCCTACGACGCGGATCATGTCGCGCCAGCTGTACTTGAACGCCTCGAGAATCGGGGCGCGCGCGACCTGGCCGCGTTCGTCTTCTTTCGCGAAGGCTGCCGTCTCCTCGACTTCGCGGCGGATGATATAGCCTGCCAGCAGTACTACTGCGCTTAGCAGGAAAGGAATGCGCCATCCCCACGATATGAACGATTCTTCAGGCATGTAATACGCAAGCGGCAGAAACACGGCGGCGGCGAGAATCTGCCCAGCCTGCACACCCTGCAGCGTGAAGCTTGCGAAGTAACCGCGTCGGCCAAATGGCGCCTGCTCCATGATCATCGAACTGGCACCCGAAATTTCGCCGGCTACGGCGAAACCCTGCACGAGGCGCAGGATCACGAGCAGAGTTGGCGCGAGCATGCCGACCGAATGGTAGGTCGGTAGAAGTCCAACGGCCATGGTGGAGAAGCCCATCATGAACATACACAGCAGCAGGACGGTTTTGCGTCCTTGCGTATCGCCCCAGTGACCCAGAAAAAACGCACCAATAGGTCGGGCCACATAACCGACACCGTAGGTCGCGAGCGACGCGACGATGGCAATTTTGGGGTTTCCTGCGGGGAAGAATATTTGCGGAAAGATGAGCGCCGCGGCCTGCGCATAAATGAAGAAATCGTAGTACTCGAGCGCCGAACCTATCCAGCCGCTTGCTCTCGCCTTCTTTGCTTGCCTGCGTTGCTTCGCAGCGGCGGCCCCATCGCCTCTGCCGCCCGGTGACAGCGATTTCCTTTCCATGAAGTCTCCTGATTTTTAGATTGACCGGAGCAGCATCGCGGCTGCATGCTCGGTGGTTCCTTCTTGACCTGAAGTTCAAGATACGAGGGGACGTTCATTCTCGCAATGCTATGATCGCAATGACGTCATTGCGTTGAACAATAGTCCTATGAGCTCAACAGAACTTCCTGATCTGAAGCTGCTGCAGTTATTCGATCTCCTCTACGATGTCCGCAGCGTCACCCGCGTGGCCGAGCAACTCGGACAGAGCCAGCCGACGATCAGCATCTGGCTGGGGCGTTTGCGGGAGCATCTCCAAGATCCCCTGTTCATACGAACGCCGGCTGGCATGGCGCCGACGCCACAGGCCGATGCACTGATCGGCCCTTGCCGGGAAATTCTGGAGTCGCTGCGGCGCTTTGCAGCGTGGGAAATTGCGTTCGATCCCGCCACTGCGAAACGGCGCTTCCGTATCTGCATGACCGACGCCAGTCACATCACGCTGCTACCGCGAATGTTGGCGCACGTGCGCGCGCAGGCACCGGGTATACGCCTGGAAGCTGCGCGTATCGACGGCAATACCGAACGGGCACTGGAATCGGGCGAGGCAGACCTGGCAATTGGTCACGTGCCTTGGCTTGGCGGTGGGGTTTATCAACAGCAGCTTTACATGCAGGATTGGGTCTGTTTGACGAATCGTCATCATCCGCGGCTGAAGACCAAACTCGGATTGAAGCAGTACCGCGCCGAGGGACATGTCGCGATCACTGCGGGGACGGGCGCGCAACTGCTTGAACAGGCGCTGGTGCGCGAGCATATCGAACGCGATGTGGTGCTGGAGTTGCCCGGGTTTCTCGGACTCGGCGCTATCATCAAAAGCACGGACCTGGTTGCGACACTGCCTCGACACATTGGCGAGACGTTAGCAAAGGTCAATGATCTGGCCGTGCACCCTTGCCCGGTTCCCGTGGATGGGTTCGCGGTTCGGCAGCACTGGCATGCCCGATATCATCATGAGGCGGGAAACCGTTGGCTGCGTGGTCTGGTCGTGCAGTTGTTTGGCAGTGCGGGTTGACCACGGATTGCCCGTTCGTGACGACGTACGCCGTGTTTGCGACCCGCCGCGCGTATGACTTCATGCACCAGGCCACCGCTGAAGATTCGGCGGCGGTCGGTCGCTAGTGCGCGGCTTCGATTACGCTCCAGACGCGCTCGTCGGACTCGCCCATGAATCGTCTGGCAATTATCGCCCGGCATCTATCGCAGCGATAATGTTCGAGCGCGAGCGCACCGTTGCATTGCGCCACACCAATCAACGTGATGCCGTCTTGTCTCTCAACATCAACGGGCCGTCCGTCAATGTCGGCACATCCGTTGCAGACTTCCATGGCGCCTCCGGAATCACATCGCCGTCATTGGCAAGCGTTCACACCCATCGCGCAAAAGAGGCCCGCGCCAGGCGGGCCAAACTGATGCACCCACCGAGGAGACAACGCGGACCAAATTAGTATCCGACTACGCAGAGCGCCTCGGCAAGCGCGAAAAAAATAAACAAAGAGGGTACGAGTAGGGTGTCTAGATGATTGAGCTTGACGAAGCCGGCATGAGACCACACCGGCTTTCGACATTACAAAAACTCGAGCACGTTGCCTGCTACCTGTTTTGCGCCACACCCATTGCCGATTGTGCGCCGAGACTGCTGCGTGCTTGCTTGACGTCGTCGGCTGAGACCGACGCCGCCGCGTTGCCCCAGCTATTGCGCACATAGGTCGAGATGGCTGCGATGTCGCCGTCCGTCAGCTTCCAGCTGAAGTTCGGCATGGCCGCGCCGGTCGGGTTGCTTTGCGTTACGGCCCCCCGGCTGCCGATCAGGATCGTCCGCAGCATGTTGGCCGGGTCCGGCGCACGCACACTCGCGCTATCCGCGAGCGACGACACCATGCCCGTCACGCCCTCACCCGACGAGCGGTGGCACGCGGCGCAATTCGCCGCGAAGAGCGAGTGACCGAGCGTCATCGTCGAGTCGCTTGCGCTGAGCGCCGCCGGCGCCCTGCGGTCCGAGCCGGGGACGCTTTTCAGATAGACGCCAATCGCATGCAGGTCCGCTGGGCTCATGTGCTGTAGCGAGTTCGTCACCGCTTCGGCCATCGGGCCCGACGCGACGCTGCGCTGATTGCTGCCCGTATGCAGATACTCGACGATGTCCTGCGTCGACCAGTTGCCGAGACCCGTGTAAGGATTGCTCGTGATTTCCGGCGCAAACCAGCCCTGCAATGCGCCGCCCTGCAACGCAGCCTTGTCGCCGCCGAGGAAGTTCTTCGCGGTGTGACAGGACGCGCAGTGACCGAGCCCTTCGACCAGATAAGCACCGCGATTCCATTCCACCGACTGCCTGTCGTCATTCCTGAATGACGAGTTGTCGAAGAACGGCAGGTTCCAGCCGAACATCAGCATGCGGATGTTGAATGGGAAGGGCAATTGATTCGCGTCGACCTTGTTGTTTACAGCCGGGACGGTATCCAGATACGCCTTGATATCGCGAAGATCCTGATCGCTGACCTTCGCATAGGCCGTATACGGCATGGCCGGGTACAGGAATTCGCCGTGCTTGCCGCGGCCTTCCTTTACGGCGCGAATGAACTCGGCGTCGCTCCAGGTGCCGATGCCGGTTTCCTTGTCGGGCGTAATATTGCTCGCGACGATTTTACCGAACGGCGTTTCCAGTGGCAGGCCGCCTGCGAAGGGCTTGCCGCCTTCGGCCGTGTGGCAGGCGATACAGTCGCCGGCGCGGGCCAGGTACAGGCCGCGCTTGACGGCGTCCGAATCGGAGGAAGAAAGCGGCGCGGTCTTCGGAGAAGGCGCGTTCACTGCGGCTTGACTGCTGACGTTGCTCTGGGCGTTAGGGTTGTTCTGCGCGTGCGCATCGCCCGCATGATCCCACGCGACGAAAGCCGCGGCAGCGAGTACCGCCGCGCTGAAAGAACCGATGAGTGTCCTGGTGCGCACGTTTTAGATCCTCACCAGGGGGCCGGGCGATTTCAGATACTGCGACTTGATCGCTTCCGCGGCCCACAGCGTGGTGGCGCCAACGGTGCCGGTCGGGTTGTAGCCGCCGTTGTTGGCGAACGCGGAGGCGCCCACCACGAAGGTGTTATGCACGTCCCAGCTTTGCAGGTAGCGATTGAGCGCGCTTGTCTTCGGATCGTCGCCGATGATGGCGCCGCCGGTCGTATGCGAAGACAGATTGTCCATCGGCGAGAACGGCCTGGTGGTCGGCTCGCTGCGCACGACGGTTTTCGCGCCCATCGCGTGGCCGAGTTCTTCGGACTTGTCTGCCATGAATTTCGCCGAGCGCTTGTCGTTTTCGATCCAGTCGAAGGTCACGCGCAACAGCGGCCGGCCGAAACGGTCCTTGTACTCGGGATCGAGATCGAGATAAACATCGCGATGCGGATAGCTGTTGCCCATCACGTAGATCGAGTTGTAGTTCTGATAGGCGTGCTGATACGCCTTCTTCCACTCGCTGCCCCAACGCGGTGTGCCGGGGGGGCACGCCATTGCTCAAACCGATCGGTCGGCCGTTCGTCGAGTGCACGAGCGCCACGCCACCGCCGATGAAATCGTGGTTGGTGTGGTCGAAGTTGTCGCTGTTGAAGTCGTCGATGGCCTGCGCGAGTGCGCCCGCGCCGATGAACGGATTGAGCCGCTCGTTCTCGAAGAAGATCGACGCGCCCGAGATGGTCTGGTACGCGTAGTTGCGTCCGACCACACCTTCGCCGGTATCGCGCGTGTAGGGCTTGCCAATGCCTGACAGGAGCATCAGACGCACGTTGTCCATCTGGTAGGCCGAGATTACGACGATGTCGGCGGGCTGCTCCCACTCGTTGTTATCGTGGTCGACAAAGGTGACGCCGGTCGCCGTTTTCTTGTCTTCGGCGAGGTTCACGCGCAAGACTTCGGATTCGGTGATCACGCTGAAATTCTTGCGCTGCATGAGCGCGGGCATGATGCACGCCTGCGGGCTGCTCTTGGACCAGTTGCCGCAACCGAAAAACTCGCAGTAGCCGCAATATGTGCAGGGCGCCATATGGACGCCCAGCGGATTCACATACGCGCCTGAGGTATTGCCTGCCGGTACCGGAAACGGGTGATAGCCGAGCTCGCGCGCCGCTTTGTCGAACATCGTCGCGACACGCGTGCGCTCGAGCGGCGGCAGCGGATAGTCGCGATTGCGCGGACCTTCGAACGGGTTGCCGCCTTGCTGGATTTTGCCCTGAATGTTGCCCGCACGGCCCGAGGTGCCGGCCAGACGCTCGAACTTGTCGTAGAACGGTTCGAGATCGGCGTACGTGACCCCCCAATCCTGCACCTGCATGCCTTCCAGGAATTTGCGCTTGCCGTAACGCTCGACCGTGTTCGTATAGGTCTGGAAGTCGTTCGGCAGGAAACGCCACGTCATGCCATTCCAGTGCGTACCGGCTCCCCCTACGCCGATACCGAACTGGTAGGTGTTCCAGTCGCGCAGCGGCAGGGCGGTTTGATCCGGCGTGTTACGGAACGTGAGCGTTTCGACGGCGGGCGGCTGCATGAGCGCACGGCGCGTCGCGAAACGCAATTCGTCGGTGTCGACCGTGGTGGGGAAGTCGCTGCTGGTATCGCGCCATGCGCCGCGTTCGATCGCGACCACGTTCAGACCTGCCTGGGTCAACTCGTTCGCCATGAGCGAACCGGCCCAGCCGAGACCGACGATGACAGCGTCGGCCTTAGCACGTTTGAGTGCCATGTAATTCTCCGCTTGTTGCAGTGGGGTGCAGTGATGCAATGACGCAATGGGAAAAGCGCGCGCGTCAGCTCTTGCGGCTGATGAGGCTGATCGGAATGATCTTCAGGTCTTCGCCCTGACGACCGATTACGTCACGGAAGTCGTATTGCGCGCCGGGGAAGCCGAGCATCTTCCAGCCGGCCATGTCCTTGTTGCCGCCGTAGATCGGATCGGCGAAGAACCCTTCGCGCACGTTCTGCAGAATCAGATTGAAGAAGGCTTTCGAATCGACTCTGCCGAGGGCGAGCGCGCCGGCCTCGAGTTGTTTGAGCAGCTCATCCTGTTGTTCGGACGAAAGCGTATTGAAGGCCTTTCCGCCGAAATTTTGCTTGCAGTGATCGTCGAGCGACTTCAGGCCGGCGCGATAGCGTTCGGCGGGCGTATCCTTGATCTGCGGGCCTTGGCTCGGCGTGCCCGGCTTGAATTCTCCCAGCCGGTATTGCGTGGCCGCACGGCCGTAATCGCCGTTCAACTGGCGATCGATGAAGAGTGCGCAGCCCGCTTCCTTGCCGCCGATGCTCAACGCGTCCGAAGGAATCAGGCGGTCTGCGATCGCTTCGACAGCGGCGACCTCTTCAGCCGTGAAGAACTTCCAGCCGTCCGCCACCACCGGCTCCGGCAGCACCACCGGATCCTTGAACCACGGCATGCCGCCGAAAATCACGCGGGCCTTGGCGACTGCGATGCCCGCAGCCATCAGGACCATTGACGAAATAAATTTACGGCGTAACAAGTCGTTTTCCCCAGAAAATCATCGCACGTTCGAACAGAAACGGAAGGCTCGTGACCCGTTCCGAATCCACGATCTTCTTATATTCTAACTGGTTAGTTAAAATTGAGTCAAAATGCAGGCAAAGATTCGCGAGCAGCTAACCCGGAGGCGCGAGGCTCATTTCCGGCTTACGCGGCCGATAGTGCGCCAGTTGCCAACCTGCCGCCCCAATTGTTCGGCGCGATGATAAACGGCCTCCATCAACAGCATCGCCCCTCTGGGCGGCGGCGAGAATTTCGAATACACGAACGTCGAAATCATTTCGAGTTCCTCGACGAGCGGACGCACGGCGCAATCGACGTTGCCTGCCGCAAATTCGTCGACGATAGTCAGCCCCAATCCGCCTTGTACCAACGCTAGCGCCTGATCGGCACGGGTTACGTCGACGACCGAGGTGAGTTCAACATCGGCCTGCTGGCATGCTCTGACGATAACCGTACCAAACGGAATGTCGCGCCTGAAAAGAATCATCGGTTCAGTCGCGAGATCGGCGAGTGCGATGCGCTCCTTCGCCGCAAGGGGATGATCGGCAGGTAGCGCGCATACCATGCGGCCTCGCATGAACGGCACGACTTCAAGATGTTCGTGCTCGATCGGCATCGACGTCACCGCGATGTCGACAGCCTTGCTTAGCACCTCCAGCGGCATGTCGGACATCAGCGTCGTATGCCAGTCGATCCTGAGTTTTGGCATGCTGCGTTTCAATTCGACGATCGCGGGCGCGACGATCGTCGGCCCCAGCGAAGGGCTGCAGGAGATACGTAACAGGCTTGCCGGCCCGAGTGCGAGCGCCCGGGCGAATTCGTCGACCCGCAACGCCGACTGATAGACCTGCTCGACCTCACGAAACAGGGCCTGAGCCTCAGGCGTCGGCGTCAGCCGGCCCTTCGACCGTTCGAAGAGACGTAGTCCAAGCGTGGTTTCCGTATGCGAGACGAGCTTGCTGACGGCGGGTTGCGAGACATAGAGCATCTTCGCCGCCGCGTTGATCGAGCCCGTCAGCATCACCGCCCGAAACACTTCCATTTGCCGCAGCTTGAAGCGCATTCATCCCTCCGAAGCCCGTGCCCCGTGATTAACCAAAAGTTATAGGATAGCTGAAACCTGGCATACGACAACCGGATCATTACTCCCTAGTATCTCCATGAAGCAGGGCGATTACGTCACAGCCCCGACAAAACATGGAGACAGCATGAACCCTATCTATCCGCCGCGAACGCTCGACGCACAGGGCGCTGCAGACGCATCGACCGCCGTGCGTACGCGGTCGCGCTTCGGCATCCTCGCATTGCTCGCGATTGGTACGACGATCAATTACCTGGACCGCAGCGTCGCCGGCATTGCGGCACCTGCGATGGGCCACGATCTCGGTCTGACGCCGGCGCTGATGGGCGTCATCTTCTCGGCTTTTTCGTGGACGTACACGGCCTCGCAGATTCCCGGGGGCGTCCTGCTCGATCGTATCGGCACGCGCTGGACCTACTTTTTCGCGCTAACGCTGTGGTCGCTGTTCACCGGCTTGCAGGGCCTCGCGACAGGCTTCGCTTCGCTGCTCATCATGCGCCTCCTGATCGGCGCGGCCGAGGCGCCGTGCTTCCCGACGAACAGCCGCGTCGTCGCCATCTGGTTTCCGCAGAGCGAGCGGGCGCGAGCGACTGGGGTCTATACGTTCGCGGAATACGTTGGCCTTGCGTTCCTGAGTCCGCTGCTGTTCTGGTTCGAGCATCGCTATGGATGGCGCGCGCTGTTCGGCGTGGTCGGCGCAGTGGGCATCGTCTTCGGCGCGGTGTGGCTGATGCGTTTTCGTGAACCGCATCAGTCGAAGTCCGCGAACCGCGCCGAACTCGATTACATCGCGAGCGGCGGCGGCGTCGTGGATGGCAGCCGCCAGGTCACGCGTTTTCGCTGGTCGGACATTGGCGCGCTGCTGCGTCAGCGCAGCATGCTCGGCATCTGCATCGGGCAGTTTGCCTGCAACTCGACCAACGTGTTCTTCCTGACGTGGTTTCCGACTTACCTCGTGACAGAACGGCACATGCCGTGGCTGAAGGTCGGCATGGTCTCGGTATTGCCATTCATCGCTGCATCGGTCGGGACGCTCAGCTGTGGCTGGATTTCCGACGCGATGCTGCGGCGTGGTATCTCGCTGAACTGGGCGCGCAAGCTACCCGTGATTGTCGGTCTGATCAGTGCATCGAGCATTGCACTGGCGAATTACGTCGATTCCACCACCGCGGTCATCGCGATTCTCTGCGTCGCCTATTTTGCGCAAGGCATGTCGGCGCTCGCGTGGATGATCGTCTCGGACATCGCGCCGAATGGCCTGCTCGGTCTGAGCGGCGGCATCTTTAACCTGTTCGCGAACGCCGCCGGCATCGTCACGCCGCTCGTGATCGGGCTGATCGTCGGCGCGACGGGATCGTTCGTCTATGCGCTCGCGTTCATCTCGGCTGTGACGCTGCTTGGGGCGCTCTCATATGTATTCGTCGTGGGCGACATCAGGCGGATCGTTCTGCCCGCCGGCCGTTCTTCCACCCATTGAATCCATTGATCTGCAAAAGGGAATCTTTGCCATGAACCACACACTCGACGGCCAGGTCGCGATTGTCACGGGCGCGGCTCGAGGCATCGGCCTGGGTATCGCGCGACAACTGAAGGCGGCGGGCGCGCGCGTCGCGATCTGGGATCTCGACGTCAGCGAATTCGACTCCAAGCAGGCGGGCTTCGAAGCCGATCATCTGCAGGCCGTGGACGTCTCATCGTACGAAGCCGTGGAGCGCGCGTTCACGGCGACCGTCGACGCGCTGGGCCACGCCGACATTCTCGTCAACAACGCGGGCATCAATGGCCCGGTTGCGGCGAGTTGGGAGTATCCCGTCGAGACCTGGCAGCGCGTGCTCGCAGTGGATCTGAACAGCGTGTTCTACTGCTGCCGCGTCGCGATTCCGCACATGCGGGCACGTGGCGGCGGGCGCATCCTGAATGTCGCGTCGATCGCGGGCAAGGAGGGCGTGCAGTACATCTCCGCGTATTCGGCGGCGAAAGCGGGCGTGATCGCGTTCACGAAGTCCGCTGCAAAGGAACTCGCGCGCGACAACGTGTTGATCAACTGCGTCGCCCCCGCGATGGTGGAAACAGAACTGATGCAGGAGATGTCGGAGCAGCACATCGAGGCGAGCAAGGCGAAGATTCCGATGGGCCGCTTTCTGCAGATCGAGGAGGTCGGCAAGATGGTCAGCTGGATCGTCAGCCCTGCATGCAGCTTTACGACAGGCTTCACGTTTGACCTGACGGGCGGGAGGGCCACGTATTGAAACCCGCCCACACCACGGCGCGCCCGCTTGCCGCCGCGCATTTGACTGCGCTTGAACTGGAGCCGTCGCAATGGGTGCGCGTCGCGGCGCGGGCCGGCTTCGCTGCCGTGGGCCTGCGCCTTTATCCCGCGGCGCCGGGCGGTATCGCCTATCTGAGTAGCGTCGGCAGCGAAGCCCATCGCGACGCGCAGCATACGTTGGCAGGCGAGGGCATCGGGGTTCACGACGTCGAGTTCATTCCGGTCGTGCCCGAACTCAAACCCGCGTCGCTTTCCGCGTTGTTCGAAGCGGCGTCGTCGCTCGGTGCGCGCTGCGTGAGCGTGTCGGGCGACGACCCGGATTTCGCGCGGCTCGCCGCGACGCTCGCTGAAATGGCCGAACTCGCCGGGCCGTTTGGTCTGCGCATCGACCTCGAGTTCATGCGCTGGCGGCACGTCGGCTCGCTCGCGCAGGCTCGCGAAGTGATCGCACGCGCCAGTCATCCGAATCTGGCGCTGCTGGTGGATGCCTTGCATCTGTTGCGTTCGGGCGGCACGACGCATGACATCGCAGCGTTGGCGCCCGAAGCCATCGGCTCCGTGCAACTTTGCGACGCGTGCGCTGCGCTGCCCGACAGCGACGAGGACGCGATTCGCGAGGCACGCACCAACCGCCTCGCGCCCGGCGATGGCGCGCTGCCGCTCGATGCGCTTCTGCGGGCGTTGCCTGCTCAGGTTCCGCTGAGCGTCGAAATGCCGATGCCATCACTGCCGCTCGCGGCGCGCATCGATCTGGCGTATCGCGCGACGCGGGGCGTCGTCGATCGCGCTGAGATTGCCGCGCCCGCAACGAACCGCGCGGGGACGCCATGAGCGTATTCGACGAAGCCAGGATTGATTGCCATTGTCATGCGTTCGATCCCATTCGCTTTCCGTATCGCGACGACACCGCGTATCGACCCGCGCAACAGGAAGTCGGCACGCCCGCGCAGTTTGTCCGCGTGATGGACGCGTATGGCGTACGCCACGCCTTGCTCGTTGGACCGACGAGCGGCTACCGCACCGACAACCGCTGCCTGCTCGACGCGCTGGAGACGCACAGGGCCCGCTTTCGTGGCATTGCCGTGGTCGATAACGACATCAGCCGCGACGAACTCGCCGCGCTGCGTCAGTCGGGTGTCGTCGGCGTGGCGTTCAATCCGGCGATGGAGGGGATCGAACTGGTGTTGAGCGCCGGGGCATTGTTCGCCGCGCTCGCGGATCTTGGCATGGTCGCGCAGGTGCAAGTTGCGGGCGATCAGATGGCGAGTCTCGGGCCGTGGCTCGCGCGCCAGCCGGCGAGCCTTCTCGTGGATCACTGCGGCCGTCCGGACATCGCCGCGGGTGGTGGGCAGGCCGGCTTCCAGGCGCTGCTGCGCCTCGCCGATACCGGCAGGACCACCGTGAAGCTGTCCGGCTGGCAAAAGTATTCACGCGCTCAGCATCCTTACGAGGACACATGGCCTTATGCGCACGCGTTGTTGCGCACGTTCGGTCCGCAGCATTGCGTGTGGGGATCCGACTGGCCGTTCCTGCGCGCACCCGAACGTCTCGACTACGGGCCGCTGCTGACGTTGTTCGAACAGATGGTGCCTGACGTCGACGTGCGTCGGCAGATTCAGTGGGACACACCGCGACGGCTCTTCGGTTTCGATGCGCTTCCGAACACTTCAGACACCACGCACGGCGAATCCGTCGTTTCATAAACCAATTCTTTGAGTGTAAAACCATGGACAAAATGAAACCTTTGCATTTTGGCGTACTCGGCGCCGCGAAAATTGCGCGCTCGTTTATCGCGGGCGTGGACCCTTCGGAGCTTGTGGATATCGTGGCTGTCGCGAGCCGCGATCTGGCGAAGGGCCAACAGTTCGCGAACGAAGTGGGCGTGCCGCGCGCGTATGGCTCGTATGAAGCGCTGATCGACAATCCCAATGTCGACGCGATCTATGTGCCGTTGCCGAATACTTTGCATACCGAATGGGTCGTCAAGGCGCTCAATGCGGGCAAACACGTTCTATGCGAAAAGCCGATCGCCATGTCGAAGACCGACACACTCGCGATGTTCGAAGCCGCCCGCCGCAATCACCGTTTCCTGGCGGAAGCCTATCCGTATCGGGCGCAGGAACAGACACTTGCGGTGCGCCGCTTGCTGGACGAAGGCGCGATCGGACGTGTGCAGACGGTGTTCGCGTGCTTTGGCGTCAAGTTCGCCGACCCGTCGAACATCCGGCTCGATCCCGAGCGCGGCGGCGGTGCGCTGCTCGATGCCGGAAGCTATGCAACGAACATGGTTCGCATGGTCGCGGGCGAGAAGCCGTCGCGGGTGAACGCGATCGCGCGCTGGGCGGAAACGAAGGTCGATCTCACGGTGATCGCCAATCTCGAGTTTCCGAGCGGTCTGTTGGGCCAGATATCTTGCAGCTTCAACACTGCATACCATCGGCATGCGCTGATTACGGGCACGGACGGCATTCTCGAAACGACCTTCCTGAATAGCCCGCCTGACGCCGGACCACCTGAAATTCATGTACGGCGCGGCGTGCCTGCGACGACGGTGCGCGAAACGATCACGCTCGCCGGCGGCAGCGGTTTTCTGGCCGAAGCGGAGAGCTTTGCGCGTGCCGTTGCGCTTGGGCCCGAGCACTGGACGGGCAGCACCGAACAGGAGTCAATCGACACGATTGCGACGCTCGAAGCTATCGCGCGCAGCATTCGTTCGGGCAACTGGGAACACGTGTAACCGATGCGCCCAATCCGGCCGATCCGATGATCGAGCCCGCAGCCACAAAAGACGCGCCGAAGACGTCTGCCCGTTCCATACCCGAGACAAGCATGAAAACTGATGCAACGCTAACGACGGCCGGAGATATGTCTTTCGCGTCGGCGCGCCGCTCGCGGACGCGGTTCACCATTCTCGCGCTACTCGCGATCGGCACGGTCATCAACTATCTGGACCGCACGGTGCTCGGCATCGCAGCGCCAAGCCTGAGCAGGGACCTGGGCTTGTCGGCGGGCGTGATGGGAATCGTATTTTCGGCGTTTTCGTGGACGTATACGCTCTCGCAGATACCTGCCGGGTTGCTGCTCGATCGTATCGGCGCGCGAAAGACGTATTTTCTTGCCGTTGCGAGCTGGTCGGTTTTCATCACCCTCAACGGCCTGTCCGGCGGGCTGGTGTCGCTGCTGATTTATCGACTCGGACTAGGGGTTGCCGAGTCGCCGTGTTTCTCGACGAATAGCCGCGTCGTGGGGCACTGGTTTCCGCAGCGGGAGCGTGCGCGTGCGACCAGCGTCTATCAGGTCGGGCAATACGTCGGTCTTGCGGTGTTCAGTCCGCTGCTGTTCTGGATCATCGCGGAATTCGGCTGGCGCGCGATGTTCGTGATCGTCGGCGCGGTGGGGCTCGCGTTTGCCCTCGTCTGGTGGCTGCGTTACCACGAACCGCATGAGTCGCGCACGATGAATGACGCCGAACGCGACCATATCGGCGCGGGCGGTGGCCTGGCCACGGCAGCCGACGCGCAGCGGCCGTTCTCGTGGCGCGATGTGCGCAGCCTGCTGCGCCGCCGCGAGATCTGGGGCGCGGCGATCGGTCAGTTCGCGGGCAACTCGACCGTCGTGTTCTTTCTCACGTGGTTTCCAACGTACCTGGTGACCGAGCGTCACATGGCATGGTTGAAGATTGGCTTGTTTGCGATCCTGCCGTTTCTCGGCGCGTCGGTTGGTGTGCTGTTCGGGGGATGGCTGTCGGATTTTCTGCTGCGGCGCACTGGGCGTATCAACCTTGCGCGCAAGCTCCCCATCATCACTGGCCTGCTGCTTTCATCGAGTATCGTCGCGGCGATTTACGTAAGGAGCGATGCTGCCGTGATCGCCGTACTCTCGCTGGCGTTCTTTGGGCAGCGTATGGGTGGTCTGGGCTGGTCGATCATTCCCGACATCGCGCCCAAGCGGCTGATGGGTCTGACTGGCGGTATCTTCAACTTCACGGCGAACATAGCCGGGATCGTCACGCCGATCGTGATCGGCACAATCGTCGCGATCACGGGTTCGTTCTATTGGGGGCTCATGTTCATCAGCGCGGTGGCTGTGCTGGGCGCGGCGTCGTATATCTTCATTCTCGGCGATATCAAGCGCATCGAATTGCCGGAGGCGGGCGGCGCGGGAAGGATGTCGTGAGGGCCGCTCGAGTGGTGTATGTTTGATCTACCGCGTCAATCCTTCGAGGGCAAACAGATGGGGCTTTCCAACTACGCACGTGAAGACATCGGCAATCTTGTGCTGTTCGAGCATGTCAATCTCACGATCCCGGACCAGCGTCTCGCGACCGCGTTCTATGTCAGCGCACTCGGTCTGACGCGCGATCCCTTTCTGATGACGGGCGTGACCAACATGTGGATCAACGTCGGCCGCTCGCAGATTCACTTGCCGCACGGCGACGCACAGTGCCTTCGCGGACATGTCGGGCTGATCGTGGGCAGGCGCGCGGCGCTGATCGAGCGGCTACGCGCCGTCGGGCCCGTGCTGGAGCAGACACGATTCGCATGGACCGAGCGGGACGACCGCGTGGAAGTGATCTGTCCATGGGGGAATCGTTACGACTGCCTCGATCCCGATGCAGGCGCGGCGAGCGACCCGTGGGCGGGCATTGACCTTGGCATCGCGTATGTGCAGCTCGATGTACCCGTCGGCTGCGCGATGTCGATTGCCGGGTTCTATCGGGAGATATTCGCTGCGTCGGTCGACGTACGTGAGCGCAACGGTTCGCTACAAGCCGTGATCGCGGTCGGTAGGCATCAACAACTCGTCTACGCAGAAACGCTCTCGGCAAGCCAGGAATACGATGGGCATCACATTCAGCTCTATGTATCCGATTTCTCCGGACCCTATGAGCGACTCGCCGGGCGTGGGTTGAGTTATGGGGAAGAGACGCACCAATATCGCTTCGCCGAGCTCGTCGATCCTGTGAGTGGAAGGCATTGCTTCACGCTTGAGCACGAGGTGCGCAGTTTGCGACATCCACTGTACGCGAGACCCTTGGTGAACCGGAACCCGGATATGACCAACCGTAATTACAGAATGGGCGACGAGGGGTTTGGCGGGGTGTTCTGATTACCGACGGCAGCGGTCCCGCTATAGCAGGATTTCAGAGGACCGCTGGTCGGCCGAAGCACCCGTTCATCCAATGCATCGGCCCTTCCGCCAGCAACAGCTGACCTGACGTTCACCGTGCGGCAGCAGGCTGAGGTCACAAACGACGTGATCTTCGCGGCGTTCCATCAACACCGGGTTGGCCACTTCCCAGATATGCCTCCCGCAGAGTGCCGAGTTCCAGCAACGTTTGTGCGTTGCCCTTCCCGACTACCCGGCCACTTTCGAGCACGTACCCGAAATTTGCATAGCGCAGCGCAATCGCCGCGTTCTGTTCTGCTAACAGGAAACTCACACCATCGTCCCGATTAAGGGCCGCCACCGTCTCGAAGATCTCTTCAACGACCTGCGGAGCGAGCCCCATCGAAGGTTCATCGAGCAAAATCAGGGCGGGCCGTGCCATCAAGGCGCGGCCGATCGCAATCATCTGCTGTTCTCCGCCGGACGTATAGCCCGCAAGCGTCTTGCGACGCTCCTTGAGCCGCGGGAAGATCCCGTAGATGCGTTCGAGTTCCACGTCGAGATCGGCACGGCTGGGCCTTCGCGCAAAAGCGCCGAGCCGCAGGTTCTCTTCGACCGACAAATGCGCGAAGCAACGCCGTCCCTCCAATACCTGGACGAGCCCACGCTCGGCGAGTGTCCATGGATCGGCGTCAGTAATCGCCTCGCCGCGATACGCGATGCGGCCCGACGTAAGCTCACCCCGTTCGGCACGAATCAGGTTCGACACGGTTTTCAGCGTGGTCGTCTTGCCGGCACCATTGCCGCCCAGCAGGGCGACGATGGCACCGGACGGTACCGTCAGAGAAACGCCGCGCAATGCCGGAATGAGTTGGCTATAGGTCACGGCAATGTCCTCGACCTGCAGGATCGGGGCGGCGTTCATGCTCAGAGATCCTTGCTGCAATCGCGCGGCGTAATACCCTTTTCTTTGGCGTACGCGTTCGCTGACTTCTCGATGATCGGGCGCAGTAGCGCACGATCCGCCTGGACCCAGCCGCTGATGACTTTCCATTGCTGGCCGTCCCATTGCTGGAAGCGTACGGCGCCGCCGCCCTCATGATCCGAGCACGACAGTTTCAGCGGTTGAACCAGACCGTACGCGCCCAGTTGCTTAAGACGCGCGTCGTCGAGATTCAAATGCTCGAAACCCCAGCGCACCTGTTCGCCCGTAAGCGGTTTGTCGCCGAACTTGGCCTGAGCCACGCGCAACGCTTCGACGTTGAGAATGCCGTTGACGACGCCCAGGTTGTAGTACACGGTGCCGAAGCGAGCGGGGTCTTTCAGGTTGCCGTTGCCGGGTTTGATCACATACTGATTGATCGCCTGAAGCACCGGGAAATCGGTACCCGACGGATGCGTCGTGATCGAAATGAAGCCCTTTGCGGCGTCGCCTGCCGGACGCGCATCTTCTTCCGAATTGCTCCAGATATTGCCGATGATGTGATTTGCCGGGAAGCCTACCTTCTGCGCCGACTTCAACGCGACGGGATTCATCACGCCCCAGCCTCGCAGAATCACCCAGTCCGGATTGATCCGGTGGATGGTGAGCCACTGCGAGCCTTGCTCGTTACCCGGGTGCGGAACTTCGATCTGCGTGAGCTCGAAACCGTATTTTTTAGAGAGTGCATCGAGTACGGGAATCGTCTCGCGGCCATAGGGAGAGCCGTGATAGAGCACCACGATCTTCTTGCCTTTGAGCTGATTCAACCCGCCCGACTGCTGACCGATATAATTGATGATTGCCGAGACTTCGCTATACGGGTTGAGTTGAAGCGGAAACACGTACGGAAACACCGCACCGTCGGTGGAATCCGTGCGACCGTGGTTGATCGTGATCAGCGGAATCTTGTCAGCGGTCGAACGGTCGAGCGTCGCATAGGCGATCCCGACAGAGAGTGGATTGGTCGCGGCAGCCGGCGCGCCATTCAGGCCGCCCTTGAGCCGCTCGTAGCACTCCACGCCTTTCTCAACGACGTATTCAGTTTCGCATTCGCTCCACGTGAGCTTGACCCCATTGACGCCGCCATCGCGCTTGTTGATGAGGTTCATATAGTCGATGAAGCCGCCGAAGAAGCCGCTGCCGCCTGCGGCGTACGGCCCAACGCGGTAGCTTTGCAGCGGAAAGTATTCTTCGCCCGAGGCCTGCGCGGTGGGCGCAAACGCGGTGGTGAGGGCAAGCGTCAGGCCTGCGGCAGCAGCGATGCGCGAGACCGTCCCACGCCTTTTAATGGAGTCGATGAAATTCATGCTGGATAGACCTTGAATGTATAGGCGATGGTTAAAAGAGCGATGGATAAAATCGGAGTCATGCGCGCAGCGGCCAGTCGCGCAGACGGTTCCGCGCGGTCTGAACCAGTCTTGCGAGCCCGTCCGGTTCCTTGATGAGAAAAAAGATGATCAGCGTGCCGAAGAGGATCTTCTGCAGGTTCTGCGACTGACCGGCTTCGATGCCGACGCTGGCGAGCGTGCCCGCTGCATTCGAAAGAAGAATGGGCAGCAGCACGATGAACGCCGCCCCCAGAAAATTTCCGCCGATGCTCCCCATGCCGCCAATGATGATGATGAACAGCACCTGAAACGACAGATTGAGATCGAAGCCGTGCGGTTCGACCGTACCGAGATAGGCAAATGCCCACAACGCGCCAGCAATGCCGATCACGAATGAACTCAGCGCGAAGGCGAGCAACTTGGTGCGGCCGACCGGAATGCCGATCACGCGCGCGGCGGTATCCATGTCGCGCACGGCCATCCAGCGGCGGCCGAGTTCGCTGCGCACGAGGCGGCCCGCAAAAATGAACAGGACGGTGGTGACGCCAAGTACGAGCAGATAGCGTGCAGCCGGCGTGTCGATTTTCCAACCGAACGCGGTGAGGCGCGGCGCGCTGAGTACGCCCGAGGTGTCGTCATTGGAGAACCAGCTGACCCGGGTAAAAATCCATTCGACAAAGAACTGCGCGGCCAGTGTCGAGACGATCAGATAGAAGCCCTTGATACGCAGACTTGGCAAACCGAACACGGCGCCGACCGCGGCAGTGATCAATCCCCCGAGCAACAGATCGACGACCAGCGGCAACTCTGGCACACGCACCATCAGGTTGTAGGTGGCATAGGCGCCGACCGACATGAACGCTGCGGAGCCGAGCGAGAGTTGGCCCGCGTAGCCAGTGACCAGGTTCAGTCCCAGTCCTGCGAGCGACAACACGAGAAACGGAATCAGAATCGCGTTGAGCCAATAGTCGTTGCCGAATAGCGGCACGACGATGAACGCGATCACTGCGAGAATCGCCGTAAGCAATAACTTCGGCAGCAGCGATGGCAGCGAGTGCGGTTTGAACGTGCGCGGCGCGCTCAGCGTGGCGAGGGGAGATGACATAGCTGGCCTCACACGCGTTCGACGGCGGGCTCGCCGAACAGACCCACAGGCCGCGCGAGCAGAAACAGCATCGCGAGCAGATAGGGAAACCAGTTTTCGATGCCGCCGCCGAGCAGGCTGCCAACATAGACATCGGCAAGCTTCTCCGATGCGCCGATCAGCAAACCGCCGACGATCGCCCCGCCAATCGACGAAAACCCGCCAATGATCAACACCGGCAGCGCCTTCAGCACCACCAGCGACAGCGAAAACTGCACGCCGAGCCGGGCGCCCCAGAGGAGCCCCGCCACGAGGCTGACAAAGCCGGCCAGCGCCCATACGACCGCCCACACACGCGGCAGCCGTATGCCAATGGCGAGAGCGGCGAGCGGATCGTCGGCAACCGCACGCAGCGACAACCCGAGTCGCGTGCGATTGGTCAGAAGAGACAGGCCGATCACCAGCACGCCGGCGGTTGCCGCGGCAAAGATGTCGAACTGGCTGATCATGACGCCCGCTACGTTCAGCGGTTTGTCATCGATACCCAGATCCAGTCCATGCACCTGGGCGCCCCAGAATAACTGCGCAGCGCCTTCGAGAATGAAGCTCAAGCCGAGCGTCGCCATGAACAGGACAATCGGCGGGCGGTTCACCAGCGGCCTTAGCACGAGCCGGCCGATCAGCAATGCAATCAGCACCAGTGCCGCTAGCGTGACGCCGAACGCAAGCACGGGATTCACATGCCGTTCAACCAGACTCACGTACGTGAGCGCGCCGAACAGCACCATCGAGCCCTGCGCGAAATTGAACACGCCGGACGCTTTGTAAATCAGCACGAAGCCGATCGCGACCATCGAATACATCACGCCCGCCAGCAGTCCGCCGACGAGTACTTCGAGGAAAAATCCCATGTTGTTTAATCTCTCAGTGACGGGTGCCGAGATAAGCGGCCAGTACGGCCGGGTTGGTGCGTACATCGGTAGGGGCGCCGTCGGCGATCTTCTTGCCGTAATCGAGCACCACCACGTGATCCGACAAGTCCATCACCACACCGATGTCTTGCTCGATGAGTACGACGGTCACGCCGAATTGCGTGTTGGCGTCGAGCACATAACCGGCCATTGCGCGCTTTTCGTCCGCATTCATGCCGGCCATCGGTTCGTCGAGCAGCAAGAGACGCGGCTCGGCGGCGAGGGCACGGGCCAGTTCGACGCGCTTCTGAACGCCGTAAGGCAGCGTGCCGACAGTGATATGCCGATAGCGCTGCAAGTCGAGCGCTTCGATCACGACTTCGGCATAGCGGCGTTGCACCGTCTCATCGCTGCGCGCGCGGCCGATGTTCAAAGTCTGTTCAAACCATGTGCTGCGCCGATGCGGATTGCGGCCGGTAAGCACGTTGTCGAGCACGCTCATCCGGCGAAACAGCGCAATGTTCTGAAACGTGCGGGCTATGCCGCTGTGCGCCGCGTGATAAGGATTCATGCGCCGATAGGCGCGGCCGTCGAAATGCACGCTGCCTTGCTGGGGTTGATAGACGCCGTTGATCACGTTGAGTAGCGAGCTTTTGCCCGCGCCGTTCGGACCGATCAGCGCGCAAATTTCACCCGTGTGCACAGCGAAGCTGATATCGGTGACCGCTTTCACGCCTTTGAACGACAGCGAGATATGGTCGAGCGAGAGCAAAGTGTTTGAGGACGAAGTCATTGAACGTTGGGTCATGCATCAATAAGCCGGTTGTTCCGATGCGCCGTCTGCTGCATAGCGCTGCGGCGCCACCGTCTGAAGCTCAGGTTCGACACGCCGCCAGTCACCGGTATCGGGCCAGGCGCGCACATCGACGCGTAATGTGTCGAATAGCGCGGCGGTTTTTTCGTCGAGCGGCGGCCCGATAACGAGTGCAGCACGGGTGCGCGAGAAGCCGATCACTTCGCGTAACGGACGGGTGATGAGCCACCAGGTCAACGCACGAGTAAGCGGGCCGCCCTGTCTGCGCTGCGCACGGTTGATCAGACGGCGTCGCCATGATCGTGCACCGGGCAAACGGTCATCGACGAGTTGTGCCACCCGCGCATAGGTTTCGTGGGTGCCTGCAACCAGTGTCGGTGCGAGTTCGCGGCGATCGTTGTCGCGGGTCGCGAGCGACTCCGGAAAATTCAGGCGAAAGCCGCTCAGTAGCCAGGGCGCAATCAGGTAACGCGCCTGGGAGGCGGCGGCGAATGCGCGTGCGGCAAATGCTTCGTCGTCTGCGTTCAGCTTCTCGGTGGCGACGAGTTGCTGTGCTTCACGCACCAGCGTCGCATGTGGGAAACGCTGTTCGACGAGTTGCCCATCAGCGTTGAGGCGCACGAAAGCGAATGCGTCGTCATGGGCGCGGGCGGTGGATGCAAAGCCACCCTCGTTGTGGACCGACAAAGCGCGATAGTCGGTCACGGCAGGATGCGGATGCGGCGAGAGATTGCGCGGATTGGCGTCAATCACGCGCAATCCTTCGTGCGTCAGCAGGCGATCTATCTGACTATCGTCTTCGGCGAATGCGAAGCGTGGGGCGATATGCGTGAGCACCGAGCGCAATGCGTCGTCGGCGAGTTGCGGGTCGAGCGGCATCGCGACACCACCGTTCCACTGCGCCGCTAGCGACAGTAGCAGCGCCTCCTCGCGCGGATGACTGACGAGCAGCAGCGCGTCGCCCGCCGCAAAGCCCTGCTGTGCGAGACCGGCGGCCAGTTGCTCGACCGCCGCCGCGACGTCTTGCCACGACAACGCGTGCCATGCGCCCAGCCACTTGTGCCGCAATGCGATAGCGTGTGGCCGACGCTGCGCCTGATGGCGCAGCCAGTCCGGTAGCGTCTGCGGCTGTGCGTTTGTCATGATCAGGCGGCCTTAGCCTGCTGCTTGAGTTCGAGTTCACGCACCAATGGCAGGACCCGCTTGCCAAAGTACTCCACCTCTTCGATGAAATGGAGGAAGCCAGTCAGCACGAGGTCCACGCCGACCGATTTCAATTCGACGATGCGCTCGGCGATCTGCTGCGGCGTACCGATGAGATTGGTGCGGAAGCCGTCGTTGTATTGCACGAGGTCTTCGAAGCTCGACTTGGCCCAGTTGCCTTCACCTTCCGGCGAAGCCTTGCCGGCCTGTTTGACGGCGTCGCCGAAGGCATGCACGGCTTCGACGTGCGCATGCTTGATGATGTCGGCGAGCATGGCCTTGGCCTCTTCTTCGGTATCACGGGCGATCACGAAGGCATTCACGCCGATACGTACCTTGTGATTGTTCTTTGCGGCCTTGGTCTGAATATCGTCGATCTGCGTTTTCAGGTTCTCCGGCGTATTGCCGTTGGTGAAGTACCAGTCGGAGACGCTGGCAGCGTTGTCGCGTGCGGCGCGTGAACTACCGCCCTGGAAGATCTCCGGATGCGGCTTTTGCACAGGCTTGGGGCTCAGTGTGTAGTCGTTGAAGCGGTAGAAGTCACCCTTGAAGGTGAAGTTATCCTGGGTCCAGATGCCCTTGAGCGCCTGAATGAATTCGTTCGAGCGGCGATAGCGTTCGTCGTGTTCGAGCCACGGTTCGCCGATCGCGGTGAACTCGCCTTTGAACCAGCCGCTCACCACATTGATCGCAATACGGCCATTGGAAATATGGTCGATCGTGGCCAGTTGCTTGGCGACGACGGCGGGGTGCCACGGACCTGGCAGAATCGCAGCCAACACCTTGAGTTTTGTTGTCGCGTGCAAAAGGGCCTGGCTGAACGAAACCGACTCGTGCTGATATTCCGCACCGTATCCGGCGGTGAAGCGGATCTGGCTCAGCGCGTACTCGAAACCCGCTTTCTCCGCGGTTTGTGCGAGCTTCTGGTTGTACTCGAGACTCCAGTCCGTGCGTTGCTCGATCGTGCTGACGACCAAGCCGCCACTGACGTTGGGCACCCAGTAGGCGAATTTGACGGCATCGACGTGAGAGGGGTTCTGGCTCATGATATTCCTGATGATTGGATAAAGAGGTCTATGCAGCCAGCGTTGCGGCTTGCGGGAAAGAAGCAGGGAGTCGTCCGGCATGCAGCCATGGAAGCGCGCGTGTCACCGCCAATGCAATGCGTTCTTCCAATGCCGGGTTCGAGATCGCATAGCCGCTAAAATCCGCTTCGGACGCGTACACGCCTATCGGCAGCGTGCGAGCCTGAAAAAAGCTGAACAGCGGACGCAGTTGATGATCGATGACGAGCGCGTGACGATCGCTGCCGCCCGTTGCGGCGAGCAGAACCGGCACGTCGACCAGCGCCTCGTGATGCACGAGATCGAACAGATGCTTGAAGAGTCCTGTATACGACGCGCGATAGACCGGGCTCGCGACCACCAGTAGGTCCGCCGATTCAATCGCCTCGATGTGTGCTTGCACGTCAGCGGGGACGTGCGAGCGATGAACCGCACCGGCGAGGCGTGAGGCGATCTGCCCTAGCTCGACGAGATGCGTGTCGATCGGCAGTGAGCCGCCGAGCGTGGCAAGCAGACGTTCGACCACCACAAGGGTGCGCGATGGCCGTTGCAATCCACCGGAGACGGCGACCACGTTCAATCTTTTGCTCATTCGAACGATCCTTTCAGGCGAAAGTGAATTAATCGGGTGTACAGCTTATTTAGCGAATACCGTGCCATCCGGCTTTGCGTGAACAGGACGGGTTAGTGGCGAATAGGCGGGCCAACGGCAACTGCGCGCCAAGTCAAATGGCATAACCGGTTGCGGCAGTTGCTCCTGCGCATATCGCGGTGGCATGGAACCAATGCAGGCTGACGTATGAAGCTGGCGAAGCAAAATGGTCTTTGCGCTGCTGCTGGAGAAGCAACTGTGCGTTCAGGCGATGGGCGTGCAGGCTTTCAGTATTCCAACAGGCCTGCTGCGTGGGAGGCGGTGAGTGAGGGTAGTGCTGACGCAGAGGCAGCATTTATGACGATGCTGCTGCGTAAGCAGCAATTCGACTTTGGTTACCACAACAAATTGCATCGAAGGTCGCGGTAGATGGTCAGAATACGTTTCTCGGGAAGCAGTGCCGATCGATGCCGTTCAACCCCGATCAACCCCCATCAGCCGTCAGATGACGGTCCACATCCGCACGTAGCGGAGTGAGTATCTTTACCCCTATGAATTCAACCTACGTACTGCCGGACACGCCGGCTTCCCTGTCACCGGGCGATGAGGCAGCATCGGTCACTGAATCGCCTTTGCAGATCGCGCAGCGGCTCGCCACCACATTTGCGCTAACCGCTGCCGAGCGCGACGCCCGAGGCGGAACGCCGAAAGCGGAGCGGGACGCATTGCGCGCTAGCGGTCTTCTTGCGATGAGTATTCCTGAGGCGCATGGCGGCCTTGGAGCCAACTGGCGGCAAACGCTGGATGTGGTGCGCACGCTTGGCCGGGCCGACAGTTCGCTCGGTCATGTATTCGGCTTTCACCATCTGATGCTCGCGACGGTGCGTCTGTTCGGTTCGTCGACGCAATGGCGCGCCTGGTTCGAGCAGACTGCCCGCCGCCAATGGTTCTGGGGCAATGCGTTAAATCCGCTCGATGAGCGGGCCGTGAGCCACTCGCACGCGGATTGGCGGGAGTTCAGCGGGCAGAAGAGCTTTTGTTCCGGTGCGCTCGATTCGGAAATGCTGATTGCTTCCGCGCGAGACGCCGGTACCGGAACGCTGCTGATCGCGGCAATACCGACTGGGCGCACAGGTATCTCCGTCGCGGAGGACTGGAACAACATCGGCCAACGGCAAACGGACAGTGGCACGGTGACGCTGGAAAAGGTCCGCGTGGAGAACCACGAGATTCTGACCGACCCCGGGCCGCTGTCGACACCTTTTGCCTGCTTGCGTCCCTTACTCGCCCAACTGATCCTGACGAATGTCTATCTCAGCATCGGCGAAAGTGCGTTCAACGACGCCCGTCATTACACGCTTCATGAGGCGCGTCCGTGGCATACGTCCGGCGTGCAATCCACCGCAGCGGATCCTTACATCCTCGGCCGGTACGGCGAATTCTGGGCGGGTCTCGAGGCGGCGCGTCTGTTGACCGACCGCGCGGCAGATCGCTTCGATGCGGCCTGGGCCCGAGCGGATGCACTGACTGACGCCGAACGTGGCGAAGTAGCGTTGGCGGTCGCAACGGCCAAAGTTGCTGCCACAGAAATCGGGTTCACCATCTGTACCCGTATGTTCGATGTGGCCGGAGCGCGTGCAACGCATGGCGCGCTGAGACTGGACCGTCACTGGCGAAATTTGCGCACCCATACGCTTCACGATCCGCTCGCCTATAAGCTTCGGGAAATCGGCGAATGGACCCTGACGCAACGATATCCGACGCCGAGCTTCTACTCATGAACTATTCACTCAATCACGTGTTACCGGACCGATCAGCCATCGCGCGAACGGAAGCGCCGCCTTTATTGACGATGCCCAACAAGCGTACGCTGACCACCTCCATTCGAGCGACTGCCCAGATCTTCTCGGACCCGCAATCGCTGGCTTTACTCGAACGTATGCGCATGGTGGCGCCGAGCGACGCCAACGTGCTCGTGATCGGCGAGACAGGGACGGGTAAAGAACTGGTCGCCCGCCATGTACATAACCTGAGTGCGCGCAAGGACGGCCCGTTTGTGGCGGTCAATTGCGGGGCGTTCTCCGAGTCGCTGGTGGAGAGTGAATTGTTCGGCCATGAGAAAGGCGCGTTCACCGGCGCGTTTTGCGCCAAACCCGGCTGGTTCGAAGCGGCCAATGGTGGGACGCTGTTTCTGGACGAGATTGGCGATTTGCCGCTGTCGATGCAGGTCAAGCTGCTGCGCGTTTTGCAGGAACGTGAGATCGTGCGGCTCGGCTCGCGCAGAAGCATTCCGATCGACGTGCGCGTGCTGGCGGCCACCAATGTGCATCTGCAGGACGCAGTGGCGGCGGGCCATTTTCGCGAGGACCTGTTTTATCGCCTGAACGTCGTGCATCTGGCCGTGCCGACGCTGCGCGATCGGCCCGGCGATATATTGCCGCTGGCCCGCTACTTCATTGAAGAGTATCGAAACCGGCTGGGCTACGGGCCGGTGGACATCGAGCCGCGAGCGGAGCGAAAGCTGCTGGAGCATAGTTGGCCCGGCAACATCCGCGAACTTGAGAACGTCATCCACTACGCGTTGCTGGTGTGCCGCAGCGATTCGCTAGGCGAGGGCGATCTGCAGATGTCGTCGTTCGGGATTCACGCCGCGCGGCGGGTGACCAGTGAACCTGTTGCATCTACGCCGCTGGAAGGGCTGGAGGGGGCGTTGCGTCATCTTTTCGATAACGCGGAAGGCAACCTGTTCGAACAGATCGAAGACACGGTAATGCGCGTGGCGTTCGACTTCTGCTACCGGAATCAGATTCAGGCCGCGAGGCTGCTGGGCATTAGTCGCAATGTGTTACGGGCGCGGCTGATCCGCGCCAAGCAGATTTCCGCGCAGAAGTAGACTCACATGCGTGATGGCGAATGTAGTACTTCCTTCTTGCGTGCGTCTAGAAGTCGAAGCGGACCGGCCGCGAGACCGGTCCGCCTGTCGCTGCGTGCCGCGGCGGAAGCCGACTAAGTAGCGGTTCTGCTGTTGCCGATCTGCCAGACGAAGGGAGGCTCTTTGCCGTTGATTTCCCAGTCACCCACGATCCGCTCCTTGTAGATCAGCGGGTTGTGTGATGCAGCGGTGCGAGCGTTTCGCCAGTGACGGTCCAATAGTTTGTTCTCGCTAGTGCCCGAAGCACCGAGCGCGTTGAACAGGTCGGTGGTTGCCTGCAGAATCAGACCGGCCACGGCGACCTGGGCTTTTGCCGATTCGATTTCGGCCGCCACGTTCGCCGCGTGTTCAGCATCGCGGTCTGCGCCGAAGCGCGTTTCGTACGCTCTTTGTGATGGCTCCGCGGCTCGCACAGCGGCCGCCTCCGCTGCGTACACGCGTGCTGCTATTTGCCCCACCACCTGCTGCACCTGGGCGTCCTCACTGACGCGTGGCGCGTTGCCGTGGCTGTAAACCCGAGTGCGTTTGCGGACTTCGTGCGAGATGTCACGCAACGCAGCGCGTCCCGTACCTGCAATCACGGCGATCAGCACGAGTTGATAGAACGCCGTCTGGTATTTGAAGCGCGTGGAGAAGTCGATGATGTTCTCTTCATCGACCACTGCGTTCTCGAATACCGACGTTCCGCTTCCGGTGGTGCGTTGGCCGAAGCCATCCCAATCGTCGCTTTGTTTGACGCCCGACTGTCGTGTGCTTACCGCTGCGATGACATCGGCGCCGTTGTCGTCGCGCTGGGCATAGACGTCGATCCAGTCGGCGAAGATGCTGCCCGTGCTGTAGTACTTCGTTCCGTTGACGACCCACTGGTTGTCGCTGCGCGATACACGCGTGATCACATCGCCTATCTTGACCGCGCCGACTTCGGTCCACGCATTGCCGACAATTTCACCTGCCACAAAGCGTTGCAGCCATTTTTCCCGCGCAGCGCCGGGCGTGGCATTGATCCTGTCTTCGACGAAGGCGAAGTGCCCGCGCAACGCTTGCGGCAAGCTCGAGTCGGCTTCGGCGAGTTCGATCAGGAGTTGCACGAGTTGCGGAAGTGACGCGCCAGCGCCACCGAATTCGGGCGGCACTCTGATGGCGCCGAACCCGGCATCCTTCAACCAGACAATCTGCTCGTACGGAAGCGCACGAGTGCGCTCGCGTTCGAGCGCGCCTTCCGCGATGCGGTTGAAGATTGGCCTGAACCTGGCGGCCAACTGTTCATAGTCGGTGCCGTACGAAAGTGGCAATTTATTACGCTGGATTTGTGATGTCATGCGCCTGCTCCAAGGTCAATGTGGGGAATGAGGCAGAGCGATCTGGCTCTCGTCGTAATGAATAGAGAGCACATGACATGCCATCGTGCTAACGGTCTATTGACCCTGATGAATCGAAAGAGCAGAGAATTTTCGCTGCTGGCGCCGAAGCAGTGTGCTGATGAACTGCTTGCCTGGGAGCAGCGGACAGCACTGTCGCGCCAGATCATCCACTGAAGCTGAGGCCGAACGTTCGCAACCGCAGATTGGAGAACGTCTGCCTGGAGGCCCGTGGTGGACACGTCAGCCCCGTTTGGTGAAAGTCGGCTTCGAACTGGGCGCCGTCGTACGCTCGACGAACGGCTGGCTCATCGTCGCCGCGCCGCTCGTGTCGCAATCGGTGAACTTTGCTCCTCAGGAAAACATCGAGCGCGTGTAAGCCATCAAGCGAGGCACAATCTCGTCTTCCAGGCGCGCAACGGTCCAGTCCCGTTTCGGAGCGGACACCACCATTGCGCCAAGCACCTGACCATCGGCTTTGACGATCGGCGCGGCGACATTGACTTCGAACATGATCGATTGCTGGTCGGTGAAGGCATAGCCC
The DNA here is from genome assembly GCF_046027825.1 of Paraburkholderia sediminicola. GTDB lineage: Bacteria > Pseudomonadota > Gammaproteobacteria > Burkholderiales > Burkholderiaceae > Paraburkholderia > Paraburkholderia sediminicola_D. The sequence goes on from NZ_JAQQDU010000052.1 coordinate 42,123, forward strand.
TTTTCGCGAGCCGTGGTGATGATCCGGCGCAGAGCGCTCTTGTCGGTGATCGTGAACGGCGTGATGGCCTTGGGCGCACTGTTCGCAATCACGTCATCGAGTCGATCATCGTCCAGCGTTGAAAGCATCGCGATGCCACCGGATGTACTGAGCATAGGCAGCCGTTCACCAATGAAAGCGGTGTGGAAGTCGGCGTGTGGATGGCTCTGTACATGCAGCAAGTGCACGATGTCTTCATCCGCAGACATGCAGAACGAGCAACGCAGCCCACAGTCGTCACGGAGCTGAACCAGACGTGGCCATACCGTCTTGATGACGCGGTTGCTCATCTGAAAATTGAACAGCATGTCGAGCGTCTTCACGGTCAGCCGGAAGGTTTTGTGCCGCGCATCTTTCTCGACGTAGCCACGTGCCATCAGCGTGTCGACGATTCGCTGGACGGTTGCTATCGGAAGTCCGGTCAGGCGGTGCAGGGCGGTCAGCGTAGGTACCGAGTTGGCGGGCGTGAACGCTTCGAGGACCCGGAAACCGCGCGCGACCGACGCGATGAGCAACGGATCGTCTTCGTCTTCTTCGGGGGCTGGCAACGCGTCCTTGCCCTCGGCAGGGCGCGATACCGTGCGCGACCACGTCTGGATCCTGAGATTGGAGAGCGCGCGTGCGGTGGCCAGCACGGGCTGCACAAACTGGCTTACCAGATCGTCCTCGCTCACTTCGCCAAGCCATCCGGATACCGATACGGCGGCAAGACACTCACCGCTCGCGTCGAGCACGGCGGCGCTGATCGTTGTTAAGTCGTTGACGCTGCTGCCGGCTTCGAGGACATAACCGCGCGCAGTTGTGTCTGCCAGCGTGCGCTCGCAGGCGGCCTGCTCATCGGGCGTCAAGCCGGGATTGGAAACCTCCGCCAACTCCGCAATCCGTTCGGCCCGGACCTCGGCAGGCAGGCGCGACAGCATCGCGCGCCCGGGCGCGGACGCGAGCGCCGGCAAGCGTTCGCCGATCGGCGCCATCGCGCGTGAATCGGCTGCGGACGGCACACGCGCGAGGTTGACGATGTCCGCTCCCTGCATCACCCACAAGTCCGCGCGCAAATGCGTGCGTGCGCTCAGATCGACCAGCGCGGGCATGGCCAGATCGATCAGGTGATTCGTGCTGATGAAGGTGTGCGCGATGCACGCGCTCCGGTACGTCAGCGACAGCGCCGACGACACCTCGTCGCGGTGCAGATAGCCGCAGCGCACGAGGGTATGCGTGATGCGTTGCGCGCTGCTGCGGTTCATGCCTGTCAGGGCGGCAATTTCGGTAATGCGCAGATCCGGCGCCGCTGGGCCAAACGCCTCAAGCACCGTCAGCGCTTTGTCGAGCGCGGCGATCTGAGAACGATGGTCTTCACTCATTAGGGGTTCCTCCAGGGGCGGCAAAAATCGATTGACATCGACTTTTGGTCGAACAATGATTGTGTCAATCGAATATCAGTAATGATAATCGCATTGCGGTAAAACGTCAAGTGTTCACAGCAAAGCCAAGGAGCAACACAGTGTCGACGTCCATCAACAGGGTCAACGAACTGCCCGTGCGACATACCGCGCGGACCACCAGCGGCGCTCACGCCAGCAGCAACGCGGCGTCGGCTGCCGGTGCGGCAAGCGCGTCCAATCTGCATGGCACGCCCATTATCGACGTGCGCGCCGCTCACAAGATTTATCCGGGCGAGGCGTCCGGCGTAGCCCACGCATTGAGGGGCGTGTCGGTGTCGATCAACGACAACGAGTTCTTCACGCTGCTGGGGCCGTCCGGTTGTGGCAAGACGACGTTGTTGCGCCTCCTTGCCGGGTTCGAGCAACCTTCGTCGGGCGAAATCCTGCTGGCCGGTGAACCTGTTCACGCGTTGCCGCCGTATCGCCGCCCGATCAACACGGTGTTTCAGCACTACGCACTGTTTCCGAACATGACGGTGGCGCAGAACATCGCGTTCGGCCTGCGCATGCTCAAGCGCAGCCCGGCTGAGGTCAAGCAGCGCGTGGCCGACATGCTGGCGCTCGTCAAGATGGAAAAGTTCGCCGATCGGCGCGCCAACCAGCTTTCGGGCGGACAACAGCAACGCATCGCGCTGGCCCGGGCGCTCGCGCCGCAGCCGCGCGTGCTGCTGCTCGACGAACCGCTGTCCGCACTCGATCTGAAGTTACGCCAGGCGATGCGGCTCGAACTTAAGAGCTTGCAGGAAAAGACCGGCATCACGTTTGTTTTTGTCACGCACGATCAGGAAGAGGCGTTGGCGATGAGCGATCGTATTGCGGTGATGTCAGAAGGCCTCGTACAACAGATTGGTACACCTGAAGACATCTATGACCGTCCCGCCACCCGTTTCGTCGCCGACTTCATCGGCGAAAACAACATGCTCTCCGGCCGTATTGCGGAACGCGGCGCCGGGTTTGTGCGGGTCGTGGTGCCGGAGGTTGGCGACTTCGTCACGGACCAGCAGGACGGTTACGCAGTAGGCGATGCGGTCACGGTGGCGATCCGGCCCGAGCGGCTTTCGTTCGCCACGGGATCGGTATCGGTCGGTCCGCGTATCAAAGGTGAGATTGCCACGACGGTTTATCTCGGCACCGACACGGCGTGTCACGTGCGGCTCGGCAACGGGCAGCGCATCGTGGTTCGCGATATGACTGCCGGCCGCGCCGCGCATCGTCCGCAAGTCGGCCAGCCGGTCTGGCTCGACGTCGCCGTGAACGCCGTCAACCTGCTGAGGGACTGAGATGCTGCAACCCGACCTTCCCCAATCGATCCCGCTGATTGCCGAGCCGGGACCGCTGGAGCGCCGTGAACGGCGCTTGCAACTCGCCAGCTTGCTGCCGGCGCCGCTGATGATCGCGCTGTTTCTCGTCGCGCCGCTACTGCTGGTGGTCGCCTATTCGTTCATGGAGGCGAACGGCTACGGCGGCGTGCTGCACAAATTCAGCCTCGACGCGTACGTCCAGTTGCTGTTCGAGCGCAATCTCGACGATAGCCTGAGCTTCACCGACGCGTATCTGATGATCGCATTGCGTTCGATTTCGGTTGCCGGCATGACGACGCTGATCACCATGCTGATCGGATTTCCGGTCGCGGTGTATATCGCGTTGCAGCCCGCTGCCCGGCGTAACCGGCTGATTCTGTGGATCACCATTCCGTTCTGGACCAACCTGTTGGTGCGCACCTATGCGTGGATCCTGCTGCTGCGTGACACGGGCGTAGTCAACGGCGTGCTGCAGGCGCTCGGGATCATTCACCATCCGATGAGCATGCTCTACACCGATGGCGCGGTGCTGGTGGGCCTTGTCTATACCTACGCGCCGTTCATGGTGCTGCCGATCTACTCGAGCGTCGAGAAGATGGACATTCGCCTGATCGAGGCCGCGCACGACCTGTACGCGTCGAAAACCCAGGCATTGCTGCGTGTCGTGTTGCCGGCGGCGGCACCGGGCATCATCGCAGGCTGCATGCTGACGTTCATTCCCTGCCTTGGCGCGATGATCGCCCCCGAACTGCTAGGCGGCGGCAAGAAGCTGATGCTCGGCAATCTCATCTACCGGCAGTTCACCGAGGCGCGCGATTGGCCGTTCGGTTCGGTGTTCGCCGTGGTGCTGCTGATCGCCATCGTCACGGCCGCCGCGCTGATTACGCTAGTTCGGTCCAGTCTTACCGCATCTCGTGCACGGAGGCCGCAATGAGTTTCCTTCGACGGCCAGCCGTATTCAGCGCCAACCATTTCAGCGGCTTTGGCGCGATTACCGGGGCGTTTTACCTGTACCTGTATGCGCCGATCGTCGCGCTCGTGGTCCTGTCGTTCAACGGCAGCACGTCGGCCACCGTCTGGAAGTCGTTCAGCCTGCAATGGTATGAGGTGGTGTTCCAGAATGCGGCGTTGCGCGATGCGGCCCAGAACAGCGTTGTGATCGCGCTGACATCGGCGTCGTTCTCGACGGTGCTCGCGACGTTTGCCGCGCTTGCCATCGCGCGCCGGCAGCGCACGCGCACCACCGCGATGTCCGAGCGGCTCATCATGCTGCCGCTCGTCCTGCCGGAGATCGTTGTCGGCGTGGCGACATTGGGATTCTTTAGCGCGATCGGACTCTCGCTCGGCGCGGGCAACCTGATCATCGCGCATACGGTGTTTTGCATTCCCTTCGCCTACCTGCCGATCCGCGCGCGTCTTCAAGGGATGGATACACGCCTCGAACAGGCGGCGATGGATCTCTACGCCCGCGAGTGGGCCACCTTGCGCTATGTGACGCTGCCGCTGTTGATGCCGGGCATCGTCTCGGGTCTGATGCTGGCCTTCGTCGTCTCGCTGGATAACTTCATCATTTCAGTGCTTGTCGCGCAAGCCGGTTCAACGACCTTGCCGATTTTCATTTTCAGCCTGATGCGCATGGGCGTCACACCCGACGTCAACGCCGCATCGACCATTATTCTCGTGATTTCGGTGGCATTGGTCGTTGCCGCACACATGATCGGCAAGGGCGGTCATAAGCGTTCGTAGTCCTCTACACACTTTACACACGTCAAGACATCACATCCAACGGAGAAGTCATGAAGAAATTCCTGAGCACAGCCGGCGTCGTTCTCGCGTGCGTTGCCCCGTCGATAGCTGCCCATGCAGCAGGCACCCTGAATCTGTATATCTGGTCCGGCTATATCGCGCCGGATCTGATTACCCAGTTCCAGCAGCAGACCGGCATCAAGGTCAACATCGACAACTACGATTCCGAAGAGACGCTGCTGGCGAAGCTCAAGCAGGGTGGGGCAGGCTATGACATCGCCGTGACCAACCAGGCGATGATCCCGGTGTTCGTGCGCGAGGGCCTGATCGACAAAATCGATGCAGCAAACATCCCAGGCTACAACGGCATCACCGCACGTTTTCGCAAGCCGCAATGGGATCCGACCGGCGAATACTCGGTTCCTTATCTGTGGGGCACGATGAACTTTGCCGTCGACACCAGCGTATATAGCGGCGACATCAACACGCTGAAATTGCTCTTCAATCCGCCGGCGCCGCTGCAAGGCAAGATCAATATGTTCGACTCGGCGGACGATGCCATCTCTCTGGCGGCGATCGAGGCGGGCGTGCCGGCGTGCGGCGAAGATCCGAAACAGATGCAGAAAGTGCTGGACGTGCTCAAGCAACAGAAGCCGTTCGTGAAGACGTATAGCTCCAAGGCCGGCGCGATTCGCGAATCGATGGTCTCCGGCGAAATTGCGATGTCGGCGATCTGGAGCGGCACGGCGCAGCGTGCGTCCGATCTCAAACACTCGATCCGCTATGCGTACCCGAAGGAAGGTTCGCTTGCATGGGTCGACAACATCGTGGTGCCGAAGGGCGCGCCCGATATCGACAATGCGAAGAAGTTCATCGCGTTCCTGCTCACGCCGAAGGCGGCGGCGACAAATACGAACTTCCTGAAGTACCAGAACGCAGTCGACGGCTCCGATGCATTTGTCGCCGACGACGTGAAGCGCGCCCCGGAACTGACGCCGCCGGCAGGCACCAAGCTGGTGTTCAAACAGACCTGCTCGACTGCGGCGATCCGCTTGCACGACCGGGTCTGGACGGACCTCCTCAAGTAAGGCATCGGACCTTATCAACCACACAGCACAACACAACATGGCATTGGCTCCGTGCGCGCTGTCGCGCGAAGCCCGCCAGCATGCACGCTGTCCGGAAGCAGCGGTGCCCGTTAGCGGCGCCTCGCTCTCTTTGCGAATTTTATGGAGTAAGTGATCAACTATGACCGTCGATTCCGCCCTTCTCGAACGATCTGCCTGCGAGGTGGTCGACATGCTGCGTCGCGAAGCAGTCAGTCCGCACGATCTGCTCGACACCCTGGCCGCGCGGGTGGACCGTGTCGAACCGCATGTCAACGCATTGCCGACGCTGTGCTGGGAGCGCGCGCATGAGCATGCCGAGGCACTGCTGCGCAAGCCGGTCGCCGAGCGCGGGGTGCTATGCGGATTGCCTGTGCCGATCAAGGATCTCGCTGCTGTTGAAGGGGTGCGCACGACGTACGGCTCGCGGGTGTACGAGGACTTCGTGCCAACTACGACAGACGTGACACCCGCGCATCTCGAAGCGAACGGCGCCATCATCTATGCGAAATCCAACTCGCCGGAATTCGGTGCGGGTGGCCACACGTACAACGATGTCCTGGGATTGACACGTAATCCGTGGAATCTGTCGCGCTCGGCCGGCGGTTCTTCTGGCGGCGCTGCGGCTGCGCTGGCCTCGGGCACCGCCTGGGTCGCGCACGGCTCGGATCTGGCTGGCTCGCTGCGCACGCCGGCCGCATTTTGCGGCGTCGTCGGGTTACGGCCGACTCCCGGCCGCGTGGCGTCCGGGCCGTCACGCGATCCGTTCGACACACTGGCGGTCGAGGGGCCGATGGCGCGCAACGTGGCGGACGCCGCCCTGCTGCTCGACGCGATGTGCGGTACCGATCGTCGTGCGCCGCTTTCGTTGTCGAATCCGGCTACGCCGTTTCTCGATCATGCGCTTCGCCCCCGCAAGCCTGCACGGGTGGCGTATAGCCCAGGACTTGGCATCGCCGAGGCGGAGCCCGAAATCCGTGCGATTTGTGCCGGCGTGATGGACCGCCTCGCTCAAGCCGGCATCGCTGTTGATCAGCCGCCGGTTGACCTGTCGTCGGGCGGCCGTGCATTTCATGTGCTGCGCGGCGTATCCTACGCGACCGGTCTGGCCGATGTGCTGGCCGAACATCGCGGTTTACTCAACGCCAATGTGATCGGAAACATCGAGTATGGTCTGTCGCTCGATGGTCCGTCGATTGCCGAAGCGCTCCGCACGCGCGGCGCATTGTTCCACGAGATGAGCGCCTTGCTCGACGAATACGAGGTCGTGATTTGCCCGACCTCGATCGTTCCGGCCTTTCCCGTCGAGCAGACCTACGTGAAGCGTGCAGCGGGGCGGCAGTTCAGCACGTACATCGACTGGCTCTCGATCACCTATGGACTGACTTTGCTGGGCCTGCCGGTGATCGCGATTCCCTGCGGCATGACCCGTGATGGCCTGCCGGTGGGGATCCAGATTGCAGGCCGGCCACGCGGCGAAGCGGCGTTGTTGTCGGTCGCGTCGGCGATTGAAGCGATCATTGGCAAGTGGGCCACCCACGAGCGCGAACTCGATTCGCTGATGCTTACCCACGCCTGATCATTCGGGGAACGGGAGAACGACATGGCGTTCGAAAGTGCACATTGGCACATGGCGCGATGATCGGGTCGAGGTTCGGCTATTAGCTGGAGTTAGAAAGGAGCGGGAGCGCGCCTTCGGCGACGATGAGCCGCTCTCACGCGTTGCCATACTTTCACGTTCATCCATTTCATGTAATTAGGAATGCGTAATTATAGTGAAAGTTTCTAGAACTTGATCTTGATGAACCGGTATGAGCTGCGATGCCGGCGACGTGCGTAAGTTCGTTGAATCGCGCTCCCTGGCCGTACACAAAAAGAAGAAGTCGCAAATGAGATCCGCCCGGTTATGCGATATCGGGGTGGATCAGGTGAAACTTTGGAGATCGATATGAAAAAGACGCTTCTTGCAGTAGGTGTGGTGTGTGCATTTTCCGGCGTGGCGCATGCGCAAAGCAGTGTGACGCTATTTGGCCTGATCGACGAAGGTCTGGACTATACGAACAATGTCGGCGGCAAGAATCTCTACGCGCTGTCGAGCGGCGATGCGCAGGGTAGCCGGTGGGGCCTGAAAGGCGTGGAAGACCTGGGTGGTGGCCTGAAGGCGGTGTTCAAGCTGGAATCGGGTTTCGACGTGAACACCGGCAAGCTGGCTCAAGAGGGTGCAGGGTTCGGCCGCCAGGCTTATGTCGGTATGTCCAGCGCGACGCTCGGCACGGTGACCGTCGGTCGTCAATATGATTCTGTTGTCGATTATATGGCGCCGATGACGGCCAACGGCAACTGGGGCGGCGGGATGTTCTCGCACCCCTACGATAACGACAACACTGACAATACCTTCCGTCTCAACAATGCGGTCAAGTACACGAGTGTCGACTACAGCGGCTTCTCGTTTGGGGGCGCGTATGCTTTCAGCAACTCGACCCATTTCGCAGCCAACCGGGCGATCAGCGTCGGCACACAGTACAGCAATGGCCCGGTGAGTCTCGCCGCCGCCTATATGAACGTCGATAGTCCCAATGCGGGCACAGCGGGTGCCGTGGCCATTGGCTCCAATGGTAACCCCGACGGCAGTTGGACCGCCAATCGTCAACGCGTCTTCGGTGCGGGCATCGCATACACAATCGCCTCCGCAACTGTGGGCTTCGCGTACACCAACACAAACCTGTCCCAGCCGACGGCGACCCAATACGCGAACCTCGCCGCAAGCCCGACACTCGGTGCCGCATCGTCGCTCAAGTTCGACAACTATGAGGTGAATGCCAAGTACCAGTTCACGCCGGCGTTCTATGTCGGCGGTATGTACACCTACACGCAGGCGACGTTCGACGGTACGTCGGGGGGCAGCGTCAAAGCCAAGTATCACCAGTTTGGCTTGATGGCCGACTATAACGTTTCGAAGCGGACCGACGTCTATGCGCAGGGGGCGTACGTCAAGGTTGCGAGCGATGCAGGCATAAGCGGTACGGGACTTGAATTCGCCGCAAATCCGGACGCTGCTGGCCCTTCATCGACCAGCAAGCAATTCATGGCTCGTATTGGCATACGTCATAAGTTTTGAGCGAGCCAGGAGACTGGCAGGGAGTAGCGGGTGGTGTGCGATGCAAAGCCGGCACGATCTGGTCAAGCTCGCCGCGGCGTTGTGGAGCAGGGCCCCCTAAGCGCCGTTGGTGCGATTTTGCAACGTGCAGGGCATGAATAGGAAGATTTCAGAGGACCGCTGGTCGGCCTTATGCGAAGCTTTTCATAAGGCCGACCTCGAGACGCTCGGCCTGGACGGTATTGAACATAACCGCTCACAGAAACCGTCGGCTGACGGCCGCTACCTCGGTCGGTGACCCGTCTACGACGACGGAAGTTTTATGGTTGAAAACTGCCAATATCGGAAGTCATTTGATTAAGGTCTGCCCGCCCCGTTCGCTCCCGTTCGCTCGTCTGTCCGATGGCGTGTGTTTGGGCTAGTGAAAAACCTTTGGCATCCGAAACGCTTCGCTGGCAACGCGCGGGGGCGTCGCACCGGACCGCTGATCAGGCCCGTTCGACCGCTAGCCGCGTCCGGTTAGCCTCGACGTAATCGATCAGCAACGTGTGAAACAACTCGGCTGCCGGTGACAGCGCCCGGTGTTTAAGCCGGAACGTGCAGACGCGCCGCATGATCGCTGGCTTGCCGAGCGGCCGGAACTCGATGCCAGACACATTCATCAGATGCCGCGAATTGGCCGGCAGCAGCGAAATCCCCATGCCGTTCGACACGAGCGCAAAGACCGTGGACGGGAAAGACACTTCATAGGCCACGTTGAGCCGGACGTCTTGCGTGGAAAGGTGCGCGTCGAGGTCGCGGCGGATCGGACTGCCGGGCGACAGGGCAATGAAAGGCCACTCGGCCAGGGCGGACCACGTCACCACACGCTTGCGTGCGAGCACATGATGCTCGGGAAGGAGCGCCACGAACGTGTCCCTGAAGAGGTCGGTTTCCGTGACTTCCGACTGCGCTTCCCGAAACGTACCGATGCCTATGTCCGCATCCTCTGCGATCAACGCATTCCGGATGTTTTCTTCTGCCGTATCCCGCAGCACGACATGCACGCCGGGATAACTTGCCTGAAATTCGCGCATGAACGGCACCAGCAGTGTGACGCTCAGGACCGACGCGCTCGCCACGGTCACGCGGCCCCGCTTGTAGGTGACCTGTTCGCGTGAATTCTGCACGGCCATATCGATGTCCTGCAACACGCGCCGCGCACTGGCAAGAAACTCCTTGCCAATGTCGGTCACGCGAACCATGCGCGTGTGCCGGTCGAGCAGCTTCACGCCGAGTTCGCCTTCCAGATCCTTGATCAGCATGCTCAACGCCGACGGCGAGAGATGAAGCTGCTCGGCGGCGAGTGCGAATCGGCTGCACTCGGCGACCGCGACAAACGCACGTAATTGACGGAAAGTGAGATTCATCAGAGTTTCTCAATAATTGTTCAATTTATATCGATTTTATTGCATAAATTGAGGCCCTTAAATACGTATCAACGAAGCTCAGTTGATGCGGAGAGGGTGATGAACGCAGGGAATACGTTCGAGGTTGAAGTGCGTGGTATCCGCCGGGAAGCCGAGACGGTGCGCTCGTTCGAGCTTTGGCCTTTAGGCGCGGAATCCGCTGAGTCCGCTGAGTCCGGTGAGGCATATGAACTCCCGCCGTTCGAACCGGGCGCGCATCTCGACGTACATGTGCCGGGCGATCTCGTGCGGCAATATTCGCTGACGAATCCGCACGAGCGCCATCGTTATGTGATCGGCGTGAATCGCGATCCCGCAAGCCGGGGCGGGTCGATCAGGATGCACGACGCCGTGACGGTCGGCAGCCGTTTGACCGTCAGCGCGCCCCGCAATCACTTTCCACTGAACGAAGCCGCCGTTCATTCGGTGCTGGTGGCCGGCGGCATCGGCATCACGCCATTGCTGGCGATGGTCAGGCGCCTGTGCGAACTCGGACGCAGCTGGGATCTCTACTACTGCGCCCGTACTGAAAGCCGTGCCGCCTTCCTGCGCGAGTTGCGCGAGCTGGCCGATACCTGTCCGGACGGCGCACTCCACTGCGTGTTCGACGGCGTGCCCGGCACGGCGCCGCTCGATATTCGAGCTGTGCTCGCGAAGCACGGCGCGCAGGCAGATTTCTATTGCTGCGGCCCAACGCCGTTGATGGACGCATTCACGGCCGCCCTAGCCGACGTACCACCAGAAAGAGTTCACCTCGAATACTTCAAGGCGCCGGAAATCAGCACGCCCGCAAACAGTCAGGCCTTCACGGTCACGCTCGCACGCCAGCAAAAAAGCTTTGTGATCGAGCCTGACCGCTCGATTCTCCACGTATTGCAGGAACACGGCGTGGCCGTGATGTGCTCGTGCCGCGAAGGCGTATGCGGCACCTGCGAGACCGCCGTGCTTGCCGGCGAACCCGATCACCGGGACAGGGTGCTCAGTCCCGAAGAAAGGGCGGCAAACCGCACGATGATGATTTGCGTATCGCGCTGCAAGGGCGACGCGCTAACCCTCGATATCTGAAACCGACACACCAGGAGGAAAGTATCCCCATGTCCGACTCACTCAGAAACAAGACGATCATCGTCACCGGCGCAGGCGGCAACATCGGCCGCGCTTACTGTGACGAACTGAACCGCATCGGCGCCAATGTCGTGCTGGCGGATCTGGCGGACCTGTCCGGGCTCGCCAGGGAATATGGCGCCGCAGGGGGCTCCGCTGTCGCGGTCAAGGTCGATGTAGCCGATCCCGATTCCATCGAAGCGATGGCGGCAACTGCGTTCGAGCGTTTCGGCGCGATTCACGGCATCGTCAATAACGCCGGGTTTTTCAAGGGCTGCACGTTCGGTTCATTCATGGACATTCCGCTGGACGAATGGGACCGTTGCTACCAGATCAATGTGCGCGGCGTGTGGCTGTGCTGTCGCGCGGTGGTGCCGTACATGAAACAAGGGGGCGGCGGAAAGATCGTGAATGTGTCGTCGAATACCCCGTACAAGGGCGTGCCCAATTTCCTGCATTACGTGTCGTCGAAGGCGGCCATCATCGGCCTGACCCGCGCGCTCGCGCGTGAGGTGGGTGAATTCAACATACAGGTCAATACCCTGTGTCCAGACCTGATTCCCGATCCGGACATCGTTGCCAAACAAGGCACCGCGGCAGACGAAAAAACGATCGCGCAACGCTGCCTGAAGCGCACGCAGACCCCGGAAGACATGGTGGGTTCGGCGCTCTATCTGCTAGGCAGTGGATCCGATTTCGTCACGGGACAAAGCTTGCTGGTCAACGGCGGCGCGTACTTCCAGTAACCCTCGACAGGAGCCCATCATGACAAGTCTTGCCGACATCCCCGTCTCTGTCGAATCTACGTCAGGCGTGAGAGCCGGGCCGCCGCTTTATCAGGCGTTGCGCAAATACTGGCACCCGGTCGCTTATGCGGGCGACGTGCTGGACAAACCCGTCGGCGTGACGCTGCTCGGTGAATCCGTGGTCGTCGCCCGTCTGAACGGCGAGGTGAAGGCGATGCATGGCCGGTGCCCGCACAAGGGCACATCACTCGCATTGGGCGAGATCGTCAACGATACGATCGAATGCCCCTATCACGGCTGGCGCTTCAGCGAGGGCGGCAAGTGCGTGCGAATTCCCGCTCGCGAGGAAATGACGGGCGTGATCAATGCGTCGGTCGCGTGCTATCACGCGGCCGAGCATGCCGGATTGATCTGGGTTGCACTCGAAACGCCAGTCATGCCATTGCCCGACTTCCCGGAACTCAATGATCCGGAATATCGCGTGTTGCGCGGCTCCGCGTATGACTGGGCAACGAGTACGCCGCGTCGTCTGGAGAATTTCGTCGATTTCGGCCACTTCGCTTATGTGCATGACGGCACCATCGGCAGTCGCGACAACCCACGCGTCGAGCCGGTCAAGGTCTGGCGCGACGGGCACGTACTGCGCTTTGATCGCAGTGGCGTGAAGGAACCCGGTGTCGGGCTCAAGAAACAACTGCTCGGCATCACTGACGAGTGGATCGAACCGGTCAATGAGTATCACGTGACCATGCCACATACGGTCCATCTGAAGCGTACCTTTCCGAACGGCAAGCGCTACGTGCTGTTCATGGCTGCATCCCCGATCGATGAGACGCATACCCGCAGTTTCTGGTGGCAGGCGCGCGACTTCGGCACCGATCCAACCTATGACCGGTTCTTCATGGATTTCGAAGCCGAGGTGCTGGATCAGGACAAACCGATCATCGAGTCGCAGCGGCCCGTCTGGTTCAGCTTTTCAGACGGGAACCCCAATGAACGCGAGACGCCTGTGCGTGGCGCGGATGTGGTCACCGTCGAATATCGGCGCTGGTTATTCGATATCCTGAACGAAGCTGGGCTGTCGTGAGGGCCGCCGCGAGCGGTGCGGTGCGCGAACTGTTTGTGCCGGCCAGCACGGGCGCACTGCATGCGCTCGAATTCGGCAGCGACACTGGCGAGTATCCGCCGCTGATCTGCCTTCACGGGGTGACCGGCAGCGCCTGGCTTTGGCACGACGTGGCGCAGGAGCTGGGCAAAACGCGGCGTGTGATCGCACTTGACCTGCGAGGTCATGGCGAAAGCTACTGGCCAGAATCGCACGCGTACCTGACCGATGACCACATCGACGATCTCGAGACACTGGTGCAGTCGCTCGATCTGCAGCTGTTCGATCTGGCGGGTTTGTCGTGGGGTGCGCTAATTGCGATCGGATACATCGCGCGAGCGCCAGCTGGCTGTGCTTGACGTCGAGCCGAATTTCGAACGCGGAGAAAAGGAGGTCGACGCACGCCCCATGTTTTTTCAGCACCGCATCTCGGCGCTGAACTATGAGCGCAAGGCCAATCCCATGGCGTCCGATACTTTGCTCGACATGTACGCCTTCCGTTCGATTCGGCCGGTCGTCGGTGGCTGGGAGCGCAAGCACGATCCGTTCTTTTTCAGTTGCTGGCCGTTCCGGCGCGACAACTACTGGAATGCGTTGCGCGAGATCGATCGCCCCATGCTCTTCGTCCATGGCGAGCGCAGCTTTGTACGTGGCGCGGTGATGCGACAGATGGCCACGTCAGCCAGACGCGGCAAGTTTGTCGAAATCGCCGGCAGTGGGCATCTGGTTCCGCTCGAAAGACCCATGGAACTGACCGACGCGCTGAAGCAGTTCTTCATCACAGCGGGCAGCATCACAGCAGACACCGACTGCGCAGACCAGGTATCTGCACGGCGGTCATCGTAATCAGGAGGCGTTATGTCGACAAGGAGGCGTTATGTCCGGTCAAGTTGAACCCGTAGACGAGATCATGCCGTGGCACCGGCTCATTTTCCTGGCGTTGCAGCATGTGCTGGTGCTGTACGCCGGGGCTGTTGTGCCGCCGTTAATTGTCGGCGGCGCGATGAAACTCACGCCCGATCAGATGGCGCTGCTGATCAACGCCGACCTGTTTGCGGGAGGTGTCATCACGCTGGTACAAACGCTGGGGCTGTGGAAGCTCGGTGCGCGCCTGCCGGTGATGATGGGGGTGTCGTTTGTATCGGTGGGTCCGATGATAGCGATGGCGGCCAACCCGAACATCGGCATTACTGGTATCTACGGCTCGGTGATGGCCGGTGGGTTGTTCGCGATGGCGCTCGCACCGGTAATGACCCGTTTGCTGCGCTACTTCCCCCCGGTCGTCAGTGGTTCGATCATCCTGCTGCTCGGCATTTCCATCGTGCCGATCGGGATCAACTGGGCCGGCGGCGGGGTTGGCTCAACGAACTTTGGCGATCCCATCAATCTGCTGATCTGCTTTGGCGTACTCGCACTGATTGTGTCGTTGCAGCGTTTCGGCAGAGGGATCGTGCGCAACATTGCCGTACTGGTCGGCATCGGTGTTGGGTTTGTCGTATGCGCTGCATTAGGCAAAGTATCGTTCGATTCGGTGGCGCACGCGCCGTGGGTCGGTCTCGTGATGCCGCTCCAGTTCGGCTTGCACACCTTCTACTTCGGCGCGGTTCTGAGCATGTGCATCGTCATGACGGTCGTGCTGGTTGAATCGACGGGCATGTTCCTGGCAGTGGGGGATATCGTCGGCCGTCCAATGACACCCCGTCTGATGACTCGGGCGCTGATGGCCGACGGTGCGGGCGCGGTATTCGGTGGCATCTTCAATACGTTTCCCTACACGTCGTTCACACAGAACATCGGCCTGCTGACAATCACAGGTGTGAAGAGCCGCTATGTGTGCGCGGTCGGCGGCGCGCTCATGGTGGGACTCGGGCTGCTGCCGAAGCTGGCGCACGTCATCGCGTCGCTCCCCATGTACGTGCTCGGCGGCGCCGGCATCGTGATGTTCGGGCTCGTAATCGCGGCAGGTGTGCGGATGCTGTCTACCGTCGATTTCACCGGCAACCGCAATAACCAGCTCTTCGTCGCGATCAGTGGTGCGATGGCCATGGTGCCGCTGGTCGCGCCGACGATGTTCAACCACTTCCCGCAATGGCTCGCGCCGATTACACACAGCGGCATCCTGCTCGGTTCGGTATCGGCCTTCGTTCTGAATCTCTATCTGAACGGAGCGGATTCGCGCGAAAACGCGGCAGTGTCTGCCCGCCACACAGCGATTGCGAATGGCATGGAAGGCTGATTGTCAACGCGACTCATCGACAACCGGATGGCCGAACGGATGGAAACACGGCACTCACTTTTTCGATGCGCAGTTGACGATGTCGAGTCGGCAGGATCCGGCTGTCGCCAACGAGCTGCCTACGGGCTTAAGATATGGCGTCGTATCCATGTAGTCTACTTATCGAAAACCGGGTGCGACGCAGTGCATTTTCCCCCGGTATCGAGCCCGGAAACCCCGTTTTGAAGCGAGGTAATTATGAGTCTTCTATGCGACGCGTCGCGCGCGATGCTTATCATTATTGACCTGCAAAAGAAGCTGATGCCTGTCATTTCCGAGGGCAACGAGATTGTGAAGCGGGCATTGTTTCTGGCGCAGATGGCGAAGCTTCTTGACGTTCCCATCGTTGGAACAGAGCAGCAGCCACTACGCCTCGGTGGCACGGTGCCTGAAATAGGACAGATGTTTAGCAGGCGGTTCGAAAAAGATCATTTCGACGCTACTGCTGAACCAGGTTTTGCGGACTGTCTGGAGCCAGGTCGGGACGATCTGATTGTCCTGGGTTGTGAAGCGCACGTTTGTGTTTTGCAGACGGTCCTGGGACTGCGGGAAAGAAATCGGCGCGTGCGGCTCGTCGTCGATGCTATCGGGTCCCGGCAGAGTGCCAACAAAATTGTTGCGATAGATCGTGCGAAATCAGCGGGTGCGGAACTCGTGACATCGGAAATGGTTGCGTTTGAATGGTTGCGAACGAGTGAACATCCGAGGTTCAGGGAGGCGCTTAAGCTGATCAAGTAACAAGCAGGCAGGCCTGGTTGATGGTGGGGGCGAGCAGTCGTTTCGATTGCTGCGGTGCTGCTCGTTGCGCAAATACAGTCTATATGTCGTCCGCTATGAAGTTCGGCGCGAATGCTCCGTTAACACCTGAACTGGCCATCAAGACGCCATTGACAGGGGACTCTTCATGCACATCTGGCGGAAACTTTCCATTCAGAACAAGCTGATTCTGAGCATGACGAGCTGCTTGCTGGTCTTTGTCGGGATATCGAGCGGCTTGAGCATCTGGCTGATCGGCAACACCGTACGCGAGCGCATTGTGCAGGATGAACTGCCCACCGCGGTGAACGGTATTCGTGCCGATGTGCAGCGCCAGCTTGCCGGGCCGATCACTGCCTCGCGGACCATGGCGACTGATGCGTTTCTCCAGCAGTGGGAAGCCGACGGCGAACCCGCGTCCGGTATGAGTCACTGGATGCGGCTGGCGGCGGACATGAAGGCCCAGCAAAAAGCCGCTAGCGTGCAGTGGGTGTCCACGACGAGCGGCAACTACCTTACCGAGGCGGGCCTGCAGCGAAAGATCACTTCCGGGGATCGGTGGCTGGAAAATTTCCTCGCCTCCGGCAAGCCGTACGAAGTCAACATGGACCACGATGTGAGCCTGGGCGGCTACATGATGTTCATCAACGCACGTGTGGAGGGAGCAAATGGTCCGACGGGTATAGCTGGAATGTCGCTGTCCGTGGATACCCTGGCGAGAGGAATTGCGGGATACAAGATCGGCGAGACCGGCTTCGCCTACCTCGTGCATCCGGACGGTGCGATCATGATGCACCCCGACACCACGCTGGTTGACGGCAAGCATTTCCTGAAAGACCTGCCGGGCCTGCCCGGCGACGCCACGGGCAGGTTGCTGGCCGGCAAACCCTATGCCTGCATGACCTACGCGGCACCAGGTGGACAGCGCTACATCGCAACCTCGTTCATCCCGGAGCTGAATGCCTACGTCGTTGTCGAAGTGCCTCAGGCGGAACTGCTCGGACCGGTTGAGCACGCCATCCGAATGGCTGCGCTGATCGCGGCTGTCGTCGGTCTCGGCGTGGCGCTGATGGTGATTCTGCTGATAGGCCGTGCAATTGCTGCACCGGTCCGGCGCGCCGCGACGCTGCTCTCGGAAATCGCCAGTGGTCAGGGTGACCTCACCCGCCGCATGACGGTCGAGAGCGAGGACGAGATGGGCCACCTGGCGGACGCATTCAACCGCTTCGTGTCGTCGATGGCCACACTCGTGCTCAACGTGCGCGCGTCCTCGTCTTCGATCGCCACCGGCTCCACGCAGATCGCGATGGGCAACGCAGACCTGAGCCAGCGCACGGAAGAGCAGGCCAGCAACCTGGAGCGGACCGCGGCGTCGATGGAGGAAATTACCGCTGCCGTAAAGAACAATACTGACAGCGCCCGCAACGCGGCGCAGATGGCCAGCAGCGCCTCTGACGCCGCCGCGCAAGGCGGGCGCGTAGTTGGGGAGGTGGTGTCTACCATGGAGCAGATCAGTGAGGCGTCGAAAAAGATGTCCGAAATCGTCGTGCTCATCGACAGTATCGCCTTCCAGACCAACATCCTTGCGCTCAACGCGGCGGTCGAAGCAGCGCGCGCCGGCGAGCAGGGTCGCGGTTTCGCGGTAGTGGCCTCGGAAGTGCGCAACCTCGCTCAACGCAGCGCGCAGGCCGCCAAAGAGATTAAGGCGCTGATCGAGCGCAATGTCGGGACGGTGAATGCGGGTTCGCGCCTGGTTGTCGACGCCGGCAAGGTGATGGAAAACGTCGTCGCGCAGGTGCAAGGCGTTAGCACGATGATGAATGAGATCACCTCCGCAAGTGTCGAGCAAAGCGCCGGCATTGGCCAGATCGGTGACGCCGTACAGCAACTGGACAACGTCACACAGCAGAACGCGGCGCTGGTCGAGGAGAGCGCCGCAGCGGCGGAGAGCCTGAAGCAGCAGGCCGCGGAACTGGATCGATTGGTGGCGGTGTTCAAAATCGAGGGTTAGGGCGCAGCGCGAGTTTTTTCGCTGGGTGGAGAACTGGTGCAGCGGACCCCGCACGCACGAGTTCGTGCCGTGGCAATGGGGCGTCATCACCTGAAAACGCGATCCGCTCGACGGTGCTTGACGTACTGGTGCAAGGCCGGCGCAACAAGCATGCGGCCACGCCGCTCATCACCGCAATCAAAGCGGCCACTGTAACTCTACCGAAACTATGTCGTAACAAAACTAACTAGATCGTACAAATTGGTATAAACCCTGAATCGCAAAAGTCCATGCGACGGTCGGTGACACCAGAGGGCGCCGTTTACGAGCGCTCCCCACACGGTTGCGTAGGCTAAAAGTTCGTCCAGACGCTCCAGCTTCTTCTCCCTCTCGCTTCGCTGCAATCAAACGGCCACTCTAGTTCACCCGAAGCTTCTCCAATAAAAAACTAACTAGATCGTACAAATTCGTATAAACCCTGAAAGACATCAGAACGCGTTTGAACGACACTTCGGGCTGGATTTGAAAATCCAGGCGCCACCCAGTGCTCGCCCCTCTTCGCATTTGCACCGGCACGCGGAGCCGGCTAGCTCTGCACACCTTGGATTGCCGGGGCGATTAGTGCTGTTGGAAATAGAGAAAAGATTTTTACAGAGGAGCAGAAATGAAAAAGGCATTAGCAACCTCGGCCCTTGGGTTGGTCGCCCTCGGCGCGCACGCTCAAAGCAGCGTGACGTTGTACGGTATCGTCGATACGGGGATCGGCTATCAAAGCAGCCAGACGTCGCTCGGTTCGATGGCTGGCGGCCATTCGGTCGTCAAGATGATCAACGGCATCTGGGCAGGCAGCCGCTTCGGCCTGAAGGGCGCCGAGGATCTGGGCGGCGGCACGAAGGCGATTTTCCAGTTGGAAGAAGGCTTTAACAGTGCAACCGGCGCGCAGTCCGTCTCCGGTCTGGCGTTCAACCGGCAGGCTTATGTTGGCGTGGCTAATGCCACTTACGGCTCGTTCACCGCTGGCCGCCAGTACACGTCGTACTACTCA
>NZ_JAQQDU010000053.1:0-60046 GCF_046027825.1 Paraburkholderia sediminicola
GGCTTGGAGGGGGCAGTGGTGCATCTGGAATCTGTGCCCTCGCACATTCGACGCGAGTGACAAGGCAGTCATACTTCCGGCGGCGCTGCGCGCGCCGAAGCGCATTTCATTAAACCACCCGCCGCGTTCCGCACTCGCGTTTCCACACTAGATCGTGATTCGTCGTTGCACCGCTACTGCCACTGCTACCGCCACTGCGATCGCGACAGCGACAGCAACTGCAACTGCAACTGCAACTGCAACTGCAACTGCAACTACAACTACAACTACAACTACAACTGCGGCTGTTACTGTTACTGTTACTGTTACTGTTACTGTTACTGTTACTGCTACTGTTACTGCTACTGTTACTGCTACTGCTACTGTTACTGCTACTGCTACTGTTACTGCTACTGTTACTGTTACTGCTACTGTTACTGCTACTGTTACTGCTACTGTTACTGCTACTGTTACTGCTACTGTTACTGCTACTGTTACTGCTACTGTTACTGCTACTGTTACTGCTACTGTTACTGCTACTGTTACTGTTACTGCTACTGTTACTGCTACTGTTACTGCTACTGTTACTGCTACTGCTACTGCTACTGCTACTGCTACTGCTACTGCTACTGCTACTGCTACTGCTACTGCTACTGCTCTGCTATGCACACCGACATATCATTCGAAGTCGGGGTTCGCCCATGATTGCAGAGGTGCTTCGCCGAGGCGAAGCCGATGGCCCCCACAGCGTCGAAGCGAAACCTCTGGTTTCCCATGCAGCCCCATCCGCGACGCACGCAGTGCGGAGTGGGAGCTGATGAGTGCTTTGTCACTGACGCCGAATGTGCGAGGGCACGGATTCCAGATGCACCACTGCCGCAACTCTGCGAGGGACCCGCTTAGCAGGGGGTTCGAGCCGCTTTCTTTTGCCTACTTTTCTTTGCGGCAGGCAAAGAAAAGTAGGTGCCCGCCCCGCACAGGGGCGACGCTAATAGTCCAATATCAATTCAAGGAAAGGCCAACGCCGCAGGCGCACAGACAAAGCGCCGCGCAGGCAAAAAAAAACCCCAAACCCTATTCCTCAAACCTCATCCAGCAACTCCCTCACAACCCTCCGAGCCTCGCGCGCCAGCGCCCCAAGATCGACTCCCTCAATCTGATCATCAACAACAACCCGCTTCCCAGCAGAAAAAAGCACGGCCAGCGATGGCCTCCCCCCCGAGGCAACCGGCCCAATCGCCGGATCATGCAACCCAAAATACCTCGGATCGTCGAGCCGATAAACCGCAAGATCCGCGGCATAACCCACCGCAACCTTCCCAACCTCATCCAGCCCCATGACGCGAGCCCCGCCCGCCGTCCCCCAATGAATCACATCAGCCACACTGGCTGCACCCGCGCCACCTTCAAAACTGCCGCCCCGATACGCCGGCTGCGCCATCATCCCAAGCCGCGCCCGCTGCGCCAGCCACGTCATATGGACTTCGGAAATCATGTCGGCCGCTTCGTTCGAAGCCGCACCGTCGACGCCAATCGACACCGGCACCCCAGCGTCAGCCATCTCCCGCACCGGGCAAATGCCGCTGCCCAGCCGCCCGTTACTCTGCGGACAATGCGCGACACCTGTGCCCGTCTGCGCGAGCAGCGCAATTTCGTCGGCGTCGACCTTGACGAGATGCGCGTACCACACGTCGCTGCCAAGCCAGTCGTGCTCGCCGCAGAAAGCGACCGGAGACTGCCGGTGCATCGACTGCGCACTGTCCTGATAGCCGACCGTCTCCGACAAGTGGCTATGCAAACGCAAACCCAACCGGCGTGCGACCGCCGCCGTCTCACGCATCTCGTGAGGAGAAATCGAATACAACACCGTGGTCGGCGCCATCACGACCCGCTGCATCGCTCGCGGTGAAGCATCGTGGTATTGGGCCGCAAGCCGTTCGATATCAGCGACGTAGGCGTCCAGCGTTTCGGGACGTAACGCCGTCGGCAATTCGGCTTCGAGTTGCCGCGTTTGCGTCGCGCCGCCGCGCAGCAGGACGAAACGCAAACCGAGCTTCTCCGCTTCCTCAAACAGAATCGCCGAACTGTCGAACGGCATGCCCGGGTAGTACACGTAGTTGTGATCGGCCACCGTCGCGCAGCCGGAACGCGCAAGTTCGATCAGACCAATGCGCGCCGCGAGCCGGAAGCGCCGCTCGTCGAATAGCGCACGAAAGCGATACGGTGTCGCCGCAAGCCATGGCGTGAGCGTGGCATCGAGTCCGGCGGTGTCACCCTTGAGCAACGACTGGAACAGATGGTGATGCGTGTTGACCCACGCTGGGTAAATCACGCAATCGGTAGCGTCCACAACCGTCTCGCCAGGACGTGGCGTAAGCGCGCCGATTGCGTCGATCGTGTCGCCGACGATGCGAATGTCGGGACCCTTCACACGCGATGGATCATCCGCCGTACCGCGTCCGCCCGTCATGATCGCGGCGGCGTTACGAATCAGCGTAGAGGGTTTCGTGTCGTATGGGGTCATAAGCCTGAGCGCGAAAAAATCAAAGTTGGCTATCGTGCCAGCCACGCAAACCGATGCGCGATACCCATGCCGTGATGGCGAATAGCACGACGCCCGTCACGGTGATCAGCAACAGTGCCGCAAAAAGCCGCGGAATATTCAGCTGAAAACCCGCCTGCAGAATCTGATAAGCAAGGCCCGCGCCGCTGCCGCCCGTCCCCGCGACGAACTCGGCGACCACCGCGCCGATCAGCGAAAGGCCGCTCGAAATCCGCAGGCCGCCGAAGAAATACGGCAACGCGCTCGGAATTCGCAAGCGCACCAAGGTCTGCCAACGGGTCGCGCGATTGCTCCTGAAGAGGTTGATCAAACCCGGATTCACGCTGCGCAAGCCGAGCGCCGTGTTCGAGATGATCGGGAACAAAGCCACCAACGTCGCGCATAGCACCAGCGCCACATTCATGTCCTTGACCCAGATGATGATCAGCGGCGCGATCGCCACAACCGGCGTCACCTGCAACAGAATCGCATACGGAAACAGGCTCGCTTCGATCAGCGGGCTCTGCACGAACAGCAAGGCGATGACGACGCCCAGCACGGTGGCAAGTGCAAACGCCAGCAGCGTGATTTTCAACGTCGCCAGCAAACTGCCGAACAGCAAGGGCGCGTCCTGCACCAACTCGGTCGCGATCGCCGACGGCGACGGCACCAGATACGCAGGCACCTTCATCAGCACGCACCAGCCCTGCCACAACGCCAGCACCACCACACCGACCACCCACGGTGCGATCGCCTTCGTCATGCCGAGACGTTGCAACCACGGTCGACGCGTGGTCTTCGCGGCCGCCGGGGTGCGGTTGGTGTCCCTGCTGTCCCCGCCATCCCTCGCATCCCTCGCATCCCTCGCGTCCCTCGCGTCCCTCGCGTCCCTCGCGTCCCTCGCATCCCTCGCATCCCTTGCGTCCCTGATGTCTCTGGCGTCCCTGGCTTTGGTGTTGGTCGAATGACCCGCAAGCACTTCGCCTGTCATGATTGCACTCCTGTTTCTTCGTTCGCAAACGACGCACGATGTGCATCGGTAATCAACTCGGAGAGCGTCTTGCAGTGCTGCATGAACGGCTCACCGACACGGAATGCATCGTCGCGTTCGAGCGGGCCATCAATCGGCACTTCAGCGATGATGCGACCCGGTCGTGCCTGCATCACCACCACGCGGCTCGATAGATAGACCGCTTCGTAAATGCTGTGCGTGACGAACACCACCGTCATGCCACGCCGTCGCCACAGCGCGCGCAAATCGCTGTCGAGGCGGTTGCGGGTGAACTCGTCGAGCGCGCCGAACGGTTCGTCGAGCAACAGCAGATCCGGTTCGGTGACGAGCGCACGCGCCAGCGACGCGCGCATCTGCATGCCACCCGACAACTCGCGCGGCAGCACCGTGCCGAACTTCGCGAGCCCCACGCCATCGAGGGCCTCGGCGACGCGTGCATCCGCTTCACGGCGCGGCACGTGCGCGAGATCGAGCGGCAGGCGGACGTTATCGGCGACGGTGGCCCAAGGCATCAAGGTCGCTTCCTGAAACACCATCGACATGCGCCGCCCTTTCGAGCCGACCGTGTCGAACGGCTGACCCCACCAGCGCATATGGCCGTGCGTCGGCGTTTCAATGCCGGCGAACATCTTCAGCAAGGTGCTCTTGCCGCAGCCGGACGGCCCGAGCAAGGAGATGAACTCGCCGGCTTCGATCGAAAGCCGCACGTCTTCGAGCGCAACCGTGCCGTTCGGATAGCGCTTGTCGACGCGCTGCACCGACAGTAAAGGGACAGGCGGCTTCGGAGACCAGGTTTGAGCGGACGCCATGATCATGCCTCCACGTTGATGGGGAATACTTCGCGAAAGATTTCGGACTCGCCGTTATCGTTCAATAGCTTCAGCAACATGCGGCGCATCAGCAAACCGGGCTGGTCCGATTCCATGTGGCATTCCTGCTGACGGCGTACGTCGATGCATGCGTCGTAGTCGGTCGCTTCGAGAATGTCGCGGTCTTCGTCAGTGATCGGACGGTCCCAGTCGATCAGTTCCTGCGTCGAACACGCGTCTTCCGTGTCGTTACGATAGAGCCATTGCGACAGCATCAGCGTGCGGTCGTCGATCGGCGTCGCGCAGTTATAGATGATGTGATGGATGCCGCTCGCCGGATACACGCAACCGAAGCGGCGCGCGAACGGCATGTACCAGCGGTTGATCAGATGGCGCTCAGTGACCTCCTCGGTCGTGCCCGTGATGCGATAGCTCGCCGGCGGATTGCGCACGGGGACATGCGTTTCGGCTTCGAAGCCCCATTCGTTCGGACGGAACTCATACTTCGACGGTTTCGGGTTATCGAACAGACCGAAGTTGCCTTTGTGCACGAAGCTGAAGTGCGAGTTGTCGAAGGAGTTTTCCATCATGCGTAGCGGGCTCGCTTCCCATCGCTCATAGAACTGCAAGATACGGCGATAACCGGGCGCCCCTTCTTCCGGAAACTCGGGAATCGGTTGCAGCGGATCGTCGAGCGCGACCCACGCATAGCCGTAGCGTTCTTCGCAGTGGTACGACGGCACGACCGCGCGCGACGGAATCGCGCTGCCGCCGTTCTGCGGAATCTTCACGCATTGGCCGGTGCAGTCGTAGGTCCAGCCGTGATAGCCGCAGGCGATATTGCCGTCGTTGTCGACGAAACCCTTCGACAGTTTCGCCGTGCGATGGCAACAGCGATCGCGCAGTGCGTGCGGCTTGCCGCCTGCGCCCTTCCATAACACGATCGGCTCGCCGAGCAAGGTGAACGGCTGCGGACCGGCATCGAGTTGCGTCATCGGCATGATTGCGTACCAGAAGCGGCGCAAAACTTTTTGACGAGTGACCAGCATGGTGAAACTCCTTCTTTAAGCTTTAAACGTATTTGCTGTGCAAACGGTGCCGGCGGCGACCGGGCCTCAAGCGCCTCAGCACTCAGGGCATGACCTTCGCGTTCTGGATGTACTGCAGCGTGTAGGCCGCGTGATAGTCGGTCGAGGGTTTGAGCAGCTTCGCGTCGACCATGTACTCGAAGGTCTTCTTCCAGCGCGCATCGGTCATCGTGCCGATACCTTGGGTCGCCGCATCGCCGCCCGTCACAAGCTTGAGTTTCTTCAGTTGCGCCACCCCGTAGGCAAGTTGCCCGTCGCTCATCTGCGGGTTGTCTTTCTTGATCAGCGCATTAGCGGGCGCCGGATCGTTCAGATAGCTCTTCCACCCTTCCATCGATGCCTTCACGAAACGCGCCACCACATCCGGCTTGTTCTTGAGCGTGTCGCGCATCGTGACGATCGTCGTGTTGTAGGGCGGATAGCCGTCGTCGGCGAACAGGAAGAAGTGCGCGTTCGCGTGGGCCTGCTCAGCCTGATAGGTTTCCGACGACGGATACGCCTGCATCGCCACGTTCGGATCGGCGAAGAACGGCTGCAGGTTGAAGGTGTACGGACGCGCTTGCGCCTCGGTGTAGCCGTATTTCGCCTTGAGCCACGGCCACCAGGTCGTGCGGCCCGAACCGGCGACAAGGATGGTCTTGTTCTTCAGGCCGGCGAGACTGGTCACGTCGGCGTGGGTCATCATGCCTTGCGGGTCGTATTGGAATGCCGCGGCAACCGTGGTGACGGGAATACCGGCTTCGACGCTCGAGAGCACCTGGAAGTCGTAACCGAGCAGGAAATCCGCCTGGCCGCCGGCGAGCAACTGCATGCCGTTGACTTGCGGACCGCCCATTTTGATCGTGACATCCAACCCATACTTCTTGTAAATGCCGGTCGCCACCGCCTGATAGAAACCGCCGTGCTCAGCTTGTGCGTACCAGCTGGTCAGCAACGTGACGTGATCTTCGGCATGGGCCAGCGGCGCGGCGAGCATGCCGCTGGCGAGCGCGGCGGCGCTAACGGTCCGCGCGATAAATGAGTGACCGCAAGAGGCAATTCGTGCAATGCGGGAGAGAAGATGCAGAACGCGCATGACTGAACTCCGTGTGAACGTGGGAATAGTTGGGATGGTGGGAAGGCAAAGCGACGAGGAACGGGCGGCCTGCCCCATGCACTGCACGTGAACGAGATCACGCAGGCCTGCAAATGCATGCACACGCACAGGCGCAAACGAACGCAGATCGCCGCGCGTATTAGCACGGAGTGCACAGACGCATAACAGTCGGGTGAAAATTTGGGGCAACTGCATCGCACGCTCCTTGTTGGCGGAACCGGACGGTTCCGTTCAAACGTCGAATTGCTTCGACGTGGGCGCACGATGCGCCCCAAGAGCAATGCCCCACGGTGACCGGCACTTGCATGCCGGCTCGCTAGCCGCTTCTACTCTGGTGTCCCTTTAAGCGAATGTTGTGCCAATTGTTGCGCGGCAGCATGCACCGCGCAACCGCGGGCGTTTCGAGCCAGGCACGGCTCGCGCTTTGACGCGCCACTGCACTCGCGCGAAGCGCGTCGGCACCGTGCGGGTGCATCCGGTGTGCGTTTTGGCGCAGCGCACATGCCGCACGATAAGACGCACCCCGTCGTCAGGACTGAGCCTTGCTACCCATTAAGTGTCCTCAAACCAGGAGCACGAAAATGAGCGCAACCCATGAAAGCACCTCGACCAAGCCGGCCGACATCGAACATCCGCAACCTGTCATTCACAGCGACAATGAAAAGAGCAAGCTGCCCGAACGCGACGATGAGGGGCGCCATCAGTCTCCCGCTGACCGGCCGGGCAAGAAACCTGGCGAGGGCGAACCGTCAGTCAGTTGAAATATCGAGCACTAGTCTGCGAGCGGCTTTGCTGCGCATAAGCGGCAAAACCGCATAAATCTTCCCTTCTAAAGCCTTTCAGAAGGCAGACATTTTTTCCGAATTATTACCAATTATTTTTCTGGCGCGATGGACTATTTTCCTGCTTGCAGCAACGTGAGCGCCAAGCGAACCGGCTGCCGCCCCTCAACAGATAAAACGGCGAAGCCCATGTCCATCTCACTCACCTCCTCGACCTCCTCCACACTCCCTCCGGTCCCGAAGGTTTCCATTTGCCTGCCCACGTGCGATCGGCCTGAACTGCTTGTCGCATGTATCGACTCCTGCCTTGCGCAACGCTACGGCAATCTGGAAATCGTGATCGGCGACGATTCGAAGGACGTGCGCACCCAGCAGTTGATGGCGACGCGCTATGCGAACGAACCGCGCATCCGCTATACGAAGAACCAGCCGTCGCTCGGCCAGGCGCGCAACGTCGCGAGCCTGTTCGAGCACGCACGCGGCGACAAGATTCTGCTGATTCACGACGACGACCTGCTCACCACCGACGGCGTCGAAAAGCTCGTGTCGCTATGGACGCGTCATCCGCAACTGGAGGTGGCATTCGCCGATCAGTACGAGGCCGACCACAGCGGCGCAGTCGATTTCGACGCGAGCACGCGGCTGAACACGGCGTTTCACCGCACGAAGGACGCCGAAGGTTTGCAGGCTTTGCCAGGCAGAACCGGGCTGATCCAGATGTTCCCGAATAACGGCTGGATGGCCAACGCGGACCTTGTCAAACGGATCGGCTACAAGGATCAGTACGGCATGTGCTGCGATTTCGTGTTTGGCACCGAACTCTGTCTCGCGGCGCGCGAGGTGTTTTATCTGCACGACTACGTGTCGGTGTATCGGAAGACCGCGACCTCGATCTCGCAGAGCACGCGCGGCACGACGGTTGCCCCTACCGTCAGTGCGTATGCATTCGTCTGCCGCCGCAACTGGAACCGTCACGCAAGCTGGCGTTGCGCCGGCTCGCGCCGATCGTCGTCTCGGTTCATGCGAAGAATCGCCAGGCGGTACTCGGGTCGAAGATCGCGCTCACACATCTCTTTGCCTACAACTATGGTTTCAGCGTGCGGCTCTATTACCACCTGCTCATGCTCTCACGTGCGGCCGTGAGCGTGCGGTAGCGCGCCTGACGCAGCGACAGCCGGATGCGAGCCCCTTCCTTCGCTGCAAAGTGTTCTACGAACCCGATCATTGGACAACCATCGCTGCTGCTTTAAGGCTGGTCGATCAGTCGGTTAGTCGCCAGTCAATGCCTCTGCGGCGGCCGGTGCGTGCGATCGCACGATGCGCTTGCGCCGCGTCAGCGCATAAGTGGCGAGCCAGTCAAGCGCCGTGCACAACACAAGATAGATGAAACCGACGAACAGGAAGATCTGCGCGGGGTACACCATCAGCCGATTGCTGACCTGCGTCGCGACGAACGACAGTTCGCCGACGCCGACGATGTACGCGAGCGAGGTGTCCTTCACCAGCGACACCCATTGATTCACGAACGAAGGCGCCATGATGCGCATCGCTTGAGGCAGCAACACGTAGCGCAGGGCTTGCATGCGCGTCAGGCCGAGCGACAGCCCGGCTTGCCACTGCCCCTCTCCGACCGCGCGAATGCCCGCGTGCACCGAATGAGCAAGGTAGGCGCCGCCGACTAGCGAGAGCGCGCAGACGACCGTTGCGAGTCCTGGCACATCGACGTGGAAGACTACCGGCAACAGGAAATACGTCCAGAAGATCAGCATCAACACGGGAATCGCGCGGAAGAAACCGATCACGAGTAGCAACGGCACACGCGCGGCGCGCCCCGCCGTCGCCAGCGCAATGCCACCCGCGACGCCGAGCACGGCCGACGCGAGCGCGGAACACAAGGCAAGCCCGAGGGTGAGCGCCGCGCCGCCGAGCGGCCCTTGCGGAAATGCGCCGACCAGCAGATACGGCAGGTTATTGGCAAGCAGCGACCATGTCATACTCAGCGCCTCACGAATGAGCGGTCACGCACATGCGCCACCGTATGCGAGACAGCTTCGATCAAAGCGATGGCAACGATATACAACACGGTTGCCACACCGAACGCCTCGAAAGTTTTGAAGCTCTCCGTCTCGACCTGCCGCGATGCATACGACAGTTCGGCAAGGCCAATCGCCATAGTCAGCGATGAATTTTTCACGAGGTTCATGTATTGACCGAAGAGCGGCGGCAGCGAAATGCGCACCGCTTGCGGCAGAACGACGTAGCGGAACGCCTGCAATGGCGTGAGACCCAGGGCCGCGGCTGCAGCATGCTGACCGGTCGGCACGCCGCGCAAACCCGCCTGGAATTCTTCGGCGATGAACGCCGCCGTATAGCACGTGAGCCCGACCCACCCGGCAACAAATTCGAACGATGGCCAGCGCAACGCGTACGCACCGATGTGCAAACCGTGCGGCGTGTTCAGCCATTGCATCATTACGTCAGGCATCAACGTGGCCGCGCCGAAGTACCAGAAAAACAGTTGCACCAGCAACGGCGTGTTGCGAAACACTAGTACATAGGTGGCCGTTGCACGACGCAGCCAGCAATACCGGGCATGACGCGCGATCGCCAGCACGAAGCCAAACAAGGTGGCCGCGAGCGCCGCCGTCAACGCGAGACCGACGGTTACGCCGAAGCCTTGCCACAGCCACATCAGATACTTTGGAGCGAGCCACGCTTGCATCTTTCAACCTGCTTCTTTAAACCTGCTTCTTTCAGAAACGCCGACGGGCACGTTGCCAACGTGCCCATTTATTCACAGTTGCTACAGCGACACGGCGATCAGGTCTTGTCGCCAATCTTGAAGATGCGCGCAAGCGGCGTCTTCGTTTGCGGACCAAACCAGCGGTTGTAGATCTGCGCGGCCGAGCCGTCGGCTTCCAGTCCCTTCAGCGTGTCGTTCACGAAACCGACGAGGCGCGTCTCGCCCTTCGGGATGCCGACACCCATGTAGTCGTTCGAAATCGTGAACGCCGGAATCTCGTAGTTCTGCTTGTCCGGCACATTGGCGAGCAGGCCGACCAGCTTCGGCCCGTCCTGCGTGATCGCCTGCACGTTGCCCGCGCGCAAGGCCGCGAACGCGAACGGCGTGTCGTCGTACGCGACGATCGTGGCTTGCGGGAATTTCTCGCGCAGCGTGATTTCGTTGGTGGTGCCCTTGTCGGCGCCCACGCGCAGGCTGTTGATCTGATCCGGCGACTTCAGCACGCCCTTCTTCGCCAGAAACTGCTGCCCCGAGGAGAAATACGGAATGCTGAAATCGACCTGTTTGGCGCGCTCGTCGGTGATCGTGAAGTTGGCGAGCACCAGGTCGACTTTCTTCGAGGTCAGGAACGGAATGCGGTTGGCCGGATTGGTCGGTTGAAGTTCGAGTTTCACGCCGAGCTTATCGGCGAGCGCTTTCGCGTAGTCGACGTCGAGGCCGACGATGTGGTTGCTGGTTGCGTCGACGTAGCCGAACGGCGGGTTGCTGTCGAAAGTTGCGACGCGCAGTACGCCGGCTTTCTTGATGTCGTCGAGGCGGTCGGCGTGGGCGAGTCCCGATACCGTCATCGAGAGCCCCGTCATTGTCATGAGCCAGGCAGCGAGTAGTGTCGATTTCATTTTTATGGATCTCTTTGTTTGCGTGCGATGCTTGTTCAATATGCGTGCGATGTTTCAGAAACGGATGCGTGTTGGAGATATCCGTTGCAACCGTGAGGTGCAACCGATAACCACGCATGGGCGCCACATTAGCAGCGACGCGGCGCGCACCGAACCAAGAAATGCTCCTGTATTAAGCGCGTTTTCTGCTAAGCATCCGCTCATTAGCAAACGCGTATTTGTTGCTTGGTCATGCGCGTGCGGCTGATTAGGATGGACCTCGATCCGTCATCATCCCCGAGGTGATTCGCCATGTCCGACAGTGCCTGTTTCAAGCCGCGTGTGATCGAGCCGGTCGTCGTCAATCAGCCAGAAGGATTGGGGCTTGCTGTGGAGTTGTGGCTTGCGCATCCCGTCGATGGAATTGCGGGGCGAGCCGTGCAGATTCATTTGCGCAGCGATGCGAAGATGGCGCAAGCCGAGGCGCTGCGCGACCTGCTGCATGTGCTGGGAACGGAGATCGTGGTGGCTTGAGCGTGCGCCGTGCTTGCCGTGCTTGCCGCGCTTGCCGCGCTTGCCGCGCTTGCCGCGCTTGCAGATAGAGTAAAAAAACGGCGGCCGGGTTGCCCCTGGCCGCCGTTTTCAAACAGCGCTCATACGTGCTGTTTGAGCGTATCGCCTATGCTCACGGTTCGTGACGCAGATACCCTTCTTTCGAAGGATCGCGCATGCGCAGCGCCACGAGGCCGGCGATCGCGCACAGTGCGGTCACATACCAGTAGAACATCGACTCGTTGCCCACCGACTTCAGCCAGAGCGCGACATATTCCGCCGAGCCACCGAAGATCGCATTGGCCACCGCGTACGACAGACCCACGCCGAGCGCGCGCACTTCCGGCGGGAACATTTCGGCCTTGATCAGGCCGCTGATCGACGTATAGAAGCTGACGATCGCCAACGCCACGACGACAAGGCCGAACGCCGCATACGGGCTCGTCACGTCTTTCAATGCGTGCAGCAGCGGCACAGTGCCGATGGTCGCGAAGAGACCGAAGAACAGCATCGAACGACGGCGGCCGATGCGGTCCGACAAGGCGCCGAACGCCGGCTGCATCACCATGTAGACGAACAGCGCCGCGGTCATCACGTTGCTGGCCGTCTTGGCATGCATGCCGGCCGTGTTGACCAGGTACTTCTGCATGTACGTGGTGAACGTATAGAAAATCAGCGAGCCGCCGGCCGTGAAGCCGAGCACCGTCACGAAGGCGCCCTTGTGCTGCCACAGGCCGCGCAGCGTGCCGGCTTCCTTGCGCCGACGCGTCTCGGCCGTGGTGGTTTCTTCGAGCGATTTACGCAGATACAGCGCGACCAGGGCCGCCAACGCGCCGATCACGAACGGCACGCGCCAACCCCACGCTTTCAGCTCTTCGGTGGAGAGCGTTTGTTGCAGGATCACCAGCACCAGCAGCGCGCACAACTGACCGCCGATCAGCGTGACGTACTGGAACGATGCGAAGAAACCGCGACGGCCCTTGAGCGCGACTTCACTCATATAAGTCGCGCTGGTGCCGTATTCCCCGCCCACCGAGAGGCCCTGGAACAGGCGAGCGACCAGCAGCAGCGCCGGCGCCAAGGCGCCGATCTGCGCATACGTGGGGAGCACTGCGATCACGAGCGAGCCGCCGCACATCATGAACACTGACACCATCATCGCAGACTTGCGCCCGTGCTTGTCGGCGAGCCGGCCGAAGAACCAGCCGCCGATGGGGCGCATCAGGAAGCCTGCGGCGAAGACGCCGGCGGTGTTGAGCAACTGCGTAGTGGTGTTGCCGCTCGGGAAGAATGCCGGCGCGAAGTACAGCGCGCAGAACGAGTACACGTAGAAGTCGAACCACTCGACTAGATTGCCCGATGAAGCGCCAACGATCGCGAAGATGCGGCGCCGGGTGTCGTGTGCGTCGTGAGCCGTGGCCACGGTTTGATCGGATAGGTCGGTCATATTGTTGTCTTTCCTTGTCTTTAAACGGAGGTAGCGGTCGTGGCGCCGCCTTCACAACACAGGCATCGAGGTGCCGCAGGGGCACCCATAGCGCGTGTGCGCGAATTTTACCGAATTGAAAGGGGAAGATGGGAGTTTGTTAAGTTCGCTGACGGGAGGGGTGGTTTTTTGTTCGCGCAGCGTTTTTTGTCTGTATGCCTACGGCGTTGGCCTTTTCCTGGCTTTTTGCCCGCGCGGTGTTTGGTCTGTCCGTGTGCCTGCGGCGTTGGGCTTTGCTTGATCTGTTTGCCTGTGCGGCGCTTGTTCGTCTGTGTGCCTGCGGCGTTGGCCTTTCCTTGTTTTCTTAGTGGTTTATTAGCGTCGCCCCTGTGCAGGTCGCGAGGACAACTCGCGCGTGCAAAATACTCCCGGACGCCAACGGTTTCCACCTTGAGCAGTTGTTCGCCGCTTGACTTCCAATACGGTTGCTTTTCTTTGCGGCAGGCAAAGAAAAGTAGGTGCCCGCCCCGCACAGGGGCGACGCTAATAATCCAATATCAATTCAAGGAAAGGCCAACGCCGTAAGGGCACAGCCAAAAAGCGCCGCGCAGGTAACCAAAACAAGAACACCGAGACCCCCGCGGAGCGGAACGGCACCACCCCCGCCCCGCGGGCACCCCCTCCTCAAACCCTCACTGCCGGAGGCACATACTTACACTCATACCGCTTCCTCACCGTGCCATTCTCATCGACGCTTTCCAGGAAGACGTCGAACTGCCACAAGCGCGCCATGTGCTTCAGCACCTCATCGCTATCGCCGGACAGATGCCGGTTGTCGCTCATGAAATGCCGCAACGTCAGGCTCCGGTCACCACGCGTATTCACCGCCCACACCTGAATATTCGGCTCCCGATGATGCATGTCGTACTGCCGCGACAACGCCTGACGCACGTACTGATACCCACTGTCGTCATGAATCGCCGACACTTCGAGCGCATCGCGCATATCGTCATCGAGCACCGAGAACAGACGCATCTCCCGGATCAGATGCGGCGACAGATACTGAGCGACGAAACTCTCGTCCTTAAAGTTGCGCATCGCATAGTGCATCGCGGGTAGCCACGGACTGCCGGCGAGTTCGGGGAACCACTTGCGGTCCTCCTCCGTCGGCGATTCGCAGATCCGGCGGATATCGCTCATCATCGAAAAACCGAGCGCATACGGGTTGATGCCGCTGTAATACGGTTTCGTGACCGGCGGCTGGTAGACCACATTGCTGTGCGAATGGAGAAACTCCATCATGAAACCGTCTTCCAGCTTGCCCTGGGCGTACATCGTGTTGAGCAAGGTGTAGTGCCAGAACGTGGCCCAGCCTTCGTTCATGACCTGGGTTTGCCGTTGCGGATAGAAATACTGCCCGACCTTGCGCACGATCCGGATCACTTCCCGTTCCCACGGCTCAAGAAACGGCGCGTTCTTCTCCGCGAAATACAACAGGTTTTCCTGCGGCTCCGGCGGATAACGCTCCTCGATTTCCTCCGGCAATGGTGTATGCCGGGTCGGCAAGGTGCGCCACAGTTCGTTGACCTGCGATTGCAGATACGCCTCACGTTCGCGGCGCGCCGCAAACTCCTTTTCCAGCGAGAGCTTCTGCGGCCGCTTGTAACGGTCCACGCCGTAGTTCATCAACGCGTGGCACGAGTCGAGCAGTTCCTCCACCCGGTCAAGCCCGAAGCGCTCCTCGCACTCAGCGATGTAATTCTTCGCGTAGACGAGGTAATCGATGATCGCGTGCGCATCCGTCCACAGCTTGAACAGATAGTTGCCCTTGAAGAACGAGTTGTGCCCATAGGCCGCGTGCGCGATGACGAGCGCCTGCATCGTCATCGTGTTCTCTTCCATCAGGTACGCGATGCAGGGGTTCGAATTGATGACGATCTCATACGCCAGCCCCATCTGCCCCCGACGGTAGCTCTTTTCGGTGGAGAGAAAGTGTTTGCCGAACGACCAGTGACGGTAGTTCACCGGCATGCCGACGGACGCGTAAGCGTCCATCATCTGTTCGGCGCTGATGAGTTCGAGCTGGATCGGATAGACGTCGAGTTCATATTGCTCTGCAACACGGGCAATATGCGTGTCGTACTCCTCGATCAATTCGAAGGTCCAGTCGGACGGGCACGGCAAAGGCCGTCTATCGGCTACGTTCATACGGACTTCCCTTTGCCCCTCAGTGGGCGTTCCGGTGTGTCCCCGTGCTGCAGCTGCGTCGACTGCTCCGGCTGCGGCGGCTCCCGTATCGTCCGCCTTCGCCTCGGCATGCCCCGACTGTTGCTTCTGCGGCACGCCTTTCCCACGCTCCGGCTGATAGCCGCGCGCTTCGTTGTGCAGGTGTTTTGTCGTCATGAAGACGCCACCTGCTTTTCAAACAACTCCCGAAACACCGGATAGATGTCGGCCGCGGTTTCGACCTTCTTCATCGCCATATGCGGCTGGCTCAGCGCCAACTGGGCATATTCGAGCCACAGGTTCTGCTCTTCCGGCGTGACCTGGATATACGCAAAATAGCGCACCTTGTCCAGGATGTCATCCGAAAGTATCTTGCGGCACTTGGGCGAATCGTCGGTCCAATTGTCGCCGTCAGAAGCCTGAGCGCCGTAAATATTCCATTCAGTCGGCGAATAGCGCTCGTCCATCACCTTCTGCATCAACTCCAGCGCGCTCGACACCACCGTGCCGCCGCTTTCCGTCGAATGGAAGAACGTGTCTTCGTCGACTTCCTCGGCGCGGGTGTGGTGACGAATGAACACCACTTCGATCTTTTCGTAGTTACGCTTGAGGAACAGATACAGCAGGATGAAGAAGCGCTTGGCGAGGTCCTTGCGCTGCTCGTCCATGGAACCGGACACATCCATCAGACAGAACATCACGGCCTGGCTCGACGGCGTAGGTTGCTTCACCCGGTTCACATAGCGCAGATCGAACGGATCGATAAACGGAATACGCCAGATGCGCCCGCGCAAATGGTGGATTTCTTCTTCGAGCAGTTTGATTTCGTCGCGACGGTCGTCCGGATCGGCCTTCATCACTTCGAGTTGCCGCTCCATCTCGTGCAACTGATTGACGAGCGGCGCACCGAGCGCGATGCGGCGGCCGAGCGCGCTGCGCAGCGAACGGACCACGTCGATATTATTCGGCGTGCCTTCGGCAGCCCAGCCGGCGCGGATGCTTTTCCACGTCGGCACGGCCATCAGATGGGTTTTGACAAGACGCGGGAGCTCGAGATCGTCGAAGAAATACTGCATGAATTCTTCGCGGCTCAACTCGAACACGAAGTCGTCCTGACCCTCGCCTTCGTTGCTGGCCTGGTTGCCCCCGCCTCCGCCGCCGCCCCCTTGCGGGCGCTGGATCTTGTCGCCGCGAATGTAGTCCGAGTTGCCTGGATGCACCATTTCCCGCTTGCCGCCGGGACCATGCCGGAACGACGGTTCCGCGATGTCCTTGCGCGGGATGGTGATGCTCTGGGTGTTCTGGATGTCTTTGATGCTACGGTCGCGCACCGCTTCCGAGACGGCGCGACGAATATAGTTCTTAACGCGGCGCAGAAAGCGCTCGCGGTTTGCAATGCTCTTGTTCTTGCCTGCTAACCTGCGGTCGATGATTTGATGAAGCACGCCCGGTCTCCCACTGCAAATTTCCGCTGCACGAGACGCACATTACATAGGCATGTTTGCATACTCATGTCTGCAAACGCAACGCTATGTCCATGCAGCTTGCGCCTCGCAAGGTGCCCGCGCGGTCGGACCGCGCGGGCGGCACGCAGTGCGTATCATGACGACTTGCGCACGCGCAGATACCAGTCACATAGCAAGCGCACCTGCTTCGGCGTATAGCCCTTCGTCACCATCCGGTTGACGAAGTCTTCGTGCTTGCGTTGCTCTTCCGCCGAGCCCTTGGCGTTGAACGAGATCACCGGCAGCAGTTCCTCCGTGTTCGAGAACATCTTCTTTTCGATCACGACGCGCAGCTTCTCGTAGCTGATCCAGGCAGGATTTTTCCCCGCATTGGCAGCACGCGCACGCAGCACGAAGTTGACGATCTCGTTGCGGAAGTCCTTCGGGTTGCTGATGCCCGCGGGTTTCTCGATCTTCTCCAGTTCGGCGTTCAGTGCCGCGCGGTCGAAACTCTCGCCGGTGTCGTGGTCGCGGAACTCCTGATCCTGAATCCAGAAGTCCGCATATGTCACATAGCGATCGAAAATATTCTGACCATACTCGGAGTACGACTCCAGATACGCGGTCTGAATCTCCTTGCCGATGAACTCGGCATAGCGCGACGCCAGCACGTCCTTGATAAACGACAGATACTTCTGCTCGGTTTCCGGTGGGAACTGCTCGCGCTCGATCTGCTGTTCAAGCACGTACATCAAATGCACCGGATTCGCCGCGACTTCGGTCGAATCGAAGTTGAAGACACGCGACAGGATCTTGAACGCGAAACGGGTCGACACGCCGGTCATCCCTTCATCCACGCCCGCGAAGTCGCGATACTCCTGATACGACTTGGCCTTCGGATCGGTGTCCTTGAGATTCTCGCCGTCGTACACCTGCATCTTCGAAAACAGGCTGGAGTTTTCCGGCTCCTGCAAACGCGTGAGCACCGACATCTGCGCCATCATCTTCAGCGTACCCGGCGCGCATATCGCATTGGCCAGCGACGAATTACGCAGCAGCTTCTCGTAAATCTTCACCTCTTCGCCGTAGCGCAGGCAATACGGCACCTTCACCACGAAGATCCGGTCGAGGAGTGCTTCGTTGTTACGGTTGTTGCGGAACGCCTTCCATTCCGACTCGTTCGAGTGGGCGAGGATCACGCCGTCGAACGGAATCGCGCCGAAGCCTTCCGTGCCCTTGAAGTTGCCTTCCTGAGTCGCGGTCAGCAGCGGGTGCAAGACCTTGATCGGCGCCTTGAACATTTCAACGAACTCGAGCAAGCCCTGATTCGCGAGGCACAGGCCACCGGAGTAGCTGTATGCGTCCGCGTCGTCTTGTGCGTACTGTTCGAGCTTGCGGATATCGACCTTGCCGACCAGCGACGAAATGTCCTGATTGTTTTCGTCACCCGGCTCGGTCTTGGCAATGCCGATCTGACGAAGGATCGATGGGTAGCGGCGCACCACGCGGAACTTGCGGATGTCGCCGTTGTATTCGTGCAGGCGCTTGACCGCCCACGGGCTAAGAATATTTTTCAGGTAGCGGCGTGGAATACCGTACTGCTCTTCGAGGATCGGACCGTCCTCGTCGTAGTCGAACAGACCGAGGGGCGACTCGTTCACGGGCGAGCCCTTGATCGAGTAGAACGGCACGCGTTCCATGAGTTGCTTCAGACGTTCCGCGATGGACGATTTACCGCCGCCGACTGGCCCTAACAGATACAGGATCTGCTTTCTTTCTTCGAGCCCCTGGGCCGAGTGCCGGAAGTACGCGACCACCTGCTCGATCACATCTTCCATTCCGTAGAACTCACGGAACGCGGGGTATACCTTGATCACCTTGTTCGCGAAGATGCGCGACATGCGCGGATCGTTGCGAGTGTCGATCTGTTCTGGTTCCCCGATTGCCGTCAACATGCGTTCGCCAGCCGTGGCGTACGCGGCGGGATTGTCTTTGCAGAGCGCGAGATACTCCTCGAGCGAGAGTTCATCTTCTCGCGTTTTCTCGAAGCGGGTCGCGAAACTGCTGTAGATATCCATGCTACCTCCTCGCCGAAGTCTAGACCGATGTCGTGCGCGGCGCGCTATTCGGAAACGACATCGCTCGAATTCATCCTAAACCCTTTTAAATTTTTTTTCACGAACTACGTTGCGAAAATCGCGCCGTACCCGCCTCCCAACATTCCTCACTTGGAAACACAGATTCGCTCACCTACAATCTTGCACTCGCATCACAGCGATTGCGCAGCACTTGCAGGCCCACGTTGCTGCCTCTCCACTGCCATCCTTGTCTTGCCACACCCTCTGCTTGCCGTGCTGCCCAGCAAATCGCGCAATGCTCTGTTACACGAATCGTCTCGTTCATCGAACAATCTCACTGCTGCACCGGACGGCCTGTCTGCATGCGCACACTTTATTTCATCGAGCGCGGACGTTATGCGTTTTCCTGTGCCCCGGCACTTTTTTAATCAACGCGCGGCATCGCCATTTGGTCTACAGCAATAAACGCTGTGTTACATGTTCGTTCACCGTGCTGACCTGAGGCGTTGTTCACCGGCGCATCATCAAGCGGTTCGTCAATGCACCGAAGGTTTTGTTCCGCGCCATTTCACATCGAGTGTGGTGGAACGCCACGCGCTTGCCGTTCACGCCGGACCTTTTGCATTAACCGCGTCGACGGTATGGTTAGTCGCCCGTATAACTGGATCACGGCCGCGTAATGGGCCGCTTCATAGGTGTATACGGCAAAGCACCCAGTGCAGATGCGGCAAATGTAAAACGGCCGCCCGCAGGCAGCCGTTTTCTTGAAGCTTCGTCATGGACCGTTACAGGCGGGCGGTGACAATCGCGCCGTTACAAGTACACGGTGACGCGCTCAGGTCAGTTCAATCTCCACTTCACCGAGACCGTCGATATGGCCGCGGACGATGCCCGGCTTGTCCACATTGTGCGCACCGACGTACGAACCCGTGGTGATCGTCCATTCCGGCTCGATGGTAATGCCCATGGCGGCACAATGGTTGACGAACCACACCAGCAGTTCGCGCGGATCGCCGGCCGGATTACCGGTGGCTTCAGGCACCAGCGAGTCGCCGTTGAAGCTCAGCTCCAGTTCGGGCGACACAAAATCGAAACTGCGTGCGAGGCCCGCATAGGCCACCGGATGGCCCGTGATCAATGCGCCGTTGTTCTGTGCGTCAGCCAGTTGCGCGAGCGGCGCGACATTGGGCCATTCGGTAAAGCGGCTATCGACGATCTCGATGGTCGGCAGCACGACTCCGACCTTCGAGAGCACCTCATCGCGCGCATAAGCCCGGCCGCGCGGCTCGATCGCCTCGGCGAAACGAAAGGCGATCTCCAGCTCCACCAGCACCCGGAAGAAACCGGTATGGGCCACCCGCGCGGGCGACGGCAGGACCAGCGAAGCCGGAATCGGCGCGCCTGCGGCGGCCCCGCCCGGCGCTCTGGCACCGATCTTCCACGCCCCCGTCGAGTCGCCGAGGCCCACGATAACAGCCTGCTGGATCGCGTACGCGGTTGCTGCGTCAGGCGGCAGGCTGTCGGGTGGGGGCGCATCGATCGGGCGATGCTGCCGGCGGGCTTCGACGAGGCGGTGCGCGAGGTCGTATGGCGTCATGTCGGTCCTTTATGGCTGGCGCGTTGAGCGGTGGTGCGCCGCGCTGAGCTGCGGCAGTTGAAGAAAAGCGGGCTCACGGTCCGCGCGCTGACAGCCTGCAGCGGCGATGTTGCCGATGCAAGCCGTAGTCGCGCCCGTCAATGTACCGGATCACGACGCTCGCCAGGGCGCGGACAACGTTCATGAACGTGACTTAGTCCGCAAACCACGAAAAAAGACCGCGGTTGCCTACGCAATCGCGGTCTTTGTCGTCATGCGGCCGAGCCGCACAAGCGTGGTTCCCTCTGACGCATCACCGGGAACGAATGTTGCGGCGTGGTGGCCGCTGTCATACCGATCAGAAGGTTTCCCAATCCTGATCGCTGCCCGCGCTCGCCGCTGCCTTGGCGGGTGTTCTCGTCGGCGCGGCGGCGGCCGGCGCCGCTGCAGGTGCCGTGGCCTTGGCCCCCGTGGCGGGCTGCGCACCGGTGTGTGCCGCAGGTTGTGACACCTTACGTGCCGCCATCGGGCGAACCGGCGCGGCCGCGCGCTTCGGCGCCGCGCTCACCGGTGCCTTGAAGCCGCTTTCTTCGAGCTGGAACACCGCGACCGCGGTACGCAGCTTGCCCGCCTGATCTTCGAGGGAAGATGCTGCCGCGGCGGCTTCTTCCACCAGCGCGGCATTTTGCTGCGTGACTTCGTCCATCTGCGTGACCGCGCGCGCCACCTGGTCGATGCCGCTGCTCTGCTCTTCCGAGGCCGCGGCGATCTCACCCATGATGTCGGTCACGCGCTGCACCGCGCCGATGATCTCGGTCATCGTGCGGCCGGCTTCGTCGACCAGCGCGGAGCCGGACTGCACGCGCTCCACCGACGTGTCAATCAGTTCCTTGATTTCCTTGGCCGCCGCCGACGAACGCTGCGCGAGGCTGCGCACTTCACCTGCCACCACCGCGAAGCCACGCCCTTCTTCGCCAGCCCGTGCGGCTTCCACGGCTGCATTCAGGGCCAGAATGTTGGTCTGGAACGCAATCCCTTCGATGATCGAAATGATGTCGGCAATCTTCGCCGAGCTCTGATTGATGTCACCCATCGTGCCGACCACCTGGCCGACCACCGCGCTGCCCCTGTTGGCGATCTCCGACGCATTGGCCGCGAGCGAGCTCGCCTGGCGGGCGTTGTCGGCGTTCTGCTTGACCGTGCCGGTTAGCTCTTCCATGCTCGACGCGGTTTCCTGCAATGCCGACGCCTGCTCTTCCGTGCGCGAGGACAGGTCGATATTGCCGGCCGCGATCTGGCGCGTGGCCGTCGCGATCGATTCACTGCCGCCGCGCACCGTACGCACCGTTTCGGTGAGACTGCGCTGCATTTTGGCGATGCCTTCGAGCAACTGCCCCATTTCGTCACGCGAGGTGACCAAGACCGGGCGGCGAAGATCGCCTGCGGAGATCTCGTCGAAATGACCCAGGGCTGCGTCGAGCGGACGGGCAATCGCGCGGCTCAGCGTCACGTAGGACAGCACGGCGGCAAGCACGCCGACCAGCAGTGCGCCGGCGCTCACCATGCGGAACACTTCGAAAGTGCTTTGCGCGGAGTCGTAACCTTCCTTGGCCGATACAAACTGGAACTTGCGCAGCGCGTCGTCGGAGGTGGCGAGATCATTGTACCTATCCGAGATGCGCTTGGCGCCGTCGACGACCTTGGTCTGGTCGTTCGCCGCGACCGATGCCGAAAACAGGTCCAATTGCTGATGCAGCGCGTCACGTTTGGCGATAACGTCCTGCGCGAGACGGTCTTCCTCAGCGTCGCGCGGCAGGTCCATATACTTTTTCCACCACATGTCGGAGGTGACGCGCATCGAACGCGCGCGCTCGAGCGTCGACGCCGCTTCCGGCGTGCCGATCATGAACGCGGCCCGGTCGAGCGCCAGGCGCTCGCGCGCCGCAAACAGTTCGGCATTGCCGATATCGACCGCGCTCGGCATGGCGTTAGTGAAAGTGTCCTGGTAAGCGTCGTTCGAACGGCTCATGCCGAACAGACCGAAAACGCCAATGGCGACTAGCAGCGCGGCGAGAAAAGCCATCGTGAGGCCAATCCGCGCCTTGATCGTGATGCCTTTGTTCAACATGCTTGTTCCTGTACTTAGCAAATGAGAGGCTGCGTGCGCAGCGCGGGGTAACGTGTGGCGTCTGCGTGCATGGCGCTGATTTGATGCCGCGCTCTAATACTCAGGTTTACGGCATTCCGCCTGCATACTTGAAGGTCTTATATGGTATGAAGAAAGACGTTGTAAGAAATTGGAAGAAATTACAAAATGCCGACAGACCACGCCTGCACGAAGGTCACGCAGTGTGTCTGGCATTCAGGGAGTGAAATTTGAACGGCCCCGGCGGCAAACCGAGGACGTAAAAGACAGGCTCAAGCGGAAGGATCGACTGGCGGGCAGGCACTGAGGCGCTGATGAGTGCGGTCGGTTAATTTTGAGGAAG
Organism: Paraburkholderia sediminicola; assembly: GCF_046027825.1. GTDB lineage: Bacteria > Pseudomonadota > Gammaproteobacteria > Burkholderiales > Burkholderiaceae > Paraburkholderia > Paraburkholderia sediminicola_D. The sequence goes on from NZ_JAQQDU010000053.1 coordinate 22,722, forward strand.
CGGAGCCTGGACGCGGCACGGCCCCGGGTCTAGTTGGGGCGCATCTCCGTGACGGGCGCAAAATTTCCGCGCCCGGCTTTACGCCCAACTCTGAGCCTGGCGTTGGCGCACGCTCAGCAAAGTTGCAAAAGCAGCACGAAAGACCGGACGCCAAGCCTTTCGGCCCGCGCCCGGCAAGGCAGCGCCTGATATCAGGCTGCCAGATCGCGCCTGGCCGCGCCGGCCCAGGTCGCGGTCGATTCGCGCACGATCAGGCGCGGCGACACGACACGTCGGCGCCCCGGCGCGCGCGGATTACCCGACGACGTCCCGGCGATGCGTTCGATCAAGGTCTGCGCGGCCATATCGCCGAGTGCGCGGACCGACTGCCCCACGGTCGAGAGCGACGGATACGTAAATCGTCCCAGTTCGATATCGTCGAAACCGATGATCGAACAGTCGCGCGGCACGCTGATATTGCGCTCCGCCGCGGCGCGCAGCGCGCCGATGCCCATCATGTCGTTACCGGCAAAAATCGCCGACGGCTTCACCGTGTCGAACAGCTGTGAGGCCGCGCGATGGCCGCCCGCGCCCGAAAAATCGCTTTCGACGATCGCCCCGGACGGAATCTCGATACCGCGCTCCGCCATCGCGCGGATGAAGCCGTGCACCCGCATGGCGCTCACCGCCGTCTTCACTGGCCCGGTGATGCAGCCAATCCGTACGTGCCCCAGTTCGAGCAAATGACGCGTCGCGAGGTAGCCGCCCTTCTCGTGGTCGATCTGCACCAGATCCGCGTTCACGCCTTCGATATTGCGGTCCACGACGACCAGCGGCTCGCGGGCGTCGGCGAGTGTCTGCGCCAGCACTGCGTCGTCGCCGGCGGAGGCGACGATCAGTCCGTCGATGCGCTTTTCCTGCAACACGCGCAGATAATTACGCTGCTTGGCCGGATCGTCGTCGGAATTGCAGAAGAACAGGCAATAGCCGTTGCGCGAGCAACCATCCTCGATACCGCGTGCCATCTCCGCGAAATACGGGTTTGTGCTGTTCGGCACCACCAGACCGATCGTCGCTGTCGCCCGCGCCTTGAGCGAGCGGGCCACCGCCGACGGTACATAGTGAAGCTGACGGATCGCGTGTTCGACCTTCGCGCGCACGTCGGCCGACACCGGCCGTGAGTTGTTCACCACGTGCGATACCGTCGTGAACGACACCCCCGCCACGGCCGCCACATCCTTGATCGTCGCCATATTCTGTTGCTCTCCTGCCTGTTGTTCCCGCCGGCCACGCCACCTGGCGACCCACCGGACGTCTTCATCGAAGACAGACCAAACCCATGAATACTTACGCTTTACCGCGCTTCCTGCATCGACTGCTTCAACAGCTTCAACTGCTCCGGATACGCCAGCTTGCTGACAACCGGCGCCGCCATCATGCGCGCTTACGGCGGCTGCGATAGGTGTCCAGCACCACCGCCACCACGATCACCGCGCCGGTGATCATCCGCTTGGTCGGCTCGTTCGCGCCGATCTGCGCCAGACCGGCCGCCAGCACCGAGATGATCAACACACCGAAAAACGTGCTGATCACCGACCCGCGTCCGCCCATCAGGCTCGTGCCGCCGATCACCACCGCCGCGATCACCTGTAGCTCCACGCCCTGGCCCGCATTTGGGTCGGCCGCTTCCAGACGCGAAATCTGGAACAGCGCGGCCAGCCCGGCCAGCGCACCCATCAACGCAAACACAATAATCTTGTAAGGCCGCGGATTGACGCCCGCGAGCCGCACCGCTTCCTCATTGGTGCCGATGCCGACCAGATAGCGGCCAAACACCGTGCGCGTGAGCACCAGTTGCGCAATCACCATCACCGCCACCGCGATCAGGAACGCCGGCGAGATGCCCAGCGCGATCGGATTCGACAGAAAATCAAACGCGTCGCCGATATAGGCGGTGCGCGAATTGGTCATCTGGTACGCCATGCCGCGCGCCGCTTCGAGCACGCCGAGCGACACGATGAACGACGGAATCCGCCAGCCCACCGTCACCGCGCCGGTGATGGTGCCGGTCAGCGCCGCCGCGGCGACCCCGAGCAGGGCCGACGGCAACGGTCCCCAGCCCCACTTCAACGCCGCCACGCTCACCACCGACCCGCCCAGCGCCAGCACCGAACCCACCGACAGATCGATCCCCGCGATGATCAGCACGAAGGTCATGCCCACCGACATCACCACCAGATCGGGGATCTGATTGGCGATCGTGCTGAACGTGTCGTACGTCAAAAAGTGCGAACTCAGCAGCGAGAACAGCACGATCATCGCCAGCAACGCACCGGCGAGGCCTAGATAGTTCGAAAAACCGAGCCGCGTGCCAACCGGCTTGCCGCTTGCCAGCGGCGCGGACGGATCCGCGGGTGGCGCGGCCGTCGCCCCTGCCTGCGCGGCGCCGGGCTTGCCACTCGATGCTTCATGCACCGATTGATCGGTCATGACAGACTCCCTGCTTCATGGGTGTCGGGGGCATGCAGCAGCGCTTCGCGGCTGCGGTAGCCGGCGAAAGCCGCGGCCAGCAACGCATCCTGCGACCAGTTGTCGCGCTCGAACAGTCCGGTCATGCTCCCCGCGGACATCACGCCGATCCGGTCGCAGATCAGCATCAGTTCACGCAGGTCGCTCGACACCACGACGAGCGCGCGCCCTTCACGCGCCAGCGCCCCCATCAAGCCATAAATATCGAACTTCGCGCCGACATCGATGCCGCGCGTCGGTTCGTCGAACAACAGCACGCGGCAGTCGCGCGCCAGCCAGCGGCCGATCACGACCTTCTGCTGGTTGCCGCCCGACAGTTCGCCGACAATCTGCGCCGGCCCCGAACTGCGAATCCGCATCGCATCGATCTGCGTTTGCGCCAGCGCGTTTTCCCGCTTCGCATCGACGATGCCGTGCCGCGCCACGCGACCGATATTGCCGAGCGACACGTTGGCGGCAATCGGTTGCGGCAGCAACAGCCCTTCGCCTTTGCGGTCTTCGGTGATCAACGCGATACCGGCCCGCACCGCGTCCGACGGCGAATCAATCTGCACCGGCGTGGGCGGGGCACCCGGCGTTTCAGCCAGCGACACCGTTCCGTCGTCTTTCCGATCCGCGCCGTAAATCAGCCGCATCAGTTCCGTGCGGCCCGCGCCGATCAGCCCGCTGATGCCAAAAATCTCGCCGGCGCGCACCTCGAACGACACCTCGCGCACCACCTTGCCGCGCGTGAGCTTGTCCACCTTCAACAACGGCGCGCCGATGTTGCGCACGCCCAGATCGATCCGCTCGCCCAGCTCGCGGCCGACCATCCACGTGACGATTTCATCGCTCGTCAGGTTGGCCATGGCGTCGACATGCACCAGCTTGCCGTCGCGCAGCACCGCGATCTGCTCGGCCACCCGCGCCAGCTCTTCGAGCCGGTGCGAGATATAGACCAGCGCGACACCGCGCGCCTTGAGCCGGTCGATCTGCTCGAACAGCAGGTCGACTTCGCGTGCGGTCAGCATCGCGGTCGGCTCGTCGAGGATCAGCACGCGGCAGTCGTCGATCAGATTGCGCGCGATCTCCACCATCTGCTGATGCCCGATGCCGAGTTCGCCGACCAGCGTATCCGGATCGATCGCGTCGAGCCCGACTTGCGCCATCGCATGGCGCGCATCCTCGCGCAGCTTGCGACGGTCGATCCAGCCGAAACGGAACGCGCCCGTCTGCGGCAGACGGTTCAAAAACAGGTTTTCGGCCACCGACAGCGTCGGCAGCAGATTCAACTCCTGCATCACCATGCGCACGCCGAGCGCTTCGGCTGCGGTACGACTCGCCGGTGCGTAGGGCGCCCCGCCGAGGCGCATCGTGCCGGTGGTCGGGTCGACAAGGCCGCCAATGATTTTGGATAGCGTACTCTTGCCCGCGCCGTTCTCGCCCGTGAGCGCCAATACCTCACCGGCGCGCAGCGACAGCGAAACGTCGGCGAGCACCGGTTCCGTGTAGGTCTTACCGATGCCGCTCACAGACAGCACGGCAGGCAAGGCATCGTGGTCGGTTGAATCCATCGCGATCCTGGTTCGAGGCTCCCGGTACGGCCTCATGCGATTCACTCGAACGAGGCAGCCAACGACAGCCACGTGTCATGCCGGGCCAATGCGCGGAATGCGCAGGCGCTGCCGACCACGCACCCTCCCGCCGCGCAGCCACCGTCATGACGCTTACCTCTGGATTTAACGGCGGCGCGGCAGGTTTCTTGAGCGCTTATTGAATTGGCGCGGATTCGCGTGTTGTTCCATGCATCCAGCATGCAGCGACATGAGCGCGAACCCGCGCACCTGGGCGTATTTCGGTGCTTCTTGCGGCGCGTACTTCGATACTGACTGCCTAATGCTTATTTGGTCACCAGGTCGCAGGGCGTTTCCACCACGCCGGACAACTGCGACTGCTTCTTGTGCTCGCTGATTGCCTTCAGCGCGGTGTCGATGCCGAACACGGCCTGCTTGGCGGCATACTGGTCGGCCGTGGCAAGGACGCGGCCATCCTTGAGCATCGGCTGGATCGCGTTGATGTTGTCGTAGCCGACCACCAGCACCTTGCCCTGCTTGCCTGCCGCGCGGATAGCCGAGACTGCGCCGATCGCCATGTTGTCGTTGCCGGCCAGCAGCGCCTTCAGGTTCGGATACTCATTGAGCATAGCCGACGCCACCGCGTTGCCCTTGTCGATTTCCCATTCGCCCGACTGCACCGACACGACCTTGGCGCCGACGGCCTGCATGGCATCCTTGAAGCCCGCGGTGCGCTGTTGCGCGTTGGTGGTGGTCGACACGCCTTCGATAATGCCGACTTCATCGCCCGCCTTCAGTTTTTTGGCCAGGTAATCGCCGACCTTCTGCGCGCCCTTGCGGTTATCCGGGCCGACGAACGGCACGTTCAGGTCTTTCGACTTGAGCACGTCCGGATCGAGCCGGTTGTCGATGTTCACCACGATGATGCCCGCGTCGACCGCCTTCTTGACGACCGGCACCAGCGCCTTCGAGTCAGCCGGCGCCAGCACGATCGCATCGACCTTCGAGACGATCATCTGTTCGACGATCCGGATCTGGTTCGCGGTATCGGTTTCGTCCTTGATGCCGTTGGTGATCAGGTCGAACTGGGAGGCATTATGTTTCTGGTAGTCCTTGGCGCCGTTTTCCATGATCAGGAAGAACTCGTTCGCGAGCGACTTCATCACCAGCGCGACCCTCGGCTTATGGGCCGGCGCGGCTTGCGCGTAAGCGGAAGAAAACGGCAAGGCGGCGGTGGCGGTAACGAGAACGGCGGCCGCCAGCATGCGGCGGCGAATGCGATGGCTCATGCATCTCTCCAGGGTTTATCAGGCTCGCGGTCGAGCCATATTTTTAGTTGTACGCAAACGTTTGCGATGGCTATTCTCAGCGTGCCTTGTCCGGGCTGTCAACGATTCGCAGTGTTGCGGCGCACCGGTACGCAGGAAGTGCGTCGATGCATCGCGTTCGATGAATTCGGCTCGGCGCGACGCATAGGCGCACCGGCAGGCTGCGTTTTGGCAAAGGTCCCTCGCTCGGTCCGTGCGTGGCAGATTTACCGCCGGCTGCAAGCTCTGCGGCCGGCGAGCCGCCTATGCTGGACTTTTATTGCGCACGGTGCAAGCAGGAACAATGCGGGGGGCGATGGGATAACGGCTAGTTAAAGCCAGCCAGCCTTGCGGAAACGCCAGTACAAGACCAGGTCCACGGTCAGCATCACGGCCAGACAGATTGGATAGCCGAACTTGTAATGCAGCTCGGGGATAGCCTCGAAGTTCATCCCGTAGATGCCGGCGATCATGGTCGGCACCGCGAACAGCGCGGCGAACGAGCCGAGCCGCTTGGTCACCTCGCTTTCGGCCAGCGAGATCATCCCCAGATTGACCTGCACCGCGGTGACAACCATTTCGCGCCGGCCGTCGATGATCTTCACGATCCGTTCGAGGTGATCGTAGACATCGCGAAAATAAGCCTGCATACCGTCGCAGATGCTTGGAATACGACCACCCGTCAATTTACTGATCGCCTCCTGAAGCGGCGCGATGTGATGCTGCAGGATCACCAGACGGCGTTTCAGCGAGTACAGATCCTCGATGATCGCGCGCGATGCCGCCGAATTATTGCGCTCGAAGATACGGTCTTCGAGCGCTTCGATCTCGGTGTTCATCGCCTCGACGATCGGAAAATAACGATCGACGATGTCGTCGGCCAGCGCATACAGCACGAACGCCGAGCCCTCCTTGAGCAAGTGCGGCTCGCGTTCGCAGCGGGTGCGAACGGCCTGGAACCCGGTGCGCGTGCCGCGCCGCACCGACAGCACATAGTTATGCCCCACGAATACGTCGACCTCGCCGATCAGTAGTTCGCCCTCCTCATCCATTTCCACGGTATGCATGACAGCGAATAACGACTCGCCGTACTCCTCGATTTTCGGACGCTGATGGCCGTTTTGCGCATCTTCGATCGCCAGTTCGTGCAGGCCGAACTCGTCTTTCATCACGGCAAGCTCGTCCGGCTCCGGGTCTTTCAGCGCGACCCAGACGAAGCACTCGGGCCGCGCTACGTAGTCGCTGATGCTCTCGATATCGATGTCAGCCAGCTTCCGGCCGTCCTGATAGGCGGCGCAATTGATCAGCATGTTGGATTACCTTGAAAACGGAACAGACCGGCCGGCTTCGCACTGTGCGTAAGCCCGACGGCGGATCTGCATGAACGAATGCACGACAGCCGCCATGTTAGCGGCTGTGCGTGGACGTCATGTATCCAATTGTCAAATCCTGCTGGCGGTGACGGTGGGCACGGTTCGGCCTTGCCCGGCGCGATCCGGCGCTGTCCGGCCCTTCCCTGCGCTATTGGGCAACCCTGCGCAATGCGATGCGGTTATCTTCGCCGAAGGTGACCGACGCCCGGTTCGTATAGCGCGTATCGGCTGTCACCGTGAAGTGCATTTCCACGACCGGATCGAATTGCGTGGAGACACCAATGCGATGTACGCCCGGGCTCAGATAGAAGACCACATGTTCGCCGTTCATCAGGTCGGTGACCTGCTCGCCGTCGATATACACCAAGGCATCGCGGAACCGCACGATCACGTCACGGGAACGTTCGCGCCGCACGTCGACGGCGACCAGTCCGGTTCCGGGCTGCGTGTAGCCGGGTTGGACGATGCGCGCTTGCGGCACCTCCTTGAACGGGACGGGTTCGGCCGGCGTCGAGGCGCACCCGGCAAGCGACGCGATCGCAAGCGCAAGCAGCGCGGCTTTGCAGAGGAAGTGCTGGCGCATCGGCATGCTGGATCTCCCGTGTGGCTCGTGGCGTTGTTGGTGATGGTGTTCTTGTTATAGGCGTATCGCGCCATCCTGGTCGAGCGGCCAGACGCCGTGCCCCCTCTTGCACAGGATCGCGTTCTTCTTCATGATCGCTGCAAAGCGCTGCGCTGTGGGCGCTGCGCGCTGCGGATTTACCCTCGGATCCGCCGCGTGCTACCTTTGTCTGCCAGCAGGTTTGCTTCGCTGTACCGGTTATGCGCAACGCTTCACCGCGTGCCGCGCCGGACCTACGATCAAGGAGACTGCAATGTGGTACTTCACCTGGATTCTCGGCATCGGCGTGGCGTTGGGCTTCGGCATCATCAATGTGATGTGGCTGGAAGCAAGCGGCAAATTCGCGCGTGACCCGCAACTCGCCAGCACCCCGCCTGCCACGCCCGAGGACACGTCTTCGTGACCCATCTGGTTTTCTTCTGCGGTCACGCAGGCACCGGCAAAACCACCCTGGCGAAGAAGCTGATTGGCCCGCTGATGCAGACGATCGCGTCGCCCTTCTGCCTGCTCGATAAAGATACGCTGTTCGGCGGCTACAGCGCGGCCGCCATGGCCATGCTGACCGGCGACCCGAACGACCGCGACAGCCCGCTCTTCCTGCAGCACCTGCGCGACCCCGAGTATCGCGGTCTGCTCGATACCGCCCGCGACAATCTCGAACTCGGCATTAGCGCGCTGGTCGTCGGTCCGCTGTCGCGCGAAGTGCGCGAGCGGCGCCTGTTCGATCGTGCATGGCTGGGTATCGGCGCGGACGTTTCGTTGCGAGTCGTCTGGGTCTACACGTCCGAAGAGATGGCGCGTCAACGCATCATCGCGCGCGGCAATCCGAACGACGCCTACAAACTCGCGCATTGGGACGAGTATCGGCAGCGCCGTTTCGTGCCGAGCGGGGACATTTGCGAAGACCTGTTGATGTTCGACAACACCGCGCCAACCCGCACGGATTACGAAGCGTTGCTCGCGCGCCTGGTTGGCGAACCGCATGCGTCGTCAGCCATGCCGCCGCTGCCTGTGTAGCGGCCAGTCGGAATAGCGACCCGTGCAGCAGCCCGTTCAGCACCGATGTTTCAAACGCACAACGCCCCGCAATGCGGGGCGTTGGCGTTCATAACACGGCCTTCTAAGAGGCTTTCTTCGTTACTCGCGGCGGTCACTACCGCGTCGTCGCACGGCCCTCGGTTTTGAGCCTCATTTGCAACCTCAGCGCGACAGTCTCGGCTTACACCGTTGCCATCGCATCCAGCGACTGCCCTTCATACAACTGGCCAAAGCGGTTCGCGAGGAAGTCGCGCAGCGACACCTGCTCCTGACGCACGAAACCGCTTTGCGGCAGCTTCTGCTCGCGGAACAGATCGAGCACCGCGCACATTGCGCCGGCCGTGGTGATCTGGATCGCGCTCATCGGCACGCCGCACACCGTCTTTGCGAAAATCTTGCGGGTGAACACTTCCTGCACCAGTTGCCCGTCGCGCATGCCGCTCACAGTGATGAACACCAGCACGACGTCTTGCGCGGTCGAGGGCACCGAACGGCGCATGATGCTCTTGAGCGTGTCGCGGTCGCTCGAAAGACGCAGGTCCTCCAGCAGGAACTGCATCAGGTTGCGGTGACCCGGATAGCGCACCGACTTGTAGTCGAGCGATTCGACCCGGCCCGCCAGCGTTTCGCATAGCGTACCCAGGCCACCGGACGTATTGAAGGCTTCGTATTCGGTACCGTCGAGCGAGAAGTGTTCGAGGCCTTCCAGCGGCTGCACCCACTGCGTGCGGCTGTCGCGGATCGCTTCGCACGGCTGGCAGTACTCGTTGATCAGACCGTCGACGCTCCACGTCAGGTTGTACTTCAACGCGTTGGTCGGGAATTCCGGCAGCGCGCCGACGCGCATCTTGACGTCGCGGATTTCAGTGAAACGGTTCGCCAGTTCATGCGCGGCGATCCCGATGAAGCCCGGCGCCAGACCGCACTGCGGCATGAAGGCGTGGTCGGCATCGTCGGCGATTGCACGAATCGCGCTGGTGGCGCGCACGTCTTCGGTCAGGTCGAAGTAATGGACGCCTGCGCCCTTGGCGGCCGAGGCCACGTTCACCGCCAGGTAATACGGCAGCGCATTGATGAGCGTGTCGAAGCCTTGAATGGCGGCGCGCAGCGCGGCTGCATCGGCGGAATCGACGCGGCGGGTCGGGATGCCCTGGGCGGCGAGCTTATCGAGCGCATGCTGATCGCGGTCGAACGCCACGACGTCATAGTCGCCGGTTTCGCGCAACATGTGGGCGATGGTGTGACCGATCAAACCTGCGCCAACGATGGCTACTTTCATGCGCTTCTCCTAATCTTTTTGTCTGCTGTCTCCAGCTTGGGAAGTGCGCTGCGCTTAGGCGCGGCGCCCGGCGGGCTGAACCCTTGAGACACAGTTTAGGGAGAAGCAAAAACAGTTCATACACGCAAAATGCTGCGCTATGACCAGCAATTTCGACGTTATGACGATGCAATCAGTCGATATGTCGAAAACGTGTTAAAACTGCGTAAAAATCAGGCACCAGGATCACACCGTTCCGCGGTCGATCTTGCGCGCAAGAATGATCGACGTCGTGGTTCGCTCCACCCCTTCCAGGCCGCCGATCTCATCAAGCAGATCGTTGAGGCGATCGGGCGAATCGGCGCGCAGCCACGCCACATAGTCGAACTCGCCGCTCACCGCGCATAGCAGTTGCACCTCGGGCATCTTGCCGAGACGTTTCTGCACCGCAGGCCCGTACTTCGGCGCGATGATGATGCCGACGTATGCCTGGATGCTCGAGTCGAGTACGTCCTGACCGAGCCGCACGCTATAGCCGCCGATCACATTGCTGCGCTCGAGCCGGGCGATCCGGGCGATCACGGTGGTGCGCGCCACATCCAGTTGACGCGCGAGATTGGCGACGCTCTCACGGGCGTTGGCTTGCAGCAGCGCAACGAGGCTGCGGTCGAGGTCGTCGAGTTGGTCGAGGCGCGGAGGTCTCATCGAGGGCGAAGGAGTTGGTCAGCGATGGGGCGGATTATCACACCCCAAACCGCTCCATCACGAAATCGATAAAGCTGGTGAGCTTGGGCGTGGCGCGGCGGTCGCGTGGGTAGACCAGATGGACGGGCGCGCCCTCGGGCAGATAGTCTTCCAGCACCGACACCAGTTCGCCGCTGGCGATCTCTCTCGCAAGCAGCGCCTCCGGCTGCAACACCAGCCCGAAGCCACGTAATGCGGCAACCTTGAGCGCCTGACCGTTGTTCGCCCGGAATCGCCCGGCGCGCAGCTGGTTTTCGTCCGCGGTCTCGCCGCCTAGCCGCCACAAGCCTTCGCGGCCCCAATGCAGGAAGCCTAGGCATTCGTGCTGCATGAGATCGGCCGGCGTGCGCGGCGTGCCGGCCCGCTCCAGATAAGCCGGCGACGCGCACGCGCGCATCCGGTAAGGCTTCAACGGCCGCGCAACGAAACTGGAATCCGGCAGATGGCCGATTCGCACCGACGCATCGAAACCCTCTTCCACCAGGTCGATCACACGATTCGACAGATCCAGTTCGAGGCTCACGTCCGGCCATGCTCTCAGGTAGTCGGTCATCGCCGGGGCAAAGACTTCCACGCCGTAAGTTAGCGGCACCGTCACCTTCAGCACCCCACGCGGCGCGGCCGCCATTGCCTCGGCAAGCGACTCCGCTTCCTTGACGTCGGCTAGAATGCGCCTGCACTGTTCGTAGTATTGTCGGCCGATTTCAGTCAGACTCTGGCGACGCGTGGTGCGCGTCAGAAGCCGCGTCGCGAGCCGTGTTTCGAGCGAGCGGATATGCTTGCCCACCATCGCCGACGAAATGTCGAAGCGCTCGGCGGCCGCCGTGAGACTGCCGGCCTCGACTACCGCGACGAAGATTTCCATGCTGACGAATTTGTCCACCCGCTATTTCCTGTTGGTTTCGGTTGTAAGCGTTTGTCGCACAAGAGGCGCATTGTAGGGATATCGTGATACAAATAGCGGCGACGGCGAAGTGGGCAGCCGGCCGCTACGCATCTCCATGCCGATGCGCGTTGGGCCGCTCGCCATGCTCGCCTTGTCACAATTCGAACAGACATCAGGAGTTTCGATGAAAAAAGCACTCGTCATGTTGGCCACCGCAGTCGCCATGAGCGGCGCGTTCGCACAAACTTCCGCACCGGCTTCGGCACCGATGGGCGCCTCAGCACCCGCCGCAAAAGCTGGCCACGAGCGCAATGTCGAAGACCGCATCGCTTACCTGCACACGAAGTTGAAGATCACGTCGGCGCAGGAATCGCAATGGAGCGCGTTCGCCGATGTCATGCGCAACAATGGCCAGACGATGGGCCAGTTGTTCCAGCAGCGCAAGGCCGATACGAACCTGTCGGCAATCGACGACATGAAGCAATACGCGACGATCGCGCAAGCGCATGCGGACGGCATGAAGAAACTGGTCGATGCGTTCGATCCGCTGTACAGCAGCTTCTCGCCGGAACAGAAGAAACTGGCCGACGCAACGTTCCATCAGGGTGGCCCTGAAAAAGGCCAGCGTCACCATGGCAAGGGCGGCAAGAAGGCCCCGGCGCCGGCTAGCGACGCGGCTGCGACGCAGTAAGAGGTTAATCGCAGGGTCGACAGTGCAGTTGATTGCGCGCAGCGCGGGTTTCCACGCTGCGCGCTCGGTTCATGGCAAAAGAACCTGAACTTCAAATGCATCTGGCATGATTGCGAGTATGTGGCGTCGAGACGCAAAGTCCCGGCGCGGCTGTCAATCTCTCTACACCGACTCGCTTCATGCCCGAACTGAAAAATCTCGATCTGAGTAACGATGCAAACGCCCGGCGCGTCGTCAAAAACGAAACCGTGAGCGTTGAGTTCGCCGCCGCAGAAGGCGAACTGATGAGCCTGGAAGGCCCGAACCGCTATGCCCGCGGCGATGCGCTGATCACCGGCTCGACCGGCGACCGCTGGGTCGTCTCGCGCGAACGCTTCGACGCCAAATATCTGCCGGAAGACGCTACCCTCGCTCATGGCGAACCGGGTGCATACCGCAACCGTCCGGCCGTCGTGCTGGCCAAACAGATGAATGAAGCGTTTTCACTGGCCCGCTCAGCGAGTGGCGGCGACGTGCTGCACGGCGCCGCTGGCGACTGGATCATGCAGTACGCCCCTGGCGACTACGGCGTGGTGCAGGCCGCACGCTTCGCGAAGGTCTATCGGCTTGCCGATTGAATCGTAGCGAGCTGATCGCGGTCCATCCCGCCGCGTTCTAGCCGAGGCCTTAGGTCAAGGCCTCGGATCAACGCCTTCGGTCAATTCCTTCAAGCCACTGTTTCAAGCAAACTCGTCGCCGAGATCCACCGTCACGTCGCGCGGCACCGCCTCGCCGTTCGCATACTGCTCTTCGAGCGAGCCGATGCTCGCTTCGACATATGCCCGCAACACGGCGAAACTCCGGCCTCGCAGCCGTGCCGGCAACGCGCGATAACGCGCCAACGCCGTCGGCGCAATCACCACGGTCATGACAATGCGGCGCGCGGTCGCGCCGAAACGCATGGCAACCCAGTGAATCGCCAGGATCGGCGTGCCATCTTCGCTTGCACGCTGAATGAACTGCGTCTGCTCGGGGAACAGATCGCTGATGACGCGCGCCAATTCCTCGAACTCGGGATTCGCGCAGTCGTATTGGTAAGCTTCTTCCATAAGGTGTGCCGAAAGGATGAGCCTGAACGGCGTACCGAAAGGGTACGCCGGAAGTTAGAAAATCACGAAGGGTCTGCGTGGCAAGCTGCTCATAGGCGGCTCACAAGTGCTTCAAAAGCGGTTTAGGCGGCAACCGCCGGCCGACGGAAGACTCTGAACAACAGGCCCGTCACGATCACCGCGCCCACCGCATACACACCGTCCACCGCGGCGAGCGGCACGAGCTGCGCCTGGAACAACGCAGCCGGCACGTCGACCAGCGCGTGCAGCACAATGGCGAGCGGCAGGATACCGCGCCAGCCCGCCCGCAGGCCGCGCCACATCAGCACCGACAAGCCGATCTGGAACACCAGCGCGGCCACCCGTTCGAGTGCGAAAATGCCGGCCGTCTGTGGCGTCAGGCTGGCAAGGATCAGGTGGATGCGCATCACCGAATCGGTCGGCAGATTGCTCAGGTAGCCGTCCAGTTCGCCGCGGTTTTCAAAGACAGCGAACAGGATCCATTGAATTTGCACCAGCACGCCGACCAGCCAGGCTTCCGCGCCTCCGTGGCCGAGGCCATAAGTCAGCGCCGTGCCGTCGCTGTTGCCCGCCGCAGCGGACGCCGACTTCGCGGCCGCGCGTTTGAGCAGCAGGCGCATGCCAATGAAACGCCCCACTTCTTCGCAGATACCCGCGGCCAGCGCGCCATACACCACGAAGGCCAGCGGATTGGACAGGAAGGCGGCGGTCGCTTCGTTCCGATGCAGCACGTAATCGTTCAGCGCGCGCTCGATCACCATGGCGAACAGCGCGAAGATGGCGACGCCGGTGATCGCGTCACGGGGGTTCAACGCGAGCGGCCGGCGCAAACGGCGGTAGACCAGGAACGGTAAGGCGGCGACGAACAAGGTCGCGACGGCGAGGCTCGAGAGGGTAAGCGGTGCTACAACCATGAGTTTCCTTGCGATGACCGGCGCGCACCCGCTGCGCGCCGCAGCCCGAATGATCGCAGATCAGCGCGAAGTCAGCGCAAAGTTGAGGCGCGGACGATCAATTCGCCTGGCAAGAGGCAGTCGCGCGCGGTGGTTTGAACCCCTTCGATGCGTTCATGGAGGAACTCGACCGCGCGGTAGCCGATCTCGTAGGTCGGCTGGCGGATCGTGGTGACGCCGGTCAATTCGGCCCATTCGGGATCGTCGATCGACAGCAGCGCGACACGCGCCTGCCAATCCGCGCCGTAGCGCGCTTTCAGATGGAGGGCGAGGCACAGCGCGACCGGCGCATTGGCCGCGAACAAGGCGATGCGGCTGGCTTTGCGCGTGACGCTAAAGATGGCATTGCCTTCTGCGCAATCTCCAGCATCGCCTACGGCGTTATCTGTGGCTTTGCCTGCTGCCTTATCTCCGGCATCACCGGTTGCGCTATCTCCGGCATTGCCTGCGGCGTGCCCTGTGCTGCCGCCAAAGTCGTCAGGGCCGCCGGCTGCATCGATTGCACGGTCCAGTTCGGCAAGGGCGCGCTCGACGGCTGCCGGCTCCCCAAGGTTCAACACCAACGTATGCCCACGCGCGCCGCCCTTGCTGCCTTCGCCTTTCCCGCCAGTCCTGCCCTCGTGGCCCGTACCACCCTCGCCGCCCATCGCCGCGCGAAACGCCGCCTCGCGCTGTTGCCGCGAACTGACCTGCTCGAAGGGTTGCACGACGAACCAGATGTCGTCGAAACCATGGTCCAGCAAATGGCGCGTGCCAAGTTCAGCCGCCGCCCGGTTGTCCAGCCCGACCATATCGGCGACGAGGCCCTCCACCGAACGGTCGACCAGCACCGCCGGAATCCCGCCGCCGCCCACCGGCCGCAGCGTTTCTTCCCGCACCCCGAGCGCGTTGACGATCACGCCTTCCACACGATACGTGGTCAGCAGTTGCAGATAGCGCCGCTCCATCTCGACTTCATTGGCCGCGTGGCAGATCAGCGGCATCAGCCCCAACGCGTGGCAAGCGGCCTCCACGCCTTGCAGTACTTCCACGGTGTATGGGTTGGTCAAGTCAGCGAGCAGCATCCCGATCAAGCGATTGCGGCCACGCTTGAGGCCGCGCGCCATCTGGTTCGGCTGATAGTCGAGACGCTCGATGGCCGCCTCGATGCGCGCGCGCAATTCCGGCGACAGCACGCTCATCTCGCCATTCAGATAGCGCGAGATACTGGTCTTGCCCGTACCGGCTTCGCGCGCTACGTCGGTGATCGTCGCGCGGCGCGCGGCGGCAAGCGGCGTCGCGCTCATTTCTTCAACACTTCGCGGTTGACGATGTTGGTGGCGAGCGTCCCGTCGAGCGCGGCGACGAGGTTTTCCGCCGCATTGCGCGCCATCGCATGGCGGGTCTCGTGCGTTGCCGAACCGATATGCGGCAGCGCGACCACGTTCGCCATTTTCAGCAGCGGCGAATCGGCCGGCAGCGGTTCGGTCTCGAACACGTCGAGACCCGCGCCGTGGATCGTGCCGTTTTGCAGTGCTTCAATCAGCGCCTGTTCATCGACCGTGGCGCCGCGCGATGCGTTGATCAGAATCGCGCCCTTCTTCATCGACCTGAGTTCGGCCGCGCCGATCATGTGCTTCGTCGCGGGCGTGAGCGGCACCTGCAGACAGACAAAGTCAGCGGTGGCAAGCAACTCCGCCAACTCGACGCGGCGCGCGCCGTAGGCCTGTTCCGCCTGCGGATTCGCACTGCGATTCGTGTACAGCACCTTCATGTTGAAACCGAGCGCCGCGCGCCGCGCAACCGCCCCGCCGATCCGTCCCAGCCCGACGATGCCGAGCGTCTTGCCCTGCACGTCGACGCCAAAATACGCCGGTCCGAGGCTTTGCTTCCATTGCCCCGCCTTCACCCACTCCGCGAGTTCGACGACGCGCCGCGCCGACGCGAGGATCAGCGAGAACACCGTATCCGCCGTGGACTCGGTCAGCACGTCCGGTGTGTGCGCGAGCACGATGCCACGGCGCGTGAGGTCGGCCACATCGAACTGATCGAAGCCCACCGAGATGGTCGACAACGCCTTCAGCCGGTTCGCGCCTTCGAGCATCGCCGGCGTGATTTTCACGCTCGAACCGATGCCGCCATCCGCATCCTTCAAGGCGGCGACGAACGTGTCGTGCTGCGCGGGGTCGACCTGCACGACTTCCGCATGCTGTTGCAGATACGCGAGCACATCCTCGGGCAGCGACTTCCAGGCGACGATCTTCTTCATCAGCTTATTTTCCTTGCAACGGTGTAGCGAGTTTGGCGGCCTTGTTCTGCGGCTCTGCTTCTGGCTGTGGCTTGACGATCAGCGTCAGAATCACCGCGGCGACGAGCGCCGCGCTCATGAACGCATAGGATGCCGCAGGCGAGCCGGTCGCACCATTCAGATAGCCGACCACGTACGAGCCGACGAACGAACCGAGCGCACCCATGCTGTTGATCAGCGCCATCGCGCCGCCCGCGACGTTCCTCGGCAGCAGCTCCGGCACGATCGCGAAAAACGGCCCATACGGTGCATACATCGCACCGCCGGCGACCACCAGCAGCGCATACGAAATCCAGAAGTGCGTAGACCCCAGCGCATACGACGCGGCGAACGCAACCGCGCCGATCAGCAGGAACGGCCACACGAACACTTTGCGGCGGTTGAGTTTATCCGATGCCCACGAAGCCGCAAGCATGGCGATCGTAGCGGCCAGATACGGCAGCGCCGAGAGCCAGCCGGTTTCGACCATGCCGAGCGTCGAACCGTTCTTCAGGATCGACGGCAGCCACAGCACGAAACCATACACGCCGATGCTCCAGCAAAAATACTGCGCACACAGCTTGATGACCGCAGGTGTGCGGAACGCTTCGCTGTAGTTACGGACCGGCTTGATCGCGGCCTGTTCGGCGCGCAAGGTTTCGGCGAGGTCGTCCTTTTGCTGCTGCGTGAGCCACGACACCTGTTGCGGCTTGTCCTGCACGATGAACCACCAGCACACCGCCCAGATGATCGCGGGTGCACCTTCGGCGATGAACATGTGGCGCCAGCCGAACGAGTGCACCAGATAGCCGGATACCACCGACATCCACAGCACCGTCACCGGATTGCCGAGAATCAGGAAGGTGTTGGCCCGCGAGCGCTCGCTCTTCGTGAACCAGTTGCTGATGAAAATCAGCATGGCGGGCATCACCGCGGCCTCGACGACGCCGAGCACGAACCGGATCACCATCAGCGAGGGAATATTGCTGACCATGCCGGTCAGCGCCGCGCATCCGCCCCACAGGACCAGGCTCCAGAACACGAGCTTTTTCACGCTGCGGCGTTCTGCGTAAATCGCGCCGGGAATCTGGAAGAAGAAATAGCCGAGGAAGAACAAGGCGCCGATCAACGACGACAGCCCTTTGCTGATGCCGAGATCCTGATTGATGCCGGCGGCCGACGCGAAACCGAAGTTCGCGCGGTCGAGATAGGCCAGGCTGTATGTGATGAATACGATCGGCATGATCGTCCACCAACGGCGAATCGCGAGCGATGAGGTCATGGGAGTCTCCTTTGTTGACCAGAGTTGGTGCAAAGCACTTACTCTGGTCCCATGCAAGTAGTTGCTAACGGCTTCCCGAAGCAACGATGGGCGGGGTCATGAGGCACGTCTCGCGCGCTCTTGCTGTTATCGAACTAGCTAATGCTGATTGGCTAAATGTGCTGGATACGGCGTTGTACGTGGCTCACCCGCGCTCAGGCCACGGTCGCGACGCGCGGCACATCGGTCCGTTCGGGCGCGTCGAGTTCGGCGCGGCTCGGCAGGCCTTCCGAATCGCCGATCACCTGGATCGCCAGTGCGCCGATGCGATTGCCGCGTGCGACCGCTTGCGGCAGCGTCTTGCCTTCTAGCAACGCGCTGACCACGCCGACAGCAAAGCCATCGCCCGCGCCAACCGTGTCCACCACCTTCGCGACCGGTTGGCCGGCGATCACAGCAGCATCGTCGGCGGTGCGGAAGTACGCGCCTTGTGCGCCGAGCTTGATGATCACGCCGCGCGCGCCCTGGTCGAGATAAAACTTTGCGATGTCGTCCGGCTGCGTATAGCCGGTCAGAATCTCGCCTTCGCCGATGCCGGGCAGCACCCAGTCGGCCAGTGCGGCGAGCGCATTCAGCCCTTCGACCATCGCGGCGCGCGAGGGCCACAGCGTCGGGCGCAGATTCGGGTCGAACGAAATGGTCTTGCCTGCGGCACGCATTTCACGCGCCAGATGGAAGGCTAGTTCGCACGAACTCGCCGAGATGGCCGGCGCCACGCCCGTCAGATGCAGGTGACGCGCGGGCAGCACGTAATCGGCCGTGTAGTCGGCCAACGACAGGTGGCTCGCCGCCGATCCCTTGCGGAAGTACTCGACAGCCGGATCGCTGCCGTCGTCGTTCTTCGACTTCAACTGGAAACCGGTCGGGTAGCGCTCGTCGGTGGTGACGCAGCGCTGGTCGATGCCTTCTTTCGTCAGCGTGTCGCGCACGTACTGGCCGAACGAATCGTTGCCGACCCGGCTCATCCAACCTACCTTGAAACCCAATCGCGACAGACCGATCGCCACATTCAGATCGGCACCCGCGACGCGCTTGGTGAATTGCCCGACACCGGCGAGTGCCCCGGTTTCGGCGGCCACGAACATGGCCATCGCTTCGCCGTAGGTGATGACGTCGAGTGCTGCGTTGGTGTTGCTCATGCTTCGCTCCTGCGTATTTTTTAAGGTCCTGCGCGCCGCTTACGCGGCGGCCAGCCACGCGACGTAGTGCGCCGCGTCCGCATCGATACGATTCGCATCGAACGGAAATTCAATGCCCCGCGGCACGTGGCGCGGCAGCGTGTCGAGCACCGCGGCGAACTGCGTATCGCCGGCGGCCGGGGCGGCGGGAAAGCGTCGTGCGCCCTCGCCCACCGTCGTCTTGCAATGGATGTATTCGACGTGCGCAGCCAGCGGCCCGGCGGCGTCGAGCGGCGCGACATCGCGCCATGCCCAGTTGCCGATGTCGAAGGTCATGCCGAGCAGACCGGCGTGGCCTTCGCGCTTCAGCGCATCGAACAGACCGGTGAATTGCGCGAGCGAGCCGCCTTCGGCCAGTTGGCCGTTCTCGACGACAAGCCGCACGTTCGCGCCGCGCAGGTGGTCCGCAATCGCCGCGCCGTTGGCCTCGGCGGCGAAACCGCCGAGTTGCAGCTTCACGAAGCGCGCGCCGAACGCCGTCGCTTCATCGAGCGCGAGACGCAATGCGTCGGCGTCGAGGTGTCCGTCGGACGTGTACAGCGAAGCGGGGGTCGAATACACCGACCACAGGCCCAGTTCGGCGATCGACTTGCCGAGCGCGCGCAATGCCTGCGGCGCGGCATCGGCTTCGTCCGCGAACAGTTCGCGGCGCACTTCGAACGCTGCCGCGCCAGCCTGTTTGCTCGCGTTGGCCCACTTCAGATGACCGCCCTTGCGGACCGCGTCCATCCCGAAGGCGCTTGCGACGATCACCACGTCCACTGCGTCACTCATGTCGAATTTACTCAAATCTGTCTCACGATCGGCATTTGGAACCGGTTCCAAACACGTTTCGAAAAAAAGCGCCGAGGCGCTTGAATGACCGAATAGTGCGCCGAGCCAGCCGTCGCGCACCATAGTGGAAATCCCCAGGCAACCGTGATCAGGGCCCATCCGCCAGGCACAACGCGAGGAACTGTTCGACCACCCGCGATGGCGCACTCGCGTGAGGCACCAGAATCGACAGCCGCCGCGTCAGCGGCTCGGGGCTCAATGAGAACCGGCACAGCACCCCGTCCTCGTGACGCATCGACATCGCCGACACGAAACCGACGCCCATTCCCGCCCGCACCGCCTCCTTGACGCCCTCGACCCCGGCTATCTCCAATGCCACACGCATCGGCACGCCCGCGCGCGCAAAGGCCCGCTCGACGATCTGCCGAACGGCCGACCCGGCTTCGCGCAACACCAGTGGATACGGACCGAGTGCCGCCATCTCCGCCCGCCCGCCGTTGATGCACACCCCGTCCGCCGCGCTCGCCTGCGCCAGCGGATGCGTACGCGGCATGATCGCGACGATCTCGTCCTCGCGCCACGCATGCACCGCGGTGTCCGGCGGTAGATCCACGCCGACCGGCCCTTCGATCATGGCGATATCCACCGAGCCCAGCGCGCCGACGATTTCCGTGGTGTTGCCATCGGCGGTATGCAGCGTCACGTCGGGATGGCGGCGGTGAAAGTCGGCAATCAGGTACGGCAACAGATAGCTCGCCGGGGTGGTGCTGGCGCCGATGCGCAAGGTGCCTTGCTCAAGGCCGCGCAGGGCGTCGCGATACGCATGCGCCTGCCGCCAGGTATCCCGCATCCGGGTCGCATAGCTGGCGAGCTGCTCGCCAGCGGGTGTGAGGCGCACGCCGCGGCCGTCGCGCTGGTAAAGCGGCTCGCCGAATTCGTCCTGCAACTGTCGCAACTGGCCGGACACGGCCGGCTGCGATAAATGCAGCGCAACCGCCGCCCGGCTGATGTTGCGATGCTCGGCGACAGCGGCGAACGTTATAAGTTGATCCGGGGTCATGGGGGTCGAAATATCTGCTGAACCGATGCTTTACATTCTAAATCACGATTTTTCATATCGATATATCTAATTTAGGATTGGAACTATCGAATCAGAACAGTCATAGGAAGGCGCTACGCCATGTCCACCGCTCACCTCGCCGCTTCTGCCAAACCCGCCGGGTCGTCGGGGTCATCCACCCGTGGCCAGCTCAACGGCATTCTGTTCGTTGCGCTGTTCGCCGCTGCCGTGACGCGCATCGCGGCGATCCCGGCCATCGCCGGCCTGGGTTTGAGCCCGCTGATCGTCGGCATCGTGGCCGGCGCCATTTACGGCAACGCACTGCGCGACGGCATGCCCGATAGCTGGGCGGCCGGCGTCAACTTCTCGGCGCGCAAGCTCCTGCGCATCGCGGTGGCGTTTTTCGGGCTGCGCGTGAGCCTGCAGGAAATCGCTCAGGTCGGCCTGCCCGGTCTCGCTGAATCGGTGCTGATCGTGGTGAGCACGCTGGTGATCGGCACGTGGGCCGGTATGAAGATCATGAAGCTCGACCGCGACACGGCACTGCTGACGGCTGCGGGCAGCGCGATCTGCGGCGCGGCGGCCGTGCTCGCATTCGAGTCGAC
Source organism: Paraburkholderia sediminicola (assembly GCF_046027825.1). Lineage (GTDB taxonomy): Bacteria > Pseudomonadota > Gammaproteobacteria > Burkholderiales > Burkholderiaceae > Paraburkholderia > Paraburkholderia sediminicola_D. Next base: position 43,968 of record NZ_JAQQDU010000053.1, read on the forward strand.
GCTGCAATCGAAGCCGCACAAGAGCGCCATGGCCGTGGGCAGCGTGGTGCTGTTCGGCACCCTCTCGATGTTCCTCTACCCGGTGCTGTTCAAGGCGGGCTGGCTGCATCTCGACACGGTGGGCGCGGGTCTGTTCTTCGGCGGCACGATTCATGAAGTGGCGCAGGTGGTCGGCGCGGCCAGCAACGTGAGCCCGGAAGCGACTCACATCGCGACCATCGTCAAGATGACCCGCGTGATGCTGCTGGTGCCGGTGCTGCTGGTCGTCGGCGTGTGGGTGAACCGCCCGGCACGCGGCGCGGCCGCCACCGCAACGGCCGAAGACGGCAAGCAACATGCACCGCGCAAGCTGGCCATTCCCTGGTTCGCGCTCGGCTTCCTGGCCTTCGTCGTGATCAATTCGCTGCATGTCTTGCCCGAAAGCGCGACCAGCACGCTGAACATGCTCGACACCTTCGCGCTCACCATGGCCATGACCGCGCTCGGTATCGAAACCCGCATCTCGCAGATCCGTCAGGCCGGACCCCGCGCATTGACCACCGGCTTCATCCTGTATGTGTGGTTGATTGCGGGCGGACTGGGTATCACATGGACCGTCCAGCACCTGTTCGGCTAAGCCGCCCTCGCCCCCTGACCCACCCCGCCGCGTGCGGGGTTTTGTGCGTTCAGGAAGCCCATCCGGCGCGCATGCACGGCATACTGCTTGCTGACGTCACCCGTCCACGCAAACCCGTTCATGCAACCGGAATGAGGACCGATCGATGAGCCTGGAACTTTACTATTGGGACGGCCTGCAGGGCCGCGGCGAATTCGTGCGGCTGGCACTGGAAGAAGCCGGCGCGGACTACGTGGAAGTGGCGCGCGGCGAGCCGTCGGACGGCTTGGGCACGAACGCGATGATGGCAATCATGAAGAGCCGCGACGAGCCCTATCCGCCATTCGCGCCGCCGTTTCTGAAAGACGGCGATCTGGTGATCGCGCAGACCGCCAACATCCTGTTCTACCTCGGCCCGAAGCTCAATCTGGCGCCATCGGTTGAAAGCCTGCGCTATGTCGCCAACGGGCTGCAACTGACGATCGCCGATATGGTGACCGAGGCGCACGACACGCATCATCCGCTCGCCAGCGCCCTGTATTACGAAGACCAGAAAGACGCCGCCAAAGTGCGCGCACACGAGTTCATCGACAATCGGATTCCGAAGTTCATGAAGTACTTCGAGCGCGTGCTGAAACAGAACCCGTCCGGCGACACGTTCATGGTGGGCGACGCGCTCACCTACGTCGACTTGTCGATGTTCCAGTTGATCGACGGTCTGCTGTACGCGTTTCCGCGCGCGCTCAAGCGTTTCGGCGAACACTACCCACGCCTCGCGGCGCTGCACGACGCGGTGATCGAGCGGCCGAACATCGCCGCCTATCTCCAGTCCGACCGGCGCATCGAGCATAACGAAGCCTGCATCTTCCGGCACTACCCGGAACTCGACAAGGCGGCGACTTGATCCGCGCCCTCCTTCTTCGCGCACGCTCCGCATTGCGCCCGCTTCCAACAGCGGGCGCAATGCTGTTACCGTACGCGCATTTCATCCACCCATCACACCCTCTCCCGCCGACGTGCTTTCATTCCTGCTGAAGCTGCGCACCCGCGCCCAACGCCTGTTCCGTCTGTCCGACGCCCATACGATGCTGGTCTGGTCGGTCGTGGTCGGCGTCGCGGGCGCGTTCGCGACGATTGCCTTTCGCGAAGCCATCGCGTTGCTGCAACTGGCATTTGTCGGCAAGTCCGGTAGTTTCGTCGAAATGGCGCGCGGCTTGCCGTGGACAGTGCGCGTGTGGCTGCCCGCCGCGGGTGGCCTGGTCGCCGGCTTCTTTCTACTGATCGCGCAGCGTCACGTCGACAAGAGCAATCACGTCGACTACATGGAAGCAGTCGCCATTGGCGACGGCGTGGTGCCAGTCAAGCTGAGCTTCTGGCGCAGCGTGTCGTCGCTGTTCACGATTTCGAGCGGCGGCTCGATCGGCCGTGAAGGCCCGATGGTGCAACTGGCAGCGCTGGCCGCGTCGCTGATCGGCCGCTGGGTGCATTTCGATCCGCCGCGTCTGCGTCTGCTGGTCGCCTGCGGCGCGGCAGCCGGGATTACCGCCGCGTACAGCGCGCCGATTGCCGGCGCGTTTTTCGTCACTGAAATCGTGCTCGGCTCGATCGTGATGGAAAGCTTCGGTCCCGTGGTGGTCTCGGCGGTGGTCGCCAACATCACGATGCGCGAGTTCACCAGCTACAAGCCGCCGTACGAAATGCCGGTGTTTCCGCCGGTGGCGGGTGCCGAAGTTCTGTTGTTCGTCGGGCTCGGGCTGCTCTGCGGTGCGATCGCGCCGCAGTTTCTGCGGCTGATGGACTTCTCCAAAGAGAACTTTCGTAAACTGCCCGTGCCGCTGCCCATCCGGCTGGCGTTGGGCGGTCTGGTAGTCGGCATTCTGTCGGTCTGGACGCCCGAGGTGTGGGGCAACGGCTACAGCGTCGTCAATTCGATTCTGCATTCGCCGTGGACGTGGAACGCACTCGTCCTCGTGCTGGTGTTCAAGATCGTCGCGACGTCGGCGACCGTGGGTTCAGGCGCGATCGGCGGGGTGTTCACGCCGACGCTCTTCGTCGGCGCGGTGGTCGGCTCGCTGTTCGGCCTGGGCATGCACGCACTGTGGCCGCACAGCACCTCGGCGCCGTTCGCTTATGCGATGGTCGGTATGGGCGCGTTTCTGGCCGGCGCCACGCAGGCACCGCTGATGGCGATCCTGATGATCTTTGAAATGACGCTCAGCTATCAGGTGGTGCTGCCGCTGATGCTGTCGTGTGTGGTTGCGTATTTCGTGTCGCGTGCGATCGGCAAGACGTCGATGTACGAGATCACGCTGCGCCGCAATCAGGAGGAGCAGGAGCGCACCCGCCTGCGCGCAACGCAGATGCGCGAGCTGATCCGTCCCGCCGAAACCGTCGTGCCGCCGAACGCGACCGTGCATGACATGACGCGCGTGTTCCTCGAATATCCCGTGAAGTATCTGTACGTCGCCAACGAGTCCGGCGCGTTTCTCGGCGTGGTCGCGCTCAAGGACATCACCTCCGATCTGCTCGACAAGCGCGACACCGCCACGAAAACCGCTGCGGATTATCTGCAGCCGCATTTCGACGTGCTCACACCGGATATGCCGCTCGGCGTTGCGTTGCAGCACTTCATGGCGTTTCAGGGGGAGCGGCTGCCGGTTGTCGAAAGCGCTGCGGATCCGAAGCTGGCGGGGGTGGTGTACAAGACTTCGCTGCTCGATGCCTACTTCCGCATGAATCCGACGCGCTAGGCCCGGGTTCGGGTATTCGGGCATCCGGCGCCGGGACGCGCAATCGCTGAGTCATTGGCCGAGGCCGCGCGGCAATGCGCGGTGCCTCACCCATGCTCCTGCCTCAGCCGATGCAAAGCGCGGCAGATTCTCTACAATGGGGAAACCGCTGCAGCGATTGCGAGCAGCGCGCGTTACGCCAAGACGGGCGCACCGAGACGCCCGCCCTTCGATCGGAGCGAAGATGAGCGAACCGTCCCTCGATGCCCTGCGCCGCGATCAGGCGGGCTGGATTTTCCTGCATATCGAAGGTGAGCCGTACGATCGCGGTGAGCAGCACGGCCAGTTGCTCGCCACTGAAATCCAGAACGCGATCCGCACCGCCCGCTACCTCGCGAAATGGGATACCGGCGAAGACTTCGATACCTTCGTCGACGCCGCCGTGTCCCAGTTCGCCAACAAACTCGACACTGAATTCGCCGACGAAATCCAGGGCATCGCCGACGGCGCGAAGCTGCCGTTCGCCGAAGTGCTGGCCTGGAACGGTTACATGGATTTGCTGCAAAGCTGGTGGCCAAGCCATGCGGCAGTCCAGCAACCGCAGCTCGGCCTGAAACCGTGGCGTGGACGTCGCGGCCATCACTGCAGCGCGTTCATCGCCACCGGCAATGCCACACGGGACGGCCGCATCGTGATGGCGCACAACTCGTGGGACCGCTATGCCGCGGGCGACGCGTTCAACGTGGTGTTCGACATCGTGCCGGATCGTGGCAACCGCATCCTGATGCAGGGCCTGCCGGGCTGCATCTCCAGCCTCACCGATTTCTGGGTCACCGAAGCCGGCCTGATGGTCACTGAAACCACCATCTCCAACTTTGCCGGCTACAACGCGGCCGGTGCGCCGGAGTTCTATCGCTCACGGCGCGCGTCGCAATACGCCAACAACATCGGCGAATGGTGCGAGATGTTCGCGGTCGCCAATAACGGCGGCTATGCGAACAGTTGGCTGCTCGGCGACACCAAGACCGGCGAGATCGCGCGCTACGAACTCGGGCTGCACTATTCCGGTTTCGAGAGTACGAAAAACGGCTTCTATAGCGGTTACAACACCGCGACCGATCTGAAGATCCGCAACCAGGAATGCATCGGCGAAGGCGAAGACTATACGGACGTGCGCAAGAACGGCGCGCGCCGGTTACGCTTCATGCAGCTCGAAGAAATGCATCACGGCAAGATCGACGCCGAACTCGCGAAAGAGATGATCGCCGACCATCACGACGTTTATCTCGACCGCAACGACAACCCGTGCTCGCGCACCATCTGCGGGCATCTGGAACTGGACGACGCGCGCTTCGGCGGTTCCGACCAGGGGCCGTTCAATCCGTGGGGCGCCAACGACGGCAAGGTGGTCGACAGCGACATGGCGCGCAGCATGGCCTTCACCGCACGCTGGGGACATCCGTGCGGCCGCCCATTCGACGCCCAGGCGTTCATGAAGCGCCATCCGCAGTGGAACTGGCTCAACGGCTATATGCGCGACCGGCCGTCGTGGCCATGGACACGGTTCGAGGTGCTGCGCTAGACGCGGGGTGTATTGCATCGCAACATAAATGCTGTACGACCGTTCGCGACTGCTTTGCCTTTTTCCTGCCATCATGTGAAATCTACAATGAGGTTTTGTCGCTTTTGCGCGCGCGCCGCAGCCGTTTGCCATCTAAGATGGTAGATGCACGCCGCCCGCATAGGGCAACGCCGCGTGTAGGTTGCGCCTTCCTTTCGACGCGGGGACGGCACAGCGCTCGCTCAACTGTTAGCGCCGCATGAGCTTAGGAGGTCGGGCGATGAAAACCTCGACACTGTTGACCATGGTTACGCTGTCAGCCTCGTGTTTTGCCGCCCCGGTTCATACCGCGACGGACAGCACGGCCGCCAATAGCCTTGCCGAACGCGCCAACGCTGCACCCGTCGCCCCCGCGGCGCCGGACGTCGCTGTCACGGACGACAATCGTCCGCAACAATGGCAATACATCGCATTGCCCAAGTCGCGGCATCTGGAGCGAAGCTTCACGGGCCAGAACGAGCACCTGCAGACCTGAATAAGACCTGAAAACCGCCCCCCAGGAGCGCTTGCATGACCGCATCGGCTATTCCCGGCGAATCGATTGATCTCCAGATCGCCGATATTCTGCAAGAAGTCCGTTTCCCGACTTATAAGGATGCGCTAGTCGAGGCCGCGCGCGAAGCCGGCGCTAGCAACGAGCTGGTGTCGATGCTCGACGGTTTGCCGGAACAGGATTACGCCGACGTGACGTCGATCACGCGCCTGATCGGCGGCAATTACGGGCCGGGTCTGGGGGCATGAGCGGAAAGTCCCGCCTGATAACGCTGGGTTCGCGTTCGTCAGACCAGCAACCCACGGCCGACTGGATTCATCGCTCGCCACATTCGGGCGGCGCGAGCGGCATTGAGCGAATCGAAGCATTCTTTCATCATGCCGGCTATGCCATGCACCGGCACGACACCTATGCGATCGGCCGCACGCTGGCAGGCGTGCAGAGCTTCCGCTATCGCGGCAGCATGCGTAACAGCTTGCCGGGCGGCACGATGGTGTTGCATCCCGATGAACCGCATGACGGCCAGGCCGGCACCCGCGACGGCTTTCACTACCGGATGATCTATGTCGACCCGGCGCTGTTCCAGCAGGCGCTCGGCGGCAAGCCGTTGCCCTTCCTCGAAGGCGGCTTGTCGAACGACCCGCGCCTCTTTGCGGCCACCGAAAGCCTGTTGCGCACGATGGACTGCGCCATCGATTCGCTCGAACAGGACGATGCGCTCTACGATCTGGCCATCGCGCTCGACGCAGTGGCAGGTGCGGCGAGCACGACGCGCCGGCCAGTGGATTACCTCGCGGCGGAGCGGGCCCGCGAGTACATGCTGGGTTCGCTCGATAGCGCGGTGACGCTCGACGAACTGGCGGCAGCCGCAAGCCGCGACCGCTGGAGTCTGTCGCGGGATTTTCGTGCGCTGTTCGGCACGAGTCCGCACCGTTATCTGACCATGCGCCGCCTCGATCTCGTGCGCCGCCTCGCGGTTCAGGGCGTGTCGCTCGCCGACGCCTCGGCGGCGGCCGGCTTTACCGACCAGAGCCATATGACGCGGCACTTCAAGCGCGCGTGGGGCGTGGCGCCAGCACATTGGCTCAGGATGCTGGGCCCAACCATGCTCGGCACGCGTTAGGCGACAACGCGACCGACGGGTATCTTAGCGCCGGGCAGCGGCGCGCACAAACGTACAAGACCCAATAGCGCCTTCCGCTCTACGCTCGTGCCTGACACCTACCACTCAGGAGGAGCACCTCGATGTCCACCCATCAAGCGATTCAACAATCTCACCGCGCCATCAACTTTGCGGAAAAGCTGCAGCTCATCAACGACCAATGGCAACCGCGCGTCGTCGCGGAAATGAACGACTATCAGTTCAAGCTGGTGCGCATCGAAGGCGACTTTGTCTGGCACGAACATGCCGACACGGACGAAACGTTTATCGTGCTCGACGGACAGTTGCGCATCGACCTGCGCGATGGATCCGTGCTGCTTTCAGCAGGAGAAATGTACGTAGTGCCCAAAGGCACGGAGCACAAACCGTATGCCGAACACGAGGTCAAGCTCCTGCTGATCGAGCCACGTGGCGTGAAGAATACCGGCGAAGAAAGCAACGAACGCACCGCCGCAAACGACGTGTGGATCTAGGCGGGCTTGCGTCGCCCATGCGCCGAGGTGCCGCGCACGCCCGTCAGAGCGGTGAAGACGCCACCACTATTCGCGCGCGCGGAGCCTGAGGCTTCAGCCGCGCCGCGTCGCCCGGCAAGGCGGACACCGGCAGGTCGTCGGCATAAACCGGCGAGCCGGCCACGGCTCGCCGCGGCATCCTGGCGCGTGGATCGCGCGCGTGCTCATCGGTCTGCTGGAAATGCGCGACAAGGTGATCGATAAAGGTCCGCACTTTCGCCGGTAAATGTAGCCGGCTTGGATACGCAATCGTGATTTCGACTTGCGGCAGACGATAGTCGGTAAGCAAGGGCACGAGGCGCCCCGACGCAAGATCGCGGCCGATCAGATAGCTCGGCAAAATCGCCACGCCCATGCCCAGCAGGGCGAACTGCCTCAGCATCTCGGTGTTGTTCGCCGCAATCGCGTTGGTAGGCCTCACGCGGACTTCACCTTGCGGCCCGGTGAACACCTTTTCGTCACCACCCTGCTCGGCTGGCCGGCTCAGGCACGGATGCGTCAACAGATCTTCCGGGCGGGTCGGCGTACCGTGCTGCTCCAGATATGCGGGCGTCGCGCACACCGTCATATAACCGGTGGTCAGCCGCCGCGTGACGATGCTCGCGCTGCGCATCTGCCGCGCGACCATGATGCCGACGTCATAACCCTCTTCCACCAGATCGACGTGGCGATCCGCCAGCGTGACGTCAGGCTTCACATCGGGATAATGCGCGGCGTACGTCTGCACCACGGGCGCCAGGCTATGCAGCCCGAACACGACCGGCGCGACGATGCGTAAGGTCCCGACCGGTTCGTGATTGCGCGCCACCACCATCTGCTCGACACCTTCCAGGTCATCGAGAATGTGGCGCACACGTTCCAGATAGGTCGAGCCGGATTCGGTCAGAGAAAGCCGGCGCGTCGTGCGATTGAGCAGCCGCGTGCCGAGGCGCGCCTCCAGATCCGCGACGTGACGCGTGACGACGGCAGTGGAAAGATCCAACGCGCCGGCCGCGCGCACGAAACTGCCCAGGTCGGCCACCTTGACGAATACGCGCATCGACTGCAATTGATTCATGGACGACTCCTGCCTCGGTAACGCCGGGCCGGCGCAACGCTGCCGCCTATGTCGACCCGCGCGACAAGGTGCGCGCGGATTTGCCCAACGATTCGATTGTATCGACCCGATCATGTCCCAACCCTGACCTGAACATGACAATCCCGTCAGGTTCCTGAGGCCCTCGCGACACTATTGCGAGGTTTATTGCGGGCATAAGATAGGTATAAACCCTTAGATGCTGGTATCATAGCGCCCGAAAGGAACATATCGCTATGCCACATCGTTTTCAGCTTCTCGAAAAAATCGCGTTTTCACTGGTTTGCTGGTCCGCCGCGGCCTGTTCGGCCTTCATCGCTTACGAGCGGTGCCCGGACATCAAGGTCGTCCTGCACGTCGGCGAAGAGGCCCTGCGCTACAGCGGGCAGTATTCGTTCGCCTGCGCCACGCCGGTTGCGGACGCCTGCGCGCAGTTGCCGGCGAACTGATTCTCCGATATTCATCATACAAAATGATTGATGCGCGGATCTCACCGCGCAGCATGTGCGGCGGCCCAACGCACGCCAGCCGGCGTCGCTCGGCTGCACGCGCCCGCTACGCTGCGGTAATCTGAGCGCCTTCGCCGCGCCCCTCTCGCGCGCCGATTACGCGTTGCGCCCAAACACCACGCGCGCGAAAAATCCCCCCAGTACCGTTTCAGCCATCTCCGCTGGCACGTTCTGCGGGTCGACCGTGTAGAAAAACTGCACGCCGTCGCACAACCCCATCAAGCCCATCGCCAGTGTCTCCGCCGGCAGCGGCAGCGGCGTGCCCACTCGCAGCGAAAATTCTCGGATGTACGCGCTCAACTGCTCGAGTTTCTCGTGCGTAAACGCGTTAAAGCGTATCCGGAAGCGGCCGTCACGCACGGCCAGCAGCTTCGCCTCTACCCACAGCAGGAAGCACTTGTTCTCGCGATGCAGGTTGCTGTAGTAGCGCAGCACGCGCGCTTCCATCTCTTCGCGCGACGCCGCGTTTTCGAAAATAGCGTGCAACCCCGCCTGCATGGTCTCGTGGTCGCGCCGCAGTAGTTCGAGGAACAGTTCGTTCTTGCTGCGGAAGTTCGAATAGAACGCACCGCGTGTATAACCCGCCGCCCCGGCGATGTCTTCGACACTCGCCGCGACAAAGCCTTTCTTCATAAAAATCGCTTGCGCAGCATCGAGCAGACGCTGACGCGTCTGGTCTTTACTCTGCTCGCGTGTAAGTCGTTGCCGTTTCATGGGCGCCAGTCTAGCACCGAAAAGAATCCCAATTCACTCCAACATTCAAATACATGTGTGTATTAGAATGCATTCCATCATTCGAAGTCAGACGCGTATGCCAATTGCATGATTCGGCCCCGCGTCTTCGCTGGCGGGCCACTGCGGCTTGCCCTGTTCGTTCGCTGTCTCCTGTTGGGGTAATTGTGAAGCGTCCCGGTCCTCCCGCATCGCCTGAGATACGCCCGCAGTTCCATCGGTATGCCCGTCCCGCGCGCCTGCGCCGCGCAGCCTTCGCCCTCACTCTCGCCGGTTTCGTCACGCTAGCCGCGTGCTCGAAGAAAGAAGCGGCGGCGCCCGCGCCCCGTCCGGTGGTCGCCGTCGCCGTGCATGCGGACGGCAGCGCGACGGCCGCGGCATCGTTGCCGGGCGAAGTGCAGGCGCGCTATTCCACACCGCTATCGTTTCGCGTCGGTGGCAAGATCATTGAACGGCGCGTACGTTTGGGCGACGTGGTGAAGAACGGGCAGATCGTCGCCCGGCTCGACCCGGCGGATGCGCAGAAGAATGCCGCCAGCGCGCAGGCTCAACTCGAAGCCGCGCAACACACGCTCGTGTATGCGAAGCAGCAACTCGATCGTGACCAGGCACAGGCGAAAGAAAACCTGATCGCGCCCGCACAGCTCGAACAGACCACTAACGCCTACGCATCTGCCGCCGCGCAGCGCGACCAGGCCGCGCAGCAGGCGGCGCTGTCGAAAGACCAGTTGCAGTACACCACGCTCATTGCCGATCACGCCGGCGTGATCACCGCCGAACAGGCCGACACCGGCCAGAATGTGTCCGCGGGTCAAGCCGTCTACAACCTCGCATGGAGCGGCGACATCGACGTCGTCTGCGACGTGCCGGAAAGCGCGCTAGCCGCGCTCTCAATCGGGCAGACCGCAACGGTCACGCTGGCTGCACTGCCGGGCCGCAGCTTCAATGCGCGCGTGCGTGAACTGTCGCCTGCCGCCGATCCGCAAAGCCGCACTTACCGCGCCAAGCTCACACTCGAGAATCCCGGCCCGGACGTGCGCCTCGGCATGACAGCCGACATCGCACTCGCCGCCCCTTCGCCCTCGGATTCATCTGCCAATGCATCAGCGGGTCAAAGCGGGGCCTTCACCGTAGCCGCCACCGCCCTGTTCCACGACGGCACCCAGCCGGCCGTGTGGGTCGTGCGCGCCACGGACAATGCATTAGAACTGCGCCGAGTGACGGTCACGCGCTACAACGAGCGCACGATCGTGATCACCCAGGGGCTCAAGGACGGTGAACGCGTCGTACTCCAGGGCGTACACACTGTGACTGCCGGCGAAAAAGTCCACGCGGTCCCGCCGCTGCATCCCGAGGACTTCGCTTCATGAGCACCACGCCTGAAGAAGGACGCTTCAACCTGTCCGCATGGGCGCTGCGCCATCAGGCGCTGGTCGTCTTCCTGATCGCGCTCGCCACCGCATTCGGCGTCCTCGCCTATACCCGTCTCGCCCAATCCGAAGATCCGCCCTTCACGTTTCGCGTCATGGTGATCCGGACCTTCTGGCCCGGCGCGACCGCGCGCCAGGTGCAGGAACAGGTCACGGACCGCATCGGCCGGAAATTGCAGGAAACGCCCGCCATTGATTTCGTGCGTAGTTACTCGCGCCCCGGCGAGTCGCTGATGTTCTTCTCAATGAAGGACTCGGCGCCGGTCAAGGACGTGCCCGAAACCTGGTATCAGGTGCGCAAGAAAGTCGGCGATATCGCGTCAACCTTGCCGCCAGGCATACAAGGCCCATTCTTCAACGACGAATTCGGCGACGTCTACACCAACATCTGGACGCTCGAGGGCGACGGCTTTTCCGCCGCCCAACTGCACGACTACGCGGACCAGTTGCGCACGGTGCTGCTACGCGTGCCGGGCGTCGGCAAGGTCGATTATTTCGGCGATCCGGATCAGCACATCTACATCGAGATTAGCAACACGCAATTGACGCGCCTTGGCATCTCGCCGCAGCAACTGGGCCAGGCCATCAATTCACAGAACAGCGTCTCGCCAGCGGGCACGCTGACTACCACCGACGACCGCGTGTTCGTGCGCCCCACCGGTCAGTTCAAGGACGTCAACGCGCTCGCCGACACGCTGATCCGCATCAACAACCGCTCGTTCCGTCTCGGCGACATCGCGACCATCAAGCGCGGCTACGACGATCCGGTCGCCACGCAAATGCGCTCCGGCGGCAAGGCGGTGCTCGGCATCGGCGTCACGATGCAGCCGGGCGGCGACGTGATTCGTCTGGGCAAAGCGCTCGATCAGCAGATGGTCACGCTGCGGGCCTACCTGCCCGCCGGTTTGCACCTGGTCGAAGTGTCGAGCATGCCGAACGCCGTCGCGCATTCTGTCGACGATTTTCTCGAAGCCGTCGCCGAGGCGATCGCGATCGTGCTGGTGGTCAGTCTTCTGTCGCTGGGCGTGCGCACCGGGATGGTGGTCGTGATCTCGATACCTGTCGTGCTCGCCGTCACGGCGCTGTGCATGTATCTGTTTGATATCGGGTTGCACAAGGTGTCGCTGGGCACACTGGTGCTCGCTTTGGGGCTATTGGTGGACGACGCGATCATCGCCGTCGAAATGATGTCCGTGAAGCTCGAGCAAGGCTGGAGCCGCACGCGCGCGGCAGCCTTTGCGTACACCAGTACCGCCTTCCCGATGCTGACCGGGACGCTCGTGACCGTGTCCGGCTTCCTGCCGATTGCTTTGGCGAAGTCGAGCACAGGCGAATACACGCGCTCGATCTTCGAGGTGTCGGCGATCGCGCTGATCGCGTCGTGGTTCGCCGCGGTGGTGCTGATTCCGCTGCTCGGCTATCACATGCTGCCAGAGCGCAAACGTCAGGCTCACGAAGCGGAAGATCACGAACACGACATCTACGACACCCGCTTCTATCATCGGCTGCGCGGCTGGATCGGCTGGTGCATCGAACGGCGTTTCGTCGTGCTGGCGATCACCGTCGTGCTGTTCATCCTGGCCATGGCGGGTTTCACGCTGGTGCCGCAGCAATTCTTCCCGAGCTCTGACCGTCCCGAACTGCTGGTGGATGTGCGCTTGCCCGAAGGCGCGTCGTTCGATGCGACATTGCGGCAAGCAGAGCGGTTGGAAAAGGCGCTCGTTGGCCGTCCAGAAATCGATCATACGGTGAACTTCGTCGGCACCGGTGCGCCGCGTTTTTATCTGCCGCTCGATCAACAATTGCCGCAGCCCAATTTCGCGCAGTTCGTAATCACGGCGAAATCGGTGAAAGATCGCGAGAAGCTCGCACAGTGGCTCGAACCGGAATTGCGCAACAATTTTCCGGCGATCCGCACACGCCTGTCGCGCCTCGAGAACGGCCCACCGGTCGGCTACCCCGTGCAGTTCCGCGTGAGCGGCGACGATATCGCCACCGTGCGGTCGATCGCCGAGCGCGTTGCCGCGACCATGCGCGCCGACAGCGGCACCCGCAACGTCCAGTTCGACTGGGACGAGCCCGCCGAGCGTTCCGTGCGCTTCGAAGTCGATCAGAAGAAGGCACGCGAACTCGGCGTGACCTCCGAAGACATTTCGAGCTTCCTCGCGATGACGCTCTCCGGCTACACCGTCACGCAGTATCGCGAGCGCGACAAGCTGATCAGCGTCGATCTGCGCGCGCCCAAAGCGGAACGCGTCGACCCCGCGAAGCTCGTCACGCTGGCGATGCCAACGCCGAACGGCCCGGTGCCGCTCGGCACGCTCGGTCATCTGCGCAACGACCTCGAATACGGTGTGATCTGGGAACGCGACCGGCAACCCACCATCACCGTGCAATCCGACGTCGCCCCCGGTGGGCAAGGGATCGACGTCACGCATGCCGTCGACAACGCCCTCAGCCAGATTCGCAGCACGCTGCCGGTCGGCTACCGGATCGAAATCGGCGGATCGGTCGAGGAAAGCGGCAAGGGGCAGACGTCGATCAACGCACAGATGCCGCTTATGATCATCGCCGTGCTGGTACTGCTGATGGTCCAACTGCAGAGTTTCGCGCGCGTGCTGATGGTGGTGATGACCGCGCCGCTCGGCCTGATCGGCGTGGTCGTGACGCTGCTGCTGTTCGGCCAGCCATTCGGCTTCGTCGCGATGCTCGGGGTGATCGCCATGTTCGGCATCATCATGCGCAACTCGGTGATTCTGGTCGACCAGATCGAACAGGACATTGCTGCGGGACATAAGCGCTTCGACGCGATCGTCGGCGCGACGGTGCGGCGCTTCCGGCCGATCACGCTCACCGCGGCAGCCGCCGTGCTCGCGTTGATTCCGCTGTTGCGGTCGAACTTCTTCGGCCCGATGGCAACCGCGCTGATGGGCGGCATTACGAGCGCGACCATCCTCACGCTGTTCTATCTGCCGGCCTTGTACGCCACGTCATTCAGAGTGCGCACCGACGAGCGCGAACCGCCCGCGCCGGCCAGCACGACGCATTCGGGGAACTGAGATCATGGCTACCTTTGCATTCCCTCGACACCTGCGCCTGACGCTTCTCAGCGGCGCGGCGCTGGCCCTCGCCGCCTGCTCGTTCGGCCCGAACGGCGAACCGCCCGCCATGCCGCAACCCGCCCACTACGGCGCCGAAGCGCAGCCGACGGAAACCGTGCCCGCACAAGGCATCACCCAGCAATTCGTGGTCGGCGCGAAACCCGTGCCCGAATGGTGGAAGCTGTATCAATCGGACGCTCTGAACGCACTGGTCGACGAAGGCTTGCGCAACAGCCCAACGCTCGCCGCCACGGACAAGAGCCTTGCTGCCGCTCGCGAGCAACTGCGCGCGCAGATCGGCAGCTCGATGCTGCCGACCATCGACCTGGGCGGCCAGGCCACCCGCAATCGTGCGCTGGCGATTCCCGAGGCCGGTCCGAACACGTTCCTGTACAACATTTTCGTCGGCCAATTGCAGGCGCACTACACGTTCGACCTGTTCGGCGCCTCGCGTCTCGCCGATGCCGCGCTCGCTTCTCGCGTGAACGTGCAGGCCTATCAGTTCGATGCCGCCCGCCGCGCGCTGGCCGCCAACATCGTGACGGCGGCAATCACGAGCGCGGCGTTGCATGCCCAGATCGAAACGACCGAACGGCTCGTGACGATTGCCAACGATCAGGCGCGCGACACGCAACGGCGTTACGCCTTGGGCGCCGTCTCGCACGCCGACCAGTTGAGCGCGCAACAAAGTGCGGCGAGCCTGTTCGCGAGTTTGCCGGGTTTAAAGCAGCAATGGCTGACGACGCGCCATGCGTTGGCGGTGCTGCTTGGCCGCACGCCTGACGCGGCCCCGGACGATATCGATCTTGCGCAACTGCATGTGCCTGAGCAGGTACCGGTCGTGGTGCCATCCGAGCTGCTGCGCACGCGCCCCGACATTCAGGCCGCGGACGCCGCCCTGAAGGCCGCGGCGGCCGACGTTGGCGTTGCAACGGCGCAGATGTTCCCGAGCCTCTCGTTGAGTGCATCGATGGGACAAGGCGGCTTTAGCTGGCCGGTGGCGATGTCCGGCGCGGGGGCCATCTGGAGCATTGGCGCATCTTTGTCACAACCGCTGTTTCACGGCGGGGCGCTGTTCGCGCAGCGCCGCGCGGCGGTCGACACGTATGACGCTACGGTTTCGCAGTACAAGCAGACCGTGCTGGCCGCATTCCAGAACGTCGCCGACATGCTCGCAGCCCTGCAGCACGACGCGCAAGCGCTCGACGCGGCGAACGTTGCTGCGCGCTCGGCGCAGGGAATCTTCGACGAAACCTCGGGACGCTACCGGCTGGGAGCGTTGCCGATCGCATCGACGCGCTCGAGTGAACAGCAGTTTCGCAACGCGCAACTCGATGAAATCCGCTACACCAGCGCACGCCTAACGGACACGGCGGCCTTGTTCCAGGCGATGGGTAATCCGCCCTTGGAATCGGCGCCGTCTGCGGCGGCTGCGGTGCCGGCAGTTCCTGCGGTGAACGCGGGCGTTTCCAACTAAACCTGGGATTCCGTAGCGATAGCTGCGGACTTATCCCCAGTTTATGTTGATGAGGCTGTTGAAAACTATCTGACAAGCGGGCTAACACGTTGAGCGCGCGGGGTTTTCTGGTCGCGGTGCGGAATGAACCAGGTGGTGCTAAATGTACCGTCTGGTTGTGGCGGAGGCCGTTGGGAGGCCTCAACATGGAGCAACGTTATCCCCAGTTTATGTTGACAGGGTTGTTGATAACTATGGGGCTACGCGCTTAAGTGCTTGATGCAGATCGGTTTGTTGCACGCGGCGCGGGTGGGTGCAGGCGTGATTGACTGCGCTGCGCGCGGCTGTGGGTGTATCGCGGTGGAGTGGTTTATCCACAGATTTTGTTGAAAGGCCTGTTGATAACGCCTGGACATTTGGGGTAAGTGCTTGAGGGCACAACGGTTTGTGCGCGTAGCGCGTGGATGGGCTTTTTTGCCTGCGCGGCGCTTTGTCTGTGTGCCTACGGCGTTGGCCTTTCCCTGATCTGTTGGCCTGCGCGGCGCTTTGTTCGTCTGTTTGCCTATGGCGTTGGCCTTTCCTTGATCTGTCTGCCTGCGGTGCGCTTGTTTGCCTGTGTGCCTACGGCATTGGCCTTTCCTTGAATTCTTATTGGTTTATTAGC
>NZ_JAQQDU010000054.1:0-59717 GCF_046027825.1 Paraburkholderia sediminicola
ACAGACGTAGAACGGGGCTTCGCCTCCAGCCGCGCCAGATCAACGACCCGCAAGCGCCTGCCAGGCCGGCGCCGTCCATCGGTAAAACTGCGCATCGGTACGCCTGGGGTTTAAGAAGCGGCGATACAGAAATCGCCGCTTCACGCATAACCCACTACCCCTATTCCTCTTGTGCCAGGAATCGTTGTGCCAACCGAACCCAGTACGTTGAGCCGATCGGCAATAGCTCGTCGTTGAAGTCGTAGCTTGCGTTATGCAGCATGCAAGGCCCGGCACCATGTCCTGAGTCCCGGTGCCCACCGTCGCCATTGCCGAGAAATGCGTAACAGCCCGGCTTCGCCAGCAACATGAACGAGAAATCCTCGGCGCCCATTGTCGGCTCGACCGCGTCATCGACATTTTCCGCGCCGACAATCTCCTTCATCACAGCCGCAGCAAAGCGAGTCTCTTTACTACTATTAACGGTCGGCGGATAGTTGCGATGGAAGTGAATATCGACCGAGCAATCGTAAGCCTCGGCCGTGCTTTCAGCGATTTTGCGCATACGCGCTTCGATCAGATCGAGCGTTTCGGTCGTAAAGGTCCGCACGGTGCCTGCCATCCAGGCGTCGTTCGGGACGACATTCATGGCGTCGCCGGTATGAATCTGGGTGATCGAGAGTACCGCGGTATCGAGCGGCTTCTTGTTTCGCGTGATGATGCTCTGCAGTCCGTTCGCGATCTGAACCGCCGTGAACACCGGATCGCGGCCGTTGTGCGGCAATGCCGCGTGCGCACCCACACCCTTGATTTCAATGCGAAATTCGTTGCTGGACGCCATGATCGGACCTTCGGTCACACCGAAGTGGCCGGCCGGCATGCCTGGCCAGTTGTGAATGCCGAAAACCGCATCGACCGGAAACTTTGTGAACAGGCCATCGTCGATCATTGCCTGTGCGCCGGCACCGCCTTCCTCCGCCGGTTGAAAGATGAACACAATCGTGCCATCAAAATCACCGTGCTTAACCAGATGCCGCGCGGCGCCGAGCAGCATCGCGGTATGTCCGTCATGGCCGCACGCGTGCATTTTGCCGTCGTTCTGCGAGCGATGGTCGAAGCTGTTTAGCTCCTGAATCGGCAACGCATCCATGTCCGCGCGCAGTCCAATCGAGCGCGATCCGTTGCCGCGCTTCAGTACACCGACTACGCCCGTCTTGCCCAATCCGCGATGAGTTTCGATGCCCCAGGACTCAAGCGTCCTGGCAACCAGATCCGCCGTTGCTGTTTCTTCGTAACGCAGTTCGGGGTGTGCATGAATCGTTCGCCGAAGGGTTTGAATTTCGCCGTGGGCGGCCTGGATTTCTGGGATCAGTTTCATGATGGAGTAGTGATGCGCTTGTGCTTTGCTTTGCGTGGAATCGCTCGGGGCCATATCGCCCGGGCACGTTGATAACCGATTCTACGCCGAAGGCATTTTTGGCGGGACCATGCAGGCGAGCAGGCAGCGGACGTAATAAAATTCGGGATTGCCCCAGCGCTTACCGCTCTCCTGGACGGATCGCCGATGAATGCCCCGACTGAATTCGCCCGCGCGGTGTGCCCGCACGATTGCCCTGATACCTGCGCGATGCGCGTGACCGTCGAAGATGGGCGAGCGATCAAGGTCGCCGGCGATCCCGATCACCCGCCGACTCAAGGCGCGCTATGTACCAAAGTCAGCCGCTATGCCGAGCGGGTGCACCATCCGCGTCGGTTGACGACACCGATGAAGCGCGTCGGCCGGAAAGGCGAAGGCCGTTTTGAACAAATTAGTTGGGACGAGGCGTTCGAGTTGGCAGCAGCACGTCTGTCGGAGATCGCGCACCGAGCGCCAGAAGCCATCATGCCGTACAGCTACGCCGGCACGATGGGGCTGGTTCAGGGCGACAGCATCGCGCAGCGGTTCTTTCACACACTCGGCGCATCGCAGTTAGACCGCACGATTTGTGCCGCCGCGGGTGCAGCGGGGCTGAAATATACCTACGGCGCCAGCCTCGGCATGCTCACCGAGTTTTTCGCCGAGAGCGCGGTCATCCTGATCTGGGGCTCGAATCCCATCGCGTCGAACCTGCACTTCTGGACACGTGCCCAGGAGGCCAAGCGCCGCGGCGCACGGCTGATCGCGATCGATCCGTACCGGTCGCTGACGGCGGAAAAATGCCACCAGCACATTGCACTGAAACCCGGAACCGACGGTGCTTTAGCGCTCGGCATGATCAACGTGTTGATCACGGAAAATCTGCTTGATCACGCCTACATTGCGGCCCACACGCTGGGCTTCGACGAACTCAAGGCGCGTGCGCTCAGCTATCCGCCGTCACGTGCCGCTCAGATTTGCGGTGTCGACGAGCAGGTGATCGTCGATCTTGCGCGCCTTTATGGCAGCACGAAAAAGGCCGCGATCCGGATGAACTATGGCCTCCAGCGGGTGCGTGGCGGCGGTAACGCCGTGCGCGCAATCGCTTGCCTGCCATCGCTGACAGGCGCATGGCGGGAGCGGGCGGGCGGTGTATTGCTGTCCTCGGGCGGATGGGCGCCGGTGGATTCGCACGCGTTGCAGCGCCCGGACCTGATGCCGGGCTGGCCGGGCAAGGTATCGCGTGTCATCAATATGAACGCGATTGGCGACGCATTGCTGCACCCGGGCGACGCTACGTTTGGCCCCAAAGTCGAAGCAATCATTGTCTATAACTCGAATCCGGTGGCGGTCGCACCCGACTCGGAGCGGGTCGCCGCAGGCTTTGCACGCGAGGACCTGTTCACGATCGTGCTCGAGCATTTTCAGACCGACACTGCAGACTATGCCGATCTGCTTCTGCCTGCCACGACGCAGCTCGAGCACCTCGACGTGCACAAGTCGTACGGGCACACACACGTCATGGTCAACCTGCCGGCGATCGCGCCAGTCGGCGATGCACGCCCGAACACGGAGATCTTTCGCGGTCTGGCGCGCCACATGGACCTGCAGGAGCCGGCGCTTTACGAAAGCGACGACGCTATCGCGCAGTCGGCATTCCGCTGGAGCGACAAAACGCTCGAAGGCGTCAGTTGGGACTCGCTAAAGAAGACCGGCTGGGCAAAGCTGAACCTGCCTGACGCGCCATTCGCCGAGGGCGGCTTTCGCACGCCGTCCGGTAAATGTGAGTTCTTCAGCGAGCGCCTCGCGCAACTAGGGCTGGATCCGTTGCCGGATTATCTGCCGCCTTACGAGTCCGCAGATGGCGCGCCCGGCCTCGCCGCCCGTTATCCGCTGGCGATGATCTCGCCGCCTGCCCGCAACTTCCTGAATAGCACCTTCGTGAACATCGAGAGCCTGCGCTCGACAGAGGGCGAGCCGCACCTGGACATCCACCCGTCCGACGCGCAGCAGCGAAACATCGCCGACGGCGATCAGGTGCGGATATTCAACGATCGCGGCTCGATGCAGGCGCGCGCCCGTGTCACCGACAAGGCACGCGAAGGGCTGGTGGTCGGTCTGTCGATCTGGTGGAAGAAGCTCGCGCCCGACGGCCGCAACGCTAACCAGGTCACCAGTCAGGCGCTTACCGATCTGGGCGGATCGGCCACGTTCTACGACTGCCTCGTCGAGGTTGAGCGCGCCTGATAACACGCTCAAAAATCTTGCAACTACGGCGCTCAAGCGGTTCGAGGCTGCAGTCTAACCCAGCCGCTTTTCGCGAATAGCCAAGGGGTGCCCATGCTACGATGCGTTTTTAGCACGACCATTCGAAAATAAAGGAGGAGACGCTGCATGGACAAAATCTGGCTGAAATCTTATCCGCCCGGCGTTCCCGCAGAGATCGACCCGACCCGCTACTCGTCCGTCGCCGAACTGCTCGAAGAAGCCTTCCGTGAGCACAGCGCCAAACCGGCGTTCGTTTGCATGGGCAAGGAGATCAGCTACGGCGAACTCGACACGCTTTCGCGCAAGCTGGCCGCGTGGTTTCAGTCAAAGGGTCTCGCCCGCGGCGCGCGCATCGCGATCATGATGCCGAACGTGCTGCAATATCCGGTCGCGATTGCGGCGATCTTGCGCGCGGGCTACGTGGTGGTGAACGTGAATCCGCTCTACACCCCGCGGGAGCTCGAGCACCAGCTCAAGGACAGCGGCGCGGAAGCGATCATTCTGCTCGAAAACTTCGCTGTCACGCTGCAGGCGATCGTGCGTAACACGTCGGTCAAGCATGTCGTCGTCGCTGCAATGGGCGATTTGATGGGCGTGAAGGGCACGCTTGTGAACTTCGTCGTGCGGCGTGTGAAGAAGATGGTGCCGGCGTGGAGCTTGCCGGGTCACGTCAAATTCAACACGGCGATTGCCGAGGGTGGCCGCCAGACTTTCAAGCCGGTCCAGCAAGGCCCGGACGACGTCGCGTTTCTACAGTACACGGGTGGCACAACCGGCGTGGCCAAGGGCGCGACGCTGCTGCATCGGAACCTGATCGCCAATGTGCTGCAGTCGGAAATCTGGCTCGATCCGGTCCGCGCCAATCGCACGGACATCGATCAGTTCATCACAGTTGTCGCGTTGCCGCTTTATCACGTCTTTGCGCTGACGGTCTGCGGGCTGCTGACGATCCGTACCGGCGGCCTCGGCGTGCTGATCCCCAATCCGCGCGATATCCCGGGCATGATCAAGGCGCTGGAAGGCTATCCGATTACGACGTTTCCCGCTGTCAACACGCTTTACAACGCGATGCTGAACAGCCCGGATTTCCACAAACTTGATTTTTCGAAGCTGATCGCGGCAAATGGCGGCGGTATGGCGGTGCAGGAAGCGGTCGCCAAGCGCTGGTTCGAGCATACGCATACGCCGATCATCGAGGGCTACGGTTTGTCTGAGACGTCGCCGTGCGTTACCTGCAATCCGGTCACCGTCACGGAATATAGCGGCACGATCGGTTTGCCGCTGCCGTCGACGGAAATCTCGATTCGCGATGATGAAGGCAACGAGGTGCCGCTTGGCCAGCCCGGCGAAATCTGCATCCGCGGCCCGCAGGTGATGGCTGGCTACTGGAACCGCCCGGACGAGACGGCTAAGGTCATGACGCCGGATGGCTTCTTTAAATCGGGCGACGTCGGTTTGATGAACGAAGACGGCTTCGTCAAGATTGTCGACCGGAAGAAGGACATGATTCTGGTCTCTGGCTTCAACGTCTATCCGAACGAAATCGAGGACGTGGTCGCCAAGCTGCCGGGCGTATTCGAAGTCGCCGCAGTCGGTGTGCCGGATCAGCATTCGGGTGAGGCGGTGAAGCTGTTCGTCGTGAAGAAGGACCAGGCGCTTACCGATGCGGACATCTTTGCGTACTGTAAAACGCAGTTGACCGGCTACAAGCGGCCAAAGATCGTCGAATTCCGGACTGAACTGCCCAAGAGTAACGTCGGCAAGATTCTGCGTCGCGAGTTGCGGGACGGCCGGGCATAAGCGCATCACGCCCGTCGGCCTGAACAGGGCCGAGACGAAGTAATCCATTGCGGGAAGAACGAGAAAGGCCCGGCAGACTTTCGTCTGCCGGGCCTTTCTCTTTGAGCCGTCGTCTCAGCGCAAACCAGCCGACAGTGCGCAGCGTGTGGCCATAAAAAAAGGCGCCCGAAGGCGCCTTTGAGGCAAACTGCTTTATTACGACTTATTAGAACTTGTGACGGATGCCGACGCGAGCTGCGAGCTGGTTCTGGTTCGACGAGCCCGACAGGCCGTTGATGCCAGCCGTTGCGGCGGTCACGCCAGTGCCTGCTTCGTTCAGCACTTCACCCAGAGCGTGTTGGTACACACCAATCACGTACACGTCGGTGCGCTTGGACAGGAAGTAGTCCACGCCAACCGAGCCTTGGTGGTACTGGGCAGTCGATGCGCCGTCGATGCTTGCGCCGCGCGTGTAGTCGTATGCAGCGCCGATCAACAATGCCGGGGTCAACTGATACTTGAAGTTGAGTTCCGCGTTGTTAAACGTAGCCGATTGACCACGAACCGTCGGCTGTGCAAACGCCACACCCAGGTTCGAGAACTTGATGTTCGAGTACGTCAGGCCAACCGTTGCGGCGCCGAACGTGTATGCACCACCCGCACCGATCACTTGGTACGTGTTAGCCGAAGTGTAGGCGCCATAGACCGGCGACGTCACTGCTGCGTTCGCTGCTGTAGTCGTGCCGCTGTTGTTGAACAGGCCACCCGAAGCTGCCGGGGTGCGTGCGTTCAAGTAGCCGACGCCCAAGACCAACGGACCGTTGTTGTAGCCAGCGCCCAACGACCAGATCTGGTTCGTCGAGATGCTGCCCGCAACGCCGCCGAAGCTGTACGTGCCGCCGAACGTCAGGCCGTTGTAGTTCGCGCTCGTGTACTTGACCGTGTTGTTGGTGCGGTACGCGTTGTTGAAGTTGTCGATGTCGCCCGGGTGAGCAGCGATGTAGCCGCCCCACTGGTCGCCGGCTTCCAGCGGACCAACATAGTCGACGACGGAGTCGTACTGACGACCCAGCGTGACCGTGCCGAACTGGCTCGACAGACCAACGTAAGCTTGACGACCGAACATCAGGCCGCCTTGACCCAGCTTGCCGGTGTTCACGTCAAAGCCGTTTTCCAACACGAAGATTGCCTTCAGACCGCCGCCCAGATCTTCCGTGCCGCGCAGGCCGAAACGCGAGCCTTGCAGAACGCCGCTGGACAGGTTGTACAGGTGCTTGCCACCCGAGTTGGTGTTGATGTTGAAGCCTTCGTCAATGATACCGTACAGGGTCACGCTGCTCTGAGCATGAGCGACGCCTGCGAATGCGCCCAGTGCTGCGAGAGCGAGAAGCGACTTTTTCATCGAATGATCTCCAAGGATTACGAATCTTTTGTACAAGGCGAATATTTGTCTAGCGTTGAGGCCTTGCTTGTCCAACTTCGCGAGAAGTTGCACGTAATGTAACAAAAGGCATACATGGCACAAAGCAAAAGGAGAGGGCCAGGACGGATCCTGTTTCGTTTACGCAACATGGTCTAGAATCAGAAATTGGCCGCCAGAATTGTTGGAATTCAGGGTCTCCGTGACGCCGGTTTTGCCCCGCAAAGCCTTGTCGCACGGACCTCGCAGTGCGGCGCGGCGGTCGTCGAATCAGGGAGTGCTGAATGTTTCTGGACGAGTTGATTAACGAGTTTGATCGGGGTTTACGCTCAATGACCGGCGTGTCGCGGATGAGTCGTCCATTGCCAGTTCCGCAAGAATCGGCGGCGGAGCCTGTCGAGCTATCGCCGGAGGAGCGTGCGCATGCGGCCGGTTTGATGCGTGTGAACCACGTCGGGGAGGTGTGCGCGCAGGCGCTTTACCAGGCTCAGAAACTTGCTACCAGGTCGCCGTCATTGCGGGCTGTGTTTAATCATGCTGCCATCGAAGAAGAGGATCATCTGGCGTGGACCGCCAAACGCCTCGAGGCGCTCGATTCGCGTCCAAGCCTGTTGAACCCGCTCTGGTATACAGGTGCGCTTGCAATCGGCCTCGCGGCAGGGCGCCTCGGTGATCGGGTGAGTCTCGGTTTCATGGCCGAAACCGAGCGCCAGGTCGAGCAGCATCTGGATAGCCATCTGGATCAGTTGCCCGCGGCAGACCGTGAGTCGCGCGCGATCGTCGAACAGATGCGCGTGGACGAGGCGGAGCACGGTAAATCCGCCATGGACGCAGGCGGCGTCGAGTTGCCGTTTCCTGCGCGTGCGTTGATGCGTGCAGTATCGAAAGTCATGACACGCACGGCCTATTACATATAAGTTCGAGACTTCTGCTCACGCACCGCCTGAGAGTGGGATGGCGCCTCGCGCGCCGTCCGCCTGAAATACCCGGAACGCCAGCAAACACCTCCCGATCCCGCTTCACGATCTCTTACATTCCGCGCCTTTCCCTCGCACTTTTCACGTATCACCTTCACAAGTTTCACTAGCTCATTCATTTATAACGGTTTTCCGTTTTATGTCTGACGTGAAGGAGTCGCGCTAAGTCCTTGTTCTAACAAACAAAATTCGCTCGAAAAGCGCGTATCTCCCTTGACCCCTGTTTAGCGTTCCTCTAAAGTGGGAGACAGTGTGAGAAAGTGTATTTTTGTGTGATCTCGCGAGTGGTTTCGGGTAGATTTTCACGAATCGGGCAGCCGGCGCAAAAACGCCGCTATGGGAGAGCGAAGTGTTCCAAGGGGCGTCGGCGCTGACGCTCGATGCGAAAGGGCGGATGTCGATCCCCTCTCGCTATCGGGATGCGCTGCAAACACAGGCAGAGGGCCGGGTGACGATCACCAAGCACCCGGACGGCTGCCTGTTGCTCTTTCCGCGCCCGGAGTGGGAGATCTTCCGCGACAAGGTCGACAAGCTGCCTATGAACGCGGCCTGGTGGAAGCGTATTTTTCTCGGCAATGCCATGGACGTCGATATGGACGGCGCGGGCCGCGTGCTCGTGTCGCCGGAATTGCGCGCGGCCGGTTCGCTGGAGAAAGAAGTGAACCTGCTCGGCATGGGTCGTCACTTTGAATTGTGGGACGCACAAATTTACGCAGCAAAGGAACAGGCAGCGATCGCCGAGGGCATGCCCGAAGCGTTAAAGAATTTCACGTTCTGATCGCGGACTACATATATGGCACCTGCGATGGGAAATGAATTGCAGCATCGCACGGTGCTGCTGGAAGAAGCGGTCAATGCGCTGGTTACACGCGCGGACGGCGTTTATGTGGACGGTACGTTCGGGCGCGGCGGTCATAGCCGTCTGGTGCTGGAGAAGCTGGGTGAAGCGGGGCGTCTGATTGCGTTCGACAAAGACCCGCTCGCTATTGCCACGGCTCAGCAGATTTCCGATCCGCGCTTTGGCATCGTGCATGAGAGTTTTGCTTCACTGCGTGACGCGATTGCGGAGCGCGGGGTAGGGCGGGTGTCGGGCGTTTTGCTGGATCTGGGTGTGTCGTCGCCGCAAGTCGACGATCCGGAGCGGGGCTTCAGCTTCCGCGCCGACGGTCCGCTCGACATGCGGATGGACCCGACGCGCGGCGAGTCTGCGGCTGACTGGCTGGCGCGGGCCACGGTGCAGGAACTGACGGAGGTGATACGAGATTATGGGGAAGAACGGTTTGCTTTTCAGATTGCAAAGGCGCTTGTTGCTCGCCGGGCAGAGTCCGACCGTCTTGGGCCTCTCGTCAGCACGGGCGAGCTTGCCCAAATCGTGGCTAACGTCGTCAAAACCCGTGAGAAGGGCAAGGATCCGGCAACCCGCACCTTTCAAGCTATACGGATTCACATCAATCAAGAGCTTGCGGAGCTGCAAGTCGTTTTAGAAGCAGCGTTGTCGCTGTTGGAGCAAGGGGGGCGGCTGGTGGTCATCAGCTTTCATTCGCTCGAGGACCGGATCGTCAAGCGATTCATGCAGGCGCACGCCAGTACGCCTGCGGTGGACCGCCGTCTGCCGATCCGTGCAGTCGACCTGCCGAGCCCTCCGCTCAAAATCATCGGCCGCGTGTTCGCAAGCGACGCTGAAGTCGCCGCGAACCCGCGCGCCCGTTCTGCCGTGATGCGTGTGGCGGAGCGGATCGCACCATGAATCGCCTCAATATCTTCCTGCTGATGATCGTGATGGGTTGTGCTTTGTCTGTCGTCAACGCAACCAATCAGCAGCGTCAGATCTTTATTCAGTTGCAGCGCGCGCAGTCGCAGGAGCACCAGCTGCAGCAGGATTATTCGCAGCTTCAATATCAGCAGAGCGCGTTGTCGAAGACGTCGCGCATCGAGCAGATCGCCACTGATTCTCTGAAGATGCAATCGGTTACGACCGGGCGCACCCAGTACCTGACGCTCGACCCGGGCGCCGCCAAGGCTGAGGACGCGCCGATCCCGACTTCCGGCCCGGCCTCGGCGCCGGTTGCGACCCGCCGCGGAGGCGTGCGATGAAAAAATCGTCGACTCGCAAAAGCGTCGCCTTTTCGGCGAACCCGATTCTGTCGGTGCGACTGCCCATGTGGCGCTCGAAACTCGTCGTGTTCATGCTGTTCATGGCGTTTGTCGCGCTGGCCGGGCGCGCCTTCTGGATTCAGGGACCGGGCAACGCCTTCTATCAGAAGCAGGGCGAGATCCGCTATCAGCGCCGGCTCGAACTGCCGGCCACGCGCGGCAAGATTCTCGACCGCAACGGTCTCGTGCTCGCCACGAGTCTGCCGGTGCGCGCCATCTGGGCGATTCCCGACTCAGTGCCGGACGACCTGGGCGCCGACAAGCTGAACCAGCTCGGCAAGCTGCTCGACATGACGAACAAGGAGCTGCGCGCCAAGCTGTCGGAAGACAAGAACTTCGTCTATGTGAAGCGCCAGGTGCCGGTCGACGTCGCCGCGCAAGTGACCGCGCTGGATATCCCGGGGATTTACGCGCGCGACGAGTACAAGCGCTTCTATCCGGAAGGCGAGATCACGGCTCACCTGATCGGCTTCACCAATGTGGAAGACGAAGGCCAGGAAGGCGTCGAACTCGGCGACCAGAAGTTGCTCGCCGGCATGTCGGGCAGTCGCCGCGTCATTAAAGACCGCATGGGCCACATCATCGAAGATGTGGACGAGCAGGTCGTGCCGCACAACGGCCAGGACGTCGATCTCTCGATCGACAGCAAGATCCAGTACATCGCGTACACGAACCTGAAAGCGGCCGTCGAGAAATTCAAGGCGAAAGCGGGCGCGGCGATGGTGATCGACGTGCGCACGGGCGAAGTGCTGGCGCTCGTCAATTACCCCACGTACAACCCGAACGACCGTTCGCACCTGACTGGCGATCAACTGCGCAACCGCATCCTGACGGACACCTTCGAGCCGGGCTCGATCATGAAACCGTTCACGATCTCGCTGGCACTCGACCTGCACCGCGTGACGCCGACTACACTGGTTGATACAGGCGGCGGCCGTTTCGTGCTCGACGGCGCGCCGATTACCGACGACAGCGCGTTCGGCGTGCTGACGGTGGGCGGCGTGATCCAGAAGTCGAGCAACATCGGCGCGACGAAGATCGCCATGCAGCTCAAGCCCGAAGAGATGTGGAACATGTACACCAGCATCGGTCTCGGCCAGGCGCCGAAGGTCGGCTTCCCGGGCGCGGCGGCGGGCCGTCTGCGGCCGTGGAAGAGCTGGCGCCGCATCGAACAGGCGACCATGTCGTACGGCTACGGCTTGTCGGTGTCGCTGTTCCAGTTGGGCCGTGCGTACACCGCGATCGCGCATGACGGCGAGATCATGCCGGTATCGATTTTCCGCACGTCTAGCGACCAGCCGGCAACGGGACCGCAAATTTTCGCGCCCACCACCGCTCGCGAAGTGCGCGCGATGCTCGAAACCGTCACGGCGCCGGGCGGCACGTCGCCTGACGCGGCTGTGCCGGGCTATCGCGTTGGCGGCAAGAGCGGTACGGCATACAAGCACGGCGCTCACGGCTACGACCACTCCAAGTACCGCGCTTCGTTCGTCGGCATGGCGCCGATGCCGAATCCGCGCATCGTCGTTGCCGTATCGGTCGACGAACCGACGGCGGGTAGCCACTTCGGCGGTCAGGTGTCCGGCCCGGTGTTCTCGGCGATCGTCGGCGATACGCTGCGTTCGCTGAATGTGCCGCCGGATATGCCCGTCAAACAGATGGTCGTGTCGGACGATTCGGCGCCTGTCGCGCCGAGCGCACCGCCCTCGCCCGCAACGGTCAAGAAACTCTCCACCAGTACTGGCGCGAAGAAGATGACGATCTCGGCCAACGCGAACAGCCATCCTGGAGTGGTGCGATGAGCGCGCTGCGTAAGAAGCATCCAGCGCACCGGCACATTGCCGACGCGCTCAGCTGGCTGCACGCTCGCGTGCAGCCAGGCGCGCATCTGCACGCCGATACGCGCTCGCTTGCGGCGGCCGACGCGTTTTTCGCCTATGCGGTCGACGGCGCGGACAACCGCCCGTTCATCGACGGCGCGATCGAGCGTGGCGCGGCAGCCGTGCTGGTTCAGCCCGAAGGCTTTAGCGGCGTGATCGATCCGTCCACGACGCTGGCCGTGCCGGCGTTGAACGAACTCGCTGGTTCGATTGCGAGCGCCTGGTATAACGATCCGAGCGACGGCATGCTGGCGATCGGCGTCACCGGTACGAACGGCAAGACCTCCTGCAGCCAATGGATCTCGGCGGCGTTGACCGCGCTCGGCAAGCGTTGCGCGATCATCGGTACGCTCGGCACCGGTCTGCCGGGCCAACTCGTACACACGGGCTTCACGACGCCCGACGCGCCTCAACTGCAACGCAGTCTCGCGCAATTGCGCGACGCCGGCGCGCAAGCGGTGGCGATGGAAGTGTCGTCGCACGCGCTGCATCAAGGCCGCGTGAATGGCACGGCGTTCGACATCGCGGTGTTTACGAATCTCACGCAAGATCACCTCGACTATCACGGCACGTTCGAAGCGTACGAAGCCGCCAAGGCGCGTCTGTTCGCCTGGCCGGAATTGCGCGCTGCGGTGATCAATCGCGACGATACCGCTGGCCGTCGCTTGCTCGCCAGCACGCAAGGCCACGCCCGCACGATTGCGTACGGTCTCGAAGAGACGCTGAAGGACGCGTCGGGTGCCGGTGCGCCGCAAGCCGACGCGTGGTTGCTCGCGTCGAACGTGCGTGCCACGGCGACAGGTACCGCGTTTCACCTGGCCACGTCCGACTGGGGCAACGCCGAAGTCGAAGTGCAAACGCTCGGCGCATTCAACGTCAGCAATCTGCTCGGTGTACTCGGTGCCTTGCTCGCCGCCGACGTGCCGTTCGACGCGGCGCTAGCCGAACTCGCGAAGCTCGAGCCGGTGAACGGCCGCATGCAACGCCTCGGCGGCCGCCTGCAGAACGACGAGCCGCTCGTCGTGATCGACTATGCCCACACGCCGGACGCGCTGGAAAAGACCCTCGAAGCACTGCGCCCGATGGCGACCGCGCGGGGTGGTGAGCTGATCTGCATGTTCGGTTGCGGTGGCGACCGTGACACCACCAAGCGTCCGCTGATGGGCGCGATCGCCGAGAAGCTCGCGGACGGCGTCGTCGTGACGAGCGACAACCCGCGCAGCGAAGATCCGCAGTCGATCATCGAGCAGATCGCCGCAGGCATGAAAGACACGTCGAAGGCGCGTCGCATCGAGGACCGCGCGAGCGCGATCCTGCAGGCGATCCGCAGCGCCGCGCGCGAAGACGTCATCGTGCTGGCCGGCAAGGGGCATGAAGCAACACAGGAAATCATGGGTAAGAAACGCGCTTTCTCCGATCAGGATCACGCTCGCCTTGCGCTCGCCGCACGGGCGACGCACGCACGCGGAGGTGGCGAATGAACGGGCGGCGTACCGCGATGTTCTCGCTGCGTGAAGCCGCCGCGCTGATCCCCGGCGCAACCGTGCTGGGTGACGATAGCGTCACGTTCGAACGCGTGTCGACCGATAGCCGTAGCGCCGGTCCGCGCGATCTGTTCGTCGCGATCAAGGGTGACCGTTTCGACGCGCACGACTTCCTGCCGGACGTGGCGTCACGCAACGTCACGGCAGCGCTGGTGACGCGTACGCCTGACGGCTGGCTTGTGCCCGCTTTGCGCGTGGCCGATACGCGTGTCGCGCTCGGTGCACTTGCGCGCGGCTGGCGGCGTAAATTCAGCACGCCGCTCGTCGCCGTGACGGGCAGCAATGGCAAGACGACGGTCAAGGAAATGATCGCGTCGATCTTCGCCGCTGCGGTTGGCGCGGACGGACGCCTCGCGACTGCCGGCAACTTCAACAACGATATCGGCTTGCCGCTCACGCTGTTCCGTCTGCACGCCGCGCATCAACTCGCGGTGGTCGAGCTCGGCATGAACCATCCGGGCGAAACCTCGTTGCTCGCGAAGATCGCCGAGCCGACGGTCGCGGTGGTGAACAACGCGCAGCGCGAGCATCAGGAATTCATGGCGACGGTCGAAGCCGTCGCGCTCGAACATGCCAGCGTGATTCACGCGCTCACGCCAGAAGGTGTCGCGGTGTTTCCGGCTAACGATGCTTACGCGAGCATCTGGCGCGTCGCGGCAACCGGCAACCGCATCATCGACTTCGCTTTGAACACCGCCGAGCGCGTGACCGAAGCCGCCGTAACCGGCACGTTCACGGGCAATGTTCTGAGCATCGACACGCCTGAAGGCCACGTCGATGTAACGCTGCAAGTACTGGGCGATCACAACGCGCACAACGCGCTGGCCGCGACTTCGGCCGCGCTTGCCGCGGGCGTGTCGCTCGACGCGATCAAGCGCGGCCTCGAATCGTTTGGCGCCGTGAAAGGCCGCTTGCAGGTGAAGCGCGCAGCGCTCGGCACACTCGCCGGCGCAACGGTGATCGACGACACCTACAACGCGAATCCCGACTCGATGCGCGCGGCGATCGACGTGCTCGCGTCGCGCGAATCGCCGCGCGTGCTGGTGATGGGCGACATGGGCGAAGTCGGCGACAACGGCCCGGCGTTTCACCGGGAAATCGGTGCCTACGCAAAAGAACGCGGCATCGACGTGCTGTACGCCTTGGGCGACGCTTCGCGCGACGCCTGCAGCGCATATGGCGCGGGCGCGCATCACGTCGCCGATGTCGGCACGCTGGTCGCGCAATTGGAGCAGGCCGGGTTCGGCGCTGCTGCAACGCTTCTCGTGAAAGGCTCGCGTTTCATGCAAATGGAACGCGTGGTGGACGCCGTAACGAGTCCACAACCCAACGCGGCGGGCAGTACGCCCGCTGCACATTGAAATAGAAGGACCGAAGCATGCTACTGGCGCTGGCGCAATGGCTGCAGAATGACGCAAGCTTCTTGCGCGTGTTCAGTTATCTGACTTTCCGTGCGGTGATGGCTACCATCACCGCGCTGCTGATCGGGCTCGTCTGTGGCCCGGCGGTGATCCGCAAGCTGACCGCGATGAAGGTCGGCCAGGCCGTTCGTAAAGACGGTCCGCAATCGCACCTCGTCAAGTCCGGTACGCCGACCATGGGCGGCGTGCTGATTCTGCTCGGCATTGCCGTGGCGACGTTGCTGTGGGCCGATCTGACCAACCGCTTCATCTGGATCGTGATGCTCGTCACGTTCGGCTTCGGCGTGATCGGCTGGGTCGACGATTACCGCAAAGTGGTCTACAAAGACCCGCGCGGGATGTCGTCGCGCGAAAAGTATTTCTGGCAGTCGGTGATCGGTTTATTCGCTGCGGTGTACCTGGCGTTCAGCGTCTCGGAAGCGAACAACGTGCGCGTGTTCGACCTGTTCATGGCGTGGGTACGCAGCGGTTTGTCGATGGGCTTGCCTGCGCGCGCCGATCTGTTGCTGCCGTTCGTCAAGTCGATCAGCTATCCGCTCGGTGTATGGGGCTTCATCGTGTTGACGTATCTGGTGATTGTCGGCGCGAGCAATGCGGTCAATCTCACCGACGGTCTCGACGGCCTCGTGATCATGCCGGTTGTGCTGGTCGGCGCATCGCTCGGCGTGTTCGCTTATGTGATGGGTAGCTCGGTCTATTCGAAGTACCTGCTGTTTCCGCATATCGCCGGTGCGGGCGAGTTGCTGATTTTCTGTTCGGCGATGGGTGGGGCAGGGCTCGCGTTCCTCTGGTTCAACACGCACCCGGCGCAGATGTTCATGGGCGACGTCGGTGCATTGGCGCTGGGCGGCGCGCTCGGTACGGTCGCGGTGATCGTGCGTCAGGAAATCGTGCTCTTCATCATGGGCGGCATTTTCGTCGCCGAGACGCTCTCCGTGATGTTGCAGGTCACGTGGTTCAAGTTCACCAAGCGCCGCTTTGGCGAAGGGCGCCGTCTCTTCAAGATGGCGCCGCTGCATCACCATTTCGAATTGTCGGGTTGGAAAGAAACGCAGGTGGTCGTGCGTTTCTGGATCATCACGCTGATGTTGTGTCTGTTTGGTTTGTCCACGCTCAAGTTGCGTTAAGTCGTATTTAGGGGAAGCAGGCGATGTTTGGCGAGAAGTTTCGGGATCGGCAAAAGCCGATGGTGCTCGTGCTGGGACTAGGTGAATCCGGTCTCGCGATGGCGCGCTGGTGCGCGCGGCACGGCTGTCGGCTGCGTGTGGCCGATACGCGCGAGGTGCCGCCGAACCTGTCCGCGCTGGAAGCGCACAGCATTGATGCTGACTTCGTCGGCGGCCCGTTTTCGCTCTCGTTGCTCGAAGGCGTTGAACTCGTGGCGATCAGCCCGGGTTTGTCGCCGCTCGCCGCCGACTTGTTGCCGCTGATCACGGCAGCGCGTGAGCAGGACATCCCTGTCTGGGGCGAACTCGAATTCTTTGCGCAAGCGCTGAAGACGCTAGGCGAAAGCGGCTATACG
Source organism: Paraburkholderia sediminicola (assembly GCF_046027825.1). Lineage (GTDB taxonomy): Bacteria > Pseudomonadota > Gammaproteobacteria > Burkholderiales > Burkholderiaceae > Paraburkholderia > Paraburkholderia sediminicola_D. Next base: position 16,341 of record NZ_JAQQDU010000054.1, read on the forward strand.
CCGAAGGTGATCGCGATCACCGGCACCAACGGCAAGACCACGACGACCAGCCTGACCGGTCTCTTGTGCGAACGCGCGGGGAAGAAGGTCGCGGTGGCGGGCAACATCAGCCCGGCCGCGCTGGACAAGCTTAGCGAAGCGATCGACAACACCGCGTTGCCCGACGTGTGGGTACTGGAACTGTCGAGCTTCCAGCTGGAAACCGCCCATACGTTTACGCCGGATGCCGCGGTCGTGTTGAACATCACGCAAGATCACCTGGATTGGCACGGCGGCCTTGATGCGTACGCCGCTGCGAAGGGCCGCATCTTTGGTACACACACCGTGCGTGTGCTGAATCGCGATGACGCTCGCGTGATGGCACTTGCGCCGCCCGCTGACAGCGAAGCAGCAATGGTCACATTCGGCGTCACCGAGCCGAAGACCGACGGCGACTATGGTCTGCTGCGCGACAACGGCATGATCTGGCTGGTCGAAGCGCACGATCGCGATGCCAGCGACGAACCGGCACCGACGCGCCGTCGCAAGAACGAAGTGGTGGCGCCGAAGAATATCGCGCTCAAACGCCTGATGCCGGCGGACGCATTGCGTATCCGCGGCTTGCACAACGCCGCGAACGCGCTGGCCGCGTATGCGTTGGCTCGCGCGATCGGTCTGCCGGGCGCGCCGCTGCTGCACGGCCTGCGTGAATACCGTGGCGAGCCGCATCGCGTGGAATTGATCGCGTCGATTGAAGGCGTCGATTACGTCGACGACAGCAAGGGCACCAATGTCGGCGCGACGGTTGCTGCGCTCGATGGCCTCGCGCAGCGCGCGGTGCTGATCGCCGGCGGCGACGGCAAGGGCCAGGATTTTGAACCGCTCGCCGAACCGGTGATGCGCTGGTGCCGCGCCGTGATGCTGATCGGTCGCGATGCACCGCAGATTCGCGCCGCGCTGGAAGACACCGGTATCGCGATGACCGACCACGCGACGCTCGAAGAAGCGACGCGGGCCGCCACTGCATTGGCGCAACCTGGGGACGCCGTCCTGCTCTCGCCGGCTTGCGCGAGCTTCGACATGTTCAAGGGTTATGCACATCGCGCGGCGGTGTTTCGCAGCACGGTGGAAGACATTGCGGCCGAACGGGGGACGATGATATGAGCTGGTCCGAACGCTTCGGTTCGCGCCTTGCCGGCTCCCGTGCAGGCGATGGCGACACAAGCAGCGCGGGTAGCGCGGGCCGCACCTCCGGCCGCACTGGCGGCAGTGGTCTCGCGAGCGCCGTGAATGGCGTGCGTCCGCTGCGCTCGCGGATGCTTGACTACGATCACTCGTTGCTATGGGTCGTCGTCGCATTGCTCGGCCTCGGCGTCGTGATGGTGTATTCGGCGTCGATCGCGATGCCCGATTCGCCGAAGTACGCCTCGTACCGGGATTACGCATTCCTCGTGCGCCAGATCATTTTCGTGGTGATGGGCGCGGTGATCGGCGTCGTGTCTTTCCGCATTCCGATCTCGACGTGGGATAAGTACGCGCCCAAGCTCTTCCTGATTTCGCTGGCCGCGCTGGTGATCGTGCTGATTCCGCACATCGGTAAGGGCGTGAACGGTGCGCGTCGCTGGATTCCGCTCGGCATCACGAACATGCAGCCGTCGGAAATCATGAAGCTGGCCGTGACGATTTACGCGGCGAACTACACGGTGCGCAAGCAGGAATACATGCACAGCTTCGCCAAGGGCTTTCTGCCGATGGCGGTTGCGGTGGGTCTCGTCGGCGCATTGCTGCTGCTCGAGCCGGACATGGGCGCGTTCATGGTGATCGCCGCGATCGCGATGGGTGTGCTGTTCCTCGGTGGCGTGAACGGCAAGCTGTTCGGCGGCCTGGTGGCTACCGCGGTCGGCACGTTCAGTTTGCTGGTGTGGGCGTCGCCGTGGCGTCGTGAGCGGATCTTCGCTTACCTCGATCCGTGGGACGACCGTTACGCGCAGGGCAAGGCTTATCAATTGACGCACTCGCTGATCGCTTTCGGGCGCGGCGAATGGTTCGGCGTGGGCCTGGGCGGCAGCGTCGAGAAGCTTAACTATCTGCCGGAAGCGCATACCGACTTCATCCTCGCGGTGATTGGCGAGGAGCTCGGTTTCGTCGGCGTCCTGGTCGTGATCCTGATGTTCTACTGGATCGTGCGCCGCTCGTTCGAGATCGGCCGTCAGGCACTCGCACTCGATCGCACGTTCGCAGGGTTGGTCGCGAAGGGCATCGGTATCTGGTTTGGCGCGCAGACCTTCATCAATATGGGCGTGAATCTTGGCTTGCTGCCGACCAAAGGCTTGACGTTGCCGCTCGTGAGCTACGGCGGTTCGGGCATCTTGCTGAACTGCGTGGCGGTGGCGGTGTTGATGCGCGTGGATTATGAAAATCGTGTGCTGATGCGTGGGGGGAAGGTATGACCCCCATGCAGCAGCGCACGATTTCGGCGAAGGCTAACTTCGTGCGCAAAGCGCGCGAAGTTAAGCGCAGCGGCCGGAGCCAAAACGAGTTTTCTTTCCTGCTGATGCGTGGGGGCAAGGTATGACCGCTGTGCCGCAACGCACGCTGATGGTGATGGCCGGTGGCACCGGGGGACATGTGTTCCCGGGGCTCGCGGTCGCGCACCTGATGCAGGCGTGGGGCTGGAAGGTCGTATGGCTGGGCAACCCGGCAGGCATGGAAGCCACGCTGGTGCCGAAGCACGGCATCCCGATGGAATACGTGCGCTTTGGCGGTCTGCGCGGCAAGGGCCTGAAAACCAAGCTGATGCTGCCGCTGACCCTGCTGCGTGCCTGCTCGCAGAGTTTAAGTGTGCTGCGTCGTGTGAAGCCGGACGTCGTGCTCGGCATGGGCGGCTACATCACGTTTCCGGCGGGTTTGATGACCGCGATGAGCGGCCGTCCGCTGGTGCTGCATGAACAGAATTCGATTGCGGGTCTCGCCAACAAGGTGCTCGCGAAAGTCGCCAAACGCGTGCTGGTTGCATTCCCGAATGCGCTGCCGCATGGCGAATGGACTGGCAACCCAATTCGTGCGGAACTTGCGCGCGCAATTGCACCCAAAGCACGCTACGCAGCGCGCAGCGGTCCGCTGAATGTGCTGGTGGTGGGCGGCAGTCTGGGCGCGGCGGCGTTGAATGAAGTGGTGCCGCGCGCCGTTGCGCTGCTGGCGCCGAATGAACGTCCGCGCATCGTGCATCAGGCGGGCGCGAAGCATATTGAAGCACTGCGCGAGAACTATGCCGCTGCAGGCCTGCAAGCCGGTGCCGATGTAGAACTCGTGCCCTTCATTGACGACATGACGAGCGCGTACTCGAACGCGGATCTGGTGATCTGCCGTTCGGGCGCGATGACGGTGTCGGAGATTTCAGCGGTAGGGGTGGCAGCGTTCTTCGTGCCTTTCCCATTTGCAGTAGACGATCACCAAACCACTAATGCAGCGTTCCTCGCCGATAACGGTGCGGCGCTGGTCGTGCAGCAACGCGACCTGTCGGCGGAAATGCTCGCCGACTGGTTGCGCAGCCAGACGCGAGAGACCCTCGCGGAGATGGCGGAGCGTTCGCGCTCGCTCGCGAAACCCGACGCCACAGAACAGGTCGCGCAGATTTGCGCGACTGTGGCGGGTTCGATTTCGGGCGCGAGCCCAGAAGGAAAGCAATGAAACACATCGTCAAACATATTCACTTTGTCGGCATCGGCGGTGTCGGCATGAGCGGCATCGCGGAGGTGCTGGTCAACCTCGGCTATCAGGTGAGCGGCTCGGATCTGACGAGCAACGCGATCACCGATCGCCTCGCTGCGCTCGGCGCGCGGATTGCGATCGGTCACGCGGCGGAGAACATCGAAGGCGCGAATGCGGTGGTCGTCTCCACAGCGGTGCGCAGCGACAATCCGGAAGTGCTGGCGGCACGTCATCGCCGCATTCCGATCGTGCCGCGTGCCGTGATGCTCGCCGAACTGATGCGCCTGAAGCAGGGCATCGCGATTGCCGGCACGCACGGCAAGACCACGACCACCTCGCTGGTGGCGAGCGTGCTGGCGGCGGGCGGCCTCGATCCGACCTTCGTGATCGGCGGCAGGCTGATCAGCGCGGGCGCGAATGCGCGTCTGGGTACGGGCGATTTCATCGTCGCTGAAGCGGATGAGTCGGATGCGTCGTTCCTGAATCTGTTCCCGGTGATCGAAGTCATCACGAACATCGACGCCGATCACATGGACACCTACGGCCACGATTTCGCACGGCTCAAGCAGGCGTTCATCGAGTTCACGCACCGTCTGCCGTTCTATGGGATCGCGGTGCTGTGCGTCGACGATCCGAACGTGAAAGAGATCCTGCCGTTCGTGTCTAAGCCGATCATCCGCTACGGCTTTGCGCCAGACGCGCAAGTGCGTGCGGTCAATGTAGAAGCGCGCAACGGCAAGATGCATTTCACGGCAATGCGCGAAGACGCAGCGCCGATCGACATCGTTTTGAACCTGCCGGGCGAGCACAACGTGCAGAACGCTTTGGCCGCAATCGCAATTGCGACTGAACTTGAAGTGAAAGATGCCGATATCCAGCGAGCGCTCGCGGATTTCAACGGCGTGGGCCGACGCTTCCAGCGCTACGGCGAAGTGCCGGTCGTGTCGGAAGGCCAACCTGCCGGCGCGTACACGCTGGTCGACGACTACGGTCATCACCCGGTTGAAATGGCGGCAACGGTGGCGGCGGCGCGTGGTGCGTTTCCGGGGCGGCGTCTGGTGCTGGCATTCCAGCCGCACCGCTTCACGCGCACGCGCGATTGCTTCGAAGATTTTGTGAAGGTGTTGTCGACCGTCGACGCACTCGTGCTGACGGAAGTCTATTCAGCCGGTGAAGCGCCGATCGTTGCCGCGGACGGCCGCGCCCTGGCGCGCGCGCTGCGCGTCGTGGGCAAGGTCGAACCGGTGTTTGTCGATACGGTGGATGAAGTGCCGGACGCGCTCTCAGCAGTGGTGCGCGACGGCGATGTGGTGATCACGATGGGCGCGGGTTCGATCGGCAGTGTGCCGGGTCGCCTGGCGCAAGAAACGAAGGTGTGAGTGAGATGAGCAGCATCGACCCTAAACAATTCGGCAAAGTGGCAGTGCTGCTCGGTGGAGATTCCGCCGAGCGCGAGGTGTCGCTCAATTCCGGCCGCCTCGTGCTGCAAGGTCTGCGCGACGCCGGTATCGACGCGCAACCGTTCGATCCGGCCGAGCGTCCGCTCGCCGCGTTGAAAGATGAGGGCTTTGTGCGCGCCTTCAACGCGCTGCACGGCGGTTACGGCGAGAACGGCCAGATTCAGGGTGCGCTCGACTTCTACGGCATTCGCTACACGGGTAGCGGCGTGCTCGGCTCGGCGCTCGGTCTCGACAAGTTCCGCACCAAGCTCGTGTGGCAGCAACTCGGGATTCCGACGCCGCCGTTCGAAGCCGTGCTGCGCGGCGACGACTATGAAGCGCGTGCGAAAGAGATCGTCGCGAAGCTTGGCTTGCCGCTGTTCGTGAAGCCGGCCAGCGAAGGTTCGAGCGTCGCGGTGATCAAGGTGAAAAGCGCCGACGCATTGCCGGCAGCGCTGCTCGAAGCGATCAAGTACGACAAGATCGTCGTGGTTGAAAAGAGCATTGAAGGCGGCGGCGAGTACACCGCGTGCATCGCAGGCGATCTCGATCTGCCCGTGATTCGCATCGTGCCGGCTGGCGAGTTCTATGACTACCACGCGAAGTACATCGCCAACGACACGCAGTACCTGATTCCGTGCGGGCTGTCGGCGGACGAAGAGTCGAGCCTGAAAGTGCTGGCGCGCCGCGCGTTCGACGTGCTCGGCTGCACCGATTGGGGTCGCGCCGATTTCATGCTTGACGCCGACGCCAACCCTTACTTCCTCGAAGTGAACACGGCGCCTGGGATGACCGATCACTCGCTGCCGCCGAAAGCGGCGCGCGCGGTGGGCATCAGCTATCAGGAACTGGTTGTCGGCGTGTTGGCGCTGACGCTGAAGGACTAACCGGGGTAACCCGAAAGCAACACCATGTGGAACAACGTTCGCCAGCTCAATCTCGCCGCCAACGCATTGCATGCGGTGCTGGTGCTCGTGCTGCTGGCGGCAGGCGGTTACTGGCTGATCCAGCGTCCGAATTTCGCGCTGCGCGAAATCCAGATCGATGGCGACACCGAGCACATCAATTCGCCGACGGTGCGCGCCGGTGTAGTAGGGCGGTTGAAGGGCAACTTTTTCACGGTGGATCTCGATGTCGCACGTCAGGCGTTCGAGCAGATGCCGTGGGTGCGTCACGCGAGCGTGCGGCGGGTCTGGCCGAATGCGCTGGCTGTCACGCTTGAAGAGTACAAACCGCTAGGAACGTGGGGCAGCGATCAACTGGTGAGCGTGGACGGCGAACTGTTCACTGCGAATCAGGGCGAGCTCGAAGAGGAACTGCCCGCGTTCGACGGCCCGGACGGAACGGCCAAGGAAGTCGTCGCGCGCTATAGCGACTTCAAGAAGTGGTTTGCACCGTTGGGCGCAACACCCGAAGAAGTGACGCTGTCGCCGCGTTACGCGTGGACGGTGAAGCTGTCGAACGGAACGCAGGTGGAACTTGGGCGCGAACGCAATCAGGACACGTTGCTCGATCGGAGTAAGCGCCTGACCGCGGCGTGGAACGCGGTGACGCAACGTTGGGGAAAGGATATCGAGTATGCGGACTTGCGCTATCCGAACGGTTTCGCGATTCGTGCCGCTGGCATGCGCTTTATCAGCGAACCCGACAAGGGCAAGAAGTAAACGGACATCACACGCAATGAGCACGCTATGAGTAAAGACTATAAAGATCTGCTGGTCGCCCTCGACATTGGGACGTCGAAGGTCGTGGCCATCGTCGCCGAACTGAAAGGCGAAGGTCACTACGAGGTGATTGGACTCGGCCAGAGCGAATCAAAGGGGCTCAAGAAAGGCGTGGTGGTGAACATCGAGGCCACCGTGCAGTCTATTCAGCGCGCGCTTGAAGAAGCCGAGCTGATGGCCGACTGCAAGATTACGAACGTGTTTACCGGGATCGCCGGCAGCCATATCCGCAGCTTCAATTCGAGCGGCATGGTGGCGATCAAGGAGAAGGAAGTTACGCAGACGGACGTCGCGCGCGTGATCGAGACGGCGAAGGCGATCAACATCCCGACCGATCAGCAGGTGCTGCACATCCTGACGCAGGAATTCATCATCGACGGCCAGGAAGATGTGCGCGAGCCGATCGGCATGAGCGGCATCCGTCTGGAAGTGAAGGTGCATATCGTCACCGGCGCGGTGAGCGCGGCGCAGAACATTGTGAAGTGCGTGCGCCGCTGCGGGCTCGAAGTGAACGATCTGATCTTGCAGCCGCTGGCGTCGTCGTTGGCGGTGCTGACGGAAGACGAAAAGGAACTCGGCGTGGTGCTGGTCGATATCGGCGGCGGCACGACGGACATCGCGATTTTCAGCGAAGGCGCGATTCGTCACACGGCGGTGATTCCGATCGCCGGCGACCAGATCACCAGCGACATCGCGATGGCTTTGCGCACGCCGACGCCGGACGCGGAAGACATCAAGGTCGACTACGGCATTGCGAAGCAAGCCCTGGCCGATCCGGACGAGATGATCGAAGTGCCGGGTCTCGGCGAGCGCGGTCCGCGCACGCTGTCGCGCCAGGCATTGGCGGCGGTGGTGGAGCCGCGTGTCGAAGAACTGTTTTCGCTCGTGCAGCAGGTGGTGCGCGAGTCGGGTTACGAGGAACTGCTGAGTTCCGGCGTTGTGCTGACCGGTGGCGCGTCGATGATGCTCGGCATGGTCGAACTCGGCGAGGACATTTTCCTGAAGCCGGTGCGGATCGGTGTGCCGGAATACGCGGGCGGTCTCGCCGATGTCGTGCGTAACCCGCGTTATTCGACGGCGATGGGCCTGCTCGTCGAAGGACGCTCGCAACGGATGCGCGGCCGCAAGGTCGCGGTGCAGTCGGGGTCGATGGGCCAGGTCTTCACGCGAATGAAAGACTGGTTCCTCGGCAACTTCTAAAAGAATTCGCTTTTCAGAAACAGATTTCGAAATACGCGCTGGTGCCGGCGGCCGGCGCGCGACAGGGGGTTGCCCGATCTCCTGCCGAATAACGGCCGAGTGGCTGTAATTTTTTATCTTGACGGAGGCAACATGGAATTCCAGATGCTGGAAACCGAAACGAACGGCACCATCATCAAGGTGATCGGAGTAGGTGGCGCTGGCGGCAATGCCGTTCAGCACATGATCAACAAAGGCGTGCAAGGCGTCGACTTCATCGTGATGAACACGGACGCGCAGGCTCTGTCGCGTTCGCGCGCATCCGCGGTGATCCAGCTCGGCAACACGGGTCTGGGCGCTGGCGCCAAGCCGGAAATGGGCCGCGCGGCAGCAGAGGAAGCACGTGAGCGCATCGCCGACGCACTGCGCGGCGCGCACATGGTCTTCATCACCGCCGGTATGGGCGGCGGCACGGGCACGGGCGCAGCACCCGTGGTTGCGCAGATCGCCAAGGAAATGGGTATCTTGACTGTTGGCGTGGTCAGCAAGCCGTTCGAATTCGAAGGCGGCAAGCGCATGCGCGTTGCAGAAGCCGGTTCGCAGCAACTGGAGGATCACGTCGACTCGCTGATCGTCGTTCTGAACGACAAGCTGTTCGAGGTGATGGGCGATGACGCCGAGATGGACAAGTGCTTCCAGTGCGCAGACGACGTTCTCAACAACGCAGTTGCCGGTATCGCGGAAATAATCAATGTTGACGGTCTGGTGAACGTCGACTTCGAAGACGTGAAGACGGTGATGGGCGAGCAGGGCAAGGCGATGATGGGCACGGCGACGGTGGCCGGTGTCGATCGCGCACGTCTGGCTGCTGAGCAGGCTGTGGCCAGCCCGCTGCTGGAAGGGGTGGATCTGTCGGGCGCGCGTGGCGTGCTGGTCAACATCACGTCGAGCCGTTCGCTGCGTCTGTCGGAAACGCGCGAAGTGATGAACACCATCAAGAGCTATGCTGCAGAAGACGCAACCGTGATCTTCGGCGCGGTGTACGACGATGCAATGGGCGACGCGCTGCGCGTGACGGTCGTGGCAACGGGTCTGGGCCGTGCGGCGAAGAAGCAGCAATCGGCACCGATGACGCTGCTGCGCACCGGTACGGACAACCAGCCGATCGGCGGAATGCAGCACGCTGCTTACGCACCGTCGTCGTCGCATGCAAGCACGGCCGATTACGGCGCGCTGGATACGCCGGCGGTGTGGCGCACCTCGCGCGATACGGCGGCTTCGCACGTGCAGGCGCTGCAGGAAAAGGGCGTCGATACGTACGACATTCCGGCGTTCCTGCGCAAGCAGGCGGACTGAGCGCACGAGCAGGCTTTCGTTGCCGCGCTGTTTTAGTGGCGCTGGCGGACGAATGCACGAGCGTGGCGGGTGAACGGCGAACAAGCCGCGTATCGTCTGATTCGCGGCAAGGACAAGTGCCCTCTTCGGATTCGCGAAGCGGATGGGGCAACTGTCGCCGGATGGCGGTGCCTGTCGTTAGGCAGACGCTGAATTCACTGCGACACGACAACGTGCGAGCGTGCTTCGCATCGATGCAAAGGACTGAGCATGATTCAGACAGGTGAAAAGCTGCCCGACGCGACGCTCTTCGAGTTCGTCGAAGACGCGCGGGCGGGCTGCACGCTGGGGCCTAACAGCTTCGACGTGCGCGAGCAGACGGCGGGTAAGCGCGTGGTGATCTTCGGGTTGCCGGGTGCGTTCACGCCGACCTGTTCGGCCAAACATGTACCGGGTTACGTCGAGCACGCCGAGCAGTTGCGCGCGCTCGGCATTGATGAAATCTGGTGCGTGTCCGTCAACGACGCGTTCGTAATGGGCGCGTGGGGACGCGATCAGCACGCCTCGGGCAAGGTGCGCATGATGGCGGACGGCAGTGCGGCTTTCACGCGGGCGCTCGGTCTTGAGCAGGATTTGTCGGCGCGTGGCATGGGAATCCGTTCCCAGCGCTACGCGATGGTTGTCGACGACGGCGTGGTCAAGACGTTGAACGTCGAGGCTGCCGGCAAATTCGAAGTCAGCGATGCAGGGAGTATCCTCGCTACGTTGAGCTAGTTATGGTGGCGTTTGACGCTTTCGCCTCGAGCCTGCGCGGTTACCGCGTTGTATCAGGGCAACGGCGCACAAGACGCTTTTGTGACAGGCCGTTACGCGGGCCGATGACCGGAAACGCCTCCGTTCCGGACATCGGCCCGTCACGCTTTCCCTGACGGGCGCCCATTGGGTAATGCCGCGAAACAGATTGATACGTTCCGTGCAACGACGCTCCTTAGGGTATTGGAGTATACTTCGTGCTATGGAATAAAAAGTCCCGATTGGGATTTTCAATCGAATAGAAGATCACAATGCTGAAGCAGCGCACTATCAAATCAATCGTCAAGACAGTCGGCATCGGCCTGCACTCAGGCCGCAAAGTCGAACTGACGCTCCGCCCGGCGGCGGCGAATACCGGGATTGTGTTTTCGCGCGTGGATTTGCCCACGCCGGTGGATATTCCCGCGTCGGCGATGGCAATTGGCGATACGCGTCTGGCTTCCGTGCTGCAGAAAGACGGCGCGCGCGTGTCGACCATCGAGCATTTGATGTCCGCATGCGCAGGCCTCGGCATCGATAACCTTTATGTCGACGTCACCGCTGAAGAAATTCCGATCATGGACGGCAGTGCGGGTTCGTTCGTGTTTCTGATTCAGTCGGCCGGCATTGAAGAACAGAACGCACCGAAGAAATTCATTAAGGTCACCAAGCCGGTCGAAATTCGCGACGGCGACAAATTCGCGCGTCTCGATCCGTTTTTCGGCTTCAAGCTCAAATTCACCATCGATTTCCGTCACCCGGCTGTGGATAAAACCGGCCAGGCGCTGGAAGTGGATTTCGCAAACACGTCGTATGTGCGGGAAATTGCTCGTGCGCGTACGTTCGGCTTTGCGCATGAAGTGGAAATGATGCGCGAACTCGGTTTGGCACGCGGCGGCAGCATGGATAACGCCATCGTGCTGGACGAATACCGCATTCTGAACAACGACGGCCTGCGTTACGACGACGAATTCGTGAAGCACAAGATGCTCGACGCGATCGGCGACCTGTATGTGGTCGGCCATCCGTTGCTGGCTTCGTACACGGCGTACAAGTCGGGCCACGGCCTGAACAACGCGCTGCTGCGCGAACTGCTGGCGCATGAAGATTCGTACGAAATCGTCACGTTCGACGACACGCAGAAGGCGCCGCGCGGCTTCGCGTACGAAACGCAGACGGCGTTCGCGTAATTTGCGTAACCCCTCCGGATGAAATTTCCGAAGCGAATGGATGAAAAATAAGCGGCCCGTCTGGGTCGCTTATTTTTTTGTTCAGCGATTTCTCCGATGCCGCGCTGCCATTTTCGCCAAAGCCTCCTGCAGCGGCGAGGGCGCGAGCGATTCGGACAGCGCGTGCAGCGCGTCCGCGCCGACCGGCGTCATGCGCGCCTGTTTGACGGGCGGCGGCTCCTTCAAAGGCTGCGGACGCACGCGAATCCTCAGTGCGTTGACCGGCCAGCCGCGCTGCTGCAGATCCGACAGCAAGCGTGGCTCAATCTGGCGCAAGCGGGCGGCCAGCGCGTTGTGCCCGGCAAACAGGGCCAGTACGCCTTCCTTGATGAAGCTCGGCTCCACGCTCGTGGCCAGATAATCCGGCAGCAGCTCGCGCAGATCCTTTTCCAGCGCCGCAATCTGTTCGACGCCCGCGCGCAGGGCCACGAACGCATCAGTGCGATTCAGCACTTCGGCGACGGGCTGCGGGCGGCGCGCTTTGAACTGCTTGGGCGGCGGCCTTGAAAAGGACGGAAAACGGCTCATGTTTGACAGTGACGGCGTGTTCGCACCCTATGTGCGCTCACGCCGCGATTGTACCGCGCGGGATGCACGCGGACCCGCCTCAATGCGTACCGTCGGACGTCGCCGCTGCGGGCTTCCTGTGCCTTGCCGCCGTCGCGCCGCTGACACAGGCGAGGGCGGGGGCGCGTGCTAAAATGCCCGATTCGAATTCACTCTTGGACTAAGCCGCCGAGGCCCTTCCGACCCCGGAGCGCACGTGCATCAACCGCACGCCGCGAACCAGCCGAAGCCGCGACGCAGACACCGATCCGATGACCACCGGTTTTCTACAGAAGATTTTTGGCAGCCGCAACCAGCGGCTAGTCAAGCAATATCAAAAGACCGTCACGTCGATCAATGCGCTCGAGCCGCAGATCGAGCAATTGACGGACGACCAACTGCGCGCCAAAACGGGTGAATTCCGCCAGCGTGTCGCGAGTGGCGAGTCGCTCGACAAGCTCCTGCCGGAAGCCTTTGCGGTGTGCCGCGAGGCCAGCAAGCGGGTGCTGAAAATGCGCCACTTCGACGTGCAGCTGATCGGCGGCATGGTCCTGCACTACGGCAAGATCGGCGAAATGCGCACCGGCGAAGGCAAGACACTCGTCGCCACGCTGCCGGTATACCTGAATGCGCTGTCGGGCCGCGGCGTGCACGTCGTCACGGTCAACGACTACCTTGCCCAGCGCGACGCCGAATGGATGGCGCGTCTGTACAACTTCCTCGGTCTGTCGGTCGGCATCAATCTGTCGCAGATGGATCATGGCGCGAAGCAGGAAGCGTACGCCGCTGACATCACCTACGGCACCAACAACGAATTCGGCTTCGACTACCTGCGCGACAACATGGTCTACGAGACCGACGCGCGTGTGCAGCGGGCCCTGAATTTCGCGGTGGTCGACGAGGTCGACTCGATCCTGATCGACGAAGCCCGCACGCCGCTGATCATCTCCGGCCAGGCCGAAGACCACACCGAACTCTACGTGCGCATGAATGCGCTGCCGCCGCTGCTCGAACGTCAGATCGGCGAAGAGAAGGCGGACGGCACCGGCGTCGAAAAACCGGGCGACTACACGCTGGACGAGAAAGGCCGCCAGGTCTTCCTCACGGAATCGGGCCACGAAAAGGCCGAGCGTCTGCTCGCCGAATGGGGCCTGATCGGCGAGGGCGAAAGCCTGTACGCGCCGCAGAACATCACGCTGATGCACCACGTGTACGCTGCACTGCGCGCGCACACGCTGTTCTTCAAGGATCAGCACTACGTCGTCCAGAACGGCGAAGTCGTGATCGTCGACGAATTTACCGGCCGTCTCATGTCGGGCCGCCGCTGGTCGGATGGCTTGCACCAGGCAGTTGAGGCGAAGGAACACGTCAAGATCCAGAGCGAGAATCAGACGCTCGCGTCGATCACGTTCCAGAACTACTTCCGTATGTACGCGAAGCTGTCCGGCATGACCGGTACGGCTGATACGGAAGCGTACGAATTCAACGAGATCTACGGTCTCGAAACCGTCGTGATCCCGACCAACCGTCCGCCGAAGCGGATCGACAAGCAGGATCAGATCTACAAGACCGCCAAGGAGCGCTATGACGCGGTGATCCGCGACATCCGCGATTGTCACGAGCGTGGTCAGCCGGTGCTGGTCGGCACGACGTCGATCGAAAACTCGGAACTGCTGTCGCATCTGCTGAAGCAGGCCGGGTTGCCGCACGAAGTGCTGAACGCCAAGCAGCACGCGCGTGAAGCCGAGATCGTCGCCGAAGCTGGCCGTCCGAAGCGCGTCACGATCGCGACCAACATGGCCGGTCGCGGTACCGACATCGTGCTCGGCGGCAACGCCGAAAAGCAGGCGTCGTTCATCGAAAAGGATGAAACGCTTTCTGACGACGAGAAGCAACGCCGTATCCAGAAGCTGCATGACGAGTGGCAAGCACTGCACGATCAGGTGAAGGCTGCGGGCGGTCTGCACATCATCGGCACCGAACGTCACGAATCGCGCCGGATCGACAACCAGTTGCGCGGCCGTGCCGGCCGTCAGGGCGACCCGGGTTCGTCGCGCTTCTATCTGTCGCTGGAAGATCCGCTGCTGCGCATTTTCGCGGGCGACCGCGTGCGCGCGATCATGGACCGCCTGAAGATGCCGGAAGGCGAGGCGATCGAGGCGGGCATCGTGTCGCGTTCGATCGAATCGGCGCAGCGCAAGGTTGAAGCGCGCAACTTCGACGTTCGCAAGCAATTGCTCGAATACGACGATGTGTCGAACGATCAGCGCAAGGTGATCTACCAGCAGCGCAATGAATTGCTCGAAGCGAATGACATCACCGAAACCATCGGCGCGATGCGTCATGGCGTGATCGCCGATATCGTTCACCAGTTCGTGCCGGCCGGCAGCATCGAAGAGCAGTGGGACGTGCCTGAACTGGAGGAAGTGCTGCGCAACGAATGGCAACTCGACCTCGCGATTCAGGAAATGATCAACGAGTCGAACTCGATCAGCGCGGACGAGATTCTCGAAGCGGTTGAAGCCGCTGCGGACGAAGCGTACGAATCGAAGGTCGAACAGGTCGGCCGCGAATCGTTCAGCGCGTTCGAGCGCTCGATCATGTTGCAAACGCTGGACCGCAGCTGGCGCGAACATCTGGCCGCGCTCGATCACCTGCGCCAGGGTATCCATCTGCGCGGTTATGCGCAGAAGAATCCGAAGCAGGAATACAAGCGCGAGGCGTTCGAACTGTTCGCCGCCATGCTCGACGCCGTGAAGCTCGAAGTCACCCGTGTGGTGATGAACGTGCAGATCCAGTCGCCGGAACAGTTGGAGCAGGCTGCCGAGCAGTACGAAGAGCAGGCGAGTCACCTCGAAAACGTCGAATTCCGGCACGCCGAATTCGCCGAGGCGGCCGCGCCTGCCGCTGCGGAAGCGGCTACCGCCGCCATGATTGGCGACGCGATGAGCCACGGCTCCTCGCACGCCGTCGCGCCGGACCTGAGCGGGGACAACGTGCCGAAGGTCGGCCGCAACGACCCCTGCCCGTGCGGTAGCGGCAAGAAGTACAAGCAGTGTCACGGTAAGATCGCATAATGCCGAAAGCGGCGCGCTCAAAGCGCGCCGCTTCGTTTTACACCGTGCTTAGCTGGTGATTTCGCGGTGGTTCGGCAACACGCCCGAGCCATCAGTTTCCGATCCCTCGATGCCGGCGTCTGCCGGCATTTTCTTCGACAGGTCGCGACCATGGCTGTCAATTTCCCCTCGATCAATCCCGCTCAACTCCATCCCATCGCCGGCGTCACGCTGGGCTGGGCGGAGGCGAATATCCGCAAGCCGAACCGCAAGGACGTGCTGGTCATTTCCGTCGGTGAAGGCGCGACGGTAGGCGGCGCGTTCACGCAGAACCGCTTTTGCGCCGCACCCGTTACGGTGTGCCGCGAGAATCTGGCGCGCGTGCGCGCGGGCGGCAAGCCGATTCGAGCGCTCGTGATCAACACCGGCAACGCGAATGCGGGCACTGGCGAGCCGGGCCTCGTTGCAGCACGCGAAACCTGCACCGAACTCGCGCGTCTCGCGGACATCACACCGGAGCAGGTTCTGCCGTTTTCGACGGGCGTGATTCTGGAACCGCTGCCGGTCGATCGTCTGAAGGCGGGTTTGCCGGCTGCGCTTGCGAACCGCAAGGAAGCCAACTGGTACGACGCCGCCCAGGCGATCATGACGACGGACACCTTGCCGAAAGCAGCTTCACGCCAGGTCACGATCGACGGCCACACGGTCACGCTGACGGGCATCAGCAAGGGCGCCGGCATGATCAAGCCGAACATGGCGACCATGCTTGGCTTCCTCGCGTTCGACGCCGCCGTCGCTCAACCGGTGCTCGACGTGCTGGTCAAGCACGTGGCGGACCGCTCGTTTAACTGCATCACGATCGATGGCGATACGTCGACCAACGATTCCTTCATCCTGATCGCCTCGGGCAAATCGAGCCTGCCGGCGATCACGTCCACCGACTCGCCCGCTTATGCAGCGCTGCGCGACGCGGTGACCGAAGTCGCCCAGACCCTCGCACAACTGATCGTGCGCGACGGCGAAGGCGCGACCAAATTCATGACCGTGCAAGTCGAAGGCGGCTCGAGCGTCGGCGAATGCCGCCAGATCGCTTATGCGATCGGCCATTCGCCGCTCGTGAAGACGGCCTTCTATGCATCGGATCCGAATCTCGGCCGCATTCTCGCGGCCATCGGCTATGCCGGCGTGGACGATCTCGACGTCGGCAAGATCGATCTGTATCTGGACGACGTGCTGGTCGCCACTGCCGGCGGCCGCAATCCGGCCTACCGCGAGGAAGATGGCCAGCGCGTCATGAAAAAGAGCGAGATCGGCATTCGTGTCGTACTCGGCCGCGGCAACGCGCAAGCCACGATCTGGACTTGCGATCTGTCGCACGATTACGTGAGCATCAACGCCGACTATCGTTCGTAACCAGGTTCATTACGCGGTTTTTTTGGCCGCTTACCTCACAGCCATGGACAAACTCGAACAGTTTCTGACCCGGGCCGAAGCCGTGCTCGTCCGCCTCGAAGCGATGCTTCCGCCTGCCCAACCGCAGATCGACTGGTCGGCGGCGGTCGCTTTTCGCTGGCGCAAGCGCCAGGGGCGCGGCTATTTGCAGCCGGTTCCCGCGATCTCCTCGATCACGCTCGACGACCTGCAAAACATCGATCGCCAGAAAGGGCTGATCGAGCAGAACACGCGTCAATTCGTGCACAAGCAGCCGGCCAACAATGTGCTGCTAACGGGCGCGCGCGGCACCGGCAAGTCGTCGCTGATCAAGGCTTGCCTGAACGCCTACGCGAAAGACGGCTTGCGCCTGATCGAAGTGGATAAGGACGATTTGCACGATCTTGGCGACATCGTCGATCTGATCGCGCAGCGGCCGGAGCGCTTCGTGGTGTTCTGCGACGACCTGTCTTTCGAAGACGGCGAGTCGGGCTACAAGGCGCTGAAGGTCGCGCTGGATGGCTCGATCGCCGCACAGTCGGATAACGTGCTGATTTACGCAACGTCGAATCGCCGCCATCTGTTGCCCGAATACATGAGCGACAACGAGACGTACAAGCACACGTCCGACGGCGAAATTCATCCGGGAGAACTGGTCGAAGAAAAGATCTCGCTGTCCGAACGCTTCGGGCTGTGGGTCAGCTTCTATCCGTTCAAGCAGGACGACTACCTGTCGATTATCGGCCACTGGCTGCGGCATTTCGGCTGCGATGACGCAGAAGTCGAAGCGGCGCGCGGCGATGCGCTGGTGTGGGCGCTGGAGCGCGGTTCGCGCTCCGGGCGTGTCGCGTGGCAGTTCGCGCGCGACTGGTCCGGCCGGAAGGCCCCGGCATGAGCGATGCGCAGAAGAATGCCGCTGGCCGTCCGGTGACGGAAGTCGCCGTCGGCGTGCTGATTCAGCCGGACGGACACTATCTGCTGGCGCAGCGCCCGGCCGGCAAGCCGTACGAAGGGTACTGGGAGTTTCCGGGCGGCAAGCTGGAAGCGGGCGAGTCGGTCGAGGCCGCACTAGCCCGTGAGCTGCACGAGGAACTGGGTATCGACGTCAAGGCGAGCCATCTTTGGCACACGCTCGAACACGATTATCCGCACGCCTATGTGCGGCTGTTCTTTTGCAAGGTGACGCAGTGGTCCGGCGAACCGCATGGCCGCGAAGGTCAGGCGTTTGTCTGGCAGACGCTGCCGGCGGACGTCTCACCGTTGTTGCCGGCGACGATTCCCGTGCTGGAATGGCTCGCGGCTGAGAAAAACTAGAAAACTGATGTGCGCTTGCAGGCGGCGCTGCGTGAGCAGCGTCGTCACGCGAGACTGCATCGCATCCGTGCGCGGGCTCGCAGCGCGCCGCGCTCAGTGTGGGTTGTAATCCCCAGCAGGCGATTCATCGGACGGCGCTTCTTCATCCGTGCCGCCTATCTTGTACTTCTCAGCGGCCCAGGCGCCGAGGTCGATCTGCTTGCAGCGGTCGGAGCAGAACGGGCGGAAGCGGTTTTCAGGAGTCCAGCGGACATCCTTCCCGCAAGTGGGGCATTTGACGACAGTAGGCATACGGTCAGGCAGTCAATCGGAAACGGAACAAGTAATGAATATAGGGGCATTTTTCGCCGGTTCAAAGGCGCGGCCCCGCGATTCACATCTACAAAGCGGGCGTTACAGCTTGGCTTACAGGCTGCAAAGCGTGAGCTGGAACGGCACGTCGACATCGACGGCGCGCGGACGGAGATCGCCATCCTGCACGGTGAATCGCACCCAGAGCATGTACTTGTTAGCGCTGGCCTCCGGAATCACCCGCAACTCAGGTGCCACCCGTACCTGCATCAACTGGTATGAACGGCCCGACAGCATCTGCTGATAGCTGCCCTGCATGGCCATGACCTTGGACGCCTGACCCGATTCGCGCGCGAGGCGCAGCACGATCGTTGCCGCATCGCGCAACGGCAGCAGCGGCGTGACCCATTTGGCGATGTCCTGCCGGCGCTGATCGGGATGGATCTGCTGCCATGCGTAGTACGAAGGCAAATCGAACTTGCAGGTGCCGCCCGGGATGATCGCGCGGCTGCGGATGCTGGCGAGCCACTCGTTGTCTGCCAGATGCTGGCCGGTCTTGCCCTGCATCTGCGAAAGCCCCGACAAGGTTTGCTCGATTTCTCCCAGCACGGCTTCCAGCGCGTTCTGCTCGATGCCCGGATTGCCGCGGAACGGCGCCAGTGTTTGCCGTTGGCGCTCAAGCTCCTTCATCAGATCGGACTTCAGATCCGCGCGACCCGCAACCTCGGAGATTTCGAACAACGTTGTCAGTGCGACGTGGTGTTCCCTGGCGTCTTCCTGAGTCAGAAAGAACGTGAAGCGCTCGAACAGGTCTTCGAGGCGCAATAGCGTCCGGATTCGCTCGTTGAAGGGATACTCGTAAAGGATCAAGCGGGCTCGCCTCGGGCGTGGTCGGTGACGGGAATGCAGAACATTCTAATGCCGTGAGACTACCCTAGCAATCACGCACTTTTTCAGGGCGATTTCGCAACTTTTTTCACGTGTTTCGAGCAGGTTTTCGCGCGCTTCAGTCCGCGTAGTCTTATGCGCCCGCTAGCGACAGATAGACGCGATGCTGCGCATCGACGTGTGCCTTGAGCGCATCGAACGGTGCGTTGTCGTTGTCGATGACGTCGTCGGCCGCGGCGAGGCGTGCTTCGCGCGTCGCCTGGCGGGCGATGATCGCCAGCACCTGGTCACGGCTGAAACCGTTGCGACTCATCACGCGCAAAATTTGCGTCTCGACGCTGCAATCGACCGTCAGCACACGATTCACGCGCGCCTTCCAGCTACCCGACTCCACCAGCAGCGGTACCACCACGATCACGTACGGTCCTTGCGCCTCACGCTGCTCGCGCTCGGTCTCCGCACGAATCAACGGGTGCGTGATGTTTTCAAGGCGTTTGCGCGCGCCGTCGTCGCTGAACACCAGCGTGCGCATGCGGGCGCGGTCAAGCGAGCCGTCTGCCGCAACGAACGAATCGCCGAACTCCGCGGCGATCTGCGGCATCGCAATACCGTGCGGCGCAGTGATGCGGTGCGCGATCAGGTCTGTGTCGACAAGCGGCACGCCGTGCGCGGCGAACAGGTCGGCCACGGTCGATTTACCGCTGCCGATGCCACCGGTCAATCCCACAGCAAACATGCTTCAGCCCCCCCCCAATGCCAGGTAAAGCGGTGTGCCGAGAAATAGCGTAACAGCACCGCCCGCTGCGAGAAATGGCCCGAACGGCAGCGGCTCCGAGAAGCGCATGCGGCCGCGCCACGTTGCCGCGAGACCGACCACCGCGCCGGCGACCGCTGCAATCAGCACGATCTGCGGTAGCGCTGCCCAGCCGAGCCATGCGCCAAGCGCAGCCAGCAGTTTGAAATCGCCATAACCCATACCTTCGACACCCCGTACCAGCCGGAACAGCCAATGCACGGCCCACAGCACCAGATAGCCGAAGATCGCGCCCAGCACTGCATCGTGGAGGCTCGCGAACATGCCGTTGAAGTTCACGATCAAGCCGGCCCACAGGAGCGGCAGCGTCATGGAGTCAGGCAGCAGATGGGTATCGATGTCGATCGCGCTCATGGCGAGCAGTGCGGCGCACAGCCCGAACGCGGCGAGTGCCATGCCGGTCGGCCCATACAGCGCGAGCGCCCCTGCCGCGAAAGCGGCGCTGGCGATTTCGAGCAGCGGGTAGCGCAGGCTGATGTGTGTCTTGCATGCGGCGCAGTGCCCGCGCAACAGCAGATAGCTCAGCACGGGCAGGTTTTCCCATGCGCTGAGCACATGGCCGCAGTGAGGGCACGCGCTGCGCGGCACCCACAGGTTGTAGCGCGCGGGCAAGCCGTCGCCTTCGAGTGGTTGTTCGGTGGCCTCGCTGACCTCCTCGCGCCACGCACGCTCCAGCATGATCGGCACCCGATGCACGACGACGTTCAGGAAGCTGCCGATCACGAGGCCAAATACGATCGCGAAGGCGATCTGCAGGCCACTGGGCAAGCTGCCGAACGCGACGCCGAGACCGGTTGCGAAGTGGCCGGACAGCAGGCCCGACAGCAGGCTGGAAGAAGTATCTGACACGAGCGGAATAGTGGCCTGCATATAAAAAGGGTGGGATTCGGCTGCGATGCTACACCACGTTGCCGAGTTGAATAATGGGAAGATACATCGCGATCACGAGGCCGCCGATCAGCGTGCCCAGGACGATGATGACAAGCGGCTCGCACAGACTCGATAGCGTGCCGATCTTTTCGTCTACCTGACGATCGGCGAGCGACGCTACGTCGATCAGTATCGTGTCGAGCGCGCCGGACTCTTCGGCAACCGCAACCGGCTG
Source organism: Paraburkholderia sediminicola (assembly GCF_046027825.1). Lineage (GTDB taxonomy): Bacteria > Pseudomonadota > Gammaproteobacteria > Burkholderiales > Burkholderiaceae > Paraburkholderia > Paraburkholderia sediminicola_D. The sequence continues at coordinate 37,174 of NZ_JAQQDU010000054.1, forward strand.
CACGACCTCCGGTGGAAAGCAGTGCGCCGCGTGCGTGGCTGCGGCGAGCCGTTCGCCGCGTCGCAGCCGGGCGGCAATGTCCACGGTGGCGTGATCGAAGAAAGCGTTGCCCGTGGCGTGAGTCAGTGAATCGAACGCGTCCGCGAGCGGTGTGCCGGCCGATAGCAAGGTGCCGAGCGCGCGGCTCCAGCGCGCCGCGCACAAGGTACGCAGCAACGGACCGGCGACCGGCATTGTCAGCGATAAGCGCGCGAAGCGGATGCGCGCTGCTTCGGAACGTCGTAACAGAAACGTCACAACCGAGCTTGCTGCGAAGATCACGACGGCAAGAGGAGTGCTCCATCGCGCGGCACCCGCCGACAAAGCCAGCACGAACTGCGTGGGGGCGGGCAGCTGCGCGCCGAAGCCGTCGAAGATCTGCTTGAAGGTTGGCACGACCCAAACCAGCAGCGCTGCGGTAATGGCAATCGCTAGCAACAGGATCGCGACCGGATAGGTGAGTGCCGCGCGCACCTTGGCGCGCTGCGCGGCGGCGCGTTCGCGGTCGTCGGCGATCCGGGCGAGGACGGCCGGCAGCGCGCCGGCTGCTTCGCCGACTTCGACGAGCTGACAGTACAGCGCATTGAACTGCGCAGGACGCCGCTGCAATGCCGCGGAGAAGCGCAAGCCACCGGTGATGTCGCGCGCCAGCGCGCCGACGATCCGCGGCATGCCTTGCCGGCGTGAATGCTGTGCTTGCGCCAGCAGTTCCAGCGAAGGTGCGAGTGGCAAGCCGGCGCGTAGCAGACTGGCGAGCTGGCGCGTGAACACCGTGACGTCCGTGGTGCGGGTTTGGGGGCGCGGCGCCGGCCCGCGCGCTGCGAGTTCGACGATGAACAGCTTGTCGCGCTTGAGTATGGCCCGAGCGGTGCTGACGTCCGGCGCAATAAGCGCACCGGTTTTCTGTACGCCGTCGGCATCGACGCCACGCCATCTGAAGCGCATCTCGGCCGCTGGCGGCGGGTGAGTCGTCGCGTTGCTCATGCGACCTCGGTCGCGGCCAGCGCTTCAGCCAGACTCGTCGTGCCGTCGCGGACACGCGCCAAGGCTGCGGTGCGCAAAGTGGCGACGCTGTTCAGCGTGCGCGAGCCGGGCCAGCTCATGGGTGCCTGCGCGCGCCACGATCAATTCACGCATCGCATCGGAGACAGGCATCACCTGGTGAACCCCGACACGGCCCCGATAGCCGATATCGTGGCAGGCCGCGCATCCGATTGCGGCAAATGGTTGCCAGCCGTCGAGCTGATCGTCAGCGAAACCCGCTGCCCGCAGCGCCGCCACCGATTGATATGCGGGCGCGCGGCACGCTGCGCAGAGCCGGCGCACCAGCCGTTGCGCCGTCACCATCCTGAGCGCGGCGGCCAGGTTGTACCGCTCGACGCCGATGTCGATCAGGCGTGCGACGGCAGCAGGCGCGTCATTCGTATGCAAGGTCGACAGGACGAGGTGGCCGGTCTGCGCGGCCTTCACGGCGACATCGGCGGTTTCTTCGTCGCGGATTTCTCCCACCATGATCACATCGGGGTCCTGACGGAGAAACGCACGCAGCGCCACCGCGAATGTCAGGCCGGCCTTTTCTCGTACGCTGACCTGATTGATGCCAGCCAACTGGATTTCCGCCGGATCCTCCACCGAGCACAGATTGCGCGCCTCATCGTTGAGCATGTGCGGGAAGCAGTACAGCGACAGCGTCTTGCCGCTTCCGGTGGGCCCGGTGACGAGCACGAGACCGTGCGGCGCGCGAATCGCTGCATCGACGGCTTCGCGTTGTTGTGGATCGAGGCCGAGCGAGTCGAGTGAAAGATCGGTGGGTAGCGCGTCGAGCCTGCGCAACACCAGCTTTTCGCCGAACAGCGTGGGCAGCGAGTTGACGCGATAGTCTTCGACGCGGCCGGGCGACGTGGCAATGCGCAGCCGGCCGTCCTGCGGCACGCGCCGCTCGGCGATATCCATGCGCGCCAGCACCTTCACGCGCGTGATGAGCGCGTCGCGGAGATGCGCCGGGGGCAGAGGGATTTCATGCAGTACGCCGTCGATGCGCAAACGCACGCGCCAGCCATGTTCCGCCGGTTCGATATGCAGGTCCGACGCATTGCGACGGGTTGCCTCCTGCAGCGTCTCGGTCAAGAGGCGTACGGCAGGCGCGTTGTCGGAATCGGCGAGACTCGTGTTGCGGTTGGCACTGACACTGGCTTCGGCCGCAAAGGCGTTGCGTCTGGGTTTGGCTGGGTTTTCGCTATCGGAGGCGACGGGCCGCAAAGGCGCCGCGCGTTGAAAAGAACCTTGCATGAGAGACCGGTGATGAGCCGCCTGTAGAACACGACGACTCAATCATCCGGTAAGGCCGTCAACGCCGCTATTCAGCCAATCGGCTAATGGCGCGCGTTGCGCTCCTGTGCGATGCTGCGGCGTGCAGGACTTAGCCGCGCGCGGCCTTGACGGCTTTTACGCCCGTGCGAGTGGGCGGTCTGAACAGCTTGACGGTGCGAATCGCCTGGTCGTCGCTGCGCATCACTTCGAGTTTCATCTCGCCGATCTGAACGCATACGTCGCCATCGGGAATCTCTTCGAGTATTTCGAGAATCAACCCGTTGAGCGTCTTCGGTCCATCGGTCGGCAGCGTGAGATGCAACCAGCGGTTCAGTTCGCGCAGCGGCATGCTGCCCGCAACGATACATTCGCCTTTCTCGTTCCAACCGCCGCGCGAATTGGCGCTACGCGGAATCGAGGTAGTGAATTCGCCGATCAGCTCTTCGATGATGTCTTCCGGCGTGACCAGCCCCTGCAGTTCGCCGTATTCGTTGACGACCAGCGCCGTGCGGTGACGGCTCTCCTGGAAGTATTGCAGTTGCTGGAATACCGGCGTGCCGCTCGGCACGAAATACGGCTCGGCCAGCAACTCGCGCAGCGTCTCGCGCTCCAGTTCCTGGTTGTGCAGGGCAGCCAGTGTCTTGCGTACGTGCAGCACGCCGAGCACCCGGTCGATGTCGCCTTGATAGACGATCAGCTTGTTGTGATAACAGGTTTCCAGCTGATGCAGGATCTGTTCGAACGGCGCGTCGAAGTCGAGCGCTTCGATGCGGCGGCGCGGGATCATGACGTCGTCGACGGAAATGTTTTCGAGGTCGAACAGGTTCAGCAGAATGCTGCGGTGCTTGGTCGGCATGAAGCTGCCTGATTCGAGCACGATGGTGCGCAGCTCTTCAGTGGAAAGCCGTTGATCGTGCGCGCCTTTGGTATTGATATGCAGCACGCGCAAGATTGTGTTCGCGAACAGATTGACGAACCAGACGAGCGGCTTGCCGACCCGCATCATCGGTGCGATCAACAGGCTGGCGGGCAGCGCGATCTTTTCCGGGAACGTCGCGCCGACGATTTTTGGCGTGATTTCCGCGAACACGATGATCAGGAACGCGACGATGCCAGTCGCGATCGACAGCACAACGTTATTGCGGCCGAACGTATGCAGTGCGATCGAGGTGGTGAGCACCGGAATGATCGTGTTGAACAGATTGTTGCCGATCAGAACGACGCTCAACAGCTGGTCGGTGTGAGCCAGAAGACCCTGGGTGGTCTTCGCGCCGAGCGCATTCTGGTTAGCAAGGTGTTTCAGGCGATGGCGGTTGATCGCCATCATCGCCGTTTCGGAAATCGAAAAGAAGCTGGAGCAGATAAGCAGCAGAAAGACGGCGCCGATCTGCGCCCATAAGGGAAGTTGTTCCACGCGTTGTGAAGGATAGGGGAGGGGATGGAGAGAATATAGCAGAGGGGGCTGGGCTAACCGCCTGTGCGGATGGTCCTGGTCGCTTAAGACCGCTTAGGGCGAATGGCACACGAATGGCACACAACAGCATGCCGTTGACGAGGCGCGAAAAAACGCGACCCAAAACAAAAAACCGCCAAGCAAGCTGGGCGGTTTTTCGAGCCTTGAACCAACACGGCAAATCTGGTCGGGGTGAGAGGATTCGAACCTCCGGCCTCTACGTCCCGAACGTAGCGCTCTACCAGGCTAAGCTACACCCCGATCTGTACTGCTGGACTCTTACGGTGTTTCAGTCTCGTTCAAGACTGTCTTGCCGTCGAGTAAGAACATAATTCTAGCAGGCTATCTTTGAAAATGGAATCGGGAAATGAAGAAATTGCTGCAGCTGCTGCCAGCGCTTCCTGCTTCGCACACTCGAGCGTGTGATCCAGTGCGCCGGAGCGCGTGATCGCTTCGAAAATGGTGTCGAAACGGTCCGTGCCGCCTTGCTCGATGGCTTCTCGCGCGAGCGCCGACTGCTCAGGTGTGCCGCGTTCGATCAGATAAATGAGCGGGAGCGTGGGTTTGCCTTCGCGCAGATCGTCGCCGGCATTCTTCCCCATCGATTCAGCCGTGCCCGTGTAGTCGAGCCAGTCGTCCATGATCTGGAACGCGGTGCCGATACGGCGGCCAAATTCCGCCGCCGCGGCTTCCGTCTTTGCGTCCGACCCGGCCAGCACCGCGCCGAGTTGGGCGGCGGCTTCGAACAGCTTGGCCGTTTTGTAGCGGATCACCTGCATGTAGCGCGCTTCGTCCACGTCGGCGTCGTGCATGTTCAGCAACTGCAGCACTTCGCCCTCGGAGATGATGTTGGTCGCCTCCGACAGGATTTCCATCACGCGCATCTTGCCCACGCCGACCATCATCTGGAAGGAGCGGGAGTAGAGGAAGTCACCGACCAGGACGCTCGCGGCGTTGCCGAACAGCGCGTTGGCGGTCTGGCGGCCGCGCCGCAGGTCGGATTCGTCGACCACGTCGTCGTGCAGCAGCGTGGCCGTGTGGATGAATTCGACCACCGCGGCCAGTTCGTGGCGATGCCCGGTGGTTTCGCCCAGCGCACCCGCCATCAGCAGCAGCAGCGCGGGCCGTAGCCGCTTGCCGCCTGCGCTGATGATGTACTCGGAGATCTGATTGATCAGCATCACGTCGGACGCCAGACGGTGCCTTATGACGCGATTGACCTGCTGCATGTCTTCGGCAATCGGAGCGAGCAGGCTGGCGGCGTTGGAGGAGGGGGTGGCAGTCGACGACATGATGGCTGAGTTGGGTAGTGCCGCGAATTATAAGGCGAATCGCGACAGTTCCGGGTCGCAGGCTGCGGCACGGCGCGACGAAGACATTGACAGGGCCGCGTGCCGGGGCTGGACGGCAACGCGCCGGGCGGTGCGCGCGGCACCTCTCAATGAGTTTTGACCGAGTAGCTAACTCTATGTATAATCACGGGTTTCCGCGCGCGGTGCGTGGGAAAAATGAACACAGAGTGAGGTTCTCAATGTACGCGGTCATAAAAACCGGTGGCAAGCAGTATAAAGTTGCCGTCGGCGAAAAACTTAAAGTAGAACAGATACCGGCAGACATTGACGCTGAAATCACGCTCGACCAGGTTCTCGCAGTGGGCGAAGGCGAATCGATTAAGTTCGGTACGCCGCTGGTCAGTGGGGCTTCCGTCAAGGCTACCGTCGTGTCGCAAGGTCGTCACGCAAAAGTGACCATCTTCAAGATGCGTCGCCGGAAGCACTACCAGAAGCATGGCGGCCACCGCCAGAACTATACCGAACTGCGCATCGACGCGATCAACGCGTAAGCGCAACGGTTAAGGAGCAAATTAAATGGCACACAAAAAGGCAGGCGGATCATCCCGCAACGGCCGCGACTCTGAATCGAAGCGTCTCGGCGTCAAGGTTTACGGCGGTCAGGCCATCAACGCTGGCGGCATCATCGTGCGTCAACGTGGCACGCGTATGCACCCGGGCGAAAACGTCGGTATCGGCAAGGATCACACCTTGTTCGCGCTGACGGACGGCCACGTCAATTTCTCGACGAAGGGCGCAGCGAAGAAGCACATGGTCAACGTCGTCCCGGCAGCAGTCTGAGTTTAATCAGGCACGGGCTTCAGGACCGGAAAAGGCCCCGCGAAGTTCGCGGGGCCTTTTTTATTGCGGCGCTTTTCGCCTGAAGAATTGGCGGATCGAATCGCTTTGTCGGCGAGGTTAGCCGATTGGCTGATTGCTCACCGCACGGCGGGCGCGGCAAAATAGCATCATCTGAAAGCATCAACCCAGCAGCACCATCTAGCAGCACACCACGGGACGGAGTTACGCATGAAGTTCATTGACGAAGCGAGGATTGAAGTCATCGCCGGCGACGGAGGGGATGGCAGCGCGTCGATGCGCCGCGAGAAATTCGTTCCGTTCGGCGGCCCGGATGGCGGCGACGGCGGGCGAGGCGGCAGCGTGATTGCGGTCGCAGACCGCAACATCAACACGCTGATCGACTACCGCTACGCGAAAAAACATTTGGCGCGCAATGGCGAAAACGGCCGCGGCGCGGACTGCTACGGCAAGGGCGGCGACGACATCACGCTGCGCATGCCGGTCGGCACGACCATTTCCGATATGGAAACCGGCGAGCTGATCGCCGATTTGACCGAGCACAACCAGAGCGTGCAGATCGCGCAAGGCGGCGCGGGCGGTCTCGGTAACCTGCATTTCAAATCCAGTACGAACCGCGCGCCGCGTCAGAAAACCGACGGCAAGCCCGGCGAGCGCCGCATGGTGCGCCTTGAATTGAAGGTGCTGGCTGACGTCGGTCTGCTTGGCATGCCGAACGCCGGCAAGTCGACTTTCATCTCGTCGGTGTCGAACGCGCGGCCGAAGATCGCGGATTACCCGTTCACGACACTCGCGCCGAATCTCGGCGTGGTGCGTGTCGGGCCGAGCCGCAGCTTCGTGATCGCCGACATTCCTGGTTTGATCGAAGGCGCGGCGGAAGGCGCGGGTCTCGGTCACCAGTTCCTGCGTCACCTGCAGCGTACCGGCCTGCTGCTGCATATCGTCGACCTCGCACCGTTCGACGACGCCGTCGATCCGGTTGCGGAAGCCAAGGCGATCGTCAACGAGCTGCGCAAGTACGACGAGTTGCTGTATGAGAAACCGCGCTGGCTCGTGCTGAACAAGCTCGACATGGTGCCCGAAGACGAGCGTGAAGCGCGTGTGTCGGCATTCCTCGAAGACTACGGCTGGGACGGCCCGGTGTTCGAAATCTCGGCGCTGACCGGCCAAGGCTGCGAAAGTCTTTGCTACGCGATATATGACCACATCGCCGCGCACTCGGACGCGCAGCGCGCGGCCGAAGCCGAAGATCTCGCCGCTGATGTGCGTTTCCGCGAGAAGCCGGAAGCGCCGGCCGCTGCGCCGGACGACTCCAGCGTCGCCCCGCAGTAATAACAAGCTTGAGCGCCGGCGCCTGCAAGGGCCGCCGGCATGCATCACGCGTCATCTTGGGAGACCGCGCACAATGCGTTCCGTCATCGCAGATTCACGGCGATTGGTAGTGAAAGTCGGCTCGAGCCTCGTCACGAATGACGGGCGCGGCCTCGATCATGCTGCGATCGGCCGTTGGGCCGCTCAGATTGCCGCACTGCGCGCGCAAGGCAAGGAAGTGGTGCTGGTCAGTTCGGGCGCCATTGCCGAAGGGATGCAGCGGCTCGGCTGGACCAAGCGGCCACGTGAAATCGACGAATTGCAGGCGGCTGCGGCGGTCGGTCAAATGGGTCTCGCGCAAGTCTACGAAAGCCGCTTTGCCGAACATTCGATCCAGACCGCGCAGATTCTGCTGACTCACGCCGATCTGGCCGACCGCGAACGCTATCTGAACGCGCGCTCCACGTTGCTGACGCTGCTGCGTCTTGGCGTCGTGCCGATCATCAACGAGAACGACACGGTCGTCACCGACGAAATCAAGTTCGGTGACAACGACACGCTGGGCGCCTTGGTCGCGAATCTGATCGAAGGCGATGCGCTTGTGATCCTTACCGATCAGCAAGGGCTTTTTACTGCTGACCCGCGCAAGGATCCGAACGCCACGCTCGTTCAGCAGGCCGACGCCGGTGCGCCGGAACTCGAAGCCATGGCGGGCGGTGCAGGTTCGAGTCTGGGTCGTGGTGGCATGCTGACCAAGATTCTCGCGGCCAAACGTGCGGCGCACAGCGGCGCCAATACGGTCATCGCGAGCGGTCGTGAAGCGGACGTGTTGTCACGGCTGGCCTCGGGCGAGGCGATCGGCACGCAGTTGATCGCGCGCACCGCACGCATGGCGGCGCGCAAGCAATGGATGACCGATCACCTGCAGGTGCGTGGTCATGTCGTGATCGACGATGGCGCAGTCGAAAAGCTGACCGAAGGCGGCAAGAGCTTGCTGCCGATCGGCATCGTCGGGGTGCAAGGCGCGTTTGCGCGCGGCGAAGTGATCGCTTGCCTAAGCGCGGCAGGGCGTGAAGTGGCACGCGGCCTGACGAACTACAGCAGTGCGGAAACCAAGCTGATCCAGCGGCGTCCGAGCGGCGAGATTGAATCGGTGCTCGGCTACATGCTGGAGCCTGAGTTGATCCACCGCGACAATCTCGTGCTGGTCTGATTTCCGGACAAGGTACGCGCTACAAAGAAAAAAAGCCGTTCCAGCTCACGCTGGAACGGCTTTTTCACATCCGCGGCGGCTTCCAGATTCGAAGTGCGCTCGCGAAACGGGCTTAGTGAACCAGCGAGGTCTGCGTGCGCTTGTAGCGGATGTTCTCAGCAATCTGCTTCGCGTTGCCGATGGGCATCTTGTTCGCGCAGAAATAATCCTGATACAGCGCTGCCTGATAGGCGTTCAGCGCACCATTCTCGATGCGTCTGAAGTCGTTGGCGACGGTTTGGTCCCAGCCGTCGTGATCGGCGTTCAGCCCTGCGTACTGGCGCCATTCATACGTGTCGCAGCGAATCCCTTCGTAGTTCACGTTGCGCGCGCCGCTTGGGCTCGTCACTACCACTGTGTAGCGCACCACGCCGTCGGTGCCGACGCTCAGCGAGTTTCTATCGACCGCGAATTGCAACGGCGTGTTGCCGGAGACGTCGAAAGGAAGGAGATTCGAGTCTTGCGGCAGCGGCGGCAACGTGTCCACTTTGTTTTCCCCCCAGTTGGTCGGCCGGTCCAGCAGGTAGGCAAACGCGCTGTCGTCTTTATTGGTGGGTTTGCTGGCGCAACCGGCCAGCAGGGCGCCGGTGGCGACGCACGCCACGACGAGAGCAAGTGCTTTCAATATGGTTTCCTCGAAACACGGGTGCGGCTCATCGAGCCGCACCCGCAGAGGCGGCGTGGACAAGCCGCACAGAGTTGTTAATTGCGTACGCCAGGGCGGAACAGCGAGCCGGCGGTTTCGCGCTCCGATTCGTCTTCGTGTTCCGACTCGGAGCCAACCTCGGCTACCGACCCGGAGCCCGGACCGCAATCAGACACGATCGTCGTGTGAATCGACGTTGCGATGCTGAGTGTGGTCACCGAGGCGGTGACCGTCATCATCGTCGAATCCGGCGGACTTTCCATTGACGACGCTATCCGGGGATAGCGCGGCCCATGGTGCCCGCCAGGTTTTTCCGCACGCGGCGCAGCCCGGCGCATGAAACGGGATAGCTCCGTCAGCGCCAACTGATACACATCCCGCTTGAACTCGATCACACAGTCGAGGGGCACCCAGTACTCGTTCCAGCGCCACGCATCGAACTCAGGGTGGTCGGTGGCGCGCAAGCAGATGTCGCAATCGCGTCCAACCATCCGGAGCAAAAACCAGATTTGTTTCTGGCCGCGGTAGTGACCGCGTACTTCGCGCTTGATGAACTTGTCAGGCACCTCGTAACGCAACCAGTCGCGCGTGCGACCGATCACCTTGACGTGCTCAGGAAGCAGCCCGGTTTCTTCGTGTAACTCCCGATACATCGCTTGCACGGGGGTCTCTCCGTACTTGATGCCCCCTTGCGGAAACTGCCAGGAATGTTCACGGAGCCGTTTGCCCCAAAACACCTCGTTGTGCGCGTTCAAGAGGATGATGCCGACGTTCGGGCGAAAGCCTTCACGATCCAGCATACAACCACCTTCGAATCCTTTAAAATTGCTTTGATTATAAACAGATAACGGACCCGACGCACCGATTCGCACCAGATTGGAACGATTCGCCGCAAAACGCCCGCGTTTGCGGTAGCCTGTTAGTCTTTCCGTGCCTTATCCCTTGCTGCAAAGGCTTTGCGCGACGGCTTCAGCGCCGCGATCGGGCCGTTTTTGCCGGGGTTTTGCCTGGCGGGGTCCTGGTATACGCAGGGTGTTTGCCGGGTCTGAGCCGGGTTCTGACCAGAGTTTGGCCGGGTGTTCGGCGAATCCGTGCCGGCTCCAGGCCGGATCTGTGTCGATTTCCTCACCGTTTTCACCTTTCGGGCGGTCCCTCCGGAGCCGCCGCTTTTGGAAAATCTGAATGAAAGCTTCCCGTTTCTTTATCGGCACGCTGAAAGAAGCGCCTGCCGACGCCGAGATCGTCAGCCACAAGCTCATGGTGCGCGCCGGCATGATCCGCCGCGTCGCCGGTGGCATCTATAACTACCTGCCGGTCGGCCTGCGTTCGATCCGCAAGGTGGAAGCCATCGTGCGCGAAGAAATGAACCGGGCAGGTGCGATCGAACTGTTGATGCCGGCAGTGCAGCCGGCTGAGCTCTGGCAGGAATCGGGCCGTTGGGAAAAGTACGGCCCCGAGCTGCTGCGCTTCAAGGATCGCAAGCAATCCGATTTCGTGATCGGACCGACCCACGAAGAAGTGGTCACGGACATCGCGCGCGGTCAGATCAAGAGCTATCGCCAGTTGCCGGTGAACTTCTATCAGATCCAGACGAAGTTCCGCGACGAGATCCGTCCGCGTTTCGGCGTGATGCGCGGGCGCGAGTTCATCATGAAAGACGCGTACTCGTTCGACAAAGACGCGGAAGGCCTGCGCGAGTCGTATCGCAAGATGTACGACGCGTACGTGCGGATCTTCACGCGCCTTGGTCTGGATTTCCGCGCAGTGGCAGCGGACAACGGGTCGATCGGCGGCAGCGGCTCACATGAGTTCCACGTGATCGCCGACACCGGTGAAGACGCGATCGCCTATTGCCCGACCTCGGATTTCGCAGCGAACGTTGAAGCGGCTGAAGCTTTGCCGCTTTACACGGAACGTGCGGCACCGACCGAGGAAATGAAGAAGACCGCAACGCCGGGCAAAGCAAAGTGCGAGGCGGTGGCTGAGCTGCTGAACATCCCGCTCGAGCGCACGATCAAGTCGATCATCCTCGCCACGGAAAACGAAGGCGCTGAACCGACTATCTGGTTGCTGATGCTGCGCGGCGATCACGAGCTGAACGAGATCAAGGCAAGCAAGCTGCCGGGTCTGGCGGACTTCCGCATGGCGACCGAAGCCGAGATCATCGAGACCTTCGGCACGCCGCCGGGTTACCTCGGCCCGATCAACACGAAGAAGCCGATCAAGGTCGTCGCGGATCGCACGGTCGCGAACATGAGCGACTTCGTGGTGGGTACGAACGAAGTGGATTTCCACACCACCGGCGTGAACTGGGGCCGCGATCTGCCGGAGCCGGTCGTCGCCGATATCCGCAATGTGAAGAAGGGCGATCCGTCGCCGGACGGCAAGGGCGTGATCGAAATCTGCCGCGGCATCGAAGTCGGCCACGTGTTCCAGCTTGGCAAGAAGTATTCGGAAGCAATGAACGCGACCTGCCTCGACGAGACCGGCAAGTCGCAGCCGATGGAAATGGGCTGCTACGGCATCGGCGTCACGCGTATTCTGGGCGCGGCGATCGAACAGAATTTCGACGACAAGGGCATCATCTGGCCGGAATCGATCGCTCCGTTCGAGGTTGTGCTGTGCCCGATGGGTTACGACCGCAGCGAAGCGGTGCGTGAGCAGGCCGACAAGCTGTATGCGGAGTTGGTCGAAGCGGGCATCGACGTGATCCTCGACGACCGCGGCGAACGCCCGGGCGTGATGTTCGCCGACTGGGAGCTGATCGGGGTGCCGCATCGTCTGGTGATCGGCGATCGTGGTCTCAAGGACGGCAAGCTTGAGTATCAGGGCCGCCGCGACGCTGAAGCCACGCTGCTGCCGGTCGACGACGCCGCGCAAACGGTGATCGGTAAAGTTCGCGCCGCGTTGGCGCAGTAAGCGGAGCGGACGGTGGAGTACACCTTCCTGTCCGCGACCATCCTGCTGATTCTGATCACCGACCCGCTCGGCAACATTCCGCTCTTCATCAGTTGCTTGCGGGGTGTGTCGCCGAAGCGGCGCACGGTCGTCATTCTCCGTGAGGTGGCGATCGCTTTCGCGATCCTGCTGGTCTTCATGGTGGTCGGCGACGGCTTTCTGCGCATGATGAGTCTGACCGACCAGTCGTTGCGCATCGGCGGCGGGATCGTGCTGTTTCTGATCGCGCTCAGAATGGTGTTCCCGCATCCGGATGGTCCGTTCGGCGGTGACACGCGGGGTGGCGAGCCGCTCATCGTGCCGCTCGCGATTCCGGCGCTGGCGGGCCCGTCCGCGCTTGCCACGGTGATGCTGCTGACGTCGCAGGCGCCCGGCAGGATGTTCGAGTGGATCGGCGCGCTGACCGTCACGATGATCGTCTGCGCGATCGTGCTGATGCTGGCGGAGCGCATCCAGGCGTGGCTCGGCGAGCGCGCGATGATGGCCTTCGAGCGCTTGATGGGGCTGGTGCTGGTGGCGATCTCCGTCGAAATGATGCTCGGTGGTATCCGGTCTTTTGTGCATCAACTTTGAGTGAGACCCCGTGCGGGTTTCAACACTCAACCCGGCAGTGCGTCGGTGTTATCACCCGCCTGACAAACAAAAAAGCAGCCCGCGGGCTGCTTTTTTTACGCCGATGCGCGCCGTAAATGGCGCGGCTGGAACAACAAGGCTCAGGCGCCCTCGGTCAACGCCCGAATGGTCGGCAGGTTGCGCCAGTAGCCTTTGGCGTCCATCCCGCAACCGAACACGTAGCGGTCCGGCACTTCGAAGCCACAGTAATCCGGACGCAGCGGCTTGGCCTTCGGAATGATCTTCTCGCACAGCACCGCGCTCAGGAAGCGCTTCGCGCCCATCGCGAGAATGCGGTCGCGGATCGCGGCCATCGTCTCGCCTTCGTCGAGGATGTCGTCGAGCACCAGCACGACGCGATCCTTCACCGACTCAGCCGGCGCCACGCGCCACTGCATCTCGTTGCCGCCCTTGGTGGTGTTGCGATAGCGGGTGAGGTGGATGTAGTCGAACTCGAGCGGGAAATCGAGGTGCGGCAGCAGCATGCCGGTGAACACCGCCGCGCCACCCATCACCGACAGCACGAGCGGGAAGTCCTCGCTCATCTCGTCGCGGATGGCGGCAGCCATGCCGCTGATCGACGCGTTGACGTCGTTGGCCGAAACGATTTCTTCGGAGTGGCTATAGATGTGGAGAGCTTCTTCGCGGTTCATGACGTCTGACGGGCGGTAACTGTATACATAGTGTGGGTGAGAACGCCCCGAAGGAAGTCCTCTTGGAGGACGGCGGTGTGCGGTACAGAATAAACCCGTATCAATCCGGAGTCAGCCGCGCGTGCCGTTGTTCATGCACGGAACCACGCGCGCTGCCGTCTTGCTAAAGCTTAGCGCATGCCGGGCATCATGCCCTTCATGCCGCGCATCATCTTCTGCAGATTGCCGCCCTTCAGCTTCTTCATCATCGTGCGCATCTGGTCGTACTGATTCAGCATGCGGTTGACTTCCTGCACCTGCACACCCGCGCCAGCGGCAATGCGGCGCTTGCGGGTGGCCTTGATCAGGTCGGGCTTGGCGCGTTCCAGCGGCGTCATCGAATTGATGATGCCTTCCATGCGGCGCATCTGTTTTTCCGCCTGGCCCATGTCGGCGCCGGCGGCGGCCTGCTGGAACTGGGCCGGCAATTTGTCCATGAGCGACGACAGGCCGCCCATGCCCTTCATCTGGGTCAACTGCGCGCGGAAATCGTTGAGATCGAAGTCGCCACCTTTCTTGACCTTGTCGGCGAGCTTCTGCGCGGCCTGAACGTCCACGCCGCGTTGCGCTTCTTCGACGAGGGCGAGAATATCGCCCATGCCGAGAATCCGGTTCGCCATACGATCCGGATAGAAGACTTCGAGACCATCGAGCTTTTCGGCGACACCGACGAACTTGATCGGCTTGCCCGTCACGTGACGCACGGAGAGCGCGGCACCGCCGCGCGAGTCGCCGTCGAGCTTGGTCAGGACCACGCCGGTGAGCGGCAATGCGTCGCTAAAGGCCTTCGCGGTGTTGACGGCATCCTGACCGAGCATCGCGTCGACCACGAACAGCGTTTCTGCCGGCTTCAGCGTGCTGTGCAGCGCGGTGATTTCGGCCATCATCGCTTCGTCGATACCCAGACGGCCGGCCGTGTCGACCAGCAGCACGTCGTGGTAGTGGCGCTTGGCCCAATCCACCGCGGCGATCGCGATATCGACCGGCTTCTGATCCGGCTCCGACGGGAAGAAGTCCGCGCCGACCTGCTCGGTCACCATCTTCAACTGCGCAATAGCAGCCGGGCGGTAAACGTCGCACGAAACGGTCAGGACCTTCTTCTTGTATTTTTCGCGCAGGAGCTTGGCGAGCTTGCCGACCGTAGTCGTCTTACCGGCGCCTTGCAGACCCGCCATCAGGATGACGGCCGGCGGCGTGACGGCGAGATTGAGCTCGACCGCTTTGCCTTCATAGTCGCCGCCAATGATCGCGGTCAGCTCGCGCTGCACCACGCCGACCAGCGCCTGGCCCGGCGACAGGCTGCTGATGACCTCCTCGCCGAGCGCCTTTTCCTTCACCTTGGCGATGAACTCGCGCACGACGGGCAGCGCCACGTCCGCCTCGAGGAGCGCGAGGCGCACTTCGCGCAGCATTTCCTGGGTGTTCGCCTCGGTGAGCCGGGCTTCGCCGCGCAGCGTCTTGACGACGCGCGCCATCCGTTGAGTCAGATTGTCGAGCATGGGGAGCGATGAACAGTGCGGCCGGAGCGGGGCGCGAAGCGGGACACGTCGCGGAGCAGGGGCCTAGTGTAAACTTCGAATATGGATATTGTACTGTATGCCCTCACTGCGCTCCTCTACGGCGGTCTTGCCGTGGCCGGCTGGCGCTCGCACCGGCACGCCGCCGTGCGCCCCATGCTCGAGAGCGTGCCGCCGGTGCCCGTTGCCACGGGCCTGCCGGCCTCATCGGCCGCCTCGGGCATGAGCACCTCCGGCCGCGCGCTGCTGTTCGTCGCGCTGCTCGCGCACGGCGTGCTGCTGCATACGACCATCTTTCCCCAGAACGCGATGGTGTTCGGTTTCGCGTTCGCGTTGTCGGCGATGTTCTGGCTCGGCGCCGGCATCTACTGGATCGAGAGCTTTTTCTTTCCACTCGACGGCCTTCGCCTGCTGGTGTTGCCGCTCGCCTGCGTCGCTTCCTTATTGCCGCTGGGGTTTGGCGGCGTGCGCGTGCTGCCGTATTCGGCCGCGCCGATGTTCAAGCTGCACTTCCTGATCGCCAATATCGCGTATGGTTTGTTCGCGATCGCGGCGCTGCACGCGATTCTGATGCTGCTGGTCGAGCGGCGTCTGCACGCAATGCGCGGCGGCATGTCGCAACGGAATGCGGCTGCGGCGGGCAACGGCTGGTTGTCGAGCTGGCTCGATACCTTGCCGCCGCTGCTGACGCTGGAAAAGTTGTTGTTCCGTCTGATCGGCGCGGGCTTCGTGCTGCTCACGCTGACCTTGGTGTCGGGCATCCTGTTCAGCGAGCAACTGGTCGACCGCGCATTGCGGCTCGATCACAAGACTGTGTTCGCGATTCTTTCCTGGGTGATGTTCGGCGCGCTGCTGACCGCGCGCAAGGTTTCCGGCTGGCGCGGCCGTGCGGCATTGCGCTGGGTGCTGGCGTCGTTCGTCGCGCTGCTGCTGGCGTACGTCGGCAGCCGTTTTGTATTCGAGGTGCTGTTGCACCGTGCTGTAGTGTGAGTGTCCTGCTATGCGACAATTTTTTCTGCTGATCCTGTTGTTCATCGTTGGCCAGTGGCTGGTCAAGGCGCTGCGTCGTCATGACGCGCAAGCGTCGCAACGCACGGGTGCCGGGGCGAATGGCGCCGCGGGTGCCGGTGGTGCGCAAGGCGCGAACGGCGGGGCGCGTGGGCCCAATGCGCCGCAAGCGCCGCCGCAGCTCGCCGAGCCGATGATCCGTTGTACCGAGTGCGGCGTGCACGCGCCGAAGAGCGACTCCGTGGTGGTGGCGGGGCAGCCGTTCTGCAGCGCCGCGCACGCGCAGCGTCACGGCGCGCGTCCGACGGGCCGCGACGCTCGATGAGCGTCGAGTTCGCCGTCGATGCCGACGGTTGGGTTGCCGCCGCACGCAAACTGCCATCGCCGAATTTCGAAGCGCGGCCCGAAGGGGCGGTGCCGACGCTGATCGTCGTCCACAACATCAGCCTGCCGCCGAACGAGTTCGGCGGCACGGCGATCGCCGAACTGTTCCTGAACACACTCGACTGCGAAGCTCACCCGTACTACGACACGCATTTGCGCGGCCTGCGGGTGTCGGCGCATTTCGTGATCCACCGCGACGGCGCGCTCGAGCAATTTGTGTCCTGCAACGAGCGGGCATGGCATGCCGGCCCGTCGAATTTTTTCGGCCGCGAGCGCTGCAACGATTTCTCGATCGGTATCGAGCTGGAGGGCAGTGACACCACTGCTTTCGAGGCGGAGCAATACCGCACGCTCGGTGCACTTGTGACGGCGCTCAAGGCTCGCTATCCGGTCGAGGGGCTTGCCGGCCACTCTGACATCGCCCCCGGCCGCAAGACCGATCCAGGGCCCCATTTCGAGTGGCAGCGTCTGCAGCGCGACACCGCGTTGGCGGATCAGTACTTCCCCTATCTCAAGTTTTCCCAAACCCCGTAACGGCCCTTCGCGCGACTTCGCGTGATGCGAGGAGAACAAGGCGCCGCCTTGTTCTCCGGGGAGTCGGCTTCGCGCCGCGCTATGCAAAAGTCAAGACTTCGAAAGCAAATAAATCGATTTGACCTGTCTTGAAACTACACTATACTTGGTGCCATAAATTCAGTTTCGCACTATATCTTGTGTCCGGTGTGTATAACTCTGTGCATAACTGAGTGCATAAGTTATGCGGCGCCCCGCTCTCGAGCATGGCGCCGCAAGCATTCCAGACAGCGAAAAACAATTCCTGCGGCGCGGCTGCTAGAGAGTCGGCAGCGTCCAGAAACATTCAGGGAAAGGGCACAGCAAGTGATCGCGACACATAGCGTGAAGACCGTTTTCAATTCGAACCAGGCTTCATCGCTGTCGCATCCCGCCACCCGGCTCAGCCGGCCTTTTTCCTGCACCCCATCGCTTGCGCACGCGGCGGCGCAGCGTTCGTTTTAATCCGCGGCTTTCTCCGCAACATTTCCAAGACCAGGAGCTTTGCACATGCAAACCACCGACAACGTGACGACCCGGTATGAGGGCTCACCGACTGGCCAGGCCTTCGGCCAGGCACAAGGCGCTCAAGCGCTCGCGCCGCAAGTGACCTACGCCGACTACAAGGTGATCCGTCGCAACGGCAGCGTGGTGTCGTTCGAACCGTCGAAAATCGCCATCGCCGTGACGAAGGCATTTCTGGCCGTCAACGGTGGTCAAGGCGCGGCGTCGGCTCGCGTGCGCGAACTGGTCGAGCAACTCACGCAGAACGTGGTGCGCGCACTCGTGCGCAGCCGTCCGAACGGCGGCACGTTCCATATCGAAGACATCCAGGATCAGGTCGAACTCGCGCTGATGCGCGGTGGCGAGCACAACGTCGCGCGTGCCTACGTGCTGTATCGCGAGAAGCGCACCCAGGCGCGCGGTCATGACGACCAGATCGTCGCCAGCACGCCGGGTCTGAACGTCACGGACAACGGCGTGACGCGTCCGCTCGACATGGCTGCGCTGCGCGGCATCATCGAACTGGCTTGCTCGAACCTGGGCGACGCCGTGAATGCCGATCCGATCATCGCGGAAACGGTGAAGAATCTGTACGACGGCGTGCCGATGGGCCAGGTCTACGACTCGGCGATTCTGGCTGCCCGCACGATGATCGAAAAGGACCCGGCATACAGCCAGGTCACCGCACGCATCCTGCTGCACACGATCCGCCGCGAGATCCTCGAAGAGGAAGTCACGCAAACGGAAATGGCTGACCGCTATGCCGAGTACTTCCCGCAGTTCATCAAGCGCGGCATCGGCGCCGGCCTGCTCGACGACAAGCTCCAGCAGTTCGACCTGAAGCGCCTGGGCGCCGCGCTCGACAACAGCCGCGACCTGCAGTTCGGCTACCTCGGTCTGCAAACGCTGTATGACCGCTACTTCCTGCATCACGACGGCGTACGTATCGAAATGCCGCAGGCATTCTTTATGCGTGTCGCAATGGGCCTGTCGCTGAACGAGATCGACCGCGAAGCGCGCGCCATCGAGTTCTACAACATCCTGTCGAGCTTCGACTTCATGTCGTCCACGCCGACGCTGTTCAACTCGGGCACGCATCGCTCGCAACTGTCGTCGTGCTACCTGACGACGGTGGACGACGACCTCGACGGCATCTATGAAGCGCTGAAGGAAAACGCGCTGCTGTCGAAGTTCGCCGGCGGTCTGGGCAACGACTGGACGCGCGTGCGTGCACTCGGTTCGCACATCAAGGGCACCAACGGCAAGTCGCAAGGCGTCGTGCCGTTCCTGAAGGTGGTCAACGACACGGCAGTGGCCGTGAACCAGGGCGGCAAGCGCAAGGGCGCGGTCTGCGCGTACCTGGAAACGTGGCACCTGGACATCGAAGAATTCCTGGAGCTACGTAAGAACACCGGCGACGACCGTCGTCGCACGCACGACATGAACACGGCGAACTGGATTCCCGACCTGTTCATGAAGCGCGTGCACGAAGGCGGCGACTGGACGCTGTTCTCGCCGTCCACCTGCCCGGATCTGCACGACAAGTTCGGCGCTGAATTCGAAACGGCTTACACGGCTTACGAAGACAAGGTCGCGCGCGGCGAGATCAAGCTGTTCAAGAAGCTCCCGGCGGCGCAACTGTGGCGCAAGATGTTGGGCATGCTGTTCGAAACCGGCCACCCGTGGATCACGTTCAAGGATCCGTGCAATGTGCGCTCGCCGCAACAGCACGTCGGTGTCGTCCACTCGTCGAACCTGTGCACGGAAATCACCCTGAACACCAGCGACGCCGAAATCGCCGTCTGCAACCTGGGCTCGGTGAACCTCGTCGCCCACCTGAAGGAACAGGCCGACGGCACGCTGGCGCTCGACCACGACAAGCTCAAGCGCACCATCAGCGTGGCAATGCGCATGCTCGACAACGTGATCGACATCAACTACTACGCGGTTGCCAAGGCACGTAACTCGAATCTGAAGCACCGTCCGGTCGGCATGGGCATCATGGGCTTCCAGGACTGCCTGCACCTGCTGCGTACGCCGTACGCGTCGCAAGAAGCGGTCGCGTTCGCCGATACGTCGATGGAAGCGGTCTGCTACTACGCCTACTACGCGTCGACGGAACTGGCGCAGGAACGCGGCCGTTACTCCAGCTACCGTGGCTCGCTGTGGGATCGCGGCATCCTCCCGCAAGACTCGGTGAAGCTGCTGGCCGAAGCGCGCGGCGGCTATGTCGAAGTCGATTCGAGCGAATCGATGGACTGGAGCGAACTGCGTTCGCGCATCGCCACCTACGGCATGCGCAACTCGAACTGCGTCGCGATCGCGCCGACGGCGACGATCTCGAACATCATCGGCGTGTCGGCCTGTATCGAACCGACGTTCCAGAACCTGTATGTGAAGTCGAATCTGTCGGGCGAATTCACGGTGGTCAACGACTACCTGGTGCGCGACCTGAAGGAACGCGGTCTGTGGGACGAAGTGATGGTCGCCGACCTGAAGTACTTCGACGGCACGCTGTCGCGCATCGACCGCATCCCGGCCGACCTGCGCGCGATCTACGCGACCGCGTTTGAACTCGATCCGGTGTGGCTGGTCGAGGCGGCTTCGCGTCGTCAGAAGTGGATCGACCAGGCGCAGTCGCTGAACATCTACATGGGCGGCGCGTCGGGTAAGAAGCTCGACGAGATCTACAAGCTCGCATGGGTGCGCGGCCTGAAGACGACCTACTACCTCCGCACGATGGCGGCGACGCACGTCGAGAAGTCGACGGTGGCGCACGGTCAACTGAACGCGGTGAGTTCGGGCGGTGGCGAAGGTTCGGGTGGCGCGGCAGGTGGCGCAGCGGGTGGCTTCGGCGCGAACGGAGGCGGCGCAACGCCGGGCGGCTTTCAGGCTGCAGCGGCCACGTCAGCAGTCGTCGAAGCAGCGCCGGAAGCGGATGGTCCGGTGTGCATGATGCGTCCGGGTGATCCTGGTTTCGACGAGTGCGAGGCTTGCCAGTAAGAGCCTGACAAATTGCCAGGCGAGCGAAGCAGGTAGCAGGATCGCCGCTTGCTAAACGGGTGTAGGTAAAGACCCGCATGCAGCGATCAGCGAGCCTGGTAGAAGTGATGCAAACGTGAAGTAGATGAGCGGCGCGGCGAAACGAAATCGACGTTGCGCCGCTCGTCGAAAAGCAGCGAAGCACGGCAAGCAACTGAAGTCGTGAAGCGGTAGGTAAGCGGTAAGCAAGTGATAGATGACGCAGTCAGCAGTCGGCAGCACAGACGAAGCGCTCGACATGAAGCGCTCAGCAAACGCTCCGGTCGATGGTCGATCGACGCAGCCGGTCAGATGCATCGCTCGACATTGCATTGAACTTCACCTCGCTAGCGCTGACGGACAGGGAACCGCGAGGCACCCACACGAGGCAAATGCCACGTCAGCGAGACAGCAGGAAGCAATCGCAAAACGCCTCAAGCACGCTCCGCAATACAGATAGATAGAGCAGCGAAACGTCGCTTCGACACGTTGCTCTTCGAGCTCGTGAAGCACCTCGACGACACACGTTCAACACGCTTCACTTGAGGCGACACACACAGTCTGTTGAACAAAGTGTTGTATGAACGTAGCAACGCGAATCGAAAACAGGATTTTTCATCAGCGAACTCTTTTATCGCTCGTGAAAAGATGGTACAAACCGTTCTAAATTGATGGTGACATTTATGCTCAACTGGGATGACGAGATCACTGCCGTAACTCCCTCGAGCGCTACGCAACAGAATGTGTTGCGCAACGCTGCGGGATCGGCTGTCGGTTCGCAAGTCGGAACGCGTTCCGCTCCTCACGCTCCCTCGGACCGAAACGTCTTCGCGTCTCAAGACGTTTTCGAAAAAGGCATTGCCGCTGCTCACGCTGCCGGAACGGCTGCGGTTTCCGAAGCGCGGGTCAATGTCGCCGACAAGCGCATCATCAACGGCCAGACCGACGTCAATCAGTTGGTGCCGTTCAAATACAAGTGGGCCTGGGAAAAGTATCTGGCGGGTTGCGCCAACCACTGGATGCCGCAAGAAGTGAACATGTCGCGCGACATCGCCCTCTGGAAAGACCCGAACGGTCTGACCGAAGACGAGCGCCGCATCGTCAAGCGCAACCTGGGCTTCTTCGTGACGGCTGACTCCCTCGCCGCCAACAACATTGTGCTGGGCACCTATCGCCACATCACGGCGCCCGAATGCCGCCAGTTCCTGCTGCGCCAGGCGTTCGAAGAGGCGATCCACACGCACGCTTACCAGTACATCGTCGAATCGCTGGGCCTCGACGAAGGCGAAATCTTCAACGCGTATCACGAGGTTGCCTCGATCCGCGCGAAAGACGAATTCCTGATTCCGTACATCAACGTGCTGACCGATCCGGGCTTCAAGACCGGCACGCTCGAGACCGACCAGACGCTGCTGCGCTCGCTGATCGTGTTCGCCTGTGTGATGGAAGGCCTGTTCTTCTACGTCGGCTTTACGCAAATCCTGGCGCTGGGTCGTCAGAACAAGATGACCGGCGCGGCGGAACAGTACCAATACATCCTGCGCGACGAGTCGATGCACTGCAATTTCGGCATCGACCTGATCAACCAGATCAAACTCGAAAACCCGCAACTCTGGACGGCTGAGTTCCGCGCGGAAATCCGCGAGATCTTCCAGCAAGCGGTCGAACTTGAATATCGTTACGCAGAAGATACGATGCCGCGCGGGGTGCTCGGCCTCAATGCGTCGATGTTCAAGAGCTATCTGCGCTTCATCTGCAACCGCCGTTGCCAGCAGATCGGTCTCGATCCGCTGTACCCGAACGAGGAAAACCCGTTCCCGTGGATGAGCGAGATGATCGACCTGAAGAAGGAACGCAACTTCTTCGAGACGCGAGTGATCGAATATCAGACTGGCGGCGCGCTGACCTGGGAGTGATCCGGGTTCGTGTCGCAGATGCATTCATTTTGGGGATGCCGGCAGGCTTCGGCCGCGGCAATTTAGTTAGGAGCAGAACCGCCTGATGCAAATTGTGCCCGGTGCGCCGCGTGCCTTCGCGGCCCACAAACATGGCTGGCACTTTGCGAACCCTTCAGTGGGCTGGGCAAACTTCCCCCCGGAAAAAGCCGCTGGCGTTAGCGCCGGTGGCCCGATCAA
>NZ_JAQQDU010000055.1:0-58106 GCF_046027825.1 Paraburkholderia sediminicola
TCCTGGCGGCGCGGTTCGTTTTTGGTCGAGCAAGACAGCCATAGAATATGCGGATTGGCTCGCGCCCGGACGACAGCTGTTTGGCGGTAACCGGTCAATCTGACCGCGACCACGACCTACCGCAACTGTTTAGGTTTGTACGACGCCTGCCCGCATGCTCCGGTGGCGTCCGCCCATGCGCACGGTCAAGGGCAGGCATCCTACAAACCTAAACAACATGAGACATTCGACGGCCACGACCAGATTGGCAACAGTCGTTGGCATAGGGGTGCGGCCGAACGTTACATCAAACCATCGGCCACTATTGCTGCGTGAGCATCAGGTTCAGGTTCTGAACCGCAGCGCCGGATGCGCCTTTGCCAAGATTATCGAAAACCGCGGACAGCAGGACATGCCCGTGTTCCATGTTAGGAAATACGCTTAAGCGCATGTCGTTCGTACCGTTCAGCACTTGCGGATCCAGGTGCTTCAAGATGCACGATTCGTGCAGCGGCAAGACACGTACGTGCGCCGCGTCGGCATAGTGGCGTGCGAGGCACGCGTGTAACGTGGCGCCATCGACGTCGGGTGCCAGCAGCCGCAACTCCAATGGTACCGTCAGCACGATGCCCTGGCGGAACGCACCATACGCAGGGACAAAGATGGGACGCTGCGCAAGCCCGGCGTGCTGCTGGATCTCCGGGGTGTGCTTGTGCGCGAGTTCCAGACCATATACCTGGTATGAAGGCGCGTTGACGGCACCCTGCCCCTCATGTTCCTCCACGCCGGCACGTCCGCGTCCGGAGTAGCCGGACACCGCATGAATGCTGACAGGGTAGTTGCCTGGTATGAGCCCAGCCTGCAACAGGGGACGCAGCAAGCCAATTGCACCGGTCGGATAGCAACCGGGATTGGTAACCCGACGTGCGTTCGCAATGCGCTCAGCCTGTCCCAGCGTCATTTCCGGAAAGCCGTATGTCCAGTCAGGCTGTGTACGGTGGGCGGAACTTGCGTCGATGACTCTGACGGCAGAATTAACAATGGCGTCCACTGCCTCGCGCGCGGCGGCATCAGGCAAACAGAGGATGGCGATGTCGCACGCGTTGATGGCTTCTGCGCGACGCCGCGGATCTTTGCGTTCCGCAGCGGCAAGCGTGAACAGTCTAAGGTCGGTCCGGTTGCGCAGCCGTTCGTGGATTTGCAACCCGGTGGTGCCTTGGTCGCCGTCGATGAAAACAACGGGAGAGCTCATGCGTGGAATACTCCGGTGGCTAGGTTGTAATAAGTAGAGCGAGCCCCTATGGTCCATGGACGGCTAGAATAGAGAAAGTTGAATTTCATAACGTGAACATTCAGTTTTTCTGAATCTGGACGCCGACATGCGAGAAATCAGCCTGGACCGCTTGCGCACCCTGGTCGCCATTGCCGACCGTGGCTCATTTGCCGATGCGGCGCGCGCATTGCACTTGGCGCCGCCAACGGTCAGCCTCCACATCGCGGAACTCGAAGAGCGCATCGGGGCTCCGCTCTTGTCGCGCAAGCGCGGACATGTCAGGCCGTCGGCGATAGGAGAGGTGCTGGTGGAGCGCGCGCGTCGACTGCTGGCCGATGCGGAGCAGGCGTTAGACGATATTCAACGCCAGGTGCAGGGGCTCGAAGGGCGCGCGCGACTCGGTGCGTCGACTGGCGCGATTGCGCACCTGTTGCCACAAGCGCTTGAGGTGCTGCGCCAGCACCATCCCGCTATCGACATTCAGGTTGCAGTACTCACTTCACATGAAACGCTGTCCCGACTGGCGGATGGAACGCTGGATGTTGGGCTGGTCGCACTGCCTCAGCCCCCGGTGGCTGGACTGGTGATAAAGCCTTGGCGCCGCGACCCCGTGATGGCCTTTGTACCGGCTCATTGGCGGTGTCCGGCCCGCGTCACGCCTGAATGGCTCGCCGCCCAACCTCTCATTCTCAATGACGCGACCACGCGTCTCTCGCGTCTGACTGCGGAGTGGTTCGCGACCGGAGGGCACCATCCTGCGCCGCGCATTCAGCTCAACTACAACGATGCGATCAAGAATCTGGTAGCGGCAGGTTACGGCGCAGCGCTATTACCCCATGAGGCCAGTACACCAGTACCCGACAGGCGCATAGTCATGCGTCCACTGCGCCCGGCGCTGTGGCGCCGGCTCGGCATTGCACATCGTGCGGGGTACGTTGAGCGTTCCACGCAACACATACTTGATGCGTTGTGGGATCTGCGATTGGCGTAGGCGTTGGCATTTGCCGCTTCGGGTTCGTTCTCGCTGGGACAGTAGCCGTATTGCACGCCACGACGAACGAATGGCCGGTTTGTAGGAATTTGACTGACCGAAGTCAAAACGAAACGTGCAAGACTCAGTGCGACGAGACATACGTCGCATCAGCGAACGCCGCTGGAATGGCGAAGCTCTCGCGCATACGCTTCGCCTCCGCCGCCGGCGTCAAGCCAAAAAGCCGCTTGAACTCCCTGCTGAACTGGGACGGACTCGTGTACCCCACGGTGTGGCTCGCAGCCTCCACGCTCAGATCCTGGCGCACCATCAACAGGCGAGCCTGATGCAGACGCGTCGACTTCACATACTGCATCGGCGACACCTGAGTGATCGCCTTGAAGTGGCTGTGAAAGCTCGGCACGCTCATACCCGCTTCCTCGGCAAGCTGCGTCACGTCGAGCGGCTGCGCGTAGCCGGCGTGAATAAGGCGCAGTGATCTGCCTATCCTGCCGAACTGCCCTCGCATCGCCAAAGCCTCTCGCATCGCGCCGCCCTGGCCGCCAGTGAGTACACGGAAATACAGTTCGCGCAGCAGGCTTTCGCCCAACACTGCGGCTTCGAGCGGCCGGTGCATTGCCTCGAGGAAGCGCAACACGGACGTCTGCATCGCGTCATCCATCGGCGTCGACATCATGCTCTGCGGCGCTTGCATGGGTTCCGTTACGTCTTCGCTGTCAATCTGCGCCGCCAGCTCAGCGGCCATGGCGAAATCGAGGTGCAGATACAGTGCGAGCAGCGGACGCTCCGGCGTTGCGTCGGTTTCCATGCTGAACGGCACGGGGACGGACACGGCAAGGTAGTGATGCTCATCGTACAGATAGAGCTGGTCGCCAAAGTAACCTCGCTTGCGGCCCTGGCAAACGATCACGATGCCGGGATCGTACAGAACCGGTGTGCGCGACATCGCCCGGTTCGAACGCAGGATGCGCACGCTCGGCAGTGCCGTTAGGTTGTAGCCCTCATTGGGCGCTAACGCGCGCAGCAGGGAAACCATGCGCCTCTGGCTTCGCGAGGATAGATCAGGATGCTGAGCGGAGCCCTGCTTCGTTGTCATAGTTTTATGCAAGAAAAATCGCGGAATTGGGCTTTCTATGCCCAGATCGTCAGACTAGTATGCACTTTCAAAACAACCTTCGGGAGAGTGCTTCAATGGCATCCAGCAAAACACTGCTCATCACAGGCGCCAGCAGCGGCTTTGGCCGCGCGCTCGCACAAGAGGCGCTTGCGGTGGGTCACCAGGTTGTCGGTACGGTGAGAAGTGCGCAGGGAAAGCGTGATTTCGAGTCACTGTCCGCGAATGCTGCTTTCGGACGTGTACTTGACGTGACCGACTTCGATACCATCGACGGCGTCGTGTCGGAAATCGAGGCGAGCGTGGGGCCCATCGATGTCCTCGTCAACAGTGCCGGCTACGGTCACGAAGGCATCATGGAAGAATCGCCGCTGTCGGAGATGCGTCGACAGTTCGATGTGAATGTATTTGGCGCGGTCGCCATGATGAAAGCCGTCTTACCCTTCATGCGCGAGCGTCGACGTGGCCACATTCTGAACATCACATCGATGGGCGGTCACATCACGATGCCGGGAATCGCCTACTACTGCGGCAGCAAATTCGCGCTGGAAGGCATCTCCGAAACCCTCGGCAAAGAGGTCAAGCCTTTCGGTATCGCGGTGACGGCCGTGGCGCCAGGCTCGTTTCGCACCGACTGGGCTGGCCGCTCCATGACGCGAACGCCTCGCTCGATCCCGGACTACGACGCTATCTTCGACCCCATCCGCAAAGCGCGTGAGGAGAAAAGCGGCCGGCAACTGGGAGACCCCAGGAAAGCTGCGCGCGCGATGCTCGCGGCGATGGCTGCCGATTGTCCACCCGCACATCTTTTGCTCGGCAGCGATGCACTCGGGCTCGTGCGAGGCAAGTTGTCGGCATTGGAGGATGAGATCCGTGCGTGGGAGGCGGTGACGGTCTCGACGGACGGCTGAAGATCGCTGTTGCGCGGAGGTTGTCGGTCAGTTCATGCCGCGCCATCACCCCTCTGATTAGCAGGATAGGTTGTGCGTGCCGTTTCCAGTAGCATCCGTGCCTGTATACGGGCGTGACTGTGTCGCCGGCGAGGTAAGAAGCACGATCGTGGGCGCCACAATAATTCGAAAAAGCTGGAAACCTGAGAGAAGCAGAATTAGAGCCCGGAACCGCGGGGAGAACCGGCGGGCTCTGCATGCGAGAAGCTGCTCGACAACGCTTATTCGCATGCGTTAGCGGGCCCTTCCCCGCACGGGGACGGGCCGCGCCTACCTATCGCCCGGTCGGGTGATACCGTTAGCGAAATGCTTGAGCCACAGACTCATCAAGCCTGCCCGTCCTCGCACACCGTACTTGCGGAAGATCCCGGTAATGTAGGAATGTGTGGTCGAGGCGGCGAGGCCCAGTCGCTCGGCGATCTGTTTCTCAGTCGCCTCAGTCAGCAGCAGGTCAAGAACCTTGCGTTCGTACGGCGCAAGGACGGACAACAGTGCTGAGGGCACGGCCTCCCGGCGACGGAGTTCAGTCACGTCGCGTGCTACGCCGACGCGCAGGCGCTCGTGCTCCAGCCAGCGCGCTGACCACGTGACGTAGACGTCGCTTCCATTCCTATGACGATAGCGGTTCTCAAAGCCTACCCGCTTGCGACCGGCCAGTACCTCCTTGGCCTCCTTGCGCGTCGCGTCCTGATCGGCTGGAACCACGAAATCGATGATGAACTGATCGACGAAATCGCCCGGTACATAGCCAAATATATCCTCGCACGCAGGACTGACATGGCGTATGCGTCCCTGCTCATTCACGAGGAAGATCGCGTCAGGCGAAAAATCTGCGGAAGTGGCGACAAGGTCTTCGATGAGTTCGCTTTTCATGGCCGTGTACCGACGCCCCGTGCATCCGGATCGCGCTTGTGAAACCCTCTCGCGTGATGCTTGAGTGATAGAAAGCAGGCTGAGTCAGTGCGACAGCGTAACGCGATACGAATAGATGGTCAATTTGACCTGCCGGGTGGGCGGGCTCGCCCAAACGCTGAATAAATTTCCGTTTTCCAGCCTTGATATCAATACATCGTGACAGCTTGATTAATGCGTCTCCTGGTCGACGCAATAGGTGTTGCATTCCGGGCGAGACTGAATCGCAGATCAGCGCACAGGAGGCGCCGCGGCTAACAGGCTGCGCAGGAACACCATGATCATATGTCCAATGGGCACCTCGGACAGCATCGAGCGCTGCAAGGCGAGGCCTTGTGAAAGCCCCATGAAGGACGCAGCCAATACCGTCGGCGATTCGGGCGGCACTCTTTTCAGCCTGGAGAAAATCTGCCCGATGCAATAGGCAAGGCCATCTCGGTGGGCATCCAGCAACTCCTGTGAGGCTGTTGCAAAAACGGGGTTGCGACGCCCCTGAAGCTTGAATTCAACGCCCAGTACAGACCACTCAGGCTCGGCATCCAGAGTCTGCGCCCAGACTTCCAACGCGTTCAATATGTCGTCCGCAGACGCAGATGGGTCACTCAGCGCCCGGGCGATGTCGGTCACTTGCGTCTTTGAACGCTCTCGCATCAGTTCCACAAACAGATCTTCTTTGCTCGCGAAATTCGAATAGAAAGCACCCTGCGTATAACCTGCCTCCGCCGCAATATCCCTGAGAGAGGTGGCGCCGAAACCTCTCTCGACAAACAGTCGCTTCGCCGCAGCAAGCAAATGTGTCCGGGTCTGCAATCGACTTTCTTCGCGGCTCAGCCGTGGGGGTTTGGTCGCCGTATTCATGGCCGCAAGGATATCAGTTGATATTTAAAATTCAACTGGCTATTATTACGATTGCATTTCACATCTCACTTGATATGTGGGAGTGTAAGGGCGTGGGTTCTGCCTCTGAGTGTTCTTACGGAACAGCATGAGGACGTGCCTGCGAAGTCCGTGCGGGAGCCAACCGCTAAGGCCGGGAGCACAATGCAACAACCTGGTCATGTACTACGGAAAGAGAACATGAGCAGCAGGGTAAAGATGTTGAAGCAGCAACTCGCGCAACTCGATGAGCGGCTGCTAGTCGCCTGGCAGCAGGAGCAGAAAGCGGCTATCGAACACGTCCGCGAGGTCATGAACTTCTTCAACCTTGTGCCGAACCAGTTGCGCGTCGACCGGCGAGGCACATACAACACCAGACCGCTTCAGATGAAGTATCAGGACCCCATCACCGGTGCGACCTGGAGCGGCCGTGGACGCGCGCCGTCCTGGATCCGGAATCGAAGCTACAACGATTTTCTGGTTAAGCAGTCCGATGACGCCGGATCGGACTAGAGTCTGTTGACATTCAAGCTAGCCGAACCGCGGTAGCAGCCAGAGCGACAAACGACGAGGCGCGCTGTGCGAGCCTGTCCTGGCAACTGGCGATACGGCTTTGCTGGGACCATCACGCGACTCAAAAGAACAACAGCGCGCGCAGTTCGATGCTTCGGCGCGGCGGCGCATCGGCCGGCGAAGTCGGATCGTCGAATGCGGTATGGGCCGAAAGACGCGCGATTTCGTCGCCCGCCGAATCGTAGATTTTCAGCAGCAGGTATTCATCGGGCGACATGTGCGAAAAGTAGTACCAGCGATGCCGCGGATTGAAAACCAGCGCATACGTCTCGCCGACCTTGTCGGGATAAACCAGGTCCGATGCCACCAGATCGTTGAGCGTAATACTGCGCGAATCGCACAGCGCGAGCGGCGACGATTGCACGGTTTCTCCAATCGGACGCCACAGGTTGACGATCGCCACACGGCCTTGCAGCAACTGCTCCGCTTCGTCCGCCGGCAGATGATCGCGCACCCGGCGCGGTCCCGACACAAAGGTCTGGTCGTTATGAATGTACTTGACCGGTTCCCTCACACCCCGGGTGCGTTCAGGATCGCCGTCACGCAGCGTGTGATCGAACACGACCACGCGGCGAGCGCCAGTGGCCTGTTTCAGTAACTGCTCCGCTTGCCCGTAGTAGATCGATTCGATCTTCGCCGGATCGGAGAAATCGCTCAGCGCGCTAGCATACCGATGCAGTTCGAAGCCGTTACGATCAAGTGACAACGCGCCCGGCGGCGGGGCGACGCGTGCATTTGAAATGCTCACCCGATGCGGCCGGTACACACCGCTGCGTTTCGGAACGCCAGGCGGCGGTTCGTATTGATACGAGACGGGTTTCTCGCCGGTGAACTCAAGGTAATTCAACTCTGCCTCGACCGCCGTAGCGGCCACCGGTGTGTCGATGACGATATCGCTCATGTCCCTATCCTCACCACGTTAAAACGATTCGTTGAACGGCCGCAGATCGATTTCCTGCGACCACGCACTGCGCCCCTGCCGATGGAGATACCAGTAGGCATCCGCGATATCGGCGGGATTCAGCAGGCCCTCCTCGCCGCGCTCCGCGACACGATGCGGTGCCGACGTACGCAGGCGCTCGCCGTCAATGCCGCCATCGACCACCACATGCGCAACGTGGATATTCTTCGGCCCGAATTCGCGGGCGAGACTCTGTGTGAGCGAGCGCAAACCGGCTTTGGCGGAAGCGAACGCGGCAAACGGCGGCCGGCCACGCAGCGATGCAGTTGCGCCGGTAAAAAGTAGCGAGCCTCGCCCCGCCGCCAGCAACGGCGACAGCGCCGCGCGCGCGAACAGGAACCCGCCGAGCGTCGTGACCCGCCATGCCGCTTCAAACTGCTCCGCGCTCAGTTCGAGCGTCGGTGCACGCGTCGCGCCGGCGGCGTTGAAAATCGCCACCTCGAGCGTGCCAAGGTCCGATAGCTGCCGGGCGATCTCAGTCAGATCCGCTTCACGCGTGACATCACCGGGTAATGCGATCGCATGGCCATCGGCGTGGCGGATTTCGTCGACGATCACATCGAGCCGCTCGCGCGAACGCCCCGTCACGGCGACGGTAAGGCCCTCGCGAGCGAAACGGCGAGCGAGCGCCGCGCCCAGTCCCGCGCTCGCCCCCACACCGGCAATCCACGCGAGACGCGTGCCCTTTTGTCCTTGTTCAACAGCCTCGGTCATTTGACTCTCCATTGCCTGTAGCCGCGGCACGCAACGCGTGGCGGCAGTAGACGCATGCGCCTATCGTTTCAGCGTAGGCGATGACCGCGCAGGGAGGAAATAACGAATCGTGGAAAGTTATGCGTCGGATTGAAGGCTGCACACGCCGCCCGTGTGCAGCCCCGACGTGCTGCGGATCTGCATTGCCCGACGGCGCGTGCGCCGCGAGATAGGCCGCTTCGTAGCAGGGTCTTTGTTACGCAGAAAGATGGCGGTTCTCAGGCCGCCGCAAACCCAGGTTCTCGCGCAACGTGCGGCCTTCGTAGTTTTCGCGAAACAACCCGCGTCGCCGCAGTTCAGGCACCACCAGTTCGACGAAATCGGTCAAGCCGTCAGGCAGTACCGGCGGCATCACGTTGAAACCGTCCGCGCCGTAATTCACGAAGCGCTCTTCGAGTTGATCGACGATCTGTGCCGGCGTGCCGACAAGCTGCCAATGACCACGCGCACCCGCGACTCGCAAATAGAGCTGGCGGATCGTGAGGTTCTCACGGCGAGCCAGTTCGAGCGTCAACAACTGCCGGCTCTTACTCGCATTCGTTTCGGGCAGCTCCGGGATCGGACCGTCGAGCGGATAGCCCGAGAGATCGAACCCACCGGTCAGCCCGGATACCAATGCAAGTCCAACCTTCGGATCGACGAGCGACTGCAGTTGCTCGAACTTCTCTCTCGCCTCGCCTTCGGTGCGGCCGACAATCGGGAATACGCCCGGCATGATCTTCAGATCGTCCGGATGACGGCCGTAAGCTTCCATGCGCCCTTTCACGTCCGCATAAAAATCCACCGCGTCCTGCAGCGTTTGCTGCGCCGTGAAAATCACCTCGGCTGTTTTCGCGGCAAGATCGCGCCCGGCTTCAGACGACCCGGCCTGCACGACGACCGGATGCCCCTGCGGGGAACGGGCCACGTTCAGTGGCCCCCGGACCTGGAAGAACCGTCCCTTGTGATCCAGCACGTGCCGCTTGAGTGGGTCGAAGAAGCGTCCTTCGGCTTTGTCGCGAACGAATGCGTCGTCGTCCCAACTGTCCCACAGCCCTCCGGTGACTTCCGCGAATTCGGCGGCGCGCGCATAGCGCTCGGCGTGATCGAAATGCTTGTCGCGGTTGAAGTTCTTCGCTTCGTGCTCGCTTGACGAGGTGACCAGATTCCAACCCGCGCGCCCGCCGCTGATGTGATCGAGCGAGGCGAACTTGCGGGCAATGTGATACGGCTCATTGAAGCTCGTCGAGGCCGTGCCGACCAGACCGATACGCTCAGTCACTGCCGCCAGCGCCGACAGCAACGTGATCGGCTCGAACTGCGCGACGTAGCTGTGCGCCGTACGGCTGAGGAAGTCGACGTTGTCGCCGCGCGTCCCCACGCCGTCGGCGAGGAAGATCAAATCGAATTTCGCGGCTTCGGCCGCTTGCGCGAGGCGGACATAGTGACGGAAGTTCACGCCGGCGTCCGCCTGCGCCTCGGGATGCCGCCAAGCCGCAATGTGGTGTCCGGCAGGATAAAGGAAAGCGCCGAGGCGCAAGTGCCCGCTACGTTTGCTCATGGCAGTCCAAAGAATTTGATTGATCGCGAGGTCTCGCGCCGCGCCGGGTGATCAGGCGACCAGGTGGCCGCATCAAAACAACGGGCCCCGTATTTAGCGGTCTCCCGGCGAAATCGCGCATGACACCTCGTATTGCCTCTGACGTTCAGTCCGCGGCCGGGATCCACGCTGTCGTGGCGGCATCGCTCGAACGAAATGCAGGAAATTTGTCACCCAGCTCGGCGATCGTCCTGATGTTGTTCTTCACCAGATCGTCGCGCGTGATCAGTGTCGGCTTCACCACGATCCGGTGCTCGGGCGTTTGCCCCGCGAGCAGCAATGCAGCGGCTCGCACGGACACCGCACCGACCACCGCGGGATTCGTCGCCGCGGTCGCCACCCACGCGCTATTCGGCGCGCGGATCGCCTCGATATCGGAGGTCGAAATATCGGCGCTGTAAATGCGCAGTTTCGACGACAGGTTCGCTTCATCCGCGGCAAGCTTCGCACCGCGCGCGAATTCGTCGTAAGGCGCGAACACCACACGAATCTCAGGATGGGCCCGATAGGCCGCGGCGGCCTGGTTGGCGACCGACTGCGCGATCGGATTGTCCACCGTGCCCCAGCGCGCCTTCTCCTGAACCTTCGGATGAGCAGCCTTGAAATCGCGCCATACGGCATCGCGCCGGTCGAGCGGTGCGAAACCCGCTACATACACATAGCCTGCGGCAAAGTTATCGCCGTTATCTTTTAACGCCTGATCGAGCAGCAGCGCGGCCAGATCGTGATCGCTCTGCTCGATCTGCGGCACCTTGGGATTGCCCAGGTCGACATCGAACGCGACGACCTTGATGCCTTTGTCCAACGCACGCTGCACAACGTCCTTGAGCGATTCAGGCAAACCGTGATTCACGATAATCGCCGATACACCCAGGCTGATCGCCTGCTGGATCTGTTCACGTTGCTCGGCCGCATCCTGACGGCCTTCGTAGATGCGCAGATCGATGCCAAGCGCTTTGGCCTGCTTTTGCGCGCCGGCTTCATAGGCCTGGAAGAAATCGCCCGTCGACAGATAGTTGACGAGCGCGATCTTCACGCCACCCTTGTCAAAGGGTGCGGGCGCACCTTTGAGCGGAGCCGCATAGGCGGCGGCCCCGGCCAGCATCGTGGCCGCCGCCAGGGCGAGTGTGCGCAACGTAAGGCTCATACCCAGCTTGCGACGAAGAAACGATTTCATCAATGATCTCCAACCTGGTAGACGACGTAGTGGTAACGATTGGGTGGTAACGATTGGGTGGTAAATAAGCCGGTGCTATCCGGCATGAGCCGGTGCGCGGACCCGATAGGCCACGCCAGGATGCGGTTCGGCCAGCCGCGGACCACGGCCATGCAGTTTTTCGCGCAGCGAGCCGTTGGTGTAATCGGTCTTGTAGACACCGCGTCGTTGCAGTTCAGGCACCACCAGTTCGACGAAATCCGCAAAGCTCTCGTGGGTCAACGCATAAGCGAGGTTGAATCCGTCGACGTCGGTCTCTTCAACCCACGACTGCAACTCGTCGGCGATCTCTTGCGGGCTTCCCACCGAAAGCGGTCCGAGTCCGCCAATGCCGCCCCACTTCGCAATCTCGCGCACGGTCCACACGCGCGCCGGATCCGCGCTCGACAAAGCCTCCACCGCCGATTGCACCGCATTGCTCTCGACATAGTGCAGCGGCTCGTCGAGGTCATACTTCGACAGGTCGATTCCGGTCCACCCCGACATCAGCGCGAGCGCGCCCTCGTCGCTCGTATAGCGGCGATAGTCGGCGTGCTTCGCGTGTGCCTCCGCCGACGTTTTACCCGTGATCACTGTGTGCAGGTTGAAAATCAGCACGTCGTGCGGATCGCGGCCGAACGACTTCACGCGTGCCCGGATATCGGCGACAAAGTTCTTCAGGATCGTGCGCGAGGGCGCCGCGATAAAGATGCACTCGGCGTGCTGCGCGGCAAAGTCCTTGCCACGCTTCGACGCGCCCGCCTGGTAGAGCACCGGTGTGCGCTGAGGCGACGGCTCGCAGAGGTGAATACCAGGAACGTCGAAATACTGCCCACGGTGACCGATAGGATGAACCTTCGACGGTTCGGTGAAGACCTTTCGTGCAGCATCGCGCACCACGGCATCGTCTTCCCATGAGGCTTCCCACAGTTTGTAGCAAACCTCGAGATACTCCTCGGCGAGTGAATAGCGCTCGTCATGGTTGGCCTGGGCAGGCAAGCCGACATTGCGCGCGGCGCTGTCCAGGTAGGACGTCACGATGTTCCAGCCGACGCGGCCATTGGTCAGGTGGTCGAGTGTCGACATGCGCCGCGCGAATGGATAAGGATGCTCATACGAGAGCGAGCAGGTCACGCCAAAGCCGAGGTGCTCGGTCACGTTCGCCATCGCCGAGACGAGCAGAACAGGATCGTTGACCGGGACTTGCGCGGCCTGACGGATCGCGGCTTCCGCGTTGCCGTTGAAAACGTCGTAGGTGCCCAGTACGTCGGCAATGAAAAGACCGTCGAACTTGCCGCGTTCGAGCAGTTTCGCGAGATCGGTCCAGTAGTCGAGGTGCTTGTAACACCAGGACGTGTCGCGTGGATGCGCCCATAAGCCCGGCGACTGATGCCCCACGCAGTTCATGTCGAATGCGTTGAGGCGGATTTCTCTGGCCATGATCGGGTTCGGTGATGAATTGCGGTTGGCGTCAATTCCAGGGATGACGTGCCGGCTTGACGCCGTTCAGATAGTAGTTACCGACCAGGTGGTACTTCCAGCGCACCGGATCATGCAACGTATGGACGCGCGCGTTGCGCCAGTGCCTGTCGAGATTGTGTTCGCCGAGCGTCGACTGGGTGCCGGCAAGCTCGAACAGCTTTTCACCCGCCAGCAACGCGGCTTCCGTGGTCAACACTTTCGCTTCGCCCACGGCGACCGATGCGCGCGCCACGTCGTCTTCGCTCGTTTCAGTTTTTGCCGCGATCTCGTCGATCACGCGCGCGGCCCGTTCGAGCAAAGCCTCGGCGGCATGTAGCTGGATATGCAGATGACCGATCTCCCGTACGGTCAGCGGATCGTCACTCGCGCGCTCGACGCCGCTGTCGATCCACGGCCGCGAGCGCTGACGAACGAACGCGAGCGTGTCGTCGAGCGCCGCCTTCGCGATGCCGGCGTCGATGGCGGCCTGAATGATCTGGGAGATCGGACCGTTGAGCGTCGGGTAGTCGGACACACGATGCGCCGGCAACACATGCGAGGCCGGCACGCGCACGCTTTCCAGCACCACGGTACCGCTTGCCGTGGTCCGTTGACCGAAGCCCGACCAGTCGTCGATCACGGTCAGCCCCGGTGTGCCCTTCGGAATGTAGGCGAGCCAGCCCTTGCGTTCGCTGTCGAGCCCCAGTACGGGGACGAAGTCCGCGAACAGCGCGCCGGTTGAATAGAACTTGGTGCCATTGACAACGTAGTCGTCGCCGTCCCGCTTCACGCTTGTCTTCAGATCGAGTACGTTTTTTGTGCCCTTCTCCGAAAATCCGTTGCCGAAACGCTTGCCGGCCAGCACCTGCGCGAAGAAGTACTTTTTCTGCTCCTCGGTTGCGGTTAGCGCGATTACGTCGACCAGGCCGAAGTGATTCTGCGGCAACTGTCCAAGCGACGGATCCGCTGCTGCAATGATCTTGACGACTTCCGTCAAGGTGACGAAGGAGACGCCGGCGCCGCCGTAAGTCTTCGGTACCGTGATGGCCCATAGCCCGGACTGCGAGAACCATTCGATCTCCTCGCGGGGCAAGCGGCGTTCGATATCGCGTTCGGCCGCGCCTTGCGCGAGGCGGGCTGCCACCTCGTGCGCCACCGCGATGGCCTGCGCATCATCGGCGATCACACGCACCGCATGCCGACTCTCGCCGCGGGTGTCCGATGAAGCCGCTTCGCCAATGTCTGCCATGGAGATCTCCGCTTGAATGACTGTTCGCTCAATCTATCAGCGGACACCGCTCGCGCAAACTGAACGATTCGGCAATCGATATTCCTTCGGATGGCAAACGACTTCCGCTGGCACGCAAGGCTCACGCCCGCGAGTCCGCGGGTCGTCCAACACTGAAGGTGAACGCGAGCGCCAGGACCAGCAGCGCACCCTTGATGAAATCCTGCATGTAGTAGGGCGCATTCAGCATGGTCAGGCCGTTGAGCAGCACGCCGACGAACACAGCCCCCACCACGGTGCCGAACACGTTGGGCCGCTTCGCGCCCCACACCGCATAACCCATCAGCGCAGCCGCCACGGCATCGAGCAGCAGGGAGTGACCGGCGCTGACGTCGCCTCGTCCGACGCGCGCCGCGATCAGCACGCCGCCCAACGACGCAATCGCCCCCGAAGCGACATAGGCCGCGATCCGGTAGCGGGCCGTGGGCGCACCCGCCAGCCGCGCCGCCGTCTCATTGCCGCCGATCGCATAGATCACCCGGCCCCAGCGCGTCGCCTCCATGACGAGGCAGGCAAGCACCGTCAACACAGCAAGAATCAGGACGGGCAGCGGCACGACGTCGAACAGACGCAGACGCCCCAACGCGAGAAACGCGTCGGTGAAAGTCCCGCTCGCCTCCGTGCCGTCAGGCAGCACGGTACCGGTTGCCAGCGACCGGCCGCCCGTCGGAATCAGTTGCAGACCGGCCAGCAGGAACAGAGTGCCGAGCGTCGCCAGTTGGTCCGGCACGCGCAACCGCGTGATCAGCAAGCCGTTGAACAGGCCGGCCGCCACGCCGAGCGCCACGCATGCAGCCACGGCCGCGAACGCGCTGCCATGCCAGACGATCAGCAC
Organism: Paraburkholderia sediminicola; assembly: GCF_046027825.1. Taxonomy (GTDB): domain Bacteria; phylum Pseudomonadota; class Gammaproteobacteria; order Burkholderiales; family Burkholderiaceae; genus Paraburkholderia; species Paraburkholderia sediminicola_D. Next base: position 14,741 of record NZ_JAQQDU010000055.1, read on the forward strand.
GTAGCTCGCCGCCATCTGAGCTGAAGCAGCCACGCTGCCCACCGAGAGATCGAAGCCGCCCGCCGCCAGCGTGATGGTCACGCCAATGCCGAGCAACGCCACGATGGATACCGCCTGGAGAATGCTGAACAGATTGTCGATGTTCAGGAAGGCGGGTTCCCTGACGGCGAACGCGACAATCAGAATCGCCAGCACGAGCAGAATGCCAGTGCGTTCCAGATGATCGCGGAAACGCCGCAATGCTGACTGCGCCCGTTGCCCGGTTGGCACGTGAGCGTCAATGGAAGGTGCGAGGGGTTTCATGGATTAAGTTCGGCGTTCACGTCGTGGGTGATAGAATAGCTGAATGAACAGGTGGGCGCTCGAGCGTCGCACGATCGAACCGTACGACGCGATCCGCAATCTCCAGCGCTTCTTCGAGATCGCTGACGAACACGATCGTCGCGCGTTCATGGGCATGCCGCCGCAAGGTATCGACAATATCGGCGCGCGCACCGGCGTCGACACCCTGAAACGGCTCATCGAGCAGCAACAGGCGCGCGCGCCCGACATGCCAGCGGGCGAGAACGACTTTCTGCTGATTGCCGCCGGACAGGCGCGTCAGTCGGTCGTCGGGGCCCGTGCAACGAACGCCGAAGGTTTTGATCGCTTCGATCGCGGCATCGCGCTCCACCGACTCGCGCACCACGCCGCGCTTGAACCAGTGCGACAGAAACGGAAAGCTGAGCGTGCCCGCAATCGATGCAAACGGCACGCTGTCGGGAAACAACGACGTGCGCCAGCGATCCTCGCCGGCGAGGAACACGCCGGCGCGAATTGCATCGGCCGGCGAACGAGGACGCCATGGTTTGCCGTCGAGCACCATCTGACCACGGCTGGCATGGGCCGCACCTAAGATCGCTCTCGCGAGGCGCGATTTGCCACCGCCCACCGGCCCGGCTATCGCCACGATCTCGCCGCGCTGGACGTCGAGATCGAATGGGAGGCTGGCCGGCGTCAATTGAAAGTCGCGCACGCTGAAACAGGGTTCGAGCGCGGCCCCGTCCCTCGCATCCTTTGCATTCTGGGTTCGGCCTTGCGGCATGGGCCGTCCAATCATCGTCTCGACGGCAGCGTCGAAATCGATTGGAGGTTGCAGGTCGGCTACGAGATGTCCATCGCGCACGATCGCCACCCGGCTCGCCATGCGCCGCAGATCGCCCAGTCGATGCGAGACCAGCAGAATCGCGACGCCCTCTTCGCGTAATGGCTCGAGCCGCATGAACAACCGTTCGGCTTCCGCTGCGGAGAGGCTCGCGGTGGGCTCATCGAGAATCAGCAGTTGGGGGCGCGAAGCCAGCGCACGCGCCAGCGTCACGAGTTGTTGATTCGCGAGCGAGAGCGACCCGAGCGGCGCCGACAGATCGACATCCAGCCCGACCCGCCCGGCAAGCGGCCTCGCCGCCTCGCGCCGCATCGCGGGCGGTACGCGCCAGGGCGATGCCGGATCGCACAGGCGGTCGAGCAACAGGTTGTCGGCCACTGACAGTGCCGGCACGACCGCGTCGGCAATCGACTGATGCACCGTGGCAATGCCGAGTTGTTTAGCCACCTGAGGTGATGTGGGCCGATACGGTTGGCCCTGCAGCGTCAAGGTCCCGCTGTCAGGCGGATAGACGCCGCTCAGGATCTTGACGAGCGTCGACTTCCCCGCCCCGTTGGCGCCCATCAACGCGACGACCTCGCCGGCGTGGATTGAGAGATCGAGCTTCGATAGCGCGACGGTTGCACCAAAATGCTTCGTGAGCGCAGAGGCAATCAGGATCGGCTCGTTCGGACACGAAACCTTTTCCATGCGATCGGGAAGCGGTGAGCGGTTCGATTTCATCGGAGACTTCATCTACCTGAAGAAGCGGGGACGATCCGGCGGGCATACGCAACGCATGCGCCGGCAAAGGCGGCGTATTGGCTACCGTCATCCGGGCATGATTGTGTGCCTGGGCGGGGCCCGCGGAAAACCAATTTGTTCTGATATGCAAAGCGTCGCGCGCGACGAACCGTAGGCTTCTCGCAAGCAGGCGCCTGGATTCACGCGGGGATCTCCATCTTTGCCGCGCGCTTAGTCTTCGCCGGCATATCGATGCCACAATTCCTTTGTGGTTTCGAACGATCCGTTATTCGACAATGGGCGAATCGGTCAGAACGTTCGTTCCTTCGTTGCTGGCTGCTTCCGCATTCGACAGGACCATGAGAACCGACCCGCCCCGCCAGCTTCATCTGAACGTCAATATCCTCCACTCCGGCTTTGTCCCTTCCGCATGGCGTACACACGACGCTGATCCGCGCGCCTTCGTTGATATCGCCCACTACGTCCGCGTCGCGCAAACTGCCGAGGCGGCAAAATTCGATGCCGTGTTTCTCGCGGATAACGCGTCGATTGCGGATCAGATCGATTTCCGCCCGATCACGGCACTGGAGCCAACCGTCTTGCTCGCCGGCATTGCTTCGGCAACGACGCATATCGGCGTAATCGGCACGGCATCGACGAGCTATAACGAGCCGTACAACACCGCTCGCCGCTTTGCCACGCTCGATCATCTCAGCGCGGGCCGGGCCGGCTGGAACATCGTGACGACCGCCGATCTCGGCTCTGCCCGCAATTTCGGCCGCGAGGCAGTGCCGGATCACGCGCAACGCTACGAGCGCGCAGCCGAGTTCACCGAGGTGGTGAAGGCGCTTTGGGATAGCTGGGAAGACGACGCCTTTATCGGCGACAAGGCGAGCGGCCGTTTCATCGACCCGGCGAAGGTGCATCGCATCGATCATCGCGGCAAGTACTTCAGTGTCGATGGCCCTTTCAACCTGCCGCGTAGCGCACAGGGTCATCCCGTGCTGATCCAGGCCGGCGGCTCAGCTGACGGGCGCGAACTCGCGGCGCGGCACGCGGAAGCCGTATTCTCGGCATCGCAGTCGTTCGACGAGGCAGCCGCCTATGCGCGTGAACTGAAATCTCGCGCTGCGGCGTGGGGACGCGGCAACGATGCCATTCGTGTGCTACCCGGCCTCACCACCATCATCGGCGCAACCGAGGCGCAAGCCCTGCGCCGTCGCGATGAACTGATCGACCTGATTCCATGGACCTACAGCCTCACCCGACTGGCCGGAATTCTGGGCATTAGCATCGACCGGTTGAAACTCGACGAGCGCCTGCCGGACGATCTCTCATTGCCTGGCGGCGGCAACGGCAATCACACGTTCTTCAACGCAACGCTTGCGCAAGCGCGCACGCATGGCTACACGGCGCGTCAGTTGATCCGCGCGCTGGCGGGCGGCGGCGGACATCGTGTCGTGGTCGGCACACCGGAACAGATCGCCGACGACATCGAGCACTGGTTCAAAGGCGGCGCCGCCGACGGTTTCAATCTGATGCCGGATGTTCTGCCAGGTGGCTTGCAGGACTTCGCCGACGGTGTGGTTCCGCTTCTGCAACAACGCGGCATTTTCCGCACCGACTACGAGGGACGTACCCTGCGCGAACACTTCGGGCTGCGACGCCCGGTGAGCCGCCACCTGCACCCGCGGGAAGTGGCCGCAACCGCGTAGCGCACGGGCTCTGCTCTGCCCGCTGCCTGGCCGGTGCGCGGGCTTGCACTACCTGTCAAACGTGATGAACTGCGCCGAGGTCCAAACCTTGCTGTCGTCGCGCTGACGACCGAACACGTACACCGGGCGAAAGCCAAAACTGGCGTTCTGTGGTGCCACTTCGAAGCTCCCTGTTAAATCCACCGGCAACGGTTGATCCGTCAAGCGCTCGACCGCCAGGAACAGTTCAGTACCGCCAAGTTCATACCGCGCCGTACCGCTTGCGAGCAGCTCCGCGCCGCTGATTTCCCAGTGAAAGGTCGGCGCGTGCGCGAACGGATTGCCCTGCAGCGGATCACCCACCTTCACGAAGCCGTCGATCGTGCCTTCGATCACAATGCGCGCATGCGCCAGATTGCTCACATCGATCTCGATGCTATCGGCGTCGCCATAGGTATCGCTGCGAAACTCGATGTCCGTTGCACCCGTGCGCCACGCCGCCTCCTCCACGTGCTCGAAGCCCGCCGCGCCGAAATTATTGATGGTGCCGTTGACGATGCGAATGCGCCCTTGCCACGACGCCCACCGATAGCGGTCGCGAATCCGCGCACCGCCCCAGCGGACGCGAATCAGGCGCTCGGCATAGCCCAGTTCTTCGTGCAGATTGCGCTCGACGAGAAGACCGCTGTGATCGAACGCCGCAACATATTCCCAGCCGGCGCGCCCCAGCAAACGATAGTCGAGTGTGGCCGGCCCGCGGTGCGTGAAGGCATCGCCTTGCCAGAACTCGCCGCAGCGAACCAGCGCCGCGCTGTGCTCGCCCGTGGTCGCCCACGTCCGGCGGGAGCGCAGCGCCTCGCCGACCGAGCGCCGGTCGAGCGATTCGGACAGCACACCGGTCAGGCCGCCATGCACGCCGAACACGCTGACACCGGGCGCACCGCCGCCAGGCCGGCCACGATGTTCGTCGCCACTAGCCGCCACGCCGAGTTGATAACCGCGTGCGATCACATCGCGATAGAGCCAGTCGAAATGGCCCCACGTCGACGCGATTTCGACAAGCCGTTCGAGTTCGGGATGATGCCAGTCAGGAATATAGCGGCGCCCGCCCACATGCGGCATCACCAGATGGTGAGCGGCATCGTCCACGTAGGCGTCCCACAGTTCGTCCACCGGCCAGCGGCCCAGTTCGACCGCCGCGCCCTTCATATCCTCGTTCCACACCAGCGTGCGGTTGTGCTCGCCCCGCGCGTTGTACGGAAAACCCGGCCGCTCGTCGCCGAGAAAAACGACATTGTGATCGCCGCCCGCCGTCGAGCTGCCGCACCATTCCTGCACCGGATAGACAACGAAGCGCCCTGCTTCGTTGAACTGCTCGACGGTGTCGACGCCCAGTTGCCAGTTCGCGTCGGTGATCTGGAAATCGTTAGCGGTATAGCCGAGTACATCGATGCCGCCGATATCGCGGGCATAAGCCGCGTTATAGGCCGGACTGTTGGTCCCCACCGTATCGTGGGCGTGGACATGCAAGTCCGCGTACAGCGAGCGGGCGACCGGCAGCGCGGCATCCAGCGTCAGGAAGGCTTCCGCCACGCGCACGTCATGCAGCGACGGCACATCCGCGACGATGCGCAAGCTGCCAGGCGTTGTCGGCAAATCGGTCAGCGCGACGCTCGCCCAGCCTTCGGCCGGCAGCGGCAGTTCACGCTCGTAGACCATGCGCTGGCGCTCATCATAGGCTCGCACCCGAACCGTACCAACGGCATCGCGGCAGGCATTGCCCCAACGGTCCTGCAATGAAAGCCGGAACGGCGCCGGTTGCCCCGGTTGCACGAAGCGCGGACCATTGAGCAGCACCTGAGCCGGCGCGCCGGCATGGATGTCGATCACGACATCGCCCGGCACAGCGACAAAACGCGAGGTGCCGAGCGGGTCGACGTAAAACCGGAAACGGAACTGATCCTCGACGAAGGTCTGCACACGCGTACCCGGACCGCGCCGCCGATCGCCGAGGCGGATCACGATATGGTCGCCGGCATTCAGGTAACCGTCGGCGACATCCACAATGACGGCCTTCTGAAAGGGCCTTTCGTGCCCCTTCTGATCGAAGCGCACATTCAACGACTGAACGGTCGCCGGGCTTTGGCCCGGGACAAGCGGCGCCGCGTGATATTCCGCGCTGATGTAGTTGGCCGCGGCCGGGTCGCTGGTCTGAAACAGCGCCCAATCCGAATAGAACTTGAAGGTTGCCTTCAGCCACGCGCCATCGGCAATACCTGAGGCCCCCACTTCATAGTCGAGGACGATCTCGCTCCAGCTACCCGCTTCGAGTTGCGTCACGTTGCAGCTCACACGCCCGGCAAACGGCAACGCCTTATGACGCTCATACAAACCGGCCGGCGCGACATGCGGGCCGAGGCGCTTGCGCAGCGCGACGCCCTTTGCCGCGAGCGTTGCTTCGATGCTTTCGTTGCCGGTGCCATTATCGTGGTCGTGGTCTTGGTTCACGTCAGTGTCTCTTGATCAAAGGATGGGGTGAAGCGCGGCGCGATCAGTGCGCGAACGGCCAGGGTGCAGCAGGATTCCAGATCGGGATGCCCTGATACGCGTACCACGGCGCCATCACGCAGATACCGTAGGCAATCGCGATCAGCACCGACACCACGCCAACTTTGGCGTAGTCCGAGGTCGTGAAGGCGCCGCTGCTGTATGCAATGACGCCTGCTGTGATTTGCGTGGGGAGCAGGTAGGCGAAGCTGTCGGTATCGCTGATCAGCAGCGTGAAAGCCACCGGATGCAGGCCTAGACGCGGCGCCAACGCCAGCGCGATCGGCGCGATCATGGTCACTGCCGCGACGTTCGACAGCATGCCGATCCGGATCGCATGGGTGCCGATCATTACGATCGCCAGCATCAGCCACCAGACATAGCCGTGTGCGAGTGCGTAGATGTGATCGGCAGCCCACTGCGCAAGCCCTGAATCGCTGATCGCCGAAGACAGCGAGAGCGCGCCGCCGAGCAGAAACAGCGTGCCCCAGATGGTGCGTTCCTGAATCTCCTTCCAGCTCGAACGCAGCACGCCAGGTGCGAACATCAGCGCAAGCGCGATCAACGCGACGATTTCCGATTGCAGATGATGCAGCGATTCGGTAGCCCACATGATCGCGACGAAACCGAACACGGCGAGCACCAGCCAATCCTGGCGCGCTACCGGCGGCAAGCTGCGGCGCGCGTCGACGATCGCCTGACGGCCGCCGGGCACCGGCACACCGCGCGATTTGAAGTAGTGCTGCACCCAGAACTGCGTCAGCACGAACATGCCGAGGTACGGCCATTGCAGCCGGAACCAGGTGAAATACGAAATCCGTACACCGAGTTGCTTCTCCAGCAGACCGGAGACAACCATATTCGGCAGATGCGCGGTGAGAATGCACATACCGCTGATCATCGAGCCATAGACCAGCGTCTGGATCACAATGGCCTTTCTGGCACTGCGCTCGCGAGGGCTATCGCCAAACAGCCCGACGATGCCGTTGGTCACCGGCAGCAGCGCGGCCGCACGGGCGTTGGCAGCGGGCACCACCAGCGACATCACGATGTTGACGACGAACATCGCCCAGATCACGCCGTTCGCCGAACGCACCTTGAGCTTATCGAGCAACACCAGCGCGATACGGCGGTCGAGTCCGGCCGCCTGCATGATCGCGGAAAACAGGAAGGCGGCAAGACACAGGAACACGACCGGCGCGGCGAAGCCGCTTGCAGCTTTGGGGAACGGCGTGACCGCATGCGACAGCACCAGTAGCATCGGCAGCAGAATGCCGCTGACGCCGACAGGAATCGCCTCGCTGATCCACACGATCGCCACCCACGCGACCACGGCCAGAGTGGCCCTGCCGTGCGCCGTCAGACCCTGCGGTGCCGGCAGCACCCAGGCGATGGCGGCGAAACACAGCCACGCGAGCAGAAATCCAGCGCGCGCCTTAAACGGGCTCCCGCCGGCATGCGGATGCGGATGCGCCACCGCAGGGTGACTCGCCTGCGGCGACACGGTTGGACCACCACTTGCGATCGACGCATAGCGCGATGTTTCGTTTGCCACTTCCCCGCTCCTGTAAGGCGGTCGAGAATCATCCGCATGCGGACCTGACCTGCCGGAAAGTTGGCATAATACGTATTAATACAAGTTGTCGATCTAAGCACTTCTCATATCCTTATACGAAGAAGTGGCTTAGCCCGCCAGCATCGATTCATCGCAGTGCCGGCGTGTACTGCAAGAGGAAAAAAGAACCTATGAGCCTACTCCGTGAAAACGTCACGTCGCTTTACGACCAGATCGCCGGCACCTTGCGTGGCGAAATAGAAAATGGCAGCTACGAGCCGTCCGGCAAGCTGCCGTCAGAAGCCGAACTCAGCGAGCGCTTTGGCGTCAGCCGCGTGACGGTGCGTCTCGCCATCGGCAAGCTGGCGGATGAAAAGCTGGTGGAGCGAAAACAGGGCAAAGGCACCTTTGCAAGCGGCAAGCGCATGCAGCATCGTCTCGATGTATTGCGCGGCTTTTACGATTCGTTGGCGCGCCAGGGCGCCGAGCCGCAGATGAAGCTCCTGCGCATGCAGCCCGGCAAGAAGCTGCCCGCCGACATGGCCGGCGTATTCGCGAACGAGGTCAAGACCGCGGTCTATCTCGAGCGGCTGCATTCCGTAGATGGCGTCAGCGTCGCACTGGCGCAGACATGGCTGCTACCCGAAGCGGAAACGATCTCCGAACAACTGGCGCAGACGCGGCCTTCTTACGAGATCATCGAATCGATGCCCGGCTGGAAAATCGCCCGTGCGGACATGAGCATTACCGCCGTGGCCGCGTCAGCGGCTATCGCGCGCAGCCTTCAGACAACGGAACATGCACCCCTGCTGGTGATGAAACGGACCTCGCGCCTCACCGACGGGCGCGTCTGCGAGTCGACGCTATTTCATATCCGGCCGGAACGGTATGAGTTTGTCGTGAGCAGCGCGATGAACGGGGAACTGACGGCGCGCACGGGCGAACACTAGAGCGTGATGTGTGACGTCACGTCGACTCGCGAACGCGCCGTGAAGTAAACCGACTAGGGGTTCAGTGGCCGGTCATCTCACCGAGCGAAAAACCGGTTCTCAGGCCGCGGCAATCCCAGATTCTCGCGCAGCGTCGCCCCTTCGTATTCGCGCCGGAACAAGCCTCGCTTCTGCAACTCGGGAATGACCTTGTCAACGAAATCGTCAAGACCGCCCGGCAGATACGGGAACATCACGTTGAACCCGTCTGAGCCCTCTTCCACCAACCACTGCTCCATCTGATCGGCGATCATTGTCGCCGTACCCACCATCTCGAGTCCTGAGTATCCGCCAATGCGCTGAGCGAGTTGACGAATCGTCAGCCCGTCGCGCTGCGCCCATTCGACCACCCGTTGCCGCGCGGTTCGGCTCGCATTGGTCTCGGGGATCTCGGGCAGCGGGCCGTCCGGATCGAGACCCGACACGTCGTGCCCCAAGGCAATCGACAACGAAGCGATTCCACTCTCGTAGTGAACGAAGGTGTCGAGCCGCGCCCGGATTTCCAGCGCCTCGTCCAACGTATCGCCGACGACCACAAAGGCGGCCGGCAGTATCTTCATGTGATCGCGTGCACGGCCGAGCTTTTCCATACGCCCCTTCACATCGGCATAGAAACGCTTGCCGTCAGCCAGCAGACTTTGCGCGGTGAACACCACCTCCGCGGTTTCAGCCGCGATCTGGCGCCCGGCTTCCGATGACCCCGCCTGCACAATGACGGGCCATCCCTGAACGGGGCGCGCAATGTTCAACGGGCCGCGCACCGAGAAGTTCTCGCTCCTGTAGTTCAGCACATGCAGTTTTTGCGGATCAAAGAAAGTGCCGGTTTCCGTATCGCGGATAAAGGCATCGTCTGCCCAACTGTCCCAGAGCCCGGTGACTACATCGAAGAACTCACGGGCACGCCGATACCGTTCGTCGTGCTCGACATGCTCGTCGAGACCGAAATTGAGCGCGGCATCCGGATTCGACGTCGTCACGAGATTCCATCCCGCGCGGCCACCGCTGATATGGTCGAGCGAGGCAAAACGCCTGGCGACGTGATACGGCGCGTCGAACGTGGTGGACGCGGTTGCAATCAACCCCAGCCGTTCGGTGACCGCAGCCAGTGCGGGCAGCAGCGTCAGCGGTTCGAACGACGTGACCGTGTGGCTATGCTTGAGCGCGTCGAGCGGCATGTTGAGCACCGCGAGGTGGTCGGCCATGAAGAACGCGTCGAAGCGGCCACGCTCGAGCGTCTGCGCAAAGCGCTTCAGGTGCGCGAAATTGAAGTTGGCGTCGGGATAGGCGCCGGGATAGCGCCATGCGCCGGTATGAATGGTCGTGGGACGCATGAAAGCGCCAAGGCGAAGCTGACGTGACATGGGGCGAGCTCCATCGCAAACATGTCGGGCCAGTGTAATCGTCCTTCGCCGACGCTGCTTGCTACCGCCTACCGCGCTGTGCCCGGCCCCTAAACGCGCTGCGCCCATGCGCCGGGGCCCCGCACGCTAACCGGCATGCCGAAAGCTCTCCCGCAGAAATGCAAAGCACAAAATCTTCGTTCTCCCATCGAGTCGCCATCACTAGACTGTGCTCCAACTTGTCATAACAAGTATGGACACCCCCAGATCATGCTGAAACCCGACCCCGCCAACGTGCTGCCGCTTTCCGCCGCGCCGCTCTACGAGCAGATCAAGACGGCGTTGCGCTCGCGCATACTAGATGGCACGTACGCGGCCCACTCCCAGATGCCGTCTGAGAACGACCTCTGTGCGATGTTCAACGTCAGCCGCATCACCGTGCGGCAAGCCCTCGGCGATCTGCAAAAGGAAGGCCTCGTTTTCAAACTCCACGGCAAGGGCACCTTCGTCTCCAAGCCCAAAGCGTTCCAGAACGTCAGTGCCTTACAAGGCTTCGCAGAAGCGATGTCGTCGATGGGCTATGAAATCGTCAACCAGCTCAAACATATCCGCTTCATTCCCGCCACCGCGCATATCGCCAGCCGGCTGAACCTGCCCGAGGGCGCGAAAGTTGCCGAAATCCATCGTGTGCGCCTGCTCAATCGCGAGCCGGTATCGCTCGAAATCACCTGGGTTCCGGAAGCGTTAGGCAAACGCCTCGCAAACGCGGACCTCGTCACGCGCGACATTTTTCTCATTCTCGAGAACGACTGCGCCGTGCCGCTCGGCCACGCTGACGTCTCGATCGACGCGATTCTCGCCGACGATGAAATCGTCGAAGCCTTGAACGTTGAAGAAGGCAGCCCGGTGCTGCGCATCGAACGTCTGACGCATAGCGTGGACGGCACGCCGATTGACTACGAATACCTCTATTTCCGGGGCGATGCATTTCAGTATCGCTTTCGCATCGACCGCCAGAAAGAGAAGAAGACCACAAGGAAGACCACAAGGAAGACGACATGAATACGCACGTGATCGAGTACGACCTCGTCGTGGTCGGGGGTGGCACCGCCGGCCCCATGGCTGCCGTCAAGGCGAAGGAACAGAATCCGAATCTGAAAGTGTTATTGCTGGAAAAGGCCAACGTCAAACGCAGCGGCGCGATCTCGATGGGCATGGACGGTCTGAATAACGCCGTCATTCCCGGCCACGCGACACCCGAGCAGTACACGAGAGAAATCACCATCGCCAACGACGGCATTGTCGATCAGGCAGCCGTCTATGCCTACGCCCAGCACAGTTTCAAGACCATCGAAGAACTCGACCGCTGGGGTGTGAAGTTCGAAAAAGACGGTACGGGCGACTATGCGGTCAAGAAAGTGCATCACATGGGCTCCTATGTTCTGCCGATGCCGGAAGGCCATGACATAAAAAAGGTGCTCTACCGGCAGCTCAAACGGGCGCGCATTGCGATCACCAATCGCATCGTCGTCACACGCGTTCTGACCGATGCACAAGGGCACGCCTGCGGCGTCCTGGGCTTCGATTGCCGTACGGCGGATTTCTATGTGGTGCGCGCCAAGGCGGTGATTCTCTGCTGCGGCGCCGCGGGCCGGCTGGGTTTGCCCGCCTCGGGCTACCTGATGGGAACCTACGAGAACCCCACCAACGCCGGTGACGGCTACGCGATGGCTTATCACGCGGGCGCAGCGCTGGCGAACCTCGAGTGCTTCCAGATCAACCCGTTGATCAAGGACTACAACGGCCCCGCATGCGCCTACGTGACCGGACCGCTTGGTGGTTTCACCGCGAACGGCAAGGGCGAACGCTTCATCGAATGCGATTACTGGAGCGGCCAGATGATGTGGGAGTTCTATCAGGAACTCCAAAGCGGCAACGGGCCGGTCTTTCTGAAGCTCGACCATCTCGCCGAAGAAACCATTCAAACCATCGAGCAGATTCTACACACGAACGAACGCCCGAGCCGCGGACGGTTTCATGCGGGACGCGGCACCGATTACCGGCAGCAGATGATCGAGATGCACATCTCGGAGATCGGTTTTTGCAGCGGCCACAGCGCGTCCGGCGTCTATGTGAACGAGCGCGCGGAGACCACGGTTGCCGGCCTCTACGCCGCGGGTGACATGGCTGCCGTACCGCACAACTATATGCTCGGCGCGTTCACCTACGGCTGGTTCGCGGGTCAGAACGCGGCGCAATACGTCGAGAGCCGCGAGCATGCAACGCTCGACAACGAGCAGATCGACGGCGAACGCGCGCGGATCTACGCGCCGCTCGAACGGCAGACGGGGCTGGCCCCGGCGCAGGTCGAATACAAACTGCGCCGCATGGTGAACGACTATCTTCAGCCGCCGAAGGTCACGCGCAAGATGGAAATCGGCCTGCAACGCTTCGCTGAAATCGCCGCCGACATCGAGCAGATCAAGGCCGACAATCCGCACGAACTGATGCGCGCCGCTGAAGTGCGGGCGATTCGCGACTGCGCGGAAATGGCCGCGCACGCCTCGCTGTATCGCACGGAAAGCCGATGGGGGCTGTACCACCATCGCGTCGATTATCCGCAGCGCAACGACGCGGAGTGGTTTTGCCACACGCATCTGAAGAAAGACGCAGCAGGCCGCATGGTCAGCGAGAAACGCGCCGTTCAGCCGTATGTGGTGCCGCTCGACAACCATGAAACTCAGGCCTATCAGAACCTGCGGATCAGCGAGCCCGCGCTCGCCGACGCTTGAGGAGCCACCATGTCTACGACACCCCACACCATTTTCCAACGCAGCGCAGCGCCAGTCACGATCGACGAAGACAAATGCATCGCCGACAAAGGCTGCACGGTCTGCGTGGATGTGTGCCCACTCGACCTGCTCGCGATCGACCTCACGAAGGGCAAGGCCTACATGAAGTTCGACGAATGCTGGTACTGCATGCCGTGCGAGAAAGATTGCCCGACCGATGCGGTCAGGGTCGAGATTCCGTACCTGCTGCGCTGATCGCGAACCATCCGGACCATTCAACTCATGACAGATACGTCGCTTCCCCTTACGTTCGATCCCGATTCCCTCGATCCGGAAGCCGCCGAACTCCTGCCGCGCCTGGCATCCGCGGATGCCGCCGTGCGCCGCATCGCGCTCCTCGCACTCGCCGACCTCGAAGACGAAGCCGTGCTCGCACCGATTGTCGCCGCCTTGCGCACCGACACGTCATCAGACGTTCGAGCTCAGGCCGCCGAGGTGCTAGGCGCATGGGAACGCGCCGACGCGGTAGAGGCGCTGTGCGAAGCACTGGCCGACGGCGCGAAGAACGTACGCGATGCGGCCGCGCAAAGCCTGTCCAATTTGAAAGACCCGGAATCGGGACCGCTGCTCACGCCCTGGACCGCGCATAGCGATCCGTTCGTCCGTCAGGCTGCGCTCCGCGGTCTGCGCGAATTACGCTACGCGGGTGCACTGGAACCTGCGCTGGCCGCGCTAGCGGCAAGCGAAGACCTTGTACGGCTCGAAGCAGTGAGCGTGCTCGGCTGGTTGAAGAGCGAACAGGCGCTTGGCCCTCTTACTGCGGTCGCCGCCCATGATCCGAACGCCGCCGTACGACGCGCGGCAATCGGCGCGTTGGGCATCGGGGCAGCGGTGACAGACAACACCATCGCCGCGTTACTGGGCGCACTACGCGATGCCGCGTGGCAGGTCCGTGAGGAAGCGGCGACCACGCTCGGCAAACTACGCGTGCAAAGCGCGCGGGATGCGCTGATCGCTGCGCTTGACGACGACTACTGGCAGGTCCGTTTGCAGGCGGCCCGTGCGTTGGGCAAACTCGGCGACGCAACCGCAAGCACCCCGGTCGCCGCCCTGCTCACCCATGCGATCAGCAATTTACGTAAGGAAGCCGCCTTATCGCTTGGCGAACTGGGCGACGCTGCGTCGTTGCCGGCCTTGCAAGCCGCCGTGACCGATCCCGATCCGGAAGTACGCAAAGCAGCCCGTATCGCCGTGAATCAAATTGAAAAAGCGCAATGATGAACGCCCCCGACCACATAACGGTTCACGCGGTGAGTGGACGGTTGTCCCTGAGGTGGAATAGCGGAAAGACGCAGTGGATCGACAACGCGACGCTGAGGGCGCGGTGTCCTTGCTCGACCTGCCGCCGCCTGACGCACACGGGTCAGACGGCGCGGCTCGAGCCGCGCGTCGAGATTGTCGACATGCAGCCGATGGGCTACGGCGTGCAGATCGTGTTCAGCGATGGACACGCGCAGGGGATTTATCCGTGGGATTACCTGGCGGGTATGACGGGTATTGCCTGAGCGCGGGTCACGTCACGTAGTACGCCATTTCGCGTCCGCCACGACGAGCCTCTTCGGAATCAGCTTCAACTCGGTGAACGTGTCGGCGATCTGTTGCTGGTAGTCGAGCGTTGTCGTGTCGATAGGCAGCACACTGTAACTGGCGCGGTTCAAGGCCAGTTCGAGTGTCGGCGCGTCCAGACCGACGAGCGGCGACAACTGGCTGGCGACGGCCGGGATATTGTCGCGGCTCCATCGATCGACCAGATCGAGTTCGGCAAGCAGTTCCTGCAGCACGTGGGGCTGCGCATCGGCGAACTTACGCGCGGCGAGGTAGTACTGCGTATTGCGCACGAGACCCTCGCCGTTCGCGATCACTCTCGCCTTGGCTTGCCGTTCTACAGCGGCCAGATACGGATCCCAGATCACCCACGCATCAATGCTGTTTTGCACGAACGCCGCACGCGCGTCGGCCGGTGTCAGAAACACGGGCTGAATATCGGCGTAGGACAGTCCCGCATGCTGCAGCGCCTTGACCAGTAGAAAGTGGACATTCGAGCCCCGGTTCAGTGCGACCTTCTTGCCCCGCAAATCCGCGACCGAGCGAATCGGCGAATCATGCGGCACGACGATCGCCTCACCCTTTGGCGCCGGCGGCTCGTTGCCGATGTAGACGAAATCGACGCCGGCGGCCTGGGCAAAGATCGGCGGTGTTTCGCCGACTGTCCCAACATCCACCGCCCCGGCGTTCAGGCCTTCCAGAAGCTGGGGGCCAGCGGGGAATTCGAGCCACTGTACGGACACACCCTGCGCGGCCAGCCGCTTTTCGAGCGTGCCATGAGCTTTCAGAACCACGAAGTTGCCGTATTTCTGAAAACCGATTCGCAAGACTTTGCCGTTGGACTGCGTCTGAGCCTGCGCCCGTTGCGAAGGCAACAGTGCACCGGTGGCGAAGGTCGCGGCGCTTGCCGCCGCTGCTTTCAGCAGCGTGCGCCGGCGTGGATCGGTCAAGTCGAAGTTTGCCGGTGTGCCCGATGCGCCCGATGTGTCGCGAGAAGCCATAAACCTGCCAGGAGGATGGGTTGAATGGGTCGAATGCCAGATGGGTTGAGATTAGCGGCCTGCGACGCGGACGACAACCAAGCAAAGCGCATAAGGTTATGAGCCCGTTATGCGCTGGGATGCGCAAGTAAAAGCGCGTCTCGCCCCAACGGAACGCAGCGCGCCAAATACGCCAGAGTGATATAGATAGTCGAAAATCTTCGTTGGACCGCGACGCCGGAACGGTGACACTAAAAGGTCACGTATCGGCATGGTCCACCGACATGAGCAAACCGCGTTGGGATTATTCACAGCAAGCAACCGCAACTGCCCCGCACGACGCCGCGCCGTCTGAGCGCGCTCATCCATCGCAGGGGCGGCTTGTCGCCGTGCTGCTCATCGCCGCGCTGTGTGCCTGTTTCGAGCGCGAAATCGCCGGCCCGTCAGAGGGTGGCATTCGGCCCATCGTAGCGAAATATTGGCAAACGGCCAAAGCCGTGATTGCCTCGCCTACGCATTAACTTCCGAATTAATCGATTCGATTGCTGAAGCGGACCTGTAGAGTCATCGCCGCTCGCGTGTTAAGCGGCTGAGAAGTCGGTTGAAAAATCGGCTGAAAAAAGCGGCGACCGTAACCGGCCGCCGCTTTTTCGTTAACGCCGCGAAGACAACCGCCGCACGACCGACACCAGCGCATCGACTTCATCGCAGGTGTTGTAGAACGCGAGCGAAGGCCGCACCGTCGCTTCTACACCAAAGCGTCGCAAGATCGGCTGCGCACAATGATGCCCTGAGCGCACGGCAATGCCCTCTTCGTTCAACGCCTGTCCCACTTCCTCAGTCTCGTAGCCCTTCAACACGAAGGACAACACGCTGGCCTTGTCACGCGCCGTGCCGATCAGGCGCACCCCCGGCACCGGCTGCAGCACGCTTGTCGCATAGGCCAGCAGATCGTGTTCATAGCGCGCGATATTCTCAATGCCCACGCGCTGAACGTAATCGATCGCCGCACCGAGACCCACTGCATCGGCGATATTGCCCGTGCCGGCTTCGAAGCGATTCGGCGGAGGCTGGAACACGGTCCGCTCGAAGGTGACGTCCGCGATCATGTTGCCGCCACCTTGCCAGGGTGGCATGTCTTCAAGAATCGCGCGCTTTCCGTAGACCACGCCGATGCCGGTCGGACCGAACACCTTGTGACCCGAGAACACGAAGAAGTCCGCGTCGAGCGCCCGTACGTCCACCCGCATGTGCGACACCGATTGCGCGCCGTCGACCAACGCTTTCGCACCCGCGCGATGCGCCAATTCAACGATCTCCTTGACCGGCACCACCGTGCCCAGCGCGTTCGACACCTGCGTGACCGAGACGATCTTGGTACGGTCATTGAGCAGCCGCCGGTATTCGTCGAGCAATACCTGGCCGCTGTCGTCGACCGGAATCACGCGCAGCTTGGCACCAGTTTGCGCGGCAAGCTGCTGCCACGGCACGATATTGGCGTGATGCTCCAGGTGCGAGACGATGATCTCGTCACCCTCGCCGACATGCTTCACGCCCCACGTCTTCGCGATCAGGTTGATCGCTTCGGTGGTGCCGCGCACGAAGATGATTTCATCCGGCGACGCCGCGCCGATGAAACGCTGCACCTTGCTGCGTGCGGCTTCGTATGCGTCAGTGGCACGGCCGGCCAGCGCATGAGCAGCCCGATGGATGTTCGAGTTTTCATGCGCGTAGAAATATGCCAGCCGATCGATGACCGCCTGCGGTTTGTGCGTGGTCGCGGCATTATCGAACCACACCAACTGGCGGCCATTCACGCGCTCCTGCAGAATCGGAAAATCCCGGCGAATCGCATTTACATCGAATGGCGGGTGGGCTGACGGGCCGGCATGCGGCACGCCGCCCGTCGCACCAGGTGTCTGCCCAGGAAAGCGCGACGCCTCATTCAGATTCAGAAAATAATGCGAGCCGCTGCCGTGTTCTGCCGGCGCCGGGTTCGGCACCGCCTGCGAGGCGGCCGGCCGATCGTACGGAAAGCGTTGCTCCGCAAGCGGTTCATCGACACCGGGCAGACCGAGCGATTGCGCGCTCACCTCATGCCAGCCTGGCACGACGATATCCGGCGACGCCGCAGTCGAGGTCAGGGCTTGTCCCGTTTCGCCCAGGAAATAATAAGGCGAAGGTGACCCGTGTGAGACCGGCGACGCAGGCGACGCACCACCCGCAGACGGACGCTGTGCGCCATGCCCCTCAGGCACGCCAAGCGCGGCCCCGCCAAAGCGCGGATCGAGCGCCGGCGCAACCGTCACCGCGCTATCCGGCAAGCCGTTCTGCGCGGCGGCATGAGGCGCCAACGCGGGCGCCCGATTACCCAAGGACAGAACGTGCGTCGGCGCCGAGGGCAACAGGTTGCCACCCGGCACTTGCCCCTGCGGCAACGCTGCGCCAGGCACGCCTGTGCCTGCGCCGCCAGGACCCGCGAGTGGCGAACCGGCCGGGGCCGGATTGCTGATCTCGCTCATCACAGGCGCCGTGAACGGCAACGTGGCAGCCACGCCGGACGCACCGCCTACCTGCGGCGCGTTGCCCGGCAGCGCCGAGAAGAACGCATTGGCCAGCGACGCTAACGTCGCCGGATCAGGCAAACCCGCGGGCGGACCCGTCGGCACATCGTGCGGCAGGACGCTATCCATGGGCTTACTTGTAGGTATCTGGGTAGTCATGGTACTTGCCGATCTCCACGTCATCGAGAACTGCCAGCGCGTCCGGCGAATGCACCGCGAGCGAGCAATAGAGCGAGATCAGATACGAAGCGATCGCATGGTTATTGATGCCCATGAAGCGGACCGACAGACCTGGACCCTGCTCGCCGGCGACGCCCGGCTGGAACAGGCCGACCACGCCCTGGCGCTTGTCGCCCACGCGCAGCAGCAGAATCTTGGTCTTGCCATCGGCAACCGGCACCTTGTCCGACGGAATCAGCGGAATGCCGCGCCACGTCAAAAACTGCGAGCCGAACAGGCTGACGGTCGGCGGCGGCACGCCGCGACGCGTACATTCACGACCGAATGCGGCGATCGCGAGCGGATGCGTCAGGAAGAACGCCGGCTCTTTCCATACCTTGGTCAGCAATTCGTCGAGATCGTCGGGCGTCGGCGCGCCAGTCAGCGGAAGCACGCGCTGCTCTTCAGCCACATTGGCGAGCAGGCCGTAGTCCGGGTTGTTGATCAACTGGCTTTCCTGCAACTCCTTGATCGTTTCGATCGTGAGCCGGAGTTGTTCCTTGATCTGATCGTGCGGACTGCTGTACAGATCCGAGATCCGTGTGTGCACGTCGAGCACCGTGCTGACGGCATTCAGGAAGTACTCGCGCGGTTGCTCTTCGTAAGGTACGAAAGTGCGCGGCAGGATGCTTTCATCTTCGCGCGCGGTGCACGCGGCCACCACGGCTTCAGGATTTTTCACCTGGTTCAGGCGATAGATACCCGCCTCGACCGGCAACCACTGGAGCAGGTGGGTGAGCCAGCGGGGCGTAATCGTAGCGAGTTGCGGAACGGTTTTGGTGGCATTGGCTAGTTGCCGTGCTGCGGTATCGCCGAGCGCCGTCAGGCCGCCCACTGTTGCTGTCATCTGAAGCTCCGGGGTTGATAGAAGAAAAACGGGAAAGCTTATGAACGAAAGTGATTATCGGAAGGCGCCCCCAGCCGTTCAACATGCTATAGACGGCAAAGAGGCGGTCTAACGGGCAGGCACCGGATCGACGAGCGCGGGATGCGAGCGCGCGGCAAGGTTCGCGCTGTCGGCTGAATGGCTGAGCAAGCGTTCGACTGGTACGTTGAAAGCACGAGCGAGCTTGTCGAGCGTCACGATCGACGCAATAGCAGAACCGCGCTCGATCTCGCCGACGTAAGACCGGTTGAGTCCGGCGTGCTCGGCCAATTGCTCCTGCGACCAGCCGGACGCCTCGCGAAAGCGCCGCACCGCCGCGCCGAAGTCCCTGACGAGCACACTCATCTGGCGGCTCCGGCCGCGACGGGCTCCGCGTCTGCGTGATCGCGCGGCGCGCGCTCACGGACCGCGGCGGCGGTGCCAGTGCCGGTGCCTTCGCTGCGCGAGACGGCCTGCGTCACATGCAAACCCGGCGCGACATCCTGCGTGACCCACACATTGCCGCCGATCACCGCGCCCTGCCCGAGCGTAACGCGTCCAAGAATCGTGGCGCCCGCGTAAATCACGACGTCGTCCTCAACGATCGGATGACGTGCATGGCCCTTTTCCAGATGCCCCTGCGCGTCGCGCGGAAAACGCTTCGCGCCCAGCGTGACGGCCTGATAGACGCGTACGCGTTCGCCGATGATGGCGGTTTCACCGATCACCACACCCGTCCCATGATCGATGAAGAACCCCGCGCCGATCCGCGCCCCAGGATGAATGTCGATACCGGTCTGTGCGTGCGCGAGCTCAGCGATAATTCGCGCCAGCAGCGGCAGCCCTAGCCCATACAGCTCGTGGGCAAGCCGATGGTGGATCATCGCCAGCACGCCGGGGTAGCACAGCAAGACTTCATCCACACTGCCCGCCGCCGGATCGCCGTGGAACGCCGCTAACACATCGCTATCGAGCAAGGTGCGAATCGCCGGCAACCGCGCCGCGAAAGCGCGCACCGCGACGCCAGCCTGGGCCTCGATCGTCGCGGCGGGCGGCGGTTGATGACGGCTGCGGTAGTGAAGCTCCAGACGCGCCTGGCTCAGCAAGGCATGCAGCGCGGCGTCGAGCGCATGCCCGACATAGAAGTTTTCGCTTTCCTGACGCAGATCGGGCGGTCCGAGGCGCATCGGAAAAAGCACGCCCTTCAGCGTGTCGATGACCTCCGAGAGCGCTTCGCGCCCCGGTAATTCGCGCCCACCCGGCTCGAGCGAGCGCTTCTGCACTTCGCGCCATTGCTGGCGGACCGTCTGAAGCGCGTGAACAATCTCATCGACATCAAACACAGCCACAGCGGTTACTCCCCATAAAGTGCAACGTCGACGATCTGGCTGTCAGTCCTGAATCCACGGCAGCCCATGAAAGCGCCAACCATTGCTGGCGCCGCGCCGTTGCGCGCCGTCCAGCTCCCCTTCAAAACCTTCCCGAACATTGAATACCTGCGTGAAGCCGGCTTTCGCCGCGGCTTCGGCGGCCAGCGCCGAGCGGTTGCCGCTGCGGCACAGCAGCAGCACGACCGCGTTCTTGCCGGTTTTCGTTTCCAGTTCACGCACGAAGCGCGGATTGCACGTCAGGCTCGTGCCGGTCGCCCACGCGACATGGAGACTGTCCGGCACAAATCCGACGAATTTGCGTTCTTCGGCGGTGCGCACGTCCACCAGCACGGCGTCGCCGGCCTGGACGAGCGCCCACGCATCCTGCGGCGACAGGCCGCCGGCATAAGGCAAAGCGGCAACGGCGGCTGCCGAACGGGCGGCTTCAAGCAGCGCGTGGGTGGGTCGTTCTGCGAGTTCAAGCGTCATGACGTCTCCTTCGATATCGCGCGAATCAGTACGCGCGGGTCTAAGCCATCTGCGATTGCAACCGCCTATAGCCATCAGGAGACACTATGAAAGAGCGCTAGCCAAAGCCGAACCAATTTATTGTCATTTCTAAAGAAGCATCGGTTCGGTCGCTCCGGCTTGCAGCAGACCTGCCATGCCCGCATGTCGCGGATTTGCCCCGCCACAGCCAGCACGCGGACTATTCTCGCGGGATCTCGAGCGGCACGACGAACATGCCGGCGGTGTATTCCATATGGAAATAGCCACAACGCGCGTAAGCCGCAATGCGTTCGAGCATCTCGGGCGATGGCGAGACGTAGGTAGCGGCCGCCGTATCGTCTGACGATTGTTCAGACGATACGGGCGCGCGTTTTGACAGTTGCTTCTGCAGGCTTCGCACAGGATGCCGAAGTCCGCCCCGGATAAGCGTCGCTGAAAGTGTGGTCATGCGACCTCCGTCGATTCATTGCTGTACGAATGAATCTAGCGACCTGGGTACGGAATCGCAAACAAGCTTTTGTGGATTGGTTTTCGGAAAACGGTTCAAACCGTAATCAGTGTTTGCGCTGCCCGTATTCGTTCCTGGCGTGCCTCGTCTAGAACAGTGTGCGGATCCCCACACGCACCGCCGTCGACGATTCACCTGTGCCGACATACACGCCATTGGCAAACACCGGTGCCGCCCCACCCCCGAGGAAAACCGGCGCCGCGCCACCCGATGCGCGCAGATAGGTCGCGCTCGTATAGACATCGGTGCGCTTCGACAGCGCGTAATCGAGCAGGAGCGTCGCGTTCTGCCACTTCTGATCGCCGAGCGTGCTGTGCCAGTAGCCGCCCATGAGTGTGGTGGCAGGGGTAAGCTGAAACACCTCGTTCACTTCATAGGTCGGCATCGAGCCGCTATCGTGACCAATGCGGAAGTGCGTGTCGGTGAACAGCAGCCGCGTCAGGCTCCTGCCGAAGCGGTAGCTGCCCCCCACACCGAAGCTGCTGACGCTGTTCGCCAGCACAGGCGTGGCAGGTAGATCGGGGAAGAACGTGGTGCCGGCCTGGCTCGGCCCATTCAGGCCGAGATCATGCGTGTCGGTGTACGCAGCGCCGAGATTCAGCGGACCATTCGAATAACGCAATCCGAAAGCAATCACGCGCCCCGTTCCTGCCGATACGGATTGCGAAGGAAATGCATACAGCGCACCCGCCTGCAATCCCATGTAGTTCGGCGACGTGTACTTGATCGCGTTATTGATGTGCAGTGTGCCCGCAAGGTGATCGAAGTCACCCGGGTGCCAGGAGTACTGCCCGGCAACCTGCCCCATTGCAAACTGCGTAAGATTGTCCCAGAAGAAATCGTACTGCTTGCCGAGCGTGAACCTGCCGTACGTTTGATTCTCGACACCCATCCACGCCTGGCGGCTAAACAGCACGCCCGATTGCACCATCGTGCCCGAGTACAGATTGAAGCCGTTCTCCAGCACGAAGATCACTCGCGTGCCGCCGCCGATATCTTCCACACCGCGCAAGCCCCATCGATTCGATTGGATCGAACCGTCGTTAGCGACGAAATTCGAATGGCCATTCACGTTGCTAAAGTAGGTAATGCCCGCATCGATAATGCCGTACAGCGTCACGCTGCTTTGTGCATGGGCAATCTGGCTGCTTAAAGCCAGTACAGCGGTTGCGCTTAAGCTCAAGGCAAACTTTTTCATTGCTCGTCTCCAATGTTTTATTTTTAAAAGGCAAAGCGTCGCCCTCCCCCGCAAGAGGGAAATCTGTTCCCGTGTGGAACTGCCCGGCGGGCCGCCGGGCACAACTGATATCCGCGTCTAGCCGCTAACCGTTGAACCGGTATAACGTCGAATCGGTGCGAAAGCGGATCTCTTCGCTCAGACTGTTGCTGACCACCAGATAGCGCTGACCATCGGCAACGAAGCTAGCGGCATCGGTCGCACCGGATGTCGCGAAATCACCCACTAATTCAAAGCGCGCATCCCGCCAGCGGAAAATCTCCGATTGCGGCACGACAACCGGCGCTTTAGGCGTTCCGGTGATAAAGCACACGCGTACCAGATAGCGTCCCTCTTTGCCGTCGATCAAACACAGTTCGCGTCCACCCGCGCCACCCAGCACCTGCACATCAACAAACTGTGCCCCGTCGAATCGATAAAGCGTGGTGTGCTTCAGCAGGTTCGCGTGCACCATCCATAGCGCGTCATCGGCTTCGAAAAAGCGGAACGCACGGCCGCCGTTTTCGCTGAACGTTTGCAGCGGTACGAACTGCTCGCCGTTCCAGCGATGCACCGACGATCCACTGACGTGATCCGCATACGCGAGGTAGTGCTCGCCACCAAATGTCACGAACGCGAAGTTGTAGCCCCACTGGCCATCGAAAGTCTGGAATGTCACGAAGCGCTCACCATTCCATTCGAACAGGCACGATTCGCGTGGATGTTTCGGCACGACACCGTCGACCACCACGCCTTGCGACAACCCGAGGAAATGACGCGAGTCGAATGAAAAGGCAGTCCACTGCTTCGCGGCGAATGCCAGAAAGCGTTGCAGCGGCACCCATGCGCCAGCGACGCGTTCATACACGATCGCGTCCGTATCGAGATCGTACGGCCCCTTGCCGGTTCGAATGCCAGCTGCCGCGAGGAAGCGCCGGCCGTCGATCTCAAAGTACTCGAGGTCCTCGCCGCCGGGTAATGCCAGCACTTCGTGCTCGATAAAACGACCGTCCTGCCAGCGGTAAATCGGTGCTTCGATGTCGCTGTCGCCACCGTTCATATAAAGCGGTCCACCTGGCACATCGCGCGCGAGCTGCGGCACCGCGAGAAAGGTGCCCTCGTCTGTCGTAAAGACTTCCACGGCGCGCGCACCGCTGGTCGGCAGTTGCTGCAGCGTCGTGAGCAGGCCGCCGCCCGATTCAGTTTTTGCCATGACTGGCTTCTCCCAACTCCGAACCCGTGATTGCAAAAGACGCAGTCGGCGTGACCGGTCCACTCTCTTTTTCGCGCGGCCGCAGCACGTTGGCAAGGCAAAGACCCAGCGCAGCACCCACCGCGAGGATCGCCGCCAGCATGAACAGTGTTTCGAACGACAGATGCCGCGACAGCAGGATGCCGCCGACCACCGGCCCGACAATCGAACCGATGCGTCCGATCGCCAGCGTCCAACCGACACCGGCCGCCCTCACGTTAGCGGAAAAGAGATAGCTGGCAATCGCCGGAAACGTCAACTGCCCGCCGACCAGAAACGCGCCGACGGCAAATAGCATCGCAAGCGCGATATTCCCCGCACCGATGATCTGGCCCAACGCCACCGTCAACACCGCGCCGCCAAGGAAAGAAATCGCCACCGGTATAAATGGCCCTCGCTTGCCGACCACGGCCGACATCACCAGCGCACCACCGATCGCGCCGAAATTGAGCAGCACCGAACCGAGCGCCGCGCGTCCCGGTTCGACGCCGTTCATGTTGAGAATGGTCGGCATAAAGCTGACCAGGAAGCCCGACAGGATCATGCTCGACAACACGCTGACCCACAGCGCCAGCGTCGCGGGGAGCCGGCCGCCGGTGAACATGTTGCCGACGACGTTAAGACCATGCGCCGCCGCATGCTGTCGTGCTGCCGCCCGTTCGGCGCGGCTCACGGTTTGCGCCGGAATCACGAGCAGCACCGGGATCAGCGCGAGCAACGCGAACGTGCCGCCCATCAGGAACACGAACGGCCAGCCGAAGCGCACCATCAACGCCGCGCTGATCGCGCCGCCCACCACCGCGCCCAGCGGAAAGCCGATAAACATCAGAATCACCAGCGAAGAGCGGCGTTGCGGCGAACTGCTCTCAGCCGTGATCGCCGCCACCGGTGGAATGGCGCCGCCCATGCCGAGACCGCCGATAAACCGCAGTGTGGCCAACATCGTCGCGGACGTGGCGAACGCACAGCCGAGTGTGAAAATGCCGGTCACAACGAGCGCCAGCAGCAGCATCGGCCGTCGGCCGAAACGATCGGCCAGCGGCCCGACGATCAGCGAGCCAAGCACCGTGCCGATGAAGCCGGCGCCGAACACACGGCCCAGTGTTGCGTGATCGATCTGCAAAGACTTCGCCAGCAAAGGCGCGACGAACGACAACATCAGCGTGTCGAAGCCGTCGATCATCGATACCGCGAAGCACACCAGCGTGATGCGCAGCACGTTGCTGACCGGTGGCCCCACCGACGGCTCTTGTGCGAGTAGGTTCATGAGGCTTGTCTCCTTCATCATGGGCGTCTTTTTTATAGCCCGCGCGGTTGCCCTTGCGCGCGGGTGTCGGTCCGGCCGTCGTCGTTACGACTGCACGGCGCTCGGAAAAGTCACATTCGTGAAACCTGGGATCTCAACCTTCTGCGGCTGATTGCCGTTGCGGTACAACTGATCGACGATGTAATCAGCAACACAGTTGGACAACAGTTGCGTGGGATCTTCCATGATGCGGCGCAGGCGTGCCGTGGTCGCATCGCGGTCGTCGAGCGAGGTGATAGGCGGCATGCCGTTGGGCGGCGCCGGATCGAAGTGAAACGGACGCTGCCCGGGAAACAGCGCGCGCGCGACATCGATACTCGAACGGGTGTTGAGCCACAGTTCCCGGTACGTGCGCTCCAGTTCCGCCATGCCCGCTGCGTCCGGCAAGTCGGCGATCGAAAACGACGGCGCGTGCGGCGCGATAAACACGCGCTCCGGCAACAGCACGCGGTTCGACGCGCACCACACCAGATAGCACATGTTGTTCGTCGCCCACGTCACGCCGGCCGTCGGCCTGCCCGACCGGCCGCTGACGAGCACCATCAAGCGGTTCCAGTCGAGTGCTTGCGCGCGCAACCAGTTGCCGATGCGGTAGACGATGTCGAGAAACGCAAGCCCGAAGGTCGCGAACATCACATCGTTCATCGGCACAGGAACCGCGCTTGTGGACGGTGCGGCGAAGTACTCGTCGTTCAGGCGTTCGAAGCTCAGCAGCGCGTGATCTTTCTCGACCCGATTGAGCAGATCGATAGTCACGCCACAGGTGTAGTCGACGAGATCAGCGATCTTCTGCTCGTGACCTGCGAAGCGCTCGACCGCGACCTGATCGCGCCAGAGCGCGAGCGAGTTCGCCGCGCGGGTTGCCTGCGCATGGTCGCGCAGGTTCGACGCGTCGCGTTGCCACGCGTCGTCGCGCGGCGACAGTTCACGCATCCGCGCAAGATAAGCCAGCGCCAGCGGCAGATGCGATACCGCTGTCAATTCGATGAAGCCACGTGTCGATTTGCGAAAGCTCTCGATCGTCGGCGCGCGCCCCGCGCCGGGAAACAGCACGATATCGCTGCCGGTCGACACCAGCAATGGATCGTCCGCTTGCTGCTGCGCCATCTGCTGCGTCAGATGCGCGCCGATGCTCTGCGGGTCCGACGTGAACGCCCGAAAGAGACCGGCAAACGCTGCGTTGGGTTGATAGGGCATGGTGGATGTGGTTGACCTCAGTAATCGAACAAACGCGCGGGGTTGCCGGACAGAATCATCTCGTGCACCGCCGGATCGTCGGTCCATGCGCCGAGCAGATTCAGCAATTCGCCGGTGTCGCGTGTCGAATCAGGAATGTGCGGCCAGTCCGAACCCCAGATCACTTTTTGCGGCGCGGCCTTGATGATCGCTTCGGCCATCGGCGCCACGGCTTCATAGCCGCGATGTTTGGCGATCCGGTAGGGCGCACTGAGTTTAAGCCAGCAGCTACCGTCTTTCAGCAAACTGAGGAGACGGTCGAAATCCGCTTGCGTGAGGCCGTCTTCTTCCAGCATGTAGCCCATGTGATCGATAACGAAATCGGTCTGCACGTCGGCGAGAAACGGAATCAGATTGCGCACCACCCAGCCCGGCGCATAGAACTGCACATGCCAGCCGAGGCTTGCGCACAAGCGGGCCATCCGTGTGATGTACTGCTGAATCTCGCCGGTCGGCAGCCCGGAGCGCGCAAACAGATCGAGGCGCACCGCGCGTACGCCGGACTGATGGAAACGGTCCAGCGTGGCCGCATCCGTGTTCTCGTCGATCATCACGACGCCACGCGCGATCGAACCTGCTACGTGCAGCGCGTCGATCAGACAACGGTTGTCCGTACCGTAGAAACTCGGCTGCACGATCACGAAACGCTTCAGGTGCAGCACGCTCATCATCTGCAGATAGTGCGAGAGCTTGCCGTCCGGCAGCGTGTAGTGCGGATGCTCGACCTTCGGATATTTATCTTCGGGGCCGAACACGTGCATGTGCGCGTCGCAGGCGAGCGGCGGCATTGTGAATGAAGGGCGCGACAAGGTCTCGTAGTCGCGCATCGGCGTAGAAATCAGCGGGGTTTCTGCCATGATCTGAAAGTAGAAGTTCGAATTAAAGTTGACGTGCCTGCTCGACGCGCTCACGCAGCGCCGCCAGATAAACATCGCTGTCGATACCGGCAAAGACAAAAGGCGCGGCGCCCTCGCGGCGCAATTCATTGAGCGCCTCGCACTCCGGCATGCCGCCCACGATCACCACCTTGCCGTGCCGCTGCGCCGCCGCGATCACCTTGCGGCACGCGGCCACGACCTCGGGATGCGCCGATTCGCCGGTGTGGCCCAGATCGGCGGAGAGATCGTTGCAACCGAGCGCGAGCACGTCGACGCCTTCGATCGCCGCAATCGCATCAGCAGCTTCGACGCCGGCGCGGCTTTCGATCAGCACCTTGAGCACGGTCGCTTCGTTCAGACGCCCGTTGAGCTCGCGTGCGGGCAGTTTCTCGAAGTTGACGTAGGGCAGCGTCGCCAGTTGCGAACGCTGGCCGAGCGGCGGAAAGCGCGTGGCGATCACCGCGTCGCGCGCCTGTTCGGCGGTCTCGACGCGCGGCACGATGATGCCGAGCGCCCCGCCATCCAGCACGCGGTTGATGGTGCCGTAATCACGTTCCGGCACGCGCACCCACGGCATCAGACCGAGGTCGACCGCGCACGAGCACAGTTGCGACACGATATCGACCGGCAGCGAGCTGTGCTCCATATCCACCCAGATCGTGTCGTAGCCGGCCGCTTTGGCCCAGCGGACCGCATCCGTTGTGCGCGAGGCGCGAATGCCCAGCGCAATGACCTTGTGTCGCGCTCGCAGGCGTTCGACCAGTTCCGCACCGTTCATTGCTGTCTCCGTTGTTGTGTAGGTGGAAGACAGTATCGCCCGGGAAACAGTTTTGATTTATTCTCCAAATCAAGGTTATTGATTTACAGAGCAAATCAATGAATATCCGTCATCTGGAATTTTTCGTGGTGCTGGCGCAGGAACTGCATTTCCGCCGCAGCGCCGAGCGGCTGGGCATTACGCAGGCACCGTTGAGTCTCGCGATCCAGTCGCTGGAGACGGAACTGGGCGCGCGGCTCTTCCACCGCACACGCCGCTCGGTCGCGTTGACCGAGGCGGGGCTGGCGCTGCTGGACGACGCACGGGCGATCCTCGCGCGAATCGAACACGCGAAGGAAAGCGTCTGGGAAACCGTCAGCGGCGACGTCGGGCGTTTGCGGGTCGGCTTTACCAATGCTTCGACGCTGTCACCGTTCTTCCCCAAGCTGATTCACGCGTACCGAACGCAACGGCCGAAGGTCAACATCACGCTGCTGGAGCTGTCGTCGTCCCGGCAGATCGAGGCGATCGAGCAGCGCGAAATCGACGTCGGGTTGCTGCGGATGCCCGAAAGCGTGCCCCCTACCGATCTGGTGTTCACGCCGCTGATGGAAGAGCCGCTCGTGCTCGCCATGCATGCCAGGCATCGCCTGGCCAAGGCCCCATCGATCAAGCTGAAGGATCTGCGCGACGAGCCGTTCATCGCCTATCCGCGGCAAGCGGGGGTTGCGATCCACGAAAAGACTGTCGCGTTGTGCGCGAAGCGCGGATTCGAACCTCAGGTGGTTCAGGAGGCCCAGCAGGCTTCCACCCTGATCGGGCTGACTGCCACCGGGCTCGGTATTGCGCTGGTGCCGTCGACGCTGCAGGCCATTGCGCTGCCGGGCGTCGTGTTCAGACAGTTGGACGAGACAGACACCGTCACCACGCTGTACATCGTTCACCGCCGTGGCGACGCCAACGCCCGGGCGATGCAGTTTGTTGAGCTGGCGCTGGGTCTTCGGTAGGTTGCGGCGGCGGTCGGTGCGTCGGCCGGTAACCAACGGCACCCCAATCAGATAACTCGGGGTTGGCAGGTTTTGTCAATCAATCGGCCTGCTGTGCCAATGTTCAAACCACCGCGTCTGACTAGAATGATCCGCAAGCGCCGCGCGGCGACTCGCGGTTAAAGACAGACTGAGGAGACAGGTTCATGAACATGGCTGGCCAGATGATGTATGCACCGTTGTTGCTGTCGTCGTTGCTTCAGCAAGCGGCACGCCATGCCGGCGCGGTCGAAATTGTGTCGCGTCGCGTAGAGGGCGACATCCACCGGTATACCTACCGGGACTGCCATACGCGAGCGATGCAACTGGCTGGCGCATTGACGAACCGCGGCATCGTAGCCGGCGATCGTATCGGCACGATCGCCTGGAACGGCTATCGCCACATGGAACTGTATTACGGCGTCGCCGGCATCGGCGCGGTGTGCCATACGATCAATCCGCGGCTCTTCCCCGAGCAGATCGCCTACATCATCAATCATGCACGTGACCGGATGATCTGTTTCGACGCGTCGTTCGCGTCCCTCGTCGAACAGATTGCGCCACAGTGTCCGCACGTCGAAGCGTGGATCATGCTGAGCGACGAGAGTGCACTGCCGCGGACGTTTGCCGTCCCACTGGAAAGCTACGAGACACTGATCAGTGGGCAGCCCCTGTCGTTCGCATGGCCTCAGTTTGACGAGCGTGAAGCGGCTGTGCTGTGCTACACGTCAGGCACCACCGGCAATCCCAAGGGTGTCCTGTATTCGCATCGTTCGCTCACGCTGATGGCTTACGCAACGGTGATGCCGGATGCGCTCAGCCTGTCGGCGACCGACACCATCGCGCCGGTGGTGCCGATGTTCCATGTGAACGCCTGGGGCTTGCCGTTTTCCTCCGCATTGGTTGGTGCAAAACTCGTCTTGCCTGGCGCCAAGCTTGACGGTGAATCCTTATGCGAACTCTTCGAACAGGAAGGGGTTACGTTTTCTGCAGGTGTGCCGACCATCTGGCTGGGACTCGTGGATTACATGCGCCGCACCGGTAAGCGCAGCGAGACGTTCAAGCGCGCGGTCGTCGGCGGGGCCGCCTGCCCTCCCCAACTGGCCGCGTCCTTGCGCGACTGCGGCATCACCGCAATACACGCGTGGGGGATGACAGAACTATCGCCACTCGGCTCCGTCTGTACGCCATTGCAAAGTTACGCGGACATGTCCGCGGACGAGCGCGCGCGCATCGATGCAAAACAGGGGCACGCCGTGCCCGGGATCGACCTGAAGATCGTCAACGCAAATGGCGAGGAATTGCCATGGGATGGCAAGTCCGCCGGCGACCTGATGGCGCGGGGCCATTGGGTGATGGAACACTACTTTGGCGTGGAGCAGTCTCCGCTGCAAGACGGCTGGTTTCCTACCGGAGACGTCGCGACGATTGACGCCAACGGTTATATGCAAATTACGGACCGAAGCAAGGACGTCATCAAATCCGGTGGCGAATGGATTTCTTCCATCGAACTGGAAAACGTCGCGATGTCGCATCCGGACATCGCCATGGCCGCCTGCATTGCGTGCGAGCACCCAAAGTGGGACGAACGCCCCTTGCTGATCGCCGTGCGTCGGCCTGACAGTACATTGACCGCGCCGGAACTCCTGGCGTTCTATAACGGACGCGTGGCGAAATGGTGGACTCCGGACGACGTCGTGTTTGTGTCCGAACTCCCCCTCACCGCAACCGGAAAGCTGCAGAAGCTGGCCCTGCGGCAGCGCTTCGGTAAACATCTCGTCAGCTCGCCGGCCACCTCCATGTAGTGTCGAGAATCAGACCGGCTTGCGATAGGCATGCGGCGTGCTGCCGGTCCAATGACGGAATGCCCGATGGAACGCCGTCGGATCGTCGAAGCCGACGTCGTACGCAATGGCGCGAATCGCATCGGTCGAGCGTGTGAGACGCTGAATGGCGATATCGCGGCGCAATTCGTCCTTGACCGCCTGGAACGTTGTGCCTTCGGCTGACAGCCGTCGGCACAGCGTGCGCACCGAGTAATGCAGATCGCGCGCCACCACCTCGATGGTTGGAACGTGCGGAAGACAACCAGAAATATATTGGCGAACCCGATGGCTGGCCAACTGTTCGGCAAATGACACAAAGATCCAGTCTTCCGGCGCACGCAAAAGAAATGTCTTCAGGTCAGATTTGCGCTGGCGGATAACCATGTCGAGGTACCGCGCCTCGAAAGACATAAAAGTCGTCAGGCCGTTGAACCGCACAGGGCCCGGGAAAAGATACAGGTAGTCGCCCGAATGCGGCGAGCGCGGAAAATCGAACTCCACTTCGTTCAATGGGATCCGCTGACCGATCAACCATGAAGCCAGCCCATGCACGAACTTGAGCATGAGTTGCCGCGCGAGCGAGCTAAAGGCTGGACCCTGCGGATTGGCCACCAGCTCAACGCGGCAAAGCATGCCCTCGCGCCGCGTTTCGAGCCTGAATTCATCGAGCATCAGATGCAGGAACTGTCCCATCCGATGCATTGCGACGTCGAGTCGCGACGCATCGAGAAGACTTAAGCACAGGTATTTCAGCGTCCCGTTCCGCAGCCGTCGGCTAAAGATGCCAGGCATTTCGTCGTCCAGTTCATTGGCGAGCATCCGATAGAGCGTCGCGAACTGCTCCTGTGTCACTCGGGCGCCCGCCGCGCGCAGTAGTTCGCGAGAGATACCCGATTGCTCAGCCAGGCGCTCAACCGCAGCGGGGTCAGCGCTGGCCAGAACGCCGTTAACCAACGAGATAGGAACAGTGGTGGAAAGGAGATTCAATGGTGCCGTCCGGACAGATCGAAGATCGCCTCCTGGTGAGACATCCCTGGCGCATTCTGTCACACGCTGAAGCGGAAATGGCGCAGTGCAGCCGGCCGAACGTCGCGGTGTCTCAAGACACCTTGGCCATGATGCCCGGTATGACACGGCAGACGCTCGCGCTGGAATACAACCTGTGCGCATCATGCACAAAGCTTGTGACGCACACGGCGTTGTAGCGACAACCTGCGGCCCCTAGACTTCGTTCCTCCCCAGTCAGTCGAAAGGAACCTCATCATGTCGAAGCGTACGCTGCGTAGCATCCTCGGTGCTGTTACGCCAGCTTCTTTGCCGGCCCGCACCACAGCATTGCTGGTGATTGACTTCCAGAACGAATATTTCACAGGCTCGTTGCCGATTCCCAACGGCGTGAACGCGCTGCAGAATGCACGCGCCCTTGTCGATTGCGCCGATCGCCATGGATGGCGAGTCGTGCACGTGCAGCACATCGCGCTGCCAGAGTCGCCCTTGTTCGCCGCTAACGGCCGGAATGCCGAAATCTGTTCCGATATCCAGCCGAAAGCCGACCATCTGCTGGTCAAGAAGACGTCCGTGAGTGTGTTTGCCAGTACCGATCTGGCGCAGACGCTGAAGGCCGATGGTGTCACTCATCTCGTGATATGCGGTCTGATGACACATGCCTGTGTTGCCGGCGCTGCGCGTGACGCCGTGCCCGCGGGCTTTGAAGTGGTGGTGGCAGCTGACGCGTGCGCGACCCGGAACATCGAGTTCAACGACACGTATAGCGTCCCGCATGAAATGTTGCATCTGTCTGCGTTAGCCGAGATCGCGGATACCTTTGGCTCCGTGGTAAGCACACGGGATGTGCTGTCGCTGGCTTCGTAACCCACCTCGCGAAACCTGGGTGTCACGCGAGACGCCATGCCGCCCGGGTATCGCGTCGTGATAGCATCCGACGCTTCGACAACGCGCTCGACTCATGGATCAACTGCTCGCCATGCGGGTCTTCCGCAGCATCGTGGATGCAAAAGGGTTTTCCGCTGCCGCCGAACGGCTCGGCACTTCGCACTCGACCGTATCGCGCCAACTGAAGCAGCTTGAGGCCACGCTCGGTGTCCAGTTGATCAACCGTAACACGCGGAGATTTGCGCTCACTGCCGCGGGCGAGCGCTACTTCGCGGCCAGCGTCGACATTCTCGAACGTGTCGATGCGGCAACCCAGGCGATGTCCGATGAGCATCAAACGGTGACTGGCCGGTTGCGAGTCAGCGTGCCCCTTGCCATTGGCACGCTTGAACTGGCGGACTGGCTTCCGGCTTTCCAGAAACGCTACCCTGACCTGCAGCTCGACCTGTCTTGCAACGATCAATTTGTCGATCTCGTAGCAGAGGGCTTCGATGTCGCCCTGCGTATCAGCGGGCCATTGGCCGACACCAGTCTGGTTGCCCGAACGCTGACGGTATCGGACATCGTCCTCGTCGCGTCACCTGCCTATCTGGCACAACACGGCCTGCCGCGCACACCTCAGCAACTCGCCAAACACGCGTTGCTGAGCTTTTCCGGTGCCCATGCGGCGGACCAATGGGTGCTGACGTCCGGGCGGGGCGCAGCGGCCCGCGTTGAACTGAACGGCCGCCTGACCTTCGACGCGATTACCGCGCTTTATTCCGCTGCGCTGGCAGGTGCCGGCATCGCCGCGTTCACGCGGCACACCGTTCAGACCGATCTGGCTCGCGGCCACCTGGTCCACCTCCTGCCCGCCTACTCCCTCGGCGCGCGCCACTACTACGCCCTTTACCCGCAAACGCGGTATGTCACGCCCAAGGTGCGAGCTTTCGTCGACCATATGGCCGAGCACTATCGCGAACGGTAACGCGTTCGCAGGTGGCTGCGCCGCCGGCCACAACACAACATCGGCTTTCGCGCCAGGCCGCCCTCACCCGTGGCAAAATCACCGGCACCGCGGTATTCGTCCGGGAGACCTGCAATGGGCAACAAGACGCACGGCAAGCGCAACGCTAACGCGGCAGACCAGTCGGAAACCCCACCGGACATTTCCGGACAGGTTGTGCTTGTCTTTCAGGGAGGCGGCGCCCTTGGCGCGTACCAGGCTGGGGTCTATCAGGCGATGCATGACCGCAAGGTCAAACCCGACTGGGTGATCGGCACCTCGATCGGGGCGATAAACGGCGCGATCATCGCGGGCAATTTGCCCGAGAACCGGATTGCGCGATTAACCCAGTTCTGGAACGGCGTGGCGCGTCATGGCGTCGATGCGGCAAGCTGGCTGTTGCCAGGGCTCGCCAACTGGTCGCGCGACCTGGCGATCGTCACGCAAGGCGTGCCGTCGTTCTTCACGCCACAGGTGGGGTCATGGGCGAGTATTCAGGCCCGCGTTGGCCCAGAGCGGGCGGCATTCTATTCGACGGAGCCACTGCGTGAAACCCTATCTTCACTCGTCGATTTCGACTACCTGAATCGCAAGGCGACGCGATTGACGGTTGGCACCGTCAATGTTTGCAGCGGACGTATGCGGTATTTCACCAATCGCGACGCGCCGATGGACGTCGAGCACGTGATGGCATCCGCTGCTTTTCCACCCGGCTTCCCTTCGGTGCGACTGGAAGGCGAATCGCACTGGGACGGCGGCATCTACTCGAACACGCCGCTGGAAGCCGTGCTCGATGATCGGCCGCGATGCAGCTCGGTGATTTTTTCGGTGCAGTTGTGGCCATCGAGCGGTCCGGAACCCGAATCCATCTTGCAGGTCATGAGTCGGCAGCGCGACATTCAGTATTCGAGTCGCGCGGAAAGCCATCTCGATCGACAGAAGCAGATTCACCGGCTGCGTCACGTGATTCGCGAACTCAGCCAGTACATCCCCGAAGAGAAACGCGATACGCCGGAACTCCAGGCGCTCCTCGGCTGGGGCTGTGGCACCACGATGCAGGTATTGGAACTCGACGCGCCCGCATTCGATAACGACGATTTGAACAGAGATATCGATTTTTCGTCGAGTGGCATCGAGCGGCGCTGGGCCGCGGGTTATGAAGACACGACCCGCTTACTGGAGCGGGCACCCTGGCGCGAAACACTGGACCCGATGGAGGGCATCTCAGTCTTTCGAATGGCCTCCGTGGCGGGCCAAAAATAACCAATAACGATGCAATCGACTTCAGGAGGGATTGGATGAACCGGCGTTCGACATGGCTGATCGCGTTGCGTGGCCTCATGCTGGCTTGCACGGTGATGGCATCCGGTTACGCCGTGGCGCAAGGTGCCACAACCGCCTCAGTCGCAAACCGTCCGTTGCGGGTGATGATTGCGCCGATCGCGCCGTTCGTGCTGCCACAGACTCATACACCGGCAGGTTTTAGCATTGACCTGTGGAACGAAGTGGCGCGTCGCATGCGCGTCGAGTTCGCATGGACCGTGGCTTCGGCGCAGTCCGATTTGCTGCCCGCCGTGCAGCACGGTGACGCGGATGTCGCGATATCCGCTATCACCATGACGCCGGAACGCGAAAAGGTCGTCGACTTCTCGCTTCCGTATTTCGACTCTGGATTACAGATCATGGTGCGCGCGCGGAACGAAAGTACTTTTCTGACCACATTCTGGTCAATTCCATGGCGGTCCATTGGTCAGCTTCTGGGCGTAGCGTTCAGCATCGTCTTCCTTCTCGCCAATCTGGTCTGGCTGATCGAACGAAGGAATGATCGCAATTTTCAGAAGCCTTATCTGCGGGCGATCGGCGAAGGCTTATGGGTGACGATGTTAATCATTGCAACGGGAGAGCACGGCGAACGCGATGCAAACAACGTTTGGAGGCGCGTACTCGTGCCTTTGATGTGGCTGATCGGTGTCGTGCTGATCGCCCAACTGACGGCAACGGTCACATCATCACAGACCGTGGCGCGCCTCCAGTCGAGCATTCAAGGCCCGGACGATCTTCCAGGCAAAACGATCGGCACGGTACCGGGGACCATTGCTGCGGATTATCTGACGCAACGCGGCTTGCCATTTGTCAACGTGACCACTGCTGCTGAGGGATTCCGCATGCTGACGCAAGGTGACGTGCAGGCGATCGTCTATGATGCGCCGACCCTTCAGTACTGGGCGGCGAAGCGCCGCAACGGTGTCTTGCAAGTCGTCGGGCCGATATTCCGCCCGGAGAAATACGGCATTGCCGTGGCCGAGGGCAGCGCGTTGCGCAAGCGTATTAACGAGGCGCTGCTCGCGATGTACGAGGATGGAACCTACGAACAAATCTACGGCAAATGGTTTGCAGCGGGGAAATAGACTCTCCACTCTCAGAGCCATGGCGCCTCGCGTAGACGCGCGGCGAGGAACTCCTTCAGCAAACGTACCCGCTGCGGCAAATGCGACCGATACGGCGCAATCCACTGCACGTCCGAATCGAGCTTCGCGTACGCCGGCAACACGTGCGTCAAACGCCCACTCCTGATGTGCTCGAATACATCCCAGACCGGCCGGAGCGCGATACCCGCACCGCCGATAGCCCAGTCCCTCAGTACATCGCCGTTGTTGCTGCGCAAGCGGCCGGTCACCCGCACGTCAATGGCGGCCTCGCCCGTCTCATCGCCCAGCCGGTTCAGCCGCCAGATGTTGGCAGGCATGTCCCGCTCCAGCATCAGCAAGCACGCATGTCCGGCCAGATCCTCCGGTGTGCGCGGTGTTCCAGCACGTTCCAGATAGGCAGGCGCGGCGACCATCGCGCGGTGGTTCTTCGCGAGCGTCTGGATGATCCATTGCGTCGACTGCGGATGCCACAACCACAAGGCACCGTCGAAACCTTCCGCCTGCAGGTCCGGAAGACGATTGCGCGCATGCAGTTCGATGTCGACTGACGGATAGAGTCTCGAGAACGCTTCGATCGTCGGCCCTGCCCACTGGCGCCCGAAGCCAACGTTGCAGGCTATCTTGACGACGCCGACCGGTGTCGAGCCAAAATCAGCTACGCGCGCCTCCAGGTTCTCGAAATCCTCCAGAAGGCGTCGTGCCAACTCGCAGTACAGCTCACCTTCAGGCGTCGCCACGACGCTGCGCGTGGTGCGCCGAAACAGGCGCACCGCGAGACGCGCCTCGATCTGCGCGAGCCGCTTGGTGACCGCGGCACCGGTTATGTCCAACTGCCGCCCCGCTGCGGTCAAACTGCCGGTCTCTTTCACCGCCAGCACCAGAAGAAGATCTCCGCGATCGTGCATTGCTAACCTGAAGGAAGTAAAGATGTGAGCCATTATGCTATTCCCGGAAAGCAGTTGCACGGCAAGAATGCTCCTACCCACTCATCAATGTGCAAGGAGAAATCATGAAGACAAAGCCAGTCGTCGGGCTGATGCTAGGAGACGTCACGGGAATCGGTCCGGAAATCGCCGCCAAACTGCTAGCCGACCCGGCAACCCACGAACAGGCTCACGTGCTGGTGGTAGGCGACAGTCGCGTGCTCAGGCTCGGCATGTCCGACGCCGGCGTGCAATTTCCATTTGTGACGGTGTCCAGCCCTGAGCGGGCCGATTGGACCTCGGAAGCCGTCCAGCTTATCGATCTGCACAACGTCGATCCGGCGGCCCATCAGCGCGGAGCGATATCGCCGGAAGCAGGTCGGCTAGCGGGTGAAACCCTCAAGGTAATGACCGACTGGGCGCGCCTGGGACTGCTGGATGCGGTGTGTTTCGCACCCCTCAATAAGGCAGCGCTGAATCGTGGCGGCTGGAAATACAACGACGAGCATGCCTTGTTCGCTGCGTGGAACGAGCATGAGGGCTACTACGGCGAAGTCAACGAGATCTCGTTGTTTTCGACGTTTCGCGTCACCTCGCATGTCAGCCTTCGCCAGGCGGTGGATATGGTGACGCCCGAGCGGATCGAAGCGGCACTCTCGCTCGCTCATGAGACTCTGCGCGCGTTCGGCAAGAGCACGCCGCGCATCGGTGTGGCCGCACTCAATCCCCACGCGGGCGAAAACGGCCTGTTTGGTAACGAGGAAATCGAGATTATCCGCCCCACCCTCGAAAAACTGCGTGCCAAGGGGCTCAGCAGCGAAGGGCCCTTCCCGTCCGATACGGTGTTCCTGAAGGCGCGCCGCGGCGAGTTCGATGCTGTGGTGATCATGTATCACGATCAAGGACAGATCGCCACCAAGCTGCTCGGATTCAGCGAAGGCGTCACGATCACCGGCGGCCTCCATACGATCTACACGACCCCCGCGCACGGCACCGCCTATGACATCGTCGGTCAAGGGGTGGCCGGGGTTGGCGCGATGCAACGTGCGTTCGAAATCGCGACCAAGATCGCCACCGAACGCATGGCGAAGCGAGCGCCCGCGCTCGCAGCGGCCACCGCCTGATTAGCGCAACGGTAAAACCATATCGGACCCGAGTCCTTCGAACTCGGGCCGTCTCAGGAGACATAGCGTGAGCCTCACATCCCATGCATCAGCCGCCACCACGAATGTGCCACGAACACGGCGGCCCCTGTGGCGGCATCCCAATCTCCTGATACTGATCGCAGCGGCATGCGGTGCCTTGGTGGGCTGGCTCGATCCGAAGACGGGCGCAGACTCACGCGTGCTTGCCGACGCCTTCATCGGGCTCGTCAAGATGGTCATCGGCCCGATCATTTTCCTGTTTATATCGACAGGAATCGCTCAAGTCGGCGACCTGCGTAAAGTCGGCAGAATCGGTCTCAAGGCGCTGATCTATTTCGAGGTGATGACTGCGATGGCGCTGTGCCTCGGTTTCGTGGTGGGCGATGTCCTGCGGCCAGGTGCCGGCGTGGCTCCGCCGAGCGGTGGCCTGAGCGGCGAACTGGCGAAATACGCTGCCGCACCGCTAACGTCCTCCTTCGGCAGCGTCTTCTTCAAGATTATTCCCGAGAATTTCGTCGGGCCTTTCTTGCATGGCGATATGTTGCAGATCCTCTTTATCGCCGTGGTGTTCGGCATAGCGCTCGTCGTGTCAGGTGAAAAAGGCCGCCCGGTTACGCAGGCGCTCGAGAATCTGACCACGGTGTTCTTCAAGTTTACGTCGATCGTGATGACCTTCGCGCCGCTCGGGGTGTTTGGCGCCATCGGCTTCACCGTCGGCAAGTTCGGCCTCGTCACCTTGATTGCGCTGGGCAAGCTCGTGCTGACCGCCTACTTCAGCATGGTCCTGTTCGTCGTCATCGCCTTCGCGATTGTCTGCAAGCTCGCCGGAATTCGACTGCTGCCGATTCTTCGCTATGTCCGCGGCGAGTTGTTGCTGGCGCTCGCCACCTCTTCGTCAGAATCGGCACTTCCGTCGCTCGCGGTCAAGCTCGAACAGCTAGGTGTGGGGCGCGCCGTTGTCGGCCTGGTGCTGCCCACGAGTTATTCGTTCAATCTGACAGGCGTCGCGCTGACCATGCCGCTTAGCGTGCTATTCATCGAGCAGGTCTACGGCCTGCACCTGAGCTGGACACAACAGGCAACCATCTTCGGTGTGATGCTGCTCACTTCGAAGGGCGCAGCCGGCGTGACCGGCGCCGCGTTCGTCACGTTGGCCGGCACAGTGGCGGCAACTGGCCTGCTACCCCTGCAAGGACTCGTGCTGCTTCTTGCCGTCGATCGCTTCATGTCGGAAGCACGAGCGGTCATTAACGTAATCGGCAATGTGATCGCCACGATTGTTGTCGGCAAGTGGGAGGGTGAATTCGACGAGGCGACAAGCCTGCGAGTATTGGCGGCCGATAAAGCGTTGCGCTAGCGCGGCCGGTGGCGCCGATGACCATGACAGGCACGGTTGCGACCGGCGCGGTTTGGCGCCAACCGGGTTGTGCGCCAGTAAGACGAAAGACTATCCACCCGCACCAAAGTTTGCGGGAAATTATGGCCGCAATGTAGTGCTCACCGTCACAATCAATCGCTCATTCAAAAGCAAAGTTTGATGGGAACGCGGGCACGGGTACCTACGGATTGAAATTCGCGATACAAAGTGTGCGGCACCAAAGACGCACAGGCATGCCGGCGGCACAGAATAAAAGTGTCGAATCGTAAGTGAGACGGACGAGCCAGCCGGCTTTGCCACTCTGGTTGCAACACTGTTTTCAAGAATCGCACATCGACGGCAGCCTTTCTCAAACGGATACTTCGCATGTCCGAATCATCTGGTGGCGGGCGAGACGACACGAGACCGCTACGAGGCTGGAATGTCGAAGGGGAAACTGACATGGATGAGCAAAAGCGCCAAAGTATGATTGCATACCTACGCCGCAAGATGGCTAAGGTTGGCATCAGGGTGGCCGACGTCGCGGCGGCAATCGCCGAAGAAAGCGCGCGCCAAAAGTCGGCACGTTACCGCAGTGCGTTCGGCGACACCTGGGATGGCAAGGGCGATATGCCTCAGTGGCTTAAGCAAGCCACAAGCGCCGGGCAGTCACTGGCACACTTTGCAGTTGAGAAGTCGTCAACGTCGATTAGCCGTGGACGTCCGGTAATTGACTGGGGTCGGGACCCGTTCGCTGGCACGCGACTCGCGACAGTTAGGCCGTCGTAAGCGCCATGTAATAGCTGTTTCATGCTCGTCGTTCGACTACGTAACCTTGTCCCCAACCTCTCCATTCGCGAGGTTTGGCGCGACTGCTGTTTACCTGCACCTAAACTTTCCGCGTTTGCCGCAACGGAGACCTTCACGTTGGGGGCCAACAGCCTGGCTCTCAATCCGACTACACAAGCAGTGACGCTGAACATCGGTGCGCTTGACATTAGCCTTCCGGCGGGCTCGTTCGCGAAGAACAGGTTGCCGCGTACGAACCCGTACGTTTACCGAGGCAAGGTCAACAACGCTGACCTCTACGTGTGGATTAGCCCGACTGTCTTTCGCGGTTAGTCCCCAAACGGGTTACCGGTGTCTTTCACTTCGGTGTTGAGGTTGTATTCCGCACGCACGGTCTTGAGCACGCCCTCGATGTCGCGCTCGAAGCCGACCGCGTTGCCGAAGTGGGTCATGTTCCAGTTGCAGCCTGTCTTGTCAGCCTCTTGCAACTGCGGCCGCGGCACACGAATCTTCACGCCATCCTCGACGATTTCCTGCAGTCGATGGATTCGCCGGTTGACCTCCTGCTGAAGCTGCGAGGCATTGAGCGTCTTGCGTATCATCCAGGTCTCCTTCCGGTTGCTCGAGCCAGTTTAGCGCAAGTGAAGCGTTCCGCGACCTGGCGCTGAAATGCAAAGTGCCCGGGAGAGAGCCGGCGCCTTGGTTCGTCGGGGTGCGTGAGTAAAGCAGTACGCGACAATCACGGTGCCGCAACCGCTGGGATGACGTACCACAGCGAGCCCGTCTCGAGCCCGTGGAACCGGGTTCCTGGCGACATGAGCAAGAGCGCGGACACCACGAGTGGCATGAGCA
Organism: Paraburkholderia sediminicola; assembly: GCF_046027825.1. Taxonomy (GTDB): domain Bacteria; phylum Pseudomonadota; class Gammaproteobacteria; order Burkholderiales; family Burkholderiaceae; genus Paraburkholderia; species Paraburkholderia sediminicola_D. The sequence goes on from NZ_JAQQDU010000055.1 coordinate 56,015, forward strand.
TGTCCACCATGCGCCCCGAAGACAGCAGCATGTCAACAAAGACTGTTCAGTAAGACCTTTCAGGATTGCCGGCACGCGACCATTCCAAGGTCAGGTCGCTCGCGAATTGGAGTTTCGGTACTTCCGTGGTGCTTCGGTTTTGGTGATATCGGCATCTTTCGTCTTGCCGGCGGCGCATCTGACTACTGTCTCTGCGCCGCCTGCTTTGCACGCGATTTAATAGCGGTGATAGTAGCCGCCTGCAGGCACAACGATGCAGCCACCCAGCGCACTCCCGAGACATACGGCCATCAGCATCAGCACAAGAATTCGTTTCATAACGCGCCTCACTAGTCAGTTGTGAACGCACTATATTGAGCCGGCAGATTACCGGTGTTTTTGTGTGTAACGAGACGTGTAGTTTGAAACATCTCCCTGCGCTTACACGATTTTTCGAAGCCCAGCCATCACGAAATATTCGGTTTCAGAACTCACAACTGCGCGGTCAGCATCGTGGTCGTACGGAACGTTAAGTAGTTGAACGGCCAGAAACCGTCCCTTCAACTGAATCGGAGACGACCATGCACAACGCTGCCTACAAAATCGCTGCTGCTGCGGCACTCGCCTTGTCACTCGTGGGCACTGCGTCGGCGCAAACCAACTGGGATGCGACGCACCCACGCCGCGCCGAGGTCAACCATCGCCTCGCGAATCAGGACCGTCGCATTCACCAGGAAGTACGAGACGGTGAGATGTCGCACACCGAGGCGGCGAGACTGCATCACGACGACCATCAGATTCGCCAGGAAGAGCGCGACATGGCGAGCCAGGACGGCAGCCACCTAACCAAACATGAAGAGTACGCGTTGAACCAGCAGGAAAACCACGTGAGCCGGCAAATCGGGAAATAACGCCTGTCGCTAACGCCAGCGACAACTGGGGATAAGGCCCGCGCTGGCGTCGGCGGCCTGCGTTCTATCTAACTTTGGTGGCCTTCAGACTTGCTGGAGGGCGACATGAATAGCACGAATGGGCAATCCCTGCGTTGTCAGGTCGAAAAATGGCTCGCGCCGGCACGAGCGACGCCAGTTCGCGTGACCGTTTTCAGCCGCACCAGATTGGGCGGCAGACGCTACGTGTGCGTCGAAACGTCGTCGCCTTCAGGAGCGCACGCACTGTTCTTCTTCAAGCATGATGACGGCAGTTGGTACGTATTCCCGCAGACTGCCAACAGGCGGCCAGACGAGCTCACGGCACAGCAGCTCGCTCATCGGCTGCATGTCAGTCCACACGTCGTGTATTACTGGATCGAGCGCCAGGTAGTCCAGGCCCGCAAGCTCGATGGGCTGGGCCCGTGGTGGGTCACGCTGGATGCCGCCAAGGAACGGCAACTAAAGGATTGGGTGCGCACTTCAGGGCATCTACAGCGGCAACATTCCAACACTCAACTGTGAGAGGTGCATTATGAGATCACCGTCGGAATTCCCAGCGGACGCCTCTTGCCGTTACTCTTTGGAATGTAAACGCGCCGCAGCGGCATCACACGATAGCCGTGATGTCGAAGCGACATCATTCCGTTCCATCTGGCCGCCGGGGATGACCATATCCTGCCGTCCACCCCCGGCGTTCTCTTACCGCGATTCTCCGTCACCCGCTTCACGGCCAGCATCTTGCCGCTATGCGAGCGGGTAAGCAGACGTTGCAATGCATTTACCTTGCCCCATCGGCCTTCCCGAACTGCCTTGGCGATACGCACCTGAAGTCGTTTCACATCTGCCTCGACGTGCGACCAGTTTGCGTGATCCCACATCTGTGCAGCGCGCAAGGGCGCACCAGCCCCGGTCGCTTTCGCGCCGATCGCCGTCATCTGCCTTCCCTCGTATAACGATTGGTCAAAGTTCTCTCGCCATGAATGACCGCACGGAAGTCTGCCCGCTTTCGCGTCGAGCGATGTTTCAGCCCGTATCCCGTCCATTACAGCCGGGCATTCGCTTTCTCCGCATTCCTTTACCCACAGCGCCAACAGCGTTCCTTGCGGTTCGCCTGCCGTTACCGGCGGCACTATGGGCTTACCCTGTTCCGTATGAATCTCCGAGCGGGGCGGACCCTTCCT
>NZ_JAQQDU010000056.1:0-57873 GCF_046027825.1 Paraburkholderia sediminicola
CTAGAAGCGGGGCTAATATCTTGAGTCTTTCACTCGAAATCGATCTGCTGCGTTCGTTTATCGTCATAGCCGAAGTGCGGGCGCTCAGTCGCGCGGCCAACCGGATCGGCCGGACCCAGTCTGCGCTGAGTCAGCAGATGAAGCGCCTCGAAGAAATCGTCGATCAGCCGCTGTTCCAGCGCACGGGTCGTGGGGTGGTGCTGACGAATCCCGGCGAACGCCTGTTGATCCACGCCCAACGCATACTGCGACTGCACGACGAGGCGATGGCCGATCTGTCCGGTAAAGGGCTGTCGGGGACGATCCGCTTCGGCTGCCCGGACGACTACGCCGCCGTTTTCCTCCCGCATTTACTGCGGCAGTTCTCAAGCCAACACCCGCATGCGCTGGTGGAGGTCATGTGCGCTCCCACGCCGCGATTGCTCGAACAACTGGAGATGCATGCGCTGGACCTTGCCATGATCTCGTTGCCTGAGGACGCCTCGAATGAGGGCATCATTCGCCGCGAACCGTTGGTCTGGGTTGGCTATCCGGGACTGGATTCCGCGCACTTTGACCCATTACCGCTGGCGCTTTCCGATCCGGACACGCTCGATCACGTGGCGGCCTGCGAGGCATTGGAACGCGCTGGCAGGGCCTACCGCATCGCCTATGCGAGCAGCAGTCTTGCCGGGCTCACGGCCCTCGTCCGCTCGGGGCAGGCCGTGGCGGTCATCACACAGACCGCCGTCGCCCCGGATCTCTCCATACTCAATGGCGATCCCGCGCTTCCGCCGTTGCCCACCATCGGCATAACCTTAAAGTTCGAGCGGGAGCGTCCCTCTCATCTCACCACGGCGTTCGCCGAGCACATCAGACTGACGCTGCCCTTGTTGTGACCGAACAGGCTCAGCAGGGGGCGGCGACATGGCGTCGCCGCTTCAGTGCGAGCAAGTGATCATTCGACATTGATGAAAAGATCACTGACAATCCAAGCGGACTTTCTCCCAAAGCCATACCCGTTAGAGACGAGGCGAATAGTGTCGAATCAAGCACGCGAGCTGTTGAAGGCAACCGAAATCGACGCCATGGAGCCCCAGCGCTCCGTCCATCCATTGAATGAACGAGCCGTTCGTCTTAAAAGATCGCTGAGCGAAATGACCGGGCTCACCCAGCTCGGCTTTCACCTCATCACGATCCAGCCGGGGCATGAGTCCACTGAATATCATCGCCACCTCTACGAAGAGGAATGTGTCTACATCCTCTCAGGCACGGGCGAGGCGATGATTGACAATCAGGTGTACGAAGTTGGACCCGGGGACTTTATGGGTTTTGCACGCGGCGGTGCCGCCCATACATTGACGAATACGGGGCACATGCCTCTCGTTCTTATCGTCGCCGGTCAGAGGCTGGAGCAGGATGTTTGTGACTACCCACACAAAGGCAAGCGCCTTTATGTGGCGGGCAGCAACAAGGTTTTTGTGGACCTTGTCAGTGAGAGCAAAGACTAAGGGGTTACGCGACCTCAAAGGGTGCATTCGCATTCTGATCATTTCAAGGACGGACTCCCATGAAACACGCAGGTGCGGCTGCACTCAACCGGCTCGAAAGCGTCCTTGGCGATTTACGTGAGTTTTCGGATTTACGGGAACGTTCAACCGGCGTGTTTTATAGAAAATCAAAGTCTTTTCTGCACTTCCACGAAGATCCGACTGGACTCTACGCCGACGTTCGGATCGGGCTTGAATTTGAGCGCTTTCCCGTGAATTCGGCGATCGATAGAGCGGGATTGATGATCGCAGTTCGTCGCGCATCGGCGCCGCTACAATAGCGTTCATACGATGCGTTCGCCGCCAGGCCCGGCCAGGCTTGCACGGTGGCGACGCCTGCTGCGGCGCCGCATCGCGTGAGCCGCCGCAGCGCGCTAGCCAACCGGTCAGAGCAGACATGCTCGGCAAAGTGGGTTCGCCGACAATGGAGGGATCTATGTTCGACGAAGCGCTGCGTGTCGAGGGCGGTCCAGACTGGCATCACTTCCACGTCTATACCGATAGCGCGTTTGTCGCGGTGCTGCTTGTGGCCGCTCTCCTGCTCGCGATTCTGCTGGCGAGCACGATCTGCTACTACGTGACGCGCTCGATCATGTTGATGATCGTTGGCCGCCTCGCACGCCAGGAGCAGCACAAGTGGCTGCGCGCCGCCGAGCGCCACAAGGTCTTCCATCGGCTCGCGCCGCTCGTGCCCGCGGCGATCGTCTACGCGGCCGGCCCCCTGCTTTCCGGACTCACGTTCCCGCTGATCGCGGCGCTCGGACATCCACTGGCGCTGCTCGCGGCCTGCTACATGGTGTACACGCTGCTTCGCGCCGCGCTCGCGTTCCTTGACAGCGTCAGCGAGCGCTATAGCCACGTCCCATCCGCGAGCGAACGGCCGATCAAAAGCTTTTTGCAGATCGCCACCATCGTGCTGTACGTGATCGCGCTGATCGCCGTGATTTCGGTGTTGCTGGAGCGTTCGCCCGCCTACTTCCTCACCGGCCTCAGCGCGATGACCGCGCTTCTCATCATCATCTTCCGCGATTCGCTGCTCGGCTTCGTGGCAAGCATTCAGCTCGCCGCCTACGACATGCTGCGGGTAGGCGACTGGATTGAGGTGCCCGGTTTCGTCGCCGACGGCACGGTGATCGACATCGCGCTGAACACGATCAAGGTGCAGAACTTCGACAACTCGATCGTCATGCTGCCCAGCTACGTTCTGCTGACGAATAGCGTGAAGAACTGGCGTGGCATGACAGAGTCGGGCGGCCGGCGCGTGAAGCATGCGATTCATTTCGATGCCGACACCGTCCGCTTTCCCGACGAGGCGCTGCTCGCCCGGCTGCACAGCGATATCCACCAGCCGCTCGCCGCACTTGCGCCCGACGACACACGCCGCCGCACGAACCTCGGCCTGTACCGTCTCTATCTGACCGCGCATTTCCGCGACCACCCGGCGGTTCGCCACGACATGCCTCTCGTGATCCGCCAACTGCAGTCCAGCGAGCCCGTCGTCGCGCTGGAGATCTTTCTCTACGTCGACGAGACTCGCTGGGAAGCGTACGAAAACCTGCAGTCGGACATGCTCGACCATGCTTATGGGCTTGTGCCGCTGTTCGGCTTACGCTGCTGGCAGCCGCAATGCCCGTCATCCCGGCGGGTGTAGCGGCACTCGGGGAGTGGAATCTGCCCGGCGCAGAAGTGGCTGCTAAACTCATTCCGATTCCCAACTTCACTGTCTCTGAGTAAGCAAATCATGAAGGGTAGTTCAAAAGGCGGCCTTGTCTATTCCACCGATGGCGGGCGGATGTGTCCCGAATGCAGGCAGGTGCTCGCGGAATGTGTCTGCAAGGCGGTCAACAAGACCGTACCGACGGGTGATGGCGTGGTGCGAGTGACGCGCGAGACCAAGGGCAGGGGCGGCAAGAGCGTGACGGTCGTTAAAGGGCTGGCGCTCGATCCTCTTGCCCTGGCCTTGCTAGGCAAGCAGTTGCGCACGGCCTGCGGTTCTGGCGGAACGGTCAAGGATGGCGTGATCGAAATTCAGGGTGACCATTGCGAGCGGGTCATTGAAGCGCTCAAAAAGTGCGGGCACAGCGCGAAGCGGGCGGGGGGGTAGTCGCTTCACTGAGTCGCAGAGCGATAAGCGCAATGGGCCCTGTGCGGCCAGCTTCGGTCGTTCGAGGTCAGGGCGGGAAAGAGGGGGTCGACGTTACCTAGTCGACGATGAAAAGTTTGGCACCCGTTGTAGTCGACGAGCGATGTGCCTCGGCATCATCGGCAACCTGGTAACTCATGCCGGGCAGGAGTGTGAACTGGCGTCCATCTTGAAGTTCGGTTTGAAGTTCTCCCTCGATACAGAAAAGGATGTGTCCCTTGACGCACCAATGGTCGGCAACGTAGCCTGCCGTATACTCGACGCGCCGTACGCGAACCGGTCCGAAGTATTGCGTTCGCCAGTAAGCGACACCGCTATCGCCCTTATGTTCAGTTTTTTTTCAACATCTCCCAGTCGGTGACGCCGAATGGATAGCCTTTCATTTGCATCATTGAGTTCTCTTGATCGTTGCATTGGAAATGCGCGGTGATTGCGCATGGCCGAAGAAAATCTTTGCATCCGATCACTCTAAAGACTTAGGGCCTCGATAGTCAGATACAGATCGCTGGACATTCGACCGCTACAGCGAATGGGTGAATACGGAAGCGCGATGCTTGAAACACAGCATCAATAGATGCCTCCCAGCCTCAATGCATCGATCGTCATGTGCGCACCGAGGACAGCCAGAACAACGCCCATAGCCCAACGTTGAGCCAGCAGGAGTCCTGGGCGACGGGCGAGGAACGTCGCCATGCTGCCAGAGCAGATGGCCACGAAGCCATTGACCGATGCGAACGCGACAATCAACGATGAACCCAGCACGAGCGATTGCCTGAGAACGCTGCCGTCCTGATAGTTGATGAATTGCGGCAGGAGCGACAGAAAGATCATCGCCAGCTTGGGATTCAGGAGACTAGTCGTTGCGCCCATCGCGAAGAGCCGGCGAGGCTGTTCGCGAGGCAGATCGCGAACCTCCAGGGGCGAGCGGCCACCCGGTTTCACGGCCTGCCATGCCAGATAGAACAGATACACCGCGCCCACTGCGCCCAACACGCTGCCCGCATAAGGCACACTCAGGAAGAACGCCGTGATGCCGAACGCTGCACCAAACATATAGAAGAGGTATCCGAGCATGACGCCCGCGAGCGATATCAGCCCGGCCGTGCGTCCTTGCGCAATCGAGCGCGACATCACGTAGACCATGTTCGGACCTGGTGTCACAGCAAGCATGCCGCCGACCGCCAGAAATCCGTAAATTGATGCCGTACCGTGCATTCTCGCGGGCTCCCTGCGAGTGACCATTGTTAGCAGTATCGGATCGATACCTATTCTAGTAAAACGAATTAAACTGAATCGATTACTCAGATTTTCTGACGAATATGAAAAAACTCGATCTGGACGTGCTTGAAATGGTGGTGGCGGTCGCCGATACGGGGTCGTTTGTCCGAGGTGCGGAGTCCGTGAATCGGTCGCCGTCGGCGGTGAGCATGCAGATCAAGGCGCTTGAAGAAGCGCTGGGAAAGCCGCTCTTCGTGCGAAGCACCCGTAACGTGGTGATTACCACGGAGGGAAAGACGCTCCTCGACTATGGCCGTCGAATGCTGGCGATGCGGGAGGAAGCATGGGCATCGGTCGTTCGCCCGGAGATGAAGGGGCGGGTCACCATCGGCGTTCCTGACGACTACGCGTCATCGTTGCTGCCCCAGGTTCTGGGCAAGTTCGCGGTTGCTCATCCGCGTGTTGAAATTCGGGTGATTGGCCTGCCCAGCAGCGCACTCGCTCCATTGCTCAAAGACAATACGCTGGACCTGGCATGCATCACGAAAACGAGGGGGATCGCTGGCGAATTCGTCCGGTTCGAACCGATGGTGTGGGCCGGGTCGCCCACAAGGAAAGTGTGGAAGGAGCGCCCGCTTCCAATCGCCGTTTTCGCTCATGGTAGTACGGCACGTGCCTATGCCATCAGAGCGCTTCAGCGGGAAAATATCAAATTCCGGATGTCCTACGAAAGCCCGAGTTTGTTGGGCCTTATCAGCATGGTCGACGCAGGGCTCGCGATAGCGCCTCTCGCAAAATGCAGCGTACCGGGGCATCTTGTTCAGCTATCGCAGAACGAAGGGTTACCGCCCCTGGATGACCTCGAAGTCGTCCTTGCCCGCAGTGCCCGATCCGGCCGACCGCCCTGTGATTTTCTTGCCGAACAGATTATGGCTGAATTGAGGATTTGAGCCCGTCGACAATCGACCTATGTGCCTATCGACTGTCGGAGTTTAGGGTCCAGATCGGTCGCATATAATGGCTTTGAACTCGAACATCGCGTTCGCGCGTGACGCGGCGAACAGGTACGGCCAATGACTTTCCGGGCGTCGGCAAGACAACCGCATCGGTTACGACGGACAGGCCGGCGCCCAGCGCGACCGTAGAAAAAACAGATTCGTCAAAGCGGGGATGGAAATGCAAAACAATCAGCAGGAAACACTGCGGGCTGCTCCAGGTCGAGATCTTTTCGCACTCCGGCTGATCACCGGCGTTTTCCAGGGTTTGGTGCTGTATTTGCTCCTGAACGCTGCGCATGTTCGCAGCGGCATCGCGACTATCCCCGTTCTGTTCTTTCCGCTGCTTCTAGTTATCCTGTTCATCCCGCCGACGGTTGTTGTCGGCCTGCCCCGAATGCGCGGAGCGCGGCTCGCGATGTGGGCCGCCGCCCTCGCCGTCGTTGTCGCAATTCTTGGCTATCACGACGCGTGGCGCTCCGCAGGCACTCACATCATTGGCATGCCACCTTTTGGCCGAGCCGACGCACCGCTGCCCTCAATGGCAGTCACGTTCCACGGTGGCGTGATTGTCTTTATCGCCTTTTGTCTCATTCTCGCCGGTGAGATGGCAAGCTCGTGGTTTGCACCGTATGAGTCGTACTTCGAGGTCAGTTGGAAACTCGGGCTCCAGGTCTGCCTGTCCGCGTTGTTCGTCGGCGCGATCTTTCTTGTGCTCTGGCTGGGTGCCGCACTCTTCCTGTTGCTGAAGCTGCATTTCCTCGAGCAACTCCTGCGTGAGTCGTGGTTCAGAATCCCCGTGAGCGCGATGGCATTTGCCGGAGCCCTGCACGTCACCGATGTGAGGTCAGAACTGATCCGGGGATCGCGCACGCTTGTGCTGTCACTCCTCTCGTGGCTGCTTCTCGTCCTCGTTGTCATTGTTGGTGGATTCCTCGCATCCCTGCCGTTCACCGGACTCGGATTGCTATGGGCCACGCGCTCAGCCACATGGATCCTGCTGGGCGTTGCGGCGCTGACAATCCTCTTTGTGAATGCCGCTTTCAAGGGCGGTCCTGGATCCGATCAGGCACCGCGCGTACTGCGTCTTTGCATGAGAATTTCGTGCTTCATGCTTCCCGTGCTGGTGATGCTCGCGACTTACGCGCTCGCGTTGCGCATTGGCCAGTATGGACTCACGCCGCACCGCGTTTTGGCCTGTGCGGGAGCCTTCGTGGCTTGTTTCTACGCCATCGGCTATGCTTGGGCTGCGCTGACGCGCAGTGACACCCTCCCGAGAATCGCGCCTGTGAACGTGGTCACGGCGTGGGTCTCACTCGCTGTTCTCGTTGCGTTGTTCACTCCGCTGGCTGACCCGGCACGACTGTCGGTGGCAAGCCAGGTAGACCGCCTCGTCACGGGAAGCGTGCCGCCCGAGAAATTCGACTATCACTTCTTGCGCTACGGATCCGCGAGATACGGCCTGCAGGCGCTCGAGCGCCTGCAGGGAGAGACTCAGGCACCCAATGCCACCGCCATTCGCGAACTGAGCGCGCAGGTTGCACGGGAGCCTGCTCGAGGCGTTTTGAACGTGGGCCACCTGGACGCCGCGACGCTCGCCGCCAATATCGTGTCACGCACGCCGGGCCAATCAGTTCCAGCGTCATTTCTCTCAATGGACTGGAAACGCGTCACACAAAACTGGATGCTCCCGGCCTGCCTGAACTTTGGATCGGTCAAGTGTGATGCGTACCTCGTCGACCTGACCGGCGCTCACAAACTTAACGTCGTGCTCTTCCCGAATAGCGGCGGTATTGGATTCGTGTTTGATCAGGCCAGCAGCGGAGATTGGCAACTCGTTGGCAAGTTTTCGATCGCACCCGACTGCGCTGCGGTTCGCGATGCCCTCGCGAAGGGAACATTCCAACTCGTTGAGCCCCGACTACGGGACATTCAGGTCAACGGGCAACGCGTCGAGGTAGAGGCGATGCCGGCGCGCAGCGTAGTATGTGCGAGATCGCAGGCAACTGATTCCGCAACTGTCAAAGGTAAATGAAGGCTTGCCGCCAGATTCGGCTATAACCCTGAGCGACTGCGACTGCGACTGCGACTGCGACTGCGACTGCGACTGCGACTGCGACTGCGACTGCGACTGCGCGGATGCACATTCGCGCATGCTAACGTTTTGGGCGTTTCCATTCAGCATGGTCCGACGCCACTTGCCGAATAGGTTGAAAGAAGGAAAGGAGAGAACTCATGCCGAGCCTTGAGCGAGTGCAACCGGCTATGCTTATCGACGCTGTCTGGCGCATGGTGCTTCGCCTCGGATTCCCGTTCGCTCGCGCCTGGTGGCACCTTCGACGGCCTCGCCATGAGGGCGCGCTAGTCGCAATCTACGTCGGGAGGGCGGTGTTGCTTGTGAAGTCATCGTACCGTGCCGAGTGGAATTTCCCCGGGGGTAGTGTCCGGCCCGGTGAGTCGCCTGATGCAGCGGCGCGGCGCGAATTGGAGGAGGAGATTGGTCTGTCGTCGTACACATTACTTCCCGCGGGCAGCGCCTGCGGCATGTGGGACGGACGCAGAGACCAGGTGCATTTCTTTGAACTGCACCTCGATGGCATACCCGAGTTGCGGCTTGATAATCGTGAGATTGTCGCCGCGCGTCTGGCATCGCCGGAGGAGTTGCACGGCATCGCGCTGACAGAGGCGGCCGCTGCGTATCTCGGCAGAGATCTCGGCCGTTAATTGGCCCTGTTCCTTTCTGCAGGGCTTATAGCCTATACGCCAGATCATTCACCCGGATCCGGATCACCCGAGGCCGAATACGGTTCGAAATGCCTGCCATGCCTCAGTGTGCGTTTTCAGCATTCAGCAGTCGCGGCGCGAACCTTTCGCGGATAAGTCCACCTTGTGCAATTACCTTAGCCTGCGCCAGGCCGAGATCGGCACATCGCCGTTCGGTCGAGGTACGACGCGGTAGGTCAGTTGGTCACCTGTCAGTTCGAAGCTTCGTATTTGCTGTTGCCCTTCCCAATTTGAAGAACAGGTAGGCCAGCCCCTGTTTCGTCGTCAAGGACGAGGTCTGGTTCTGACGGAATCCGGGACCTCGTCCTCTCTTATGCACTCCGCATTCTGGATCTGAATGACGAAGTCATCAGGACGGTCCGAGGGGCATCTGTCGCCGGCGTGGTGCGCTTCGGCTTACCTGGCGATTTCGCCGAGACCTGGTTGCCGGCTGCCCTGGCCGAGCTTAAGCATGTCGTGATTGAGAATGCGATAGCGAATCTAGGTTCTTACGCGGAGAAATCGGCGGCGGCCCAACAGCAAGGACACACTAGCATCGCGGACGGCTTCACTCGATCACTGCAGTTCCCTCGCGGGTCATAGCATGCACCGCGCATTGCCGACCCACGCCAGCTTCAGATTGGGGACCCGGACCTGTTAAGGGTAATTCCAAAAATCGAAATTCACCCTTGCGAACAACGTGCTTAATTATCAACCACCGCTTTCCTAAACTTGGTATCACCTGCGATGGCTCGCGCCAGCGCTGTCGGCGCACTGTAAGTCGTCAATACCGAAATTCCAGTCCAATCAAGGAGGAAACGGTCATGAACAAGGCAACCAGCACATTAATCGCGGCCGTCGCCGCACTCACGCTGTCGGGCGGCGCTTATGCACAGAGCAACAACACGCTGGCGACCCCGAGCGTAGTGTCGCCGGCCGCTAATACAACGAGCGCAACGAGCGGCTACGGCACACCTGGCGCCACCAACTCGGACAGCGGCATGGGCACCGGGTCTCCGAACTCGGGCCTGCCGAATAGCACAAACAATAGCTTGACGTCCGGCACCCCCGCTTACGGGAGCAATAACACGCTGGCAACCCCGACCACAGCGTCGCCGGCTGGCAAATAACAGCAATTCATGACGACAACCGGGCGCAAATAAGCACAAAGCGAATAAGCGCCTCAATCGTGTAGGGCGCAGTAGTAATGGTGACCTGTGCCAAAGTTCGCGACTGTAGAAAAAAGCTAATGCGACTGGCCTAGCCTGCCATCACGCGCCAGATGGCCGAATTCGTCCCGACGTTGATGACCGCTTCGCGGAGAAGCGAAGCAGTCATTCGACGGGCTGCGATCAGATCGAAGGCCAACGGCTCCAACGGCCGAACTGTACTCGACGGTTATCGGGCGCGTCCCCGAGGCTCCAGTCATTCGGCTAACGGCTTCGCAAGATGGGAGAGCGGCCATAACTTGCCCGCTTCGCACGAAGATAGCCTCGGCAGAAAGCGGTCGCGCGAACCCACCCGCATCATCGATTCGTGCGGCCAGCATTGACCGCACTAGCGTTCAGTCCGCTCCGAAATCCCAAGCGCGTCATCGACTGCGATGCCAAGGTACCTGGTTGTGCTTTCAATCTTGCTATGCCCGAGCAACCACTGGACGGCGCTAAGGTTCTTCGTGCGTTTGCAAATCAGGGTCGCTTTCGTATGGCGCATCGAATGGATGCCGTAGACTGTAGGATCAAGTCCAGGTAACGGGGCGTCTCGGCCGCTGCCGGTGGCTTTCGTTAGAATGTGTTTTCGATTCCTTTATTCGTCTATTACCGGAGGCGAACGTGCCAGGGTTACTACCCGATGTCGACCGCGAGGGACTCCTCGAATATTCAGTCGTTTACACCGACCGATCCATCAACCATATGTCGCAGCTTTTCCAGGGAGTCGTACGGGATATTTCCGGTGCCCTGAAAAAAGTCTACAACGCGCAGTCGGCCATTATCGTCCCGGGCAGCGGGACTTTCGGCATGGAAGCCGTCGCCCGGCAGTTCGCGACGGACAAGAAGTGTCTGGTGATTCGCAATGGCTGGTTCAGTTTCCGCTGGTCGCAGATTTTCGACATGGGCGGCATTCCGTCTGAATCGATCGTGTTGAAGGCGCGTCCGGTCGAACGGGGAAGGCAGGCCGCATATGCACCGCCGCCGATCGAAGAAGTGGTCGCTGCGATCAGGGAGAACAAGCCGGATCTGGTCTTTGCGCCGCATGTCGAAACTGCATCCGGGATGATGCTGCCTGATGCCTATTTGCGCGCCGTGTCGGACGCTGTTCACGCCGTCGGCGGTATGTTTGTACTGGATTGCATCGCCTCCGGTACGATCTGGGTGGACATGCAGGCCAGTGGCATCGATGTCCTGATCAGCGCACCGCAAAAGGGGTGGAGCGCATCACCCTGCTGCGCACTGGTCATGCTCAGCCCTCTCGCCCGCGAAAGAATCGACGCAACAACCAGCACCAGTTTCGCGTGCGATCTTCGCAAGTGGCTGCAGATCATGGAAGCCTACGAGAACGGTGGGTTCGCGTACCACGCCACGATGCCCACGGACAGTCTCGCGACGCTGCGCGACGTCATGAAGGAAACCGAGGCATATGGCTTCGACAAAGTGAAAGCGGAGCAGCTTGAACTCGGCACGCGCGTTCGCTCACTCCTGGGTGCCAAGGGTTTCAAAAGCGTGGCGGCCGAAGGCTTTCAGGCTCCGGGCGTCGTGGTCAGCTATACCGACGATGACGGCATACGATCTGGCAAGAAATTCGCCGATGCCGGCTTGCAGATCGCGCCCGGCGTTCCCCTTCAATGCGACGAGCCTGAAGACTTCAAGACCTTCCGCGTCGGATTATTTGGCCTGGACAAACTGCATGACGTCGAAGGCGCGGTCGCCCGGCTTGCCAAGGCGTTGGACGGTATCCTTTAGGGCGCTTTTCCGGAGCATGTGCGCATGGTTCGTCGTCCTTGCAACCGCATCGGCAGGAGCACTCCGGAACCTGCCGGAATAGCTATGCGCACGCTTCGACCAATTCCGACGGTGGGGTGGCTTGGGTTGTCGGTCAGCAATGGGGCGCATTGCTGACCGTGACGGCATCGAGCAACCGGACTGCAGCTTCCTGCATCGGCGAACTCACACTCGTGACCCCTTCCGGACCGTCACGCCTTCCGAAAGCGGACACTCACGAGGGCATGTCGACTATGAACATCCGCGCTTGCTGGGCTTCCCGACGTTCGGCCTTGATCGGCGCATACCGCTCGGAATTGTAGAAGGCTAGCGCCTGGGTGAGAGTCGGAAACTCAAACACGCCGGCCATCGGCAACGGCACCTCATCCCCCTCCAGAATCTGCGCAACAGGACCGAAATGCAGAATCTTCCCTCCCGCGTCTTTTAGCGCCGCCTGAAAGCGTGGAGCGAGCGCGGCCTGCTTGGCGGAGTCGATGACGCGTAAATTGACGTGTACGTATGCTGGCACTGTGCTCCCCTTAATAATGCATATACATTATTATGCGATGATGGAGTTGTCAAGGAGGCAGACGTGAACGGTTTTGATCCAGAATCTTTGAAGGACGTTGCAGCGGAGTGTCCGGGCTTCCAGGCTCGTGCAACGGCGCGTGCACTCACGCGCTATTACAATGCCTGCTTCAAGGCGCTCGGGCTGACGGCCGAGCAATTCAGCCTTTTGGTTGGGATCGGTGCGGCCGAGGGGACGACGCTTGTCGATCTTGCGGATAGGGCCGGGGTTGATCCGACTACCCTCAGCCGAAATGTTCAGAATCTGGAGAGCCGGGATTTGGTCCGCGCTGAAGGCGGACGTGGCCGTGCCGGGAAGCGGCTCACTCTGACGACATCTGGGCGTCAACTCGTGGTCGATGCGTTCCCGGTGTGGAGTGAGGCCAAGGCGGAGCTCGCCCGTTGCATGGGCGATGAAAAACTTCGTTCGGCAAGGCAGGCAATGGCGGAGCTGGCCAAGGCCGCAGAATCCTCATGTACATAACGTGACCTTTGTCGCGCAGCGCTCCTGTCTGCTCGCGGTAAGCTTGCCCGCATGCCAGACGCCACCCTTGTCGTTGCCGTGCACGGCAGCAGCCCCGAAAGGGCGGTACGAAAGTTCCGTGCTTCGAGTTATCAACGAAGAGGCTAATACAGCATGAAGCCCCTCGATCTGACGCGTTTCGATCTCAACCTTCTGGTTGTACTTGAGGCGCTGTGGGCCGAAAGGCACGTTGGCCGCGCGGCCGAAAGATTGCATTTGTCCCAGTCCGCAACCAGCCACGCCTTATCGAGGCTGCGTACAGCTTTTGCTGATCAGCTTTTCATTCGTAACCCCCGCGGGATCGCGCCGACGCCGCTGGCCATAGAGTTAATGCCGAGAGTGGCGGCGGTGCTCGAGTCGGTCAGGCTCGTCGCCAGTCCACGTGGCCCGGTCGATCCAGGTCGTTTGCAAGCGACGCTCTCAGTGGCGGCCACCGATCACGCCGTATTGACCGTCATCGCCCCTGTAAACCGCTGCGCCGGGCGTCGTGCTGAGGCTCAGGCCGGCCGATATCGAATCCGCGCTGCGCATGTTAGACGCCGGCGAGCTCGACATCGTGCTAGGGTCGGGCTCTTTTGCCCAGATCCCGCAGCGCTTTGATTGCCAGCTTGCCCATAAGGAGCGTTTCGTCGGCATCGCGCGCAAAGGGCACCCCGCTCTGGTCAAGCGAGGCAAGAAGCTGCACATGGAATTGGATGACTTCGCTCGCCTGCCGCACATTCTGGTCTCGCCGCGCGGCGATACACGGGGCGCTGTCGACGATGCACTGGAGAACCTCGGTCGTACCCGCAAGGTGAACGTCACCTGCCCCAGCTTTCTGGCTGTTCCGTTCATGGTCGGCGCTTCGCAATCGATTGCCGTTGTTGCCGAGCGGGTCGCATTGCGGATGCAGGAGGCCGCGCAGCTAAGCCTTTTTGAGTTGCCCCTGGCGCTACCAACCTGGGAGGTACTCGTTGTTCGAGCCCGAGGGCGCGCCAACGAGCCCGCCGTTGAGTGGATTACGAACATGATGATCGCCGACTAGACATCGGCGGGGGCTTGCTGCGGCCGGAGCGACATGGGCCATGAATCTCGTGCATCGACATGGTGTGCAAATGCCATTGGATCGAATGCCTTGGTCCGCCTAGAGTTCGGTCGTCGTTTATTCAAGCCGCCAGGCGTACCCCATGAAAACACAGCCCACCTTGGTCATGATCCCTTGCTTCGCAGGGGCCCCGTGGCAGCTTAACCAGTTGACTCACTTGCAGGGTCGCCCCATGCGTACCCTTCGTTTGCCGGACGAGGTGTGCGAGCTGGAAACGTTGGCCGACTTCATCGCTGACCAGGTGAGGGACCTCGAGCGCTATGTGTTGGTTGGCGATTCGTACGGCGCGGTCTCCTCGATCGCGGTTGCGACGCGGCAGCCGAAGGGCCTTAAAGGTCTGGTGCTCTCTGGTGGTTTTGCCAGGAGCCCGATCACGTCGCCCTTGCTCAAGACGCTGGCAGTGCTTGTACCGTTCTTCCCCGGGCCCTTTTACCGACAGACGACTCTCCGGGTTCACGCGGCGCAGTTGGCTTCGACGTTTGACAAGGAGGGGGAGATCCCCTGGTCAACCGCAAAGAGTCGCGCCTTCTTCGTCAAGGAGACGCCCCACAAAGCCTACGTCAACCGCATGCGCTCGATCGAGAAGGTGGACTATGCGGCCCTGCTGAAGAAGATCGACGTCCCTACGCTGATTCTGACGCCCGAGGAAGACAAGCTGATCGGCGAAGAAGCCGCGGGGATCCTCCTGAAGGGCATAAAGGGCTCGCAGGAAGTCATCATGCCGCGCACCGGCCACATGTTCAGGTTCTCGCATCCTGGCGCCTACTCTCTCGAGATCAGGAAGTTTCTGGAACGGGCATCGCTTTAAGCGTATGCACACGGCCGTGGATAGCGTTTCCGCTGGCTTGGGTCGGGAGCACTCATTTGCTGACAGTGAGACCTGACAATCGTCACCCAACTCAGTGCGGCCACGATCGGTCGTTCGACTCCTTCCTTCAAATCCGCGACAATTGCGACATAGACTCGGTTCGCCGGGGCGCAATCAATCGGCAATTTCACAAGATCGGTCTCCACTAACTCCTGACGGCTAGTGAGTGAACAATGGCCTGTTCGACGAACTCAACCCATGCTGAACAGTTCATCGCGCCTCGGCTCGTAATTGTCGAAGGCATCATGGGCTCCGGAAAGTCGACTACGATGCGCTTCATTGCGAAACGCTTACAGGAGACTGGAAGCGAAGCGCAGCCTGTACATGAGCGGACCGACCCACATCCGGTCCGAGCAACAGACGAACTCGAGCATTGGTTTGAACCTTGGCGGGACGCGACTGCCGCTCAACTGGCGCAGCGTGCTCTTGCACGATGGACCGCGTTCGTCGAGTCTATGCGGACAGACGCCGCAATAGTCGTGATGGATGGCCAACTCTTTCATGGCGATCTGACACATCTGCTTCTTATGGAGGCGGAACCTGCACTGATCTCCAACTATGTGCAGGCGGTGGCCACCGCTATTGCTCCGCTCGATCCTTTTGTCCTGTACTTCTGGCAGGAGGACGTCGACAAAGCCATCCGCACCGTATGCGCGGAACGCGGCGACGAGTGGGTGGCTTACCAGGTCAACTGGAAGCTTGCGGCTCCGTACTGCGTTCGCAGGGGTTTTGCGGGTCTGGATGGTCTGATTGCCCTCTATCGCGACTACCGTCGCATGACCGATCATTTGTTCGAGCAACTTCCTATCGCCAAGCTGGCGATCGAAAACTCCGAAAGGGACTGGCCTGCGTATGAGAAACGCATCCTGCGAGCGCTGCATTTGCCCGGGTAATACCAAGTCATGCAGCCGACTGCCGTTGATCGCCGGCAGCGGATCTAAGAGAGGGGAAGAGCAAGCTATGCCGGATACGACGCACAAGCGCGACGCCCGACTCTGGAAACGGCCCTTATCGGCCAATCCTCGACCAGGGGCAAGATTGTCCAACCTGCGCAACATAACGGCAGAAGACCTGCCCGCGTTGGGCACGCTGTTCTTTTGCGCGTTCGCAGGGACGATCGATGATGCAGGTCAGACCGAGTCCCAATATGCATCGAAGGCCGCGGCAATTCTTGGTGGCCGGTACGGAGAATGGATTCAGGCGGCATCGTGGGCGAATGAAGAAGCTGGAAATTTTCTGTCCGCGTGCCTCGTTTGCGACTACAAACCTTACGGCTCCCCGGTCATCGCGATCGTCGCTACTACACCATCGCGCAAACGGTCGGGAGATGGCGGAGCCTTGGTGAATGCAGCGCTGTTGTCGCTCGCTACGCTCGGCTACACCGAATGCTGCGCGATGGTTACTATGGGTAATGACGCATCCGAGCGACTCTTCAGTCGTTGCGGCTTCTTGCCGAAAGTCGATTGATCGAGTCTTTGCAAGCGGGTTGGTGCCGGCGGAGCGACCGCTTACCTTGAGCAAAGTGACGAAAGAATAACTAGAGAAAGGGAGCCATCCTATGGATTGGACGCTAGCGCGATCGGTGGCTGACAATTTCGTTGCGCAATGGAGATTGAACGACGGGCCTGGCGGCGGCGTGATGTTGTTCGATGAGAAGTCGATATTCGTACAAGCTTTTGGAGGCTTTGCGAACCTCGAATTCCGCGTCCCCTTTACTGCTCAAAGCGTCGTGAGACTGGCGTCGGTCACAAAACACGTTACTTCGGGCCTCGCGCTGAAGTATGTCGATCGGGGCGTCCTGAATCTGGATGAAAGTCTGAGTGTCTATCTTCCGCAACTCCGCGGAAAACAGCGGAGTGTATCCGTACGGGGGGCGTTGGATATGACCGGCGGTCTGCCGGATATGATCGACTCCGCCTGGATGCTTGGTGTCCCGCGCACGGCATTGCTGGATAGCAAACGGGTACTTGCTTTTCTTGCGGGCATCGAAGAGTTGAACTTCATGCCGGGCGATGAGTTCTCATACTCAAACGCAGGCTTTCGGCTGGTTGAAGCCGCAATCGAGGCGCGAGGCATCACACTCGAGAGCGGGATGAATGAGTGCTTCTTCAACGAACTCGGCGTTCACGCGGCGCTGCCCCGCGATCAGACCGATGTCGTGTCTGGTCTCGCACCGGGCTACTGGCAGGGTCCAAATGGCTGGCGTCACGGTTTGTCGGGTATGCCGTACTGCGGGGCCGACGGACTTGCAGCAAGCTCAGAACAGTTTGTAGGCTGGTTGCAGGCGCTACTTGCCGGTCGTGGTCCTGCACGCGGTCTACTGGAGCGGTTGGCAGTCTCTGCGACACTGTCCAATGGCCGCGAGACAGGCGTCGGGTTGGGGCTCACGAGTAGCCACATAGCCGGACATACTTTCCACGGTTTTGTGGGCGGCCTACCGGGCTATCGATCGGCATTCCTGCTGGCGCCGTCAATCAAGCTGGGTATGCTTGCGGTCGCGAATCGGGAAGATGCCGACGTTGGAGGTGCGATCGCTTCAGTATTTTCAGCGCTATTGGGAGGGCAACCGATTAAGCCGACACCAGGGGACGCGTTGCCGGACGGCATGTTCGTAACCGTGGATGGACCTGACTGGCTGGAGATCAATCAAGGGTACGCGACGTTCCTCGGAGCCCAGAGTTTTCTGCATCCGATCGGCGACGGACTATTCGATAGTAAGGCGTTCTATTTACCGATGAAGTTGCGGCAGAACGGTGACGATATAGTAGGAGAGGTGGGACATCGATTCAAACGCTTCCGGCGGATTCTGTCCGGCGTGACGCCTAACCCGAACTGGGCAGGTGAGTGGCGTCTTCGAGCGCAGGGCGGGCTCATCAGAATCGACGTCGACGGCAACCAGGCGCGAATTGTGATCGGAGCCGGTCCGGCAACCGACGTGGTGGCTCTTACGCCGCTTGATGAGCGTCGCGCGATTTTCTAACGGACTGAAGGTCCCCGACGACAGCGCGTATGTCTGCTTTTCAGCAGCGATGGCCGGTCAGTATTGCTCGCGACGCAACGTAGTCGAGTGCTGTCTTTCCAGCGTATCTAGTTTCGACCTGGTTTCCAACATCGGCGATTGAGCCGGTCACCGGTCTTCGCGCGACGATCGCAAATATCAAACGGCACGCACGAGCGCAAATTGTCGTTGCGCCCCGCCGCCGCACAGATTGCGGCGATTTAGATAAACTGAGCGGCGTCGCCCGGCTCGAACGACACCGTCCGGAGAGAGCGTCACGGGGTGCCAAAGCGGCCGCCCTGTCGTCGTGCGAGCGCACCTGCATCCGCACCCGACCCACCGAGCCGTGGTCATAAGCAACGGTTAAGAAACGGAGACACTCATGAAAATAGGATTCATCGGCCTCGGCGTGATGGGGCAGCCAATGGCGCTTAACCTTGCGCGTGCGGGCACCCCATTGGTGGTGTGGAATCGCTCCCCGGAACGTTGCGCCGCATTGCGCGACGCAGGCGCGCAGGTCGCAGACAGCGCCAGCGACGTTTTCCGTCAGGCCCGCATCGTTATCCTGATGATGGCAACTGACACAGCGCTCGACGCGGTGCTCGGCCGCCACACCGCGGATTTCGCGGCGAACGTCGCACAGCATACGATCGTGCACATGGGCACGACATCGGCCGACTATTCGCGTGGCCTCGAAGCCGACATCCGCGCCGCGGGAGGACGGTACGTCGAGGCACCCGTCTCGGGCTCACGCAAACCGGCCGAAGCGGGGCAGTTGGTGGCGATGCTGGCCGGCGAGCCGACCGCCGTCGAAGAAGTGCGTCCGCTCCTCAAGCCGATGTGCCATGAAACGGTGATCTGCGGAGCGGTGCCCACGGGTCTTCTGATGAAGCTGTCGGTCAATACATTCCTGATTCCGATGGTGACCGCGCTTGCCGAGGCGTCGCATCTCGCACGGCGCTACGGGCTCGACATGAAGCAGTTCCAGGCCGTGCTCGACGCAGGCCCGATGGCGAGCAACGTATCGCGCGTGAAGGTCGATAAGCTCGTGAACGAGGATTTCACGGTGCAGGCTTCGATCCTCGACGTGCTGAAGAACAACCGGCTCGCGGCCGAGGCGGCGCGCAATGCGGATCTCGCGTCGCCGCTGCTGGATGTGTGCTTTGACTTGTATACCGAGACCGCCGGGTTGGGTCACGGTCAAGCCGATATGGTGGCCGTCGTGCACGCGATCGAAGCGCGCAGCGACGCGAGGGGAAATGACTCGCGCAATTGACCTGCGGCCGAGATCGAACTGAACCATCGGCAACCCGCGCGTTTAGAGCTGCCATGATGCAAGGTATCACGAGTAATCGACACGTTGGACGGAACGAGCGATGAACATCGAACTTCTTAGCGACGGCAAAATCATCGATTCATGGAGACATAACGCTTTGCCATGGATGAATGCGGTACGCGGAGGGGAAATCGAGAGCAGGCGATTGGTCACCGATCGGGCCGTGCTGGATGCGGTGTTGGCTTGCGATCCGGCCACCGTCCTCGATCTGGGCTGTGGGGAAGGCTGGCTTGCTCTCGCGCTTCAGCGCAATGGAATTGGCGTGACGGCGATAGACGTGGTGCCGGCATTGGTGCTCGCCGCGAAGCAAGCCGGCGTGATCGACGGCAGGGTTCTGTCCTATGAGGAGATGGCATCCGGACAACTCAAACTGAGCGCTGACGTCGTGGTCTGCAATTTCTCCTTGCTCGGCAAGGAATCGGTAGACGGTCTGCTGCGCACTATTCCAACGTTACTCAAACCGGATGGGTCCTTGATCGTGCAAACGCTGCATCCCCTGGTTGCATGCGGTGATTTGCCGTACCTCGACGGCTGGCGAACGGGTTCGTGGGCGGGGTTTGGTGAGGCGTTTAGCGATGCCCCGCCTTGGTACTTCCGGACCTTGCATGCATGGCTTGAATTGATGTGGAGTAGCGGGCTCACGCTTCAGGAGATGCGAGAGCCGTTGGACCCGCGAACCGGCAGGCCGGCATCGGTGATCTTTCGCGCGAATGTGCGAGCTTAGTTGAGGGTCGCGATAGCTGCTTACCAATCTGTCACCAATGTAACCCTTGAATGCGCCGCTATCCCATGAAAACCGGACTTTCCGGTAGCGTCGACCCCCCATCCACGACGATCGTCTGTCCGGTGACATAGGCGGCCTCGTCGCTGGCGAGGAACAGCATCGCGTGCGCGATGTCTTCGGGCCGGCCGAGACGCTTCAATGGGATGTACCGCGTGAGTTCTGCCTCGCCGAAGCGCTCTTTTAACGCGGTCATCGCCGGCGTGTCGATATAGCCGGGCTCAACGCCATTGACCGTGATCCCGTATGCGGCCAGTTCTAGCGCAGCCGTGCGGATGAACCCATTCACCCCGGCCTTGCTCGCTGCATAGTGGGCGGTCCCCGGCATCGCCACCCGCGGCCCGGTAATCGACGACGTCACGAGAATCCGGCCACCACCACGCCTTTTCATATGCGGCAACGCGGCCTGCGAGAGATAGAAACACGCTTTCAGGTTGACCGACAGAAGGCGGTCCAGCGAGGTCATGTCCATCGTTTCGATCGGGTCGCGAGAGAAGGCCGCTGCGTTGTGCACGACAATGTCGAGTCCGCCATACTGCGCCGCAACCTCATCGACGGTTCGGCGAACGGCCTCGGCGTCGGCCACGTCAAGTGCGATAAATGAGGCTTGGGCACCGCGCGAGCGCACTTGCGCGGCAACATCCTCACCCTGCATCGCGGTCCGCGCGGCGATCACAACCGTCGCGCCTTGCGCAGCAAACACTTCGGCGATGGCGCGGCCAATACCCTGGCCGCCTCCGGTGACAAGCGCAATCTTGTTGTCGAGTCGTTTGGTCATCACATTGTCCTCACACTGCAAGGCGGCCTCCGTCGACTGGATACTCAGCGGCCGTCGTAAACGAACTCTCATCGGACGCAGCGAAGAGCACCGTATAGGCGATTTCCTCAGGTGTCGCGATGCGCTTGAGCGGCACGCGCGCGCTGAATGCGGCACGCGTGGCTGCTACATCGCGGGTGCCGAACGTACCCTGTTCGGCCCATTCCTCGATCTCGCGGCTCACCATCGGGGTCTCGGTCACGGCCGGCAGTACCGCGTTGACACGAATGCGATAGCCGCGCTCGGCGAATTCGATCGCCGCGCATTTGGTCAATTGCCGCACGGCGGCTTTCGACGTGCCGTACGCGATATTGTCTGGAATGCCCTGCACGCCGAGCACCGACGACAGGTTGACGATCGCCGCGCTGCCGGAGCGCGAGGGGTCACGCGCGGTCATGGCGGGTATCGCATGCCTGATGCCGAGGAACACGCCCTCCACATTGACGCGCATGACCTGGCGAAACTGCTCCAGCGTTGTATCCTCGATTGATTTGACCAGCGCGACGCCTGCGTTGTTGACGAGAATGTCGAGGCCGCCGTACTGGCCCTGGAGCCACGACATCGTGCGCTGCCAGGCTGCCTCGTCGGTCACGTCGAGTGCGCAGAACACCGCACGGCCACCGGTTGCCGCAATCTCGTCGGTGACGCGCGTGCCTAGCCCCTCATCACGGTCGGAGACAATGACCGTTGCACCCTCACGAGCGAAAAGTCTTGCAATCGCCGCGCCGATGCCCTGGCCGGCACCGGTGATGAGGGCGATCTTCCTATCGAGTCGGCCCATCGTTCACGCTCCAGCCAGTTCGGTCAGGCATTCGGTGAACGCGAGATTGTGCTGGTCGACGTCTTTCAGGGTCAACTGCGGACACGCGAGCATCATGTTATGGAACGGCGTGATCAGCACGCCGCGATTGAGCAGATACAGATGAATGAACGCTTCAAGCGGTCCGTTGCGTCCCGTCTTCGCCTGCGTGCCGTTGACGGGCGGTTGCGGCATGAACATGTACTCGGCGCGTGCACCGATCTGCGTGACATGCCACGGCAACTCGAACCTGGCGATATCCGCCTCGACGCTGCGCGCGATGCGGGTTGCCATGTCGATCATGTGCGCATAGTTCTCGTCGGTCATGACATGTTCGAGCGTGGCGCGCAGCCCGGCAATCGTCAGTTGGTTGCCGGCAAGTGTGCCGCCGAAGCCCGAATGATTATTGCGCTTCTCGCCCCCGGCCCAAACCGGCGGCTTCGCCTGCCACACGCGTTGCGCGACTTCTTCGGTCACGCCGTACACGGCAGAAGGAATGCCACCTGCAATCGCCTTGCCGAGCACGAAGATGTCCGGCTCGAGTCCCCACGCCCGTGTGCAGCCGCCCGGCCCGGTCGAGATCGTGTGGGTCTCGTCGATTAGCAGCAGCGCGCCGTATTTTCGTGTGAGCCGCCGAAGCGCATCGTGGTAACCTGGCGCGACCGGTACCATGCCGATGTTGGTCATCATCGGTTCGGTAATCACACACGCGACATCCCCGTGTGACAACTCACGCTCCAGTGCGTCCACATCGTTGAACTCCACGAGGCGCACCAGCCGCTCGTGGTCCATCCCGTTCGGATGCACATTCGTGCGCGCGCGCATGCGCCCTGACGCACCGAATTCGACCTGGGTTTCGTCTACCGAACCGTGATAGTTGCCGTTGAACACGAGCACTTTGTCGCGCTTCGTGATCATCCGCGCAAGGCGCAGCGCAAAGCGGTTCGCATCCGACGCGGAGGTGGCGAGCTGCCAGTAGGGCAGGCCGAAGCGCCGGCGCAATTCCTCACCCACCCACACACCGTCTTCGGACGGCAGCATGGCGGTGACGCCGCGTTGCGCCTGCCGCGCGATCGCATCGGCAATCGCCGGATGCGAGTGGCCGAACATCGAACCTGTATCACCAAGGCACAGGTCTACGAATTCGTTACCGTCGACGTCGCGCAACCGCGCGCCCTTTGCTTCACTCATGTAGACGGGATAGGAACCCGCCCACAACTGCATCCAGTGGAGTGGCGTGCCGTACAGGTAGACGTGTTTGCCTCGCTCATACAACGCGGCTGAACTTGGGTGACGCGCTTCGAATCGCTGCTGTTCGCGTTCGATCAGGTGTTGCATGCGCTGCGTATCGATATCCATCATGTGTCCCATTTCTCTTATCTCTTGATTCAATCTTCACTTTCTGACTGCGGCGGTACAGGTCGTCACCGCCCGGCGCTCGCGCGTTCGTGGTGCCATGCGAGCAGGTTGCGTTCAATGCGTAAAAACAGTGTTTCGATGCACAGCGCGGCTATGGCGATCACGAGGATCGTCGCGAGACCGGCAGCGATCTCGAACTGCTGCTGTGCAGTAACGATAAAGTTGCCGATGCCATTGGTGGACAGCAGCATCTCGGCGCTCACGCTGATCAACAACGACAGTGCCACGCTAATGCGAATACCGCTGACAATCTGCGGCAGTGCCGCAGGCAGGTCGATGCGCCACATGATCTCGCTGCGCGACAGGCCAATCGAGCGTCCGACGTTGATCAGCAACGGGTGGGTCGCACGTGTCGCATCGATTGCGTTGATGAGGATCGGGAACGCCGCACCGTAGAACACGACAAGGATCTTTGCCATGCTGCCGGTGCCCGCGAACAACATGACCACCGGCACGATCGCAAGCGGCGGAAGCGGGCGCACCAGGTCGAGCAGCGGTTCGACAAACGAGGCGAGCGAGCGCATCCGGCCCAGGCAGATGCCAAGCGGCAGCATGGTCACGAGCGAAAGCGCGAAGCCCGCGCTCGCGCGCACCAGCGTGATGCCAAGCGCTGGCGCCAGTTCCCCGGCATGGCGAACCAGTGCTGCCACGACATCGATGAATCCCGGATAGTTCTGCGAATTAACCAGCCGGGCCGACACTTCCCACGCAGCCGCCAGCAACACCAGAAAAACGATTCCGGGAAAATTTGTGCGTTTTGCGAGCGCTCTCATAGTTGCACCATCCTTGTGAGACTCTCATGCCATGGCACCGTGATTGCGCGCAAACGCAGCACGGCCTGGTTGAAGAGCAGACCGTTGAACCCGGCGACGACCAGCAACGCGAACGTGTCCGCAGTGCGCATCGAGAACGCGCTGTCGTACAGCATGTAGCCGATGCCGTCGCTGCCGGCGAGCATTTCCGCTGCGATCGTCGCGATCAAACAATCGGCGACGGCGAGGCGCACGCCTGTCAGCATCGCCGGCATCGCAGCCGGAACCCGCACTTGCCACAGGATTTCCCATGCGGAGTAGCCGAGCGTGCGTGCGCTTCTCAGCTGCACGGGTTCGTTGTCCGCCAGTGCGGTT
This sequence comes from Paraburkholderia sediminicola, assembly GCF_046027825.1. Classification (GTDB taxonomy): domain Bacteria; phylum Pseudomonadota; class Gammaproteobacteria; order Burkholderiales; family Burkholderiaceae; genus Paraburkholderia; species Paraburkholderia sediminicola_D. Next base: position 23,946 of record NZ_JAQQDU010000056.1, read on the forward strand.
GCCGCACTGACATACACGGTCCACACACCGGAGAAGCAGACGATGAAGAGGAACAGCTTCATGCCGAGCCCGAGCGCGAAGATCGACAGCGGCACGAGCGCCGCAGGCGGCAACGACCGCATGATGTTGACGACGGGCCGAAGCGCGTCTTCCACCAGACGGTGACGTGCGGCAAGCACGGCCGCCGCGAAGCCGATTGCGACTGCCGCGATGAGGCCGATCAGTGTGCGCATCAGCGTGAGCGGTTCGTTCTGCCAGAACTCTTCCGAGCGCAGTTGGCCCACGAGCGCCTCGAACACGGTGCCCACACCCGGCATGTACTCTCTCGGCACGTGCCCGCTCCACACCGCGAGCTGCCAGACGGCGCAGCCGGCGAGAAATCCGATGCACGGTTTCATCCATTGTTTCATCGCATCACCTTCCTTTGATGCATTCGTCGGAACCGCGACGAAGCATGACGGCTTCGTCGCGTCGCATCATTTCGCGTTCACGTCCGCCACGAGGCTGTTGGCGTCGAGCGGCTCATGCAGCAGCCCGTTTCGCGTCATCGAGTTGATCAGCGGGCGCAGCGAGGCGGCATCCGGTGTCAGGTCGCCCCAATCGAAGTAATGCGTCACCTGGTGCGCCAGTTCCGGCGTCAACTTGAATTCACTGACGAGCCACTGCGAATAGAGATCGGGATTTGCGCGAAAGTCGGCGCTTGCACGTGCCAGCACGCGGTTAAAGCGCTGCAACACGTCCTTGTGCTGTTGCACCCAGTCCGCGCGCGCAAACAGCACGTCGAGCGCGATTCTCTGGTCGGCCGGGAGATCCGCCACGACGCCGGATGCAAGCGTGACCGCCTGGATCGCCGGCGACATCTTTGCGGCGGCGTAGAACGGTTCCGAGATGCACGCCGCATCGGCGTTGCCGACTTGCAGCATGCTGCCCATCTGCGGCATCGGTACGATGATCTTCTTGACGGTGTCGTAGGGCACGCCCGCCTTGGCGAGATGGTCCTTCACCAGCAATTCGCAGATCGCACCCGTGGCGTTGATTGCGATCGTCTTGCCGCGCAAGTCCGCGAGCGTATGGATGTTGGACGACTTGCTCGCAACGATCCACACGTCCTGCTTGCCGGCCGCGCCATATTCATAGTCGAGGGTGTCGACGATCACGAACGGCTGATTGCGCGCCCGCGCGAAGATGACGGGGATGATGCCCGCGTAGCCGATGTCGACCGACCCGCTCGCCACCGCGCTTGCTACCGCCGGACCGGACCCGAGCGTCACGAGTTCAGGCTTGAGACCCTCCGCGGCGAAATAGCCCTTCTTGTCCGCGTAGTAGAGCCGGATCATCGAGTCGGCGCGTAAATCGCCGATCTTGATCGTTGTTTGCGCGCTGGCCACCGATGGGGTCACCGCTGCGGCAGCGACGCCGGCAAGGAATAAAGCGCAACTGATCAAGCGCTTCCACATGATTGTCTCCTGAAGTTTTCGTTGATTGAATCAATTCGGGGCTGGCGTCGCTATGCGACCCGCACGGGCCGGCGCTACGGCGATAGCCGACGGCGCGCGCGGTTCAGGCTTGCGTGCGCATCTGGTGGATCATCGCGAGGATCTTGTGCCGCAGGTCGAGAAAGCCGCGGTCTTCGCGGGTTTCGAGTTGCGTGCGCGGTTTCGCAAGCGTTACCGCGAACTCCGCCGCAACTACGGTCGGGCGCCGCGACAGCACAACGACGCGATCGGCCATGTAGATGGCTTCGTCGACGTCGTGCGTGACCAGCACGCAGGTTTGCTGGTAGCGTTTCGCGAGGTCGAGCAGCAGGTCCTGCATTTCGGCGCGTGTCTGCGCGTCGACCGCGGCGAGCGGTTCGTCGAGCAGCAGGAGCCGGGAACGAGCCGCGAGCCCGCGCGCAATCGCCACGCGCTGCTGCATGCCGCCGGACACCTGCCACGGATAGTGACGCTCGAAACCCGTGAGGCCAACGCTCGCCAGCAGTTCTTGCGCGTACTCAAGCTTCTGGGTCCGGTTGAGATCCTGGGCCCGCTTCATGCCGAAGACGACGTTGTCGAGATTGCTCTTCCACGGCAGCAGCGAACGGCTGTAATCCTGGAAAACGACCGACACGCCGGGGGGCGGCGCGCCGACGGGCTTGTCGTCGAACATGACGGAGCCGCTGTCCACCGCGTAGAGGCCGGCAAGACACATCAGCAACGTGGTCTTGCCGCAGCCGGACGGGCCGACGATCGAGAGGAACTCGCCTTCGCGGGCGTCGAACGACAGATCGCCGATGATCTGGTTGCGCTTGTCCCCCTCGCCGAGGGTTTTGGCAATGCGCTGTACCTTCAATAGCGTTCGCATCGTGTTGTTGGCCCGGTTGAGCGTCGCGACGTCGGACACCCGGCTTGGTTCGATCGGCTGCGACGCTGACGCGTCGCGCTGCAGTTTCAAATGCGCTTGCACTTTTCTCCTCCTGCGTGGCTGTCCGTGCTTAGTCCGCCGCGATCGCGGCGAGACCGGCGTGCAACCCGTCCATGCTCTGGTCGACGTGCGCTTTGTCGAAGATGAGCGGAGGAGACAGGATGATCTTGTTACCCGCGATGCGCACCAGCAAACCATGCGCGCAGATCGTCTCGTAGAGCTTCCTGGAAGCGGGGTGGGTTGGCGGCAGTGGCGCCCTGGTGGCCTTGTCGAGCACCAGTTCGATGCCGAGCATCAGCCCTTTGCCCCGCACGTCGCCGACTTGCTTGTACTGCAGCAATTCCTGCAGACGTTCGAGGAAATAATCGCCCTGGCGTCCGGCATTGCCCGGCAGGTCCTCACCCTCGACGATATCGAGGTTGGCGAGCGCGGCGGCGCAGGCGAGGGGATGCCCGGAATAGGTATAGCCATGCATGATCGCCGCCAGCGGATGGTCGCTTTCCCACGCCTGGGCGACGCGCTCGTTGACGACCGTCGCGCCGAGCGGCACGTAAGCGGAATTGATGCCTTTCGCGAAGTTCATGATGTCGGGGGCGACGCCCCAGGCGCGTACACCGAACATGTGGCCGGTACGCCCGAAGCCGGTCACCACCTCGTCGGCGATCAGCAGGATGCCGTGGCGATCGCAGATTTCGCGTACGCGCGGCCAGTATGTCGCGGGCGGCACAATCAGACCACCGGCGCCTTGCACCGGCTCGGCGACAAACGCCGCGATCGTGTCCGCGCCCTGATACAGGATTTCCTGTTCCAGCAGGTCGGCGCAGATCGCGGCCAGCTTGTCTGGATCGTCGGTCCAGCGGTTGCGGTACAGATAGGGCGCCTCGACCTGGAAGAAACCGGGCACGAGCGGCTCGTACGCGCGGCGCCACATGACGTTGCCGCTTGCTGACATGCCGCCGAAATGCAGGCCGTGATAACCGTGCTTGAGCGAGAAGATCTTGGTCTTTTCGGGCTTGCCGGAGAGCTTCCAATATTGACGCGCGAGCTTGAACGCGGTTTCGTTCGCGTCCGATCCGCCCGAGCCATACATGACACGCGCCATCTTCTCCGGCGCGAGCATCTTGATGAGCCGGGCCGACAGCGCAATTGAAGGGGGGTTCGAGAGGTTGGAGAACGTGCCGTAGTACGCGATCTGGTCCAGTTGCTCGACGATCGCGCGTTTGATCTCGGGGCGGTTGTGGCCAACGTTGACGCACCACAGGCCGGCCGTGCAGTCCAGGTAAGTCTTGCCTTCGATATCGCGAACCAACACACCGTCGCCTTGCGCGATGATGGTCGGAGGAGTGGTTCTGGTGGCTGCGGGCGCCGTCATCGGATGCCAGATGTAGCGCGCGTTGTCGGCTACAGTGGAGGCCCGGTCGGATACGGGATTACTGAACACTTCGCTTGTCTCCGTTAATAATATATAAACAGCGTTGACATATCGTTAATGCAGTATGGTAAACTGCCCTCTGTGTGTCAAGTCGGATTCCATCCATGAAAACCCTTGCGAAGTCTCTTGACGTGCTGGCGCAGTTCGCGAGCGCCAGTACTGATCTAGGTGTCACCGAAATCAGCCTTCTCACCGGCATCGACAAAGTGATCGTTCACCGCATCCTGAAAACGTATGCGGAGTACGACTACCTGGTGCAGCACCCCACAACGCGCCGCTACCGTCTGGGCAATGCAATCCTTGCGTTGGCCGCGGCCCAGCAGCACAGCTTTCCGCCTCTTGAGGCGGCGCGACCGCATCTGCTTCAGTTGTGGAAGGGCACCTCTGAAACGATCCATTTCACAGTTGGGCGTAAGGACGAAATGGTCGTGCTGCAGGTCTACGAGAGTCCGCTGCCCAATCGGGTAGCGGCCGATCTCGGGGAGCACGTTCCGATGTACTGCACGGCCGCTGGCAAGCAGTGGCTCGCGCGCTTGCCGGAGAGCGCAGTACGCGACTATCTGAAACGCGTGCCGCTCGTGTCACGCACGCCTCAGACGATTACTGATCCCGAGTTGCTCCTCGCGGAACTCGAGCGGACGCGGGAACGTGGCTACGCACAAGACCACGCCGAATATGAAGAGCATCTGCACGCGCTCGCCGCGCCAATCGTCAATAGCCGTGGCGAACTGCTCGCCTGCGTCGCGCTTGCCGGCCCGGCGGCGCGGCTCACCAAACGGAGCATGACGAAACTCGCGCCGCTTCTGACCGAGCGGGCGCAGGCGATCTCTGCAGAGCTCGCCCATGTGTCGTCGATTGACTGATCACCCCGAATCCGGCGGGCGCGGGTAAGGAATGCGGCGAACGTTTCACCCCACGGCCTCACGGATCAACTTTCCTAAAGGAGACACCGTTGAAAACGTTCGACTATCCTCAGCCGCGCCAATACATCGCAGGCCAGTGGCGTGACGGCACGGGCGCAAGCTCGCTCACCGTGACGAATCCCGCGACCGAAGCGACACTGGCGACCTTCCACGCTGCGTCTGCCGACGACATCGCGCAGGCGGTCGACGCGGCCAATAGCGCCTTCCGCGTGTGGGCGGCCGAAACACCGCTCGCTCGCAGCAAGGTCATGCGCGCGGCCGCCGAGCGATTGCGCTCACAAACGGAGCGCGCTGCCGCGTTGCTGACGCACGAGCAGGGCAAACCGCTTGCCGAAGCGAAACGCGAGATCGGGCAGGCCGCTGAAATCATCGAATGGTTTGCGGAAGAGGGGCGGCGCGCGTACGGACGCATCATTCCGAGCCGCTGGCCAGGCGTCCAGCAGACAGTGGTGCAGAAGCCAACCGGGCCCGTTGCAGCGTTCACGCCGTGGAACTTTCCGGTGATGCTGTCGGCATGCAAACTCGCGGCGGCACTGGCGGCCGGTTGTTCGGTCGTGTTGAAGCCAGCGGAGGAAACGCCGGCCGCGGTCATGATCCTCGTCGACGCTTTCATTGAAAGTGGCGTGCCGCCAGGAACCGTGCAGATGCTGCTGGGCAATCCGGCTGAGATCTCAAGCACCTTGACTGCGTCGCCCGCGATTCGGAAGATCAGTTTCACTGGCTCCATCAACGTCGGACGGTTGCTCGGCGAGCAGGCCGGGCGGCATCTCACTCGCGTCACGCTGGAGTTGGGCGGACATGCGCCCGTGGTTATCTGCGAAGACGCCGACTTTGACAAAACGCTCGACGCGCTGGCCGGATTCAAGTTCCGCAACGCCGGGCAGATCTGTGCGAATCCGTCGCGCTTCTATGTTCACCGGTCTTTGTACGCCCGTTTTGTAGAGGCATTCGCCGCGCGCGCAAGCAGTTTGCGTCTTGGCGACGGGATGGACCCGCAGACGGAAATGGGCCCGCTCGCCAGTCGTCGCCGCATCGATCACATGGCGTCGCTCGTAGACGATGCGCGCAGCGCTGGTGCCCGCGTGGTCTGCGGTGGCGATCGCGTCGCACGTGCCGGCTTCTTCTTCCAGCCGACGATTCTTGCGGATGTGCCGGACACGGCGCGCGTGATGACCGATGAGCCGTTTGGACCGGTCGTGCCGTTCGTTCCGTTCGATAGTCTCGACGACGTGATCGCACGCGCCAACCACCTGCCTGTGGGCCTCGCCGCCTACGCGTTTACGACTTCGCTGCGCAATGCCGATCGCCTTGCGGACGAACTCGAGGCCGGCGCGATTGGCATTAACAGCGTGTCGCTGCTGCAGCCGGAAACGCCGTTCGGCGGGATCAAGGACAGTGGCTTTGGCCGGGAGAACGGCATCGAGGGATTGCAGGACTACCTGTGCGCGAAGTTCGTCAGCCGTAGCGGGGCGTAGGCGTCACCGTCGTTCACCAGCGTCACTGTCGTTAACCATTAAGCCACGCCGATTTGCTTGACACCAAAAAGACGACATCCAATACTCGATCTATATTAGAAACAGCGTTGATATTATATCAACGCAACCAGGAGATAGAGATGAGGCGTGTGTCTTGTGGGTTGGTATGTCTCGCGGCTTCGATCGGTGTGGCTCATGCGCAGAGCAGCGTGACGCTGGCGGGCGACATTACGACGGGGATTGCCTATGTCAGCAACATGGGATCGGCATCCAACTGGAATCCCTATGCAAGCAACCCGGGACAAGGGCACGCCTATCGATTTCTCGATAACAATTCGACCGGCAGCCGGTTCGTCCTGAAAGGGACGGAGGACCTCGGTGGCGGCATCGCCGCAATCTTCAACCTGGCAGACGGCTTCAAGCCGTCGAACGGGGCGTTCGCGCCGGGCGCCGGCGGCCGGCTGTTCGGCTCGCAGGCCACGGTCGGTCTGCGCAGCGCCACCGCAGGTACCGTCACGTTCGGCCGCCAGTACGATCCGACCCAGGATCTCGTTGCCATGTACGCGTCGGATAACGACTGGGCCGGCACCATCGGCGGTCATGTGGGCGACTCGGACAATTTCGATGGCTCGTTCCGGGTCAACAACTCGGTCAAGTACATGAGCCCCGAATGGGCAGGCTTGAGCGTGGGCGCGTTATATGGCTTCAGCAATCAGGCGGGCGGCTTCAGCAACAATAGCGTGTGGTCCGCCGCCGCGGGCTATCACAATGGCCCGCTTGGGTTGGGTGTCGGCTATATGCGCCTGAACAATCCGGACAGTGCGACCAACCAGGCAGGCGCGGTCGGCGCGTTGAACGGGGTAGGCTCAACCGACGACTATTCGAATCCGTTCACGACAAATCCGTTCGGGGCGCTGGTGGCGAAGCAACAGATCGTGAGCGCGGGCGGCGCCTATACGATCAAGAACGCAACGATCGGTGCGACCTTTTCAGATGTTCAGTATAACTATTTAGATCAGACGAGCCTGCATCTGCAGAATTACGAGCTGAACTTCAAATACGCGCTGACGCCCGCGCTCGTGCTCGGCGCGGCCTATCTCCTGACGGACGGCAAGTTCTCGGCGACACCGGGTATGGAGAACAAGAAGCCGCGGTGGAATCAGATCAACCTCGGTGCCGATTACAACCTCTCCAAACGCACGATGGTGTACCTCGTGGGTGCACTGCAGAAGGCCAACGGGGACGCCCGCTACGCCGCGCTGCAACCTTCCCTGTTTCCCTTCTCGTCCTCGAGCAAACAATTTGTGATCACGGCGGGGATCGATCACAAGTTCTGAGCCAGCGCTTCGACGGCGCCTTGTCGCCGTCGTCCGTCATTGGGTTTCGTACGAGCGCGCCGTCCGGCGAAAAACGAACGCCTTAGCGCGTCGGACGGCGGCGATGCTACTGGCGCGCGACCGGCGTGAACCCGTAACGTGTCAGGACGTCCTGCGCCTCCGGGCTCATCAGATACAAGGCAAGCCGGTACGCGGCGTTTCGCGTGGCAGCGTTCTGCGGCAGCTCCAGGACTGTCATCCCATAGTCAGCGGAGATGCTGAGGTTGGAAGGGAGTTCGACCTGCACAAGGGAAGAATCGGGCTTTGTTTCGTGAGAGCTGCAATAGCCGATGAAGACATCGACACGCCGGGTCGCCATAAAGTACTTCACCGGATTCTGACCGGCCGGAACCTGAGGCGCTGCTGCGCCACCTACCAACTGCTGCGCTTTCGTTTCGAGAATCTGCTTCGCTCCGGGGCGGACTGAGTCAGCTTTCGCGAACAACGCCCATGCATAGTCACCGCCCGGGTCTGCCTTCGGTGTTGACGTGCCGATCTTTACGTTCGGATCAAGCAGTTTGTCGAGCAGATTGTCCGTTGTGAGGCCGACGTCCGGGCGGGCCTGAACGCAAACCCGATTCCGCGCAAAGACAACAGTGGGCGCCGCCTTTCCCTCTGCCGTCAGGCGCTGCGGATGCGCCATATTGGCGGAAACGAAGATATCTGCCTTGGCGGAATTCTCGATCTTGTTGAGTAGAAGTCCTGCTGGCCCTGTCACGAGATCAATCTTCTGGCCAGACTCCGCGGTGTATTGATGCGTGATAGTGGTGAGTGCGCCGCCCATGCTTCCGGCAGCATAGATCGTGACCGCCGCTGGGGCGGGTGCTTGCTGCGCCCACGCGATGCTCATGGTGCTGCCGAGCGCGACGGCAATAAGGGTGCGAAGTACCATCTGTTGGTCCTTGTTCAGAGATTGATTTGTAGCGAAGCGCGGACGGTACGTGGGGCGCCAAGCGTGCCTGTACCGTAGTCGGAGCCGGTGTAGCCATTTTGTCCACTTGGCGTGATGTTGGCCCAGTACTGGCGATTGGTGATGTTGTCGATGGCAAGGCGCAACGTCACTGATTTGCCGGCAATTTTCGTTCTGTAGCGCGCGCCGAGATCAAAGACGGTGTAGCCGTCGACATAGTCGGTGTTCGTATAATTGCCTGGCCGACGGCTTGCGTAGTTCATGTTGATGTTGAACCCGAGACCGGCGACGGCCGGCACGGAGTAGTCAAGCAGAGCATCGAATACGACGCGCGAGAGCCCGAGGATCTGTTTATCGCTGGTAGACGCCGAGCCCGTGTCGAACAGACGCGGGTCGAGTAGCGAGATCCCCGTGAAGATGTTGAGATCTCTTGTAACCGCGCCTGTCGCGGTCAGTTCAAGTCCGCGATTAACCTGTTGACCTTGTTCAGCAAAAACGTTGTTCGCGCCGACAAATGCGTACGGCCGCTCGATGCGGTAAAGGGCGGCGCCGAGCGTCACCTGGCTCACATCGACTTTGTAGCCCAGTTCCCATTCTTTGCTTCGGTACGGAGCGAGGCTATCTCCCGCATTTGCCGATCCCGCTGGGGCATTGTCCCCCTGTTGAAGACTGTCAGCGTACGTCAGATAAGCCGTCATATTATTTTGCGGCTTAAACATCAGACTGGCCGTTGGGCTGATGCCGTCCGCGTTGTACTTGCTGGTCGTCGCGCCCTGCTTGCTGTAGTTCTCGGTGTGTATCCAGCTCTGGCTTGCGGCTAGCAGCGTTGACCAGTATCTGCCGAATCCAATCGTGTCCCCGACGCTAATCGACTGCTGGACCGTGTTGGAGGACAGATATCGATTTGAGAAATCGGGCAGCGGAGGTTTCGCAAAAGACAGCGGATCGTTGATGCTTGCACTGCCGAGCGTAATCGCGCCTGTTTGATACGGCGTATACCGATTCCAGTAGAAACCGGTGGTCGACACGAAGACGTCGTGTGACAGGCCGGCAAGCTCGGTGTGGCCATTCAGCGCGATGGTGTTGCTGACGATCGTATCCAGGCTGTACGTGGTCGTCGCGGTGGTCGTCGTATAGGCGCCGGTCTTGCTGGTGATGGTATTGGTCGGCACGGTCGACGCACGGTCGTTCGTCTCTCTCAACACGCCTGCGCTTAAGTGCCAGTCCTTGTTGAAGTCGTGCTTCAAGGTGGCACTGAACATGTTGGTGACGTTGTCATCACCCGCCCATGATTGGCCGTAGCCCGGACGTGTAGGGTCCGGAGCACTTGGGAAGGGTACGTTGCGGGCTAAAGCAAACGTTCCTGGGAATCCGGTTGACAGGTAATGGTACGTGCTGAAATTGGTCTCAAGCGTGGTGTCCGGGGTGAAACGAACGTCGAACGCGAGGCTTGCCAATTCTCTGCGCAGGCGACTGCCCTCCACATATCCCTCACCGTTCTGGTTGAGCAAATTCAGCCGATATCCGAAGAGGTCGTCGTTGCCAAAGTGTCCTCCGAGGTCCAGATGTTCAGTCAAGGACTGGCGTGACTCGTAGCCGACCGTGAACTCGCGCAGCGGCTCGGCGGTAGGCCGTTTGAGCACGTAGTTAAACGTGCCGGCAGGACTGGCGGGTCCGTACAGCGCACCGGCCAGGCCATTTAGAACCTCGATCTGCTCGAATTGCTCGATCGGATAGTCCGTTGTCGCGGCGATGTTCATGCCATCGATCCGCGTGTTCTGGACAACGCCGGCCTGCATCCCTCGAGTCTGCGGGCGGATATTTTCGCCCTGAACCGTCGGGATGAAGCGAAACGCTTCCCGCACGCTCTGGAGTTGCTGATTCTCCGCGAGTGATGAGGGGACGACGCTAATTGAGTACGGCGTATCAAGAAGCGCCTTGTCGCCTAGCGGTCCAACTGTCGTTCGGTCGATCTGATACGACGGGTATTGAGTGGGAGAAATTCCCGTGATGACCACTGGTGTGAGTTGGATTCCGTCGTCCTGAGCATGGACTGAGAATGTTGCGCCCATCCCCGCTGATACGAGGGTGAGCGCCTGAAAGGCGTTGATTGTGCGAGTCATGGACCTTGAACTATCTATTTGGCATCGTTATATCCTTCTATATATAACGCAATGCATGAACTCTCGACAAGCCGTAGCCCGTGATAGATGGAATTTGGCCAAAACTCCGCTCAGGATGCCTAGCGACTGAAATCAGGCCTTCAACGGCAGCCAGATCTCGAGCCCACCCATACCGCTGACCGGATCGAACTTCTCGTCATAGCGCTCGAAGTTCGGCGCATCGGCAGGCACATGTCCCGACGCCGGCAGCCACTGGTTCCAGATCGTGTTCACGGTGCGCCGGATCGTCGAGATATGCTCGCGATGGCTGAATACCGCATACCGCTGCGCGGGAATACGTACGCGGCTCAACTCGGCGGGCAGCGCCGAAAAGTCGCTGACTTCGACGCCGCACAGGTAGTCGAAGTTGCCAGCATCATCCGCGTTGTAGCAAACGCCGTAGGCCACGCCGCCTACTTGCCCCGGCACCTTGCCGTAGTAGGCGCCGAAGCGCGCCCATTGCGAGGGAATGGCGGTGCTGGTGTCGCAGGTATAGCGCTCGCTGAGACCCGCGACGAGAAACGGTTTGCCGTCTTCGAAACGCGGTGGTTCCAGATGGGTGAGAAGGGTTTCGTCCATTTTGATCGGCTCCACGAGGGCAAGGTTGTCGAGATGACCACGCGCACGCAGTGCTTCGGGTGTGAGTCCGAATTGCTCGCGAAACGCACGCGTGAATGCTTCGTGAGAACCGTAACCGGCTTCGATGGCGACCGTCAGGATGTCCGGTGCGCCGTCGGCGAGGCGACGTGCCGCTTCGCTCAGGCGGCGCGCACGAACGTAACGCATCACCGACAGCCCGGTGGCCGCTTCGAAAGCACGCGCCAGGTGAAAGCGCGACACGCATCCACCATTGGCGATGTCGTCGAGCGTTAGCTCGCGGGCAAAATGGCTTTCGATAAACCAGAGCGCTTTTCCAACGGGGTTCATATCGGCTCTCATGTCTGCATGAAGCCAGCATAGCCGGGCGCGATCCGGCGCATTTGATCGTGCTTGCGGTGTTGCGGTTGGGATTGAATGACGGCGATTGACCTGATGTTAAGTGGAGGCAGGTCAGTAGCGTTCGGTCGCCGGCGCGTTACTGGCGCCATGCGGCTGCGCTGCTGTGGGGCCGCCGTGACCGTGTGAGTCCGCCGGTGTGTCCTCCCCCTGCGGTCGCCCCGGACGGAGCAGCAAACCGCCCAGCACACCCGCTGCAGCCGCGAAGATCGCACCGAACAGAAACGCCACGTGGTAACCACTGTTGAGCGCCGCCGCGGCGCTCCCGGATGCCTGCATCGCCTCGCTGCGCGCGGCAGCGAGACTTGCGAGCACCGCGAGACCGAGTGCGCCACCCATCATGAACGACGTATTGACGATACCGGAGGCCAGGCCCGAATCGCTCGGATCGACGTCGCTCATGGCGGCCAGCAGCATCGGGTTGAACGCGATGCCCGCGCCGAAGCCGAGCAGGATCATGCCCGGCAGCACGTCGAGCACGAAGCTGCCGTTGACCGGCGCGCGTGCAAACAGCGCGAGGCCACATGCCGCGACCAGCAGCCCGGCGGCAAGCGGAAGGCGCAGACCGAAGCGCATCACCACGCGTGCCGAGAGGCCCAGCGAAAAGAAGGCCATGATCAGATTGGCTGGCAGGAACGCGAGCCCAACCTGCAACGGCCGGTAGCCGAGCACGCGTTGCAGATACAACGCGGAGATGAAGAACCACGCGAACATCGCCGCCGCCCACAGCACGCCGACCACGTTGGCCGTCGCGACATTGCGCAAGCGGAACAGACCGAGCGGCATCAACGGATGCTGCACGCGCGCTTCGATCACGAGAAACACGGCCAACAGCGCGAGCGCGGCAAACAGCAGGCCCAGCGTTTGCGCCGAGGTCCAGCCGGCTTCGTTGCCGTTCACGACCGCGTACACGGCGAGCATCAACGAAGCAGTCACCGTCACCGCGCCGGCCACGTCGAGCCGTTCGCCATGAGCATGACCGCGTGCCGACGGCAGAAGCGCGACGCACAGCGCGTAGACGGCGATACCAATCGGCAAGTTGACGAGAAAGATCCAGTGCCAGCTCAGCAGGTTGGTCAGCAGGCCGCCAAGCAATACGCCGATACTGCCGCCACCCGCGCAGACGAAACCATATACGCCCATCGCTTTCGCCCGTTCACCAGTCTCGGTGAACAGATTCATGATCAGCGACAGCGAAACAGCGGAGACCACAGCGCCGCCCAAACCCTGCACGGCACGTGCGCACACCAGCAGCACTTGCGAGTTCGCCATGCCGCATGCGAGCGACGCCAGCGTGAACAGCGTGATGCCGCCGAGGAACAGTTTGCGGTGGCCGTAGAGATCGCCGAGCCGCCCGCCAAGCAGGAGGCAGCCGCCGAAGGTGAGCATGTACGCATTGACCACCCACACCAGCGAGGTCTCGGTAAAGCCGAGGTCCGCGGCGATCGACGGCAAGGCAACGTTCACGATCGTCGTATCGAGCACGATCATGAGCACACCGAGGCACAGAACGATCAGCGCCAGCCAGCGTTTGTTGCCGTGGATGGAATGGGTCATGCAGGGGCTCCTTTGCCGGGGTCAGCCGGGCGCCAGCGGATGCAAGCGAATGCCGGACGTGCCACCACTCGGCACGAAGTCGGAAACCCGGTCGGCAACCCGTTGATGGCAATGGGGAATTTTAGTCTAGCACCCGCGACTTTTGACCCCCAACTACGAATTCCTGGGCGGCGTTGGCCGTCAGTCGCCACCCGGCAGTTCGTACTTGCCGCCGCGCTCCAACGCCCGCTGATAAGCCGGCCGCGCGTGAATGCGCTTCAGGAAATCGACTACGGCGGGAATCTGGCCTTCCATGCCGCCGCGCGCGGTGGCGGCTTCGAGCGGAAAGCTCATCTGAACATCGGCCGCCGTGAGATCGTTGCCGGCGAACCAGCCGGTCGCGCCCAATTCTTTATTGATGTAGCCGAGGTGCAATTTCAACTGCGGATCGATGAAGCTCGATTGCAGCGTCGACGCGATCTTGCGAGCGATCGGTTTGGCAAAGAATGGCATTGGTGCGCCGGCGATGCGCAGGGCGACCAGTTTGAGCAGCAGCGGCGGCATCGCCGAGCCTTCCGCATAGTGCATCCAGTAGGTGTAACGCAGCCGCTCAGGCGTGCCTGCAGCGGGCGCGAAGCGGCCCTGACCGTACTTGTCGACCAGATACTCGATGATCGCGCCGGATTCGGCGAGGGTCTGGCCGTCGTCGGTGATGACGGGTGACTTGCCGAGCGGATGGATCGCGCGCAACTCGGGCGGCGCCAGCATCGTCTTCGGGTCGCGCTCGTAGCGCTTGATCTCGTACGGCACGCCGAGTTCTTCGAGCAGCCACAACACGCGTTGCGAGCGGGAGTTGTTCAGATGATGGACGATCAGCATGGGTCGAGGGACGTTGGCCAGTGGAGTGTCACATCATAGGGGCGTTGTGCCGAGGCGGGGCTCTAGTTGCCCGCCCCTGGTCAAACGTCACACCCGCGACTTCGCACCCATCAACCGATTCGACGGCAATGTCTCGTCGAGCAGCTTGCGCGCGCTTTCGATACCGGCCACCGGCAGCCCCTCGGGATTCAGCAAGCCGACCTGCACCAGCACGGAAGCCTGATCCCAGTAGATGTGCTCGTTATACAGCTTGTCGCCGCGGAAGCACACCACCGCCAGCATCGGCACTTCGAAGTATTTACCCGTCGGTGCGACGCCGGGCAGCAACCAGTCGATTTCGCAGCTATGCGTGCAGCTGAAAATGAACTCGTCGACGATGCGGTCCGCGCCGATGGTGCGCGAAATTGGAATCAGCTTCGTATCGGCGGGATTCGAATTGACGAAGTGATGCGTGTAGAAGCGCTTGAGGTTGTCATGGCCGACGCCGCCCGTCATGGTGGGGACGTGATTGACATAGGGCTGCGCGACCATGGTCGGCATGACGGCGTCGACGTCGCGCGTGGCGAACTCGTAATAGCAGTGCGCTTCCCACAACGCGTTCAGATCGTACACAGGCCCCAGCACTTTACGCAGCAGCGCCAGCGTGCGCGAATAGGCCATCATCGCGGCGGGTTTGTCGTACTGCGGGCGCGATGGTGCGGCGAATGCATGATCGCAGCCCGGGTACACGTATTGCTCGATTTGCGGACGCGTGCGCAATGCGGCGCTGATCCGCTCGCGCGTCTCGGGCGGACAATGCGCATCGTTTTCGGGGAAGTGGAACACCATCGGGCAGCGCACGGCTGGCACTTCATCCAGATGGTCCTGGAGACCGACGCCGTAGTAACTGACCGCGCAGTCCACGTCATTACGTGCCGCGCTCAGGAACGCGAGCTTGCCGCCGAGACAGTAGCCGACGGTGCCCACCTTGCCGGCCTGCTCGGGCAGCGCGCGTAAAGCCGCGACCGTTGCAGCGATATCGTCGACGGCGAGATCGACATCGAAACGCCCGAGGTAATCGAGCGCCTGCTTCATATCGGCCTCGTCATAGCCGAGCGAGATGCCCGGCTCGATCCGCCAGAACAGATCCGGCACCAGCACGACATACCCTTCTTCTGCGAAGCGATCGGCCATCGCTTTCATCGTATCGTTGATGCCGAAAATTTCCTGCAGCAGAACGAGCCCCGGGCCCGAGCCTTGCGCCGGACGCGCGACGTAGGCGTTGAAACGGCCGCCATCCTGGGCGACGACTTCGATGAAAGAGGCAGCCATGCGGTGTGTCTCCGACGGGAAAGAGGGGCGACTTGATGGGCTACGTCATCGTACGCAATTCAAAGCGTTTGAGCTTGCCGGTTTCGGTGCGCGGCAGCGCTTTGATGAAGGAGATGACGCGGGGGTATTTATACGGCGCCACGCTATTTTTCACGAAATCCTGCAGTTGCGCGACCAGTTTGTCATCCGGCGTATAACCTGGGTTCAGTACCACGAAGGCCTTCACGATCTGCCCGCGCGTCTCATCTGGCACTCCGATCACGCCGCATTCAGCCACCGCGTCGTGCTGCATCAGCACGCTTTCCACCTCCGGGCCGGAGATGTTGTAGCCGGCGGAGACGATCATGTCGTCGGCGCGGGCCTGGTAAAACACGTAGCCGTCTTCGTCGAGATAGACCGAGTCGCCGGGAAGATTCCAGCCGTCGCGCACGAACCGGGTTTGCCGATCGTCGGCGAGATAGCGGCAGCCGGTCGGTCCGCGTACCGCAAGTTTGCCGATCGTACCGGGCGCAACGGGCTGCATGGCGTCGTCCACGGCTTGCACGACGTAGCCCGGCACCGCGCGACCGATGGCGTGCGGGCGAATCGCGTCGCCTTGGGACGAGATGAAAATATGGATCAGTTCCGTGCCGCCGATCCCGTCGATCATGTCGATGCCGCTTGCGTCGTGCCATAGCTGGCGCGTCGAATCCGGCAACGCTTCTCCTGCCGAGACCGTTTTCTTCAAGCTTGAAACGTCGTGATGCGCCACGAGCGGCGCCATTTGCCGATAGAACGTCGGCGCAGTGAACATGATCGTCGCGTGAAAGCGTTCGACGGTTTGCAGCAAGGTCTCGGGCGTGAGCCGCTCGATCAGCACAGTCGACGCCCCCACTCGCAGCGGAAAGCACAGCAAACCGCCGAGTCCGAACGTGAAGGCGAGCGGTGGCGTGCCACAAAACACATCGTCCGACGAAGGTTTCAGAACATGACGCGGAAACAGATCGCACATCGCGAGGACGTCGCGATGAAAGTGCATGCAGCCCTTCGGTGCGCCTGTCGTGCCGCTGGTGAAGGCGATCAGGCAGACATCGTCAGCGGCGGTGTCGCAGGCCGTAAAGTGGTCCGGTTTGTTGATCGCGAGGGTGTCGAGCGAATCGGCGGAATCATCATGAAACAGGCGCGTTTGTTTCAGGCCCGCGCAGTAGAACTCGTCCTGAGGATTGTTGCAGCGCGCGAGTTCATCGGTGAGTCGTGCGTCGCATAACGCGGCGCTGACTTGCGCCTTCTCGATGATCTGCTTGAGTTCTTTCGCGCGCAGTAGCGGCATGGTGGGCACGACGACGAGGCCGGCCTTCAGCGCGGCGAGCGCCGTGACCGCCATGTGCAACGTGTTCGGTCCGCGCAGCAGGACGCGGTTGCCCGGCTGCAAACCCATTTCGTCGACCAGCACGTGCGCGCTGCGATTCACCAAAGCAAGCAACTCACCGTAAGTGGTCGCCTGCGGCTTCCCATCCACGTCCGACCAGATCGCCGGACGGTCGCGATGACCCGCTTCGATCGTTCTGTCGAGCAATTCCGTCGCGCAATTGAAGCGCGCCGGGTAAGCAAGGTCCGGGTTGTCGAGCAGAAAGACCGGCCATTGATCCTGCGGCGGAAGATTGTCCCGCGCGAAGGTATCGACGTGTGCTGACGGTTCCATCATTGTCTCCCGGTCGTTGAGCCGGCTGAATGTGCTTCGGTTGGCTGGGTGGCTAGGTGTTTCGTATTTCGTGCGCTTACTGGGGGATCACTGCCGTGGCTTCGATTTCGACTTTGGCTTCGTCCTCGATCAACGCGACGACCTGGACTGCGCTCATCGCGATGTCGTAGTCGCCGATCAGTTCGCGAAACGCACGGCCGATGTCTTTTAGCGCGGCAAGGTACTCGCGCTTGTCCGTGACGTACCACGTCATGCGGACCAGATGCTCGGGTGTGCCGCCTGCTTCATGCAATACCGCCAGCACGTTTTTGAGCGCCTGAATCGCTTGTTGCGCGAAGTCGCTGCTCTGGAAGCGAGCTTGCTCGTCCCAGCCGATCTGGCCGGCGATGAACACTTGCGTGCCGGTTGCCGCGACGCCGTTCGCGTAACCGCGCGGCTTGAGCCAGCCGGCGGGAAGGAGAGCTTTTTTCATGAGCGATGCGCCTCGATGGATTCGGACTGAGGGGAAAACGTCGCGAGCGCGCTCGCGATGTCGGCGGGAATGTCGATGGATGTGCCGCGTTCGAGCGATGTCGTCACGAGCACCTGTTTCGCGCGAAAGCGGGTTTCGCCGTCGCAATAGCCGAGGATGTCGATGCTGATCGAGCGACGTCCAATCGCCACGACGCTGAGCGCCAGCGTGATCGTTTCGCCCATCTGGCTCGGCCGCGAAAACTCGCAATCGAGTTTGACGATCGGCAAGCCGATACGGCGTTGCGCGATCATCTGCGCATATTCGATCTGCAGGCCGTCGTTGAACCAGTCTTCGACCAACGCGTTGGTCATCACCAGATACTGCGGAAAGAACACGATGCCGGCGGGGTCGCAGTGCGAGAAGCGGATGCGGACCGGTCTTTCGAAGGTGGTGTTCATTTCGCTGCATCCTTGATGGCTTCTGCAGCGTGGGCCTTCAAAAGGTCGCGGCCGATGATCAACTGCTGCACTTCAGTCGCGCCTTCATAAATCCGCAACGCCCGAATCTCACGGTACAGCATCTCGACGGCAGTGCCGCTTTGCACGCCCATGCCGCCAAAGAGCTGCACGGCGGCGTCGATCACCTGTTGCGCGCCTTCGCTTGCGTGCCACTTGGCCATCGCGGCTTCACGTGTGACGTTTTCGCCCTGATCGCGCAGCCAGGCCGCGCGATAGACGAGCAATGCGCTGCTGTCGATCGTCAATGCCATTTGTGCGAGTTTGGCTTGCGTCAACTGAAAATCGCCTAGCGTCTGTCCGAACATCTTGCGCGACGATGCGCGCGAGAGACCTTCAGCCATGGCATGACGCGCGAAACCCAACGACGCTGCCGCGACCGACGTGCGGAAAATATCCAGTGTCCGCATCGCGAGTTTGAAACCTTCGCCGGGTGCGCCGAGCATCTGGTTGCGCGGCACGCGTGCGCCAGCAAAATGCAAACGCGCTAGCGGATGGGGGGCGATCACGTCGATGCGTTCGGCGATTTCCAGACCCGGCGTGTCGGCGTCGACGATGAAGGCGGTAATGCCGCGTGCGCCCGGTGCTTCGCCGGTTCTGGCGAACACTACGTAAAAATCAGCGATGCCGCCGTTCGAGATCCACGTCTTGTCGCCGTCGAGTACATAGAAATCGCCGTCTTCGCGTGCGGAGAGGGCCATTGCGGCGACGTCCGAGCCTGCTTCCGGTTCCGACAAAGCGAAGGCAGCGATGGCCGTGCCGTTTGCGACTCGCGGCAAGTAGCGGGTCTTTTGCTCATGCGTACCGCCGAGCGAGATCGCGCCTGAACCGAGCCCTTGCATTGCCAACGCGAAATCCGCCAGACCGGAATGCCTGGCGAGGGTTTCGCGCAGCAGGCACACGGCACGTGTGTCGATGGTGTCTCCATTCCCGCCGTAGGCGACGCCGCCGACGCCGTATTGCAGCCAGCCTGCCGCGCCGAGTTCACGAACCAGGCGGCGGCAGGTCGCATCGACGTCATCGTGCTCACCATGCGAGAGATTCGCGTGGCACCATGCTTCGATACCCTCGGCCAGTTCGCGATGGTGTGGTTCGAAGAACGGCCAGGCCAGCGCGCTGTGCAGATCCATATCGCTGTTCGTGCTCACTTCAATCTCCCTCGAACACCGGACGCGACTTCGCGGCAAATGCGCTATACGCACGCTCGAAATCGCGCGTGCTCATGCAGATGGCCTGCGCTTGCGCTTCCGACTCGATCGCTTCGTCGATGCTCATGCTCCATTCCTGGTGCAGCATTTTCTTCGTGATGCCGTGCGCGAAAGTCGGACCGGAGACGAGATCGGCGGCGAGCTTCTGTGCGTCAGCGAGGAGTGCCGCCGGTTCGCTCAGGCGGTTATAGAAACCCCATGCATGGCCTTCGTCACCACTCGCTGAGCGGCCGGTGAACAGCAACTCGGCAGCGCGTCCCTGACCGATGATGCGTGGCAGGATCGCGCAAGCGCCCATATCGCAGCCCGCGAGGCCGACGCGTGAAAACAGGAACGCGAGCTTGCTGCGCGCGGTGCCGAGGCGCATGTCGGACGACATCGCCAGAATTGCGCCCGCGCCGGCGCAGACGCCATCGACCGCAGCGATGATGGGTTGCGGGCAATGGCGCATCGCTTTGACCAGGTCGCCGGTCATGCGCGTGAACAGCAGCAGTTCCGGCATCGGCAGATCGATTAACGGCGCGATGATGTCGTGCACGTCGCCGCCGGAGCAGAAGTTCTCGCCTGCGCCGTGAATCACGACCGCCTTGACGTCGGTTGCGTAGGTGAGTTGCCGGAACAGATCGCGCAACTCCGCGTACGATTGGAACGTCAGCGGGTTCTTGCGTTCGGGGCGGTTCAGCGTGATCGTCGCGACCTTGTCGGCGACAGACCAGCCGAAGTGCTGCGCTTCGTAGCCGGCGAGTGTCAGGCGGTTGCCGGCCAGTAGCGCGTCGGCGTTGGATCGTGTCATGTGTGTCTCCTGTGTCGACCGGAGTTAGCGCTTTAGCGCTTACTCCGGTCCCATGCATCAGCGGTCGACGAATCAGTCTTTCAGACTGTCGAGCAGATGTTTCTTAAGTTTGCCGAGGTGCTGATGGGTCCGCGATTTTTCGTCGAGGCTCAAACCACCGAACAGTTCGACGACCCATTGCTCATGCGCGACGGCCATCTTGTCGAATGCCTTGCGGCCTGTGGGCGTGAGGCACACGCTGATCGAACGGCGGTCGTTCGGATCGGTGTCGCGTGAAACCAGACCGTCTTTTTCGAGCTGATCTGTGATGCCGGTCACGTTGCCACCTGTCACCATCAAACGGCGCGACAGTTCGGTCATCTTCAGGCCTTCCGGATGACGTTCGAGTTGCGCCATCAAATCGAATCGCGGCAGCGTGGTGTCGAATTCGTTGCGCAGGCGCTTGCGCAGTTCGGCCTGCACGAGATTGGTCGTGGTCAGCATGCGCAGCCACAAGCGCAGGCCCATGTGACTATCGGCGCCGGTGCTCATTTCCAGATCCACGACGTTCTCCGCGGGTTTCGCGACACCTTTGCGCGGCGGCTTTGCCTCAGCCGGCGAGGGCCTTTTGATGTTCGATGACTTGGTCACATTACTTCTCCACCGGAGATGGAAATGGATTGACCCGTGATCGCGTCGGAGCCGGGTTGGCACAGCCAAAGCACTGCGTTGGCGACCTGCTCCGGGCTCACGAAGCGATGTTGCGGATTCGAGCGAAGCAAGGTTTCACGCGCCTGCTGTTCGGTGCGCGAGGTCTTGCTGGTGATCTGTTCGAGCGATGCGTGCAGCAGTTCGGTTTCCGTGTAGCCGGGACACACGGCATTGACGGTGACGCCTTTAGTCGCGACTTCCAGCGCGAGTGAGCGCGTCAGGCCGATTACACCGTGTTTCGCGGCGCAGTAAGCGGCGACGTACGCGTAGCCGATTTGCCCGGCCGTGCTCGCGACATTGACGATGCGGCCGTGGCCCCGTTCGAGCATGCCGGGTAACACGGCGCGCGTGCCGAGGAATACGCCGGTGAGGTTCACGTCGAGCATGCGCTGCCAGAGCGCCATGTCGGTATGAGTGAAGGGCGCGGCTTGCGCCTGACCGGCGTTGTTGACGAGGATGTCGATTGCGCCGGCTTGGGCGAATGCCTTCTCCACCGATTCTTCGTTCGTGACGTCGACGCTGATGCAGGCGATCTCACCGAGCCCGTTGAATTTATCCCGCTGCGCATCAAGACGTTGTGCGTTGCGCCCCATCAAGGTGACACGCGCACCAGCGAGCAACAGCGCTTCGGCTACCGCCGCGCCGATGCCGCTGCCGCCGCCTGTAACGACAGCGTGCTGTCCAGCGAGCGTTCTGATGGGCGTGTTCACGTGGTTCCTTTGGCGCGTTGTGCGCGCTCTAGCGGCGACAGTCCGGCATTTGCAGCGGCCTGTGCGCGCTCACGTTCGAGATTGCGTTCCAGTTGCGACTTCGCTGCCGTGTAAGGCTTCGGCCACATCACATCGAAATAGCCGATTTTTGCGGCTTCATTCAACGTCCACGACGGATTGGCCAGATGCGGCCGCGCAATCGCGCAGAGATCCGCACGGCCCGCCGCGATGATGCTGTTCACGTGATCCGCCTCCGAAATTGCGCCAACCGCGATCGTTGCGATTCCAGCTTCGTTGCGCACACGGTCGGCGAATGGCGTCTGGAACATGCGGCCAAACACGGGCTTTTCCTGCTTGCTGACCTGGCCCGACGAGACGTCGATCATATCGGCGCCTGCAGCCTTGAAGGCGCTGGCGATTTGCACAGCGTCGTCGGGCGTGGTGCCGCCTTCGACCCAGTCGTTCGCGGAAATACGCACGGAAATCGGCTTGTCTTGTGGCCAGACTGCGCGGATCGCCTTGAAGACCTGCAACGGGTAGCGCAGACGATTTTCGAGCGAGCCACCGTATTCGTCGGTGCGATGGTTGGTCAACGGCGACAGGAAGCTCGAGAGAAAGTAGCCGTGTGCGCAGTGCAGTTCGAGCCAATCGAAACCCGCTTCTGCGGACATCTGCGTAGCGCGCACGAACTGCGCTTCGATTTCTTGAAGTTCGTCTCGGGTGGCCTCATGCGAGATCTGACTGACGCCGCTTAAATATTGTTGTGGCGACGCGGACACGACCGGCCAATTGCCTTCGTCGAGCGGCTGATCGATGCCTTCCCATGCAACGCGCGTTGAACCTTTGGCACCGGAGTGACCCAACTGGATACCGATTTTCGCGTCCGACTGACTGTGCACGAGGTCGACGATGCGCTTCCACGCTGCGAGATGTTCCGGCGCGTACATGCCGGGACAAGCGGGCGTGATGCGCGCTTCCGGCGACACGCAGGTCATTTCCGTCATGACCAGCGCGGCGCCACCCATGGCGCGGGCACCGAGATGCATCAGGTGATAGTCACCGGCAATGCCGTCGACGGCGGAGTATTGCGCCATCGGCGAGACGACTACGCGGTTTTTCAGCGTGACGCCACGCAACGTGAAGGGCGTGAACATCGGCGGAACGGAGTGTTTCTCAGGCGCGCGTTCAATGCCTGAGCGGTGTGCGAGCCAGTCTTCGAACGTCGAAAGATAGCTTGCGTCACGCTCACGCAGGTTCTCGTGCGAAATGCGCTGGGAGCGCGTAAGCAGCGAGTACGCGAACTGCTCCGGTTCGAACGACGTGTAGCGTTCGACATGCTCGAACCATTCCGTCGAATTGCGCGCGGCGTTCTGGATGCGCAGTACGTCGATGCTGCGGACGTCCGTGTAGTGCTTCAACGCAGCAGGCAAATCACCGGGATGCGCGCCGATGCTGTTGGCGAGTTCGATCGAATCTTCTAGCGCGAGCTTGGTGCCTGAACCGATCGAGAAGTGCGCGGTGTGTGCCGCGTCGCCCATCAGCACAATTGGTGTTTGCGTGCCATCGGCGTTGCCACGCCAATGCACCCATTCCTCGTTGACGACGCGCGGGAAGCGAATCCACTGCGACGACCCACGCAAATGCGCTGCGTTCGATAGCAATGCGTTGCCGTCCAGATATTTGGCGAACAGCTTTTCGCAGAAGGCGATGCTGTCCTCCTTGCTCATTTCGTCGAGACCGGCGGCGCGCCACACGCGCTCCGGTGTTTCCACAATGAACGTGGAGGTCTGATCGTCGAAGCGATAGGCGTGCGCCTGGAACCAGCCGAACTCGGTTTCTTCGAAGGCGAACGTGAAGGCGTCGAAGAGCTTTTTGGTGCCGAGCCAGACGAAGCGGCAATCGCGCATGTCGATGGCGGGCTTGTACGTGGCGGTGTGCTTCTGGCGGATTGCGCTGTTGGCGCCGTCGCAGGCGACGATCAGGTCGGCTTCATAGGCGGTGTCTTCCGTGACCTGGGTTTCGAAGACCAGCTTGACGCCGAGCTCTTCGCAGCGGGCCTGCAGGATATTCAACAGACGTTTGCGGCCAATGCCGCAAAAGCCGTGACCCGACGAGCGAATCTGCCTGCCGCGGAAATTGATCTCGATGTCGTCCCAGTGATTGAAGGCGTCGAGAATCGCGTCGGCGCTTGGGGCGTCGGCGGCGCGCAGGTTACCGAGCGTCTGGTCTGAGAAGACGACGCCCCAGCCGAAGGTGTCATACGGACGGTTGCGCTCGACCACGGTGACGTCATACGCCGGGTTCCGTCCCTTCATTAACAGGCCGAAGTACAACCCGGCCGGGCCGCCGCCGATACAGACGATGCGCATGGTGCCTCCTCTCGTGGACTTTGCTCTGGAGGGTAATTTAGACCTGGATAGTTTAGATGTCAAGTAAATAGTAGGCAGGGTTTCCGATGGAAACTCCGCCAGGCGCGACGCAGGAAATCTTCACACCGGCTTGCGCTACTTCAAGTCGCAGTGCTTCCGAGAAGGCCAAGGGAAAACCTTTGCCGAGGATCTGCAGATGCTCGAGCGTCAGCAGCAAAACCTGCTGGCGCGGCCGGAGCGTTCACTGCTGAAGCTCAATATCGATGCGGGCGGGGTGTTGTCTCGCAAGATCATCGACCGCCTGCTGGCCGAAGAGCGATCGCAACAGGCAGCGCGCGAGGGCGTGCCGGTTGTGCCGGTCAAGCCGGTCGTGTCGACGAAGGAGGCTTCGTGAACGACGTCACGTTGACGGTCGAAGTCGTGCGCAGGTGGGATGAGGCGCACGGCATCTGTGGTTTCGAACTGCGTCGCCCGGATCGCGCGCCGCTACCCGGCTTCGACGCGGGCGCGCAATTCGACGTGCATCTTCCAGGTGGGCTCATTCGCCAGTATTCGCTATGCGGCAATCCGGCCCGCAACGACTGCTACGAAATCGCGGTGCTGCGCGATGCGAACGGACGGGGCGGTTCGATGGCGATGCACGATCAGGTGCAACAGGGTGACTTGGTCCGGATCGGCGCGCCGCGCAACCATTTTCCGGTGGACGCGCAGGCAGCCCGCCATCTGCTGCTCGCGGGCGGTATCGGCGTGACGCCGATCCTCGCGACGTCCTCGTGCTCGATCTCTAGCCGTTTCCGCGCCAAGTCTCGCATGCTGAAATTCTGCTTGAAAAAATAGTTATGTGATGTAACTATTATGGTGTAAAACAATCAAGCGGCACTCGACCGGAACCAAGGAGACAAGCTCAATGAATCTGCATGGCAAGACCCTGATCGTCACGGGAGTTGCGTCCGGCATCGGCGCGGAAACAGCTCGCCTCGCGCGGTTTCATGGCGCGCGCGTGATCGGCGTGGACCGTCAGCCAGTCAACATGACCCTCGATGCGTTCCACCAGGCGGACCTGGGCGACCCGGACGCGATCGACGCGCTGGTCGAACGTCTGCCTGCCCGCATCGACGCACTGGCGAATATCGCCGGAGTGCCGGGCACCGCGCCGGTCGACGTCGTCGCGCGCGTGAACTATCTGGGGCTGCGCCATCTGTGCGAGGCGCTGCTACCGCGTCTCGCGCCGGGCGGCAACGTGATCAATGTCGCGTCCATCCTCGGCGCGGAATGGCCGCAACGGCTGGCCCTGCATCGCGAGCTGGCCGGGACGGACGGCTTCGATGCAGGCTCGCGCTGGCTCGGCGGGCATCCCGTGCCCCAGGCCACCTGCTACCAGTATTTCAAGGAAGCGCTGATCGTGTGGAGCGCGCGCCGTTCGCAGGACTGGTTCGCGAAGCATTCGGTGCGCGTCAACAGCGTCGCGCCGGGGCCCGTCTTTACGCCGATTCTGGGCGATTTCGTCACGATGCTCGGCGCCGAACGCGTGCAGGCCGATGCCGCCAGAATGAAACGCCCCGCGTACGCTGACGAAGTCGCCGAAGCCATCGTGTTTCTGGCCTCCGACGCCGCGCGCTGGATCAACGGCGTCAATCTGCCCGTCGACGGCGGCCTGGCCGCCACAGCTATCTGAATAGAGCCGGTTCAACAACAATTGGAGACATTCTTCATGAGCAATCCGTCAGGCCTTTCGCTTGCCAACGCCGATACATGGCGCGGCGCGATCTTCAACGGCGACTGGGTCCGCGTGCCGGGCACGCTGGACGTCATCGAGCCGGCTTCCGGTCAGCCGCTGCATCAGGTCGGCAAGGCCACGCAGGAGGACGTCACGGTCGCAGTGCGCGCGGCGCGTGCGGCACAGCGCGCATGGGCCGCCACGCCGCCGCGCGAACGTGCTGCCGTGTTTCATCGCGCGGCAGCGCTGCTTCAGGAGCATGCTCCGGCTGCTGCAGCGCTGATTGCGCGCGAGACCGGTGCCATCCTCCCTAAGGGCGAACATGAGGTGCGTGAAGCGATCGTGCTGCTGCAGCGTGCCGCGGCCATGCCACTGGAAGCGACCGGCCGCGTGCTGCCGAGCGTCCCTGGTAGGTTCAGCATCGCGCGCCAGTTGCCGCTGGGCGTGATCGGCGTGATCTCGCCGTTCAATTTCCCGTTGGTGCTGTCGCTGCGCTCGGTGGCGCCTGCGCTCGCGGTCGGCAACGCGGTGGTAGTCAAGCCTGATCCGCGCACGCCGTATGCCGGCGGCTTCGTGATCGCCGAAGTGCTGGCGGCCGCGGGCCTGCCGAAGGGCCTGCTGCACGTGCTGCCAGGTGGCGCGGACGTCGGGCAGGCGCTGGTCGAGGCCCCCGGCGTGCCGATGCTCGCGTTTACCGGTTCAACGGCCGCCGGCCGCAAGATCGGCGAACTGGCGGGGCGCCATCTGAAGAAGGTTTCGCTGGAACTGGGCGGCAAGAATTCGCTGATCGTCCTCGACGATGCCGACCTCGACCGCGCGGTGTCCGCGATCGCATTCGGCGCGTGGTTCCACCAGGGGCAGATCTGCATGGCGACCGGCCGCGTGCTGGCGCAGCGCGGCATCGCGGCCGAACTGACGCGGCGTCTCGCCGACAAGGCGCGTCACCTGCCGGTGGGCGACCCCGCCGTCGCACAGGTGGCGCTCGGCCCCATCATCGACCAGCGGCAGTTGCAGAATGTGGCCGACATCGTCGGTGCATCGGTGGCGGCCGGGGCGGTGGTGGAGGCGGGTGCGACGCACGAGGGCCTGTTCTACGCGCCCACCGTGCTGTCCAACGTAAAGCCGGGCATGCGCGCATTCGACGAGGAAATCTTCGGGCCTGTCGCCAGCGTGATTCCGTTCGATACCGACGATGAAGCCGTGGAGCTCGCCAACCACACCGAATACGGTCTGTCCGCCGGCGTAATCTCGGCATCAGTCGGACGCGCGATGGCGCTGGGTGAGCGTCTGCACACGGGCCTTCTGCATATCAACGACCAGACAGTGGCCGACGAGGTGATCAACCCGTTTGGCGGCACCGGCGCCTCGGGCAACGGCACCAGCGTGGGCGGCCCCGCGGACTGGGAGCAGTACACCCACTGGCAATGGGTCACGGTGAAGGACGCTGTGCCGCAGTATCCATTCTAGGTAGCAGCGGGACGTCCGCACGGCTTTCCAGTCTGGCGTCCCGATCGATCATTTCTCTTCTAACAAGGTGTCGGCAATGAGCAGTCAGGCAGAAGAACAGACCGTCGTTTTCAGCATCGAGAACGGCATCGCGTGGGTAAAATTCAACCGTCCGGAAAAGCGCAATGCGATGAGCCCGGCGCTGAACCGTCGCATGATGGAAGTGCTCGACGAGCTGGAATTCCATCCAGATGCGGGTGTGCTGGTGCTCACGGGAGAAGGGCCCGCGTGGACGGCTGGCATGGATCTTCAGGAGTACTTCCGTGATACGGAAGCCGATGGTCTCGCAGGCACGCGCAAGGCGCAGCGTGAGAGTTACGGGTGGTGGCGGCGTCTGCGCTGGTACCAGAAGCCCACCATTGCGATGATCAACGGGTGGTGTTTCGGCGGTGGCTATGGCCCGCTCTTCGCCTGTGATCTCGCGTTCTGCGCAGAGGACGCGCACTTTGGCCTGTCGGAGATCAACTGGGGCATCTTGCCGGGCGGTGGTGCGTCGAAGGTCGCAGCGGAGCTGCTGTCGTTTCGTCGCGCGATGTATCACGCGATGCTCGGCGAGCGTATCGATGGCCGCAAGGCCGAGGAGTGGGGGCTCGTCAACGAGGCGGTGCCTGCCGCGCAATTGCGTGCGCGCGTCGTCGAGGTGGCGCAGGCGCTGCTGAAAAAGAATCCGGTTGCGCTGAAGGCCACCAAGGACGCGATCCGCCGCGTGCGCGAGATGACCTACGACAACGCGGAGGACTTCCTCGTGCGTGCCCAGGAAGCGGCCAACAGCTACGACGACGACGGTCGCAAGGAAGGTCTGCGGCAATTCCTCGACGACAAGACCTACAAGCCCGGTCTTGGCACGTACGATCTGACACGCCAGCGTGCCTGAGCCCGGGAGCCCGCCGACATGAACCCGACTCAATCCGACGTGCGTTCCGCAGTGAGCGCTCAGGCCGTGGGACGTCTGCTGCGGCCCGATTCGATCGCCATCGTCGGTGCTTCGCCGACGCCCGGCGCGCTCGGCGCTTCGGTGCTGGCCAATCTCGAGCGCAACGACTACCGGGGCCGCATTTACCTCGTCAATCCGAAACGCGACGAAATCGACGGCCGGCCGTGCGTGAATTCGATTGACCAGTTGCCCGACGGCATTGACGTCGCCGTGCTGGCAATTCCGCAAGCCGCAGTGCTCGATGCCGTGTGCGAGCTTGCGGCACGCAAGGTCGGGGCGGTCGTGATCTTTTCGGCGGGTTTTGCCGAAGCAGGGCCGCAGGGCATCGCGCAGCAGCGCGAGATCGCGCGCATCGCTGCGCAAGCGGGCATGCTCGTCGAAGGGCCCAACTGCCTTGGCTGCATCAACTATCTCGATCGCGTGCCGTTGACGTTCGTCGAAACGACAGTGAGCGACGCGCAGGCGCAGCGCAACCGCGCGCATCCGGCGATCGGTATTCTGTCGCAGAGCGGCGCGATGATGGCCGTGCTCAACACGACGCTGGCAAGCCGCAATTTGCCGCTGTCGTACGCAGTGTCGACGGGCAACGAGGCGGCCAGCCACCTGGAAGATTACCTGGCATTCCTGCTCGACGATCCTGGCACGCGCATCATCGCGCTGATCGCCGAGCAGTTCCGTCAACCGGGCCGGCTGCTCGCAGCCGCGCGTCGTGCACGCGAGGCGGGCAAGCTGCTGGTGTTGCTGCATCCGGGCAGGAGCGCCGCCGCGCGCGAATCGGCGGCCACGCACACCGGCGCCATGGCCGGCGACCATGCGTTGATGCGCACGAAGGTCGAACGCGCGGGCATCGTGCTCGCCCACACGCTGGAAGAACTCGGCGACATCGCGGAGATAGCGCTGCGCTGCGCGCAGCTGCCCGCGCGCGGCACCGCGATAGTTGGCGAGTCGGGCGCATTCAAGGCGCTGTGTCTGGATCTCTGCGAGGAGATCGATCTCGAGCTGCCCGCGCTTCACGATGACGATGCTCCCGCGCTGCGCTCCGCGATGCCGGCGTTCGTGGCGGTGGCCAATCCGCTCGACCTGACCGCGCAGGGGCTGGTCGATCCTGATCTTTACTACCGCACGCTGTCTGCGCTATTCGACGACGACCGCTTCTCGGCGATCGTGGTCGGTCTCATCCAGACCGACCCGGTGACGTGCGCCATCAAGATGCCGCCGGTGTTGCGCGCGGTGCGCGAACTGCGGCCGCAGAAGCCGGTGATCTGTGCCGGGCTGGACGAAGGCGCGCTCGTGCCGGCCGACTACATCGCGCAGATGCGCGAGGTGGGCATTCCGTACTTTCCGAGCACGGAGCGCGCGCTGCGCGCGGTCGCCCGTCTGTCGGAACTCGGAACCCGCGACTTCGCGCAGGCCGTCTTCGAACCCAAGACGCTCGGCATGACGCTGCCCAACGGCGTTGTGCCTGAATACCGGGCCAAGCAACTGCTTGCGCCGTTAGGTGTGCCGTTCGCACGCGGCGAGCTTGCCACCGATCTCGACACCGCGCTGACGATCGCGCGGCGGCTCGGCTACCCGGTCGCGCTCAAGGTGCAGGCGGCCGCGTTGAGCCACAAGAGCGACGTGGGTGGCGTGATCCTCGGCACGAGCGGGGACGATGCGCTCAGACTGGCGTGGGCGCAGCTCCACGACAACGTGCGGCAACACGCTCCCGACGTCGCGCTCGATGGCGTGTTGATCGAGCGGATGGGGGAGCGTGGGCTGGAGATGATCGTCGGCGCGCGCCACGATTCGCAGTGGGGGGCGGTGATTCTGATCGGTTTCGGTGGCGTCGCTGCCGAGGTGACGCGCGACATTCGCCTGCTGCCGCACGATCTGACCAGAGAGGCGGTGGTGCGCGAGATCGGCAAGCTGAAGAGTGCGCCGTTGCTGCATGGTTATCGCGGTGCGCCCGCGCTGGATGTCGAAGCGCTCGCGGAGGTGGTCGTGTGTCTGGGGGGGCTGCTGCAAACGGCAGCGGACATTCGCGAGATTGACCTGAATCCGGTGGTAGTCTATCCACGTGGCCAAGGCGTGCTGGCGCTCGATGCGTTGATGCTGGTCGCAGCAGACCCGATGGCTATCTGAGCGCAATGTGCCGGTGGAGAACGCGGTGTCGTTCCCCCCGGGCACGCGCTAGTCCTTGAAAATTTTTGACAGCAGCAGTCTCAGCTGATCCCGCTCATCGCTCGACAGCCGGTGCACGGCTGCTTCGTCGGCCTTGCGTGCGGCCTTCACTGCCTGAGCGTGGCGCTTCGTGCCTTGCGGCGTGAGCGAGACGAGCTGGATGCGTTTGTCGTCGGTGCTGCGTTGACGCGCCAGCAGTCCGGCAGACTCGAGGCGGTCGAGCAACGTGGCGAGGTTCGGCGGCGCGATGGCGAGCGCCTCGGCAAGCGACTTCTGATTGATGCCCGGATTGCGCCGCAGGGTGGAGAGCACTGCGAAATCGGCCTGACGCACCTCGAGCTTTTCCATCTGCATGTCGAAGTGCGCCTGGATTACCAGATACGCGCGCCGCACGTTGTAACCGAGAAGATCCAGCAGTTCCGACTGGTCGACCTGACCGACGAGATCGTCGTTGATGTTATCGGCGGTGGGCTTGGTCGACATGGGCGTGGAACATGGGCGTGGACATGGCAAAACGGGTTCGATGGATCATAGCATGCGACTACCTCGAATTCAGCGTTTTCCCCTAACCCGGGATTCTTGCGTTTTTCGGTAAACAACTTATCATCAATAACAAATATAAAACATAAACAAATTCCGATAACCTCGACAGGAGACACCCTCATGCATTCTGCTTCACCTGCACATGTGGAAAATGGCCAGCAACATGATTCGGTATACGAAATAAAGACGCTTGTACTGCTCGGGCTCGGTTTCGGCCTGGTCGGCCTTGATCGCTGGATCGTCGCGCCGCTGTTTCCGCACATGATGCGGGAACTCAATCTGAACTTCCAGCAGCTGGGCAGCCTCATTGGGATTCTGAGCGTCGCGTGGGGCGTCTGGGCGATCGCGATGGGGCCTGTGTCCGATCGCATCGGCCGCAAGCGCATTCTGGTCGCGACGATGGTCGCGTTTTCATTGCTCTCGAGCCTGTCGGGTCTCGCAAGCGGCTTCGCTAGCCTGATGCTGATCCGCGCAGTGATGGGCATCGCGGAAGGGGCGTTCACGCCGGCCAGTGTCGCGGCTACCGGCGAGGCATCGCTGCCGTCGCGGCGCGGCTTCAATATGGGACTGCAGCTCAGCATGTTCTCGCTGCTGGGTCTTGGCTTCGCGCCGATCCTCGCGACGCAACTGCTGCGGGTCGTGCCGTCCTGGCACTGGGTCTTCACGATTTCCGCGGTGCCGGGATTGATTGTCGCGATCCTCATCGCGCGCACGCTGAAGGACCAGCCGCGCAACGAACTGATGCCTGCGCAGGTCAGTTCCGCCCGACCCCGCTGGACCACGCTGTTCAAACGCCGCAATGTCTGGCTCGCCACGCTCGCGATCCTGTGCGCGATGGCGGGCATCTTCGTGGTCAGCGCGATGGTGCCGACCTATCTCGTCGAAGTGCTGCATCTCGACACACAGAAGATGGGCTTCGTCGTGTCGGCGATCGGCTTCGGTGGCTTCGTCGGCTCGTTTGGCTTGGCCGGGGTGTCGGATTTCATCGGTCGGCGCAACGCAGCGATCATCGCGTTCGTGTGTGCCGCGGTGCTGCTGTATCTGTTCGCACAGACTGGCGCCAATCCGCAAACGCTCTTCATCCTGCTGTTCGGCGTCTCGGTGTTCGCGCTTGGCCTGCTCGGTCTCCTGAGCGGCCCGATCGCGACCGAAGCGGCGCCGATCGGACTCGTCGCTTCGTCGGTGGGTTTCGTGTCGGGTGCGGGTGAAATCTTCGGCGGTGGACTTGCACCGGCGATCGCCGGATTCGTCGCGCAGCATTTCGGCTTGCCGTCAACGCTGACCTTCGCGCTCGGCGGCCTCGTTGTGGGCGCCGTGGTGTCGCTGTTCCTCGTCGAAACGTCGCCACGCAGACGCAGCGACGTGGCTCCGGGCGCCGCGCTTGGCGTGTCGAAGGACATCGCCTGACGCGCCACAACGTATCCCTAACTACCCCCACATTCACACAAAGCGCTGCGACCTCGGCGCGAATCATAACAATTCGATTCAGGAGACAGTCAATGAAAACCAGAGCCCTTTGCGCGGCGGCCACGCTGCTGTTCGCGTGCCATGCGTACGCGCAAAGCAACGTTACGCTCAGCGGCCTGCTCGATGCCGGCGTGTCCTATGTCAGCAACGAAGGCGGCGGCCACGTGCTGAAGTTCGACGACGGCATTGCCGTGCCGAACCTGCTGAAGTTTACCGGCAAGGAAGATCTGGGCGGCGGCACGCATGCAATCTTCGCGCTCACAAACCAGTTCGAAATGGGCTCGGGCTCGTTCATGCCGGGCGGCAGCCTGTTCAGCCGCGAGGCATTTGTCGGTCTCGACGACGAGCGCTACGGCCGGCTCACCTTCGGCAACCAGTACGACTTCATGACCGATTCGCTGTTCTTCGGGCTGGACGACGCGGCGATCTACACGCAGGGCATCTATGACTTCCGCAACGGGCCGTTCGCGAAGCTCGCGTTGCCGGGCAATCCCACCGGCGCATTCGACTGGGACCGCATGGCAGGCGTCGGCGTCAACAACTCGGTGAAGTATCAGAGCATGAGCTATGGCGGCTTCTCCGCGGGTGCGATGTATGGCTTCGGCGGCGTCGCAGGTTCGTTCGGTTCGAACAGCGGCGTGAGCGCGGGGATCAACTACACGCACGGCGCATTCGGCGCGAACGCCGCTTATACGCAGGTGAAGACGGCGGTCTCGGGTGCACAGGACAGCGTGCGCAACTGGGGCGTCGGCGCGCACTACCGAATCGGCTCCGTCACTGCCACCGCGCTCTATACGGCAGTGCGTAACGAGCTGAACGGCGGCCAGGTCTGGCAGGCCGAACTGGGCGGCATGTGGCAGATCGAGCCGGAGTGGTCGCTGAGCGGCGCGTACATGTATATGAAGGGCAACGAGGTGGTCGACGACAACCACGCGCACCAGCTCACCGCGATGGCGAACTACCAGTTGTCGAAGCGCACCGGCGTCTACGTGGCGGCCCTTTATCAGCGCGCAAACCAGGGTGCCGCGGCGCAGATCAACGACGTGATGGTGGCATCGAGCAGCGCGTCGCAGTTCATCGGCCGCATTGGCGTCCAGACGCGTTTCTGAGGGCTGGCAATTCCATCGGGAAGCCCACGCCCTCATAGTGTTCGACGAGGGTTGAAAGGACTTTCAGTTCGTCGCCTTCAGGCGTTGACGGCATTGGGTCGATGGCGACGACTTCCGCGACGCGTGCGAGCGCCGCCTGGTAGTCGGCTTCGCTGTGTAATGGTCGGATTTCCATTTCGTTTCTTCGGAGCGCCGCACTTCGACAAATAAGAGGCAAGGAGTGAAACGAACAGTCCGAAGAAGATGTATCTGGCAATTGCTTCCGATGCGGCAAAGATGCGCCAGTTTACCGTGGGGTGATAGTCGCCATATCCGGTTCTTGTGAACGTGATGATGCTGAATTAAAAAGCACTCGGCCAGTCGCGATTGATATTGAAGGCAAGGCATCCCGAAACACTGCAGAGGCCAAGCGTGGCATGGGTCCCAACGTATGCGATCGACGGTACTTAGTCAGCTGAAACCAATCGCATGCTTTGCTTTATCGCTGAAGGCCTCGACCGACTATTGTTTTAGTGTCGAGGGATATTGCCATCAAGTGGCCGGGCTCGACCGCTTAGATGTTGTTTTTTGGCTTTTCCGTGAGATCAATAAGTTCAGTCGTTTAGACAGATTTCTCTCGACCGTCTTTATTTGGCTTCTTTCGAAGTTCGAGTGGGTGCGCTGCCG
>NZ_JAQQDU010000057.1:0-57774 GCF_046027825.1 Paraburkholderia sediminicola
GAAAAGATAGGCAAAAGAAAGCGGCTCGAACCCCCTGCTAAGCGGGTCCCTTGCATAGTAACGGCAGTGGTGCATCTGGAATCTGTATCGCGCATTCGACGTGAGTGACAAGGCATTCATACTTCCCGCCTCGCACTATGTGCTCGCCGGAAGGGTTCATCATGCAAACCCACGGCTTCGTTTGGGCGTGGTGGGGCCATCGGCTTCGCCTCGGCGATGCGCTGAAAATGCCGGATGGTTTTTTGGGCGTGTCCCTGGTGCATCAAGCGGCTAGCGAGGGCTACCGCACGCCATGCACCAGAAGCAGCTATTGATCTAATGAAGCAGTAGTGAGTACAACGATAGCTAGTGGATTGCCGGATTTCCGCCGCGTGCCAGCAACAACGTCTAGCTTGATGAAGTACTGCTGAGCGTCGGCAACAGCACGCGGTTTGATAGGGTGCCGTCGAGCATCGGCAGAAACGCGCGATTTGATGAAGTGCCGCAGAGCGTTTGTGACAACGTACGGTTTGATGAAGTACCGCATCGGCGCGCGCAGCGCCGCCGGAAGTATGACTGCCTTGTCACTCACGTCGAATGTACGAGAGCACAGATTCCAGATGCACCACTACCGCGACTGTGCGGGGGACCCGCTTAGCAGGGGGGCGAGCCGTTTTCTTTGCTTATCTTTCTTTGCGGCGGCAAAGAAAGTAAGTGCCGCCCCGCACAGGGGCAACACTAATAAACCGATATAAATTCAAGGAAAGGCCAAAAAGCCAGATCAAGGAAAGGCCAACGCCGCAGGCAACCAACCCAAGCCGCCGCGAAGGCCAAAAACCCCTTTAATCCCGTGCCGAAGAAGCCGCCCCATGACTCAACCAATCAAGCACAGCACTAGCATCATCATCCGCGCCCTGTCGCGCCTTAGCGACCGTCTCCGCCACATCCGCGCTAGGCACAGCGCGCCGAATCGCCACGCCAACTGCAAGAATATCAATCATGACCAGATGCAAGATCCGCGAAATCATCGACAACTGCGACTCGCGAATCTCAATGTGATCGGTCTCCAAAGCGACAGTAGCCCGCTTCGCCAAAGGCGTATTACTGGACGTAATGGCAATCACCTTAGCCCCCGCCTGCATGGCGACATCCAGCACACGCAGCAGCTCAGGCGCACGCCCCGACTTCGACACGGCAACAATCACATCACCTTTGCCAAGCAACGCGGCTGAAGCCGCCTGCATATACAGATCGCCGTAGGCAATCGTCGGAATGCCAAACCGGAAGAACTTGTAGTGCGCATCCTGCGCAACGATGTTCGAATTGCCGAGCCCATAAAACTCGATCCGCCGCGCACCGTTCAACAGATCGATCGCCCGCTCGACCTGGTCGAAATTCAAATGCTCGCGCAGTTGAAGAATCGCGGAAATCGTATTGTCCAGCACCTTCGCGCCGAAGTCTGTCGCGGTGTCGCCCAGATGCACCTGGCTATGACTCACCGGAATCGTGCCGGTCAAACCCGTCGCCAGCTTCAGCTTGAAATCCGACAAACCCTGGCAGCCGAGCGAACGGCAAAAGCGGATCACCGTCGGCTGGCTCACGTCGGCCTTGCGCGCGATATCCACGATCGGATCGTTGATGATCGAACGCGGATGATTCAACGCGAGATCGGCCACTCGGCGCTCGGCCGGCGTCAACGCGTCGCGCATCTGACGAATCCGCTCGAACACGGCCGATGAGCTGCCGCCCGCGCGGTTCGACAACTGCTCCGCGAGAATCGCCGAAACCCCCAGAAACGCCGGGTATTCAGCGGTAATTACATAGGTCGGCACGTTCTGCAAATAAGCCTCGAAGCGGCCCTTCGCCTCGAACCGTTTGCGAAACGACGAACGCGCGAAAAATTCGCCCAGCCGCGGCACGACGCCGCCGCCAATGTAGATGCCGCCCAACGCGCCGAGCGTCACTGCGATATTGCCCGCGAAAGTGCCGAGAATCCCGCAGAACACGTCGACGGATTCGGCCGCGAGCGGCTCGCCTTCCATCGCGCGTTTAACGATCTCGATCGTGTCGACGTTCGCCGCCACGCGCTTCTTGTCGCGGCCCGCCAACGCGCGGTAAATCACTTCGAGGCCGGGGCCCGCTGCCACACGTTCGAACGAGACGTGCGACCACTTTTTGCGTGCGTATTGCAGCACGATGTCTTCGCGTTCGTCGGCCGGCGCGAACGTAGCGTGGCCGCCTTCGCTGCCGAGCGCGATCCAGCGGTCGTCGGCAGGAATCAGGCCGGATACGCCCATGCCGGTGCCCGGGCCCAGCAGGCCGATCACACTGTTCGGGCGACGCGAGCCGCCACCCACCTGCACGCGCTGCGCGTCGGTCAGGCCGGGCAGGGCCATGGCCAGCGCAGTAAAGTCGTTCACCACCAGCAGCGTGTCGAAGCCAAGCGCACGGCGCGTGGCTTCGATCGAAAAGCTCCAGTCGTGGTTGGTCATGCTGACCTGATCGCCGTCGACCGGGTTCGCAATCGCAATCGCCGCGTGATTCACGCGGCCGATCTTGGTGTCTTTCAGGTACTTCTTGATGACTTCGGCAACGCCCGGATAGTCCGCGCACGGATAGACCTGCACCGAGCCGATCTCGCCCGGGCTGTATTCGAGCGCGAAGCGCGCATTGGTGCCGCCGATGTCGGCGAGCAGCCTCGGTCCATCGGCGTGCTGGCCCGCGCCCGGAACAGCCTTAGTTTGCACACCAGTAGACATCGAGTCTCACTCCCTTGTCGTTTGCCAACTGCGAGATGGCATTTTTTTGTAGCGAAGCGGCGGCGGCATTCAGCACGTCCATCTTTCGCGGTCCTGCGATCAGCAAAAACAGGTGCTTCACTTCTTTCAAGGCGGAGAGCGACCAGCTCACGCGCGCATGCGGCGCGCTGCCGGGATGGACGGCCACGAAACGCTCGGGGGTAGTGATCGCAAAGTCCCATTCGGGCGCATCCGCGAAAATCGACGCGGTGTGGCCGTCTTCGCCCATGCCGAGAATCGCGACGTCCGGCACGGCGCTAAAGCGCGCGTCGGCGTTCAGCGCGGCAACGTGCGCATTGAGGTCTTGCGTTGCATCGACCAGCGGCCAGAAGGCGGCGTTCTTTGCGGCGTTCTGCAACAGCGTGTCGTGCACGAGTTGTGAATTGCTCGCGCTGTCCGTTTCCGGCACCCAGCGGTCGTCGACCAGCGTCACGGCAATGCGCGCCCAGTCGAAGGATTGCGTGGACAACGTCTGCAGGAACGGACGCGGGCTGGTGCCGCCGGACACTGCAAGCATGGCCGGGCGCGTGCCAAGGGTTGACGTGCCCGCTGCGGCCGTGGCCGCCTGTGCGGCGAGCGACGCATGTAACGCGTCGCCAACCGCTTTCGCCAACGCGTCGGATTGGGCGCGTTGATCGTCGAAAGCGTGAAGCTGGATCACTTCTCCTCCGTGCTGCTTTCTTGTTAGATCTGCGGAACGTGCTGTACTGCTGTCACGCGATGCCTGCAAGCGGGATGACTTGCAGGCGCCTTCGTGATACCGGCGCCATTCCGTTCAGTTCGTCGGTGAGTCTTGCAGGCGCTGTGCCGTGCTTCGATCGACATCGCGATCAGGATCAGGCAAGGCACAGCGCCGTCATTCAGTTGATTCAATTCTCTTCTTCGAGCCAGCAGGTGCCGTGCTGCGCCAACATCGCGCTCGCCGCGGCCGGTCCCCACGTGCCTGCTGCATACGGCTTGGGCGGCTTGTTCGCAGCGGCCCATTCGTTGAGGATCGGTTCGACCCAGCGCCATGCTGCTTCCTGCTCATCGCGCCGCACAAACAGCGCGAGGCGCCCATTGATGACATCGAGCAGCAGGCGCTGATACGCCTCCATCTGCCCTTCGCGGAAGAACCGGTCGAACGCGAGGTCGAGGTGGACGCTGGCGAGGTTCATGCCTTCGCCCGGCTGCTTCGCGAGACAGTAAAGGCGAATGGTCTCGTTCGGCTGCAAACGGATTACGAGACGGTTCGCACCGCCGCGCAACGCGGACGCGCCCAATGCCGAATGCGGCACTGCACGAAAATTCACCACGATCTCAGCGACACGATCCGCGAGACGCTTGCCCGTGCGCAGGAAGAACGGCACACCAGCCCAGCGCCAGTTTTCGATTTCCACCTTCAACGCGACGAAGGTTTCGGTCGTGCTGTCCGGCTTCACGCCAGGCTCGGTAGCATACGCCGGTACCGCATTGCCGCGGATCACGCCCGCATGATACTGGCCGCGCACCGCGACCTTGCCGATATCGCGCGGATCGATCGGCTTCAACGCGCGCAGTACGCGCAGTTTTTCATCACGTACCGAGTCGGAATCCATCGAATGCGGCGGTTCCATCGCGACGATGGAAAGCAGTTGCAGCAAATGGTTCTGCACCATGTCGCGCAAGGCGCCGGTGTTGTCGTAGAAGTCGCCGCGCGCTTCCACGCCGAGTTCTTCCGCAATCGTGATCTGAATGCTCTCCACCCATTCACGGCGCCACAACGGTTCAAACAGCACATTGCCGAAGCGCAGCGCCAGGAGGTTCTGCACCGGCTCCTTGCCGAGGTAGTGGTCGATCCGGTAGATCTGTTCTTCAGCGAAGATTTCGCCGACTGCATCATTAATTGCGTTCGACGACTTGAGGTCGTAGCCGAGCGGCTTTTCCAGCACGATGCGCGAATTTTCGTTGAGTCCCACCGACGCCAGCGCGTGGCAGATCGGTACGAACAGCGACGGCCCCGTTGCCAGATAGAACACGCGGATGCCAGGCCGGCCGCTCAAGGCGTCGCGCAGCAGTACGAAGTCTTCGGGGTTGCCGAGATCGATCTTCACGAACTCGATACGGTCGAGGAAGCTCGCCCATGCGGTTTCATCCACACCGTTCTTCGACACGTGCGGCTTGACGTGCTCATTGACCCAGTCAATGTAGGCAGCCCGATCGGCCACATGCCGCGCCACCGCGACGATCTTGCCGCTGTCGGCCAGCATGCCACCTGCACGGTGCGCTTCAAACAGTGCCGGCAGGATCTTGCGCATCGACAGATCGCCGGTTCCGCCGAAGAGAACGAAGGTGAAGCTTGAATCGG
The DNA here is from genome assembly GCF_046027825.1 of Paraburkholderia sediminicola. GTDB lineage: Bacteria > Pseudomonadota > Gammaproteobacteria > Burkholderiales > Burkholderiaceae > Paraburkholderia > Paraburkholderia sediminicola_D. The sequence continues at coordinate 5,104 of NZ_JAQQDU010000057.1, forward strand.
TTTGCATGAGTCTCCGTCGATATCCTGGGGTCGCCGTGGGGACCGAAAAGGGCGACCGTAGTCCGATAAAATATTTTTTGACACTGAATTGTAGTTTAACTACAATCCAAATCAAGAGGTAGCGCTAATTCGATGAAAAAAGCGTGCGCTGTGAGGCTAGATGCGCGTTTTCCCGAATCGGCAGGCGTCCCCTGCATGTTAACGGACATTGCGTGTGAGCACGTGCCAGCACGCCCCCGGCGGTCCTTACGGAAAGCCGGAAGGCGGGTCTGGCGTCAGGGTTAACGTGTGAGGCACCTCGAGTCTGCCGCGCGCGACGCGGGCAGGCAAAAATCAAAAGAGGAGACAGTCAGTTGCATCCCGATCCACTCATCTCTTGAGCTTCCAGCGGCCGGATAGCGGTCCGCCGGCACATGCATGACGCATGCGCCCGACCGTGCTCGATCGCCCAGTGTTTTGCCTGTTTGAACCAACCACAGCACCCTGGCGACATCAGGGGCCATTTGTTTTTTGTTCAGGTGTCTGGAGGAGATAAGCAATGAAATTTCGCGCGATCATGGGCGCTTTGTGCGCCGCGGGTCTGATGTGTGGCGTCTCGGCTGTGCAAGCTGCCGAGTCGATCGAAGTGTTGCACTGGTGGACGTCGGGCGGTGAGTCGAAAGCCGTCGGCGTGCTCAAGGACGACATGACGAAGGAGGGTTACACGTGGAAGGACTTCGCGGTTGCTGGCGGCGCAGGTGCGGCTGCCATGACGGCACTCAAGACGCAGGTGATCTCGGGTAATGCGCCGAGCGCTGCGCAGATCAAGGGTCCGCTGATCCAGGACTGGGCGGAGCAAGGCGTGCTGGTGCCGATCGATTCGGTTGCAGGCGACTGGAAAAAGAATCTGCCGCCGGAAATCGACAAGATCATGCACGCGGACGGCCATTACGTTGCGGCGCCGTTCTCGGTGCACCGCGTGAACTGGCTGTACATCAACAAGGCGGCGCTGGACAAGGCAGGCGGCAAGGTGCCGACCACGTGGCCTGAGTTCTTCGCGGTGGCCGACAAGATGAAGGCCGCGGGCATCCAGCCGATCGCGATGGGCGGTCAGCCGTGGCAAGACCTGACGCTGTGGGAAGACGTCGTGCTGTCGCAAGGCGCGGGCTTCTACAAGAAGGCGCTGGTCGACCTCGACGAGAAGACGCTGACGTCGGACCAGATGGTCGGCGTGTTCGACACGGTCCGCAAGATCCAGGGTTACTTCGACGCGGGCCGTACCGGTCGTGACTGGAACCTGGCCACGGCCATGGTGATCAACGGCAAGGCCGGCATGCAGTTCATGGGCGACTGGGCGAAGGGCGAGTTCGCCAACGCAGGCAAGAAGGCGGGTTCGGACTACGTCTGCGCCGCGGTGCCGGGCACGGAAAAGGCCTACACGTTCAACGTCGACTCGTTCGTGTTCTTCCAGCAGAAGGGCCAGAAGACCGCAACGCCGGGTCAATTGGCACTGGCCAAGACGATCATGTCGCCGGACTTCCAGGAACAGTTCAGCCTGAACAAGGGCTCGATCCCGGTTCGTCTGGGCGTGTCGATGGCCAAGTTCGACGACTGCGCGAAGAAGTCGTACGCGGATGAACAAGTGGCGATCAAGTCGGGCGGCTATGTGCCTTCGCTGGCACACGGCATGGCGCAACCGGATGCAGCAGCCGGTGCGATCTCGGACGTGGTCACGAAGTTTATGAACTCGCAGGAAGATTCGAAGACCGCGGTTGCCGCGCTCGCGAAGGCAGCGAAGACCAAGTAAGTGAAGTAAGCGAAGCGGCGCGTCCGGGGGCACTCCACGGACACCGGGCGCGCCCTTCAGACCGCTGACCGCATTGTTGCCAGCAGGCGGTTTCACCCCTGGTTTCATAGAGTCACACCTATGCCGTTGCAGCCTTGCGCCCCTCAGGCGTGAGCGTTTCGGCGGTACAGTTTCAGCAGGAGTCGAGTAGTGACTGCTTCTATCAGCGGAAACGGGAAAACGGCCACCGCCCCCCGCCGCACGTCGCCCATGGCGGCGCTTGCCGATCGCTGGATTCCGAAGCTGGTGCTCGCACCCAGCGTCGTGATCAGCCTGATCTTCGTGTATGGCTTCATCGCAATTACCGGCTATCTGTCGCTCTCCAATTCGCGGCTGATGCCTCGTTATGATTTTGTCGGTCTCGACCGTTATCGCGAGCTGTTCGACAACGACGTGTTCTGGACCTCGGCTGCCAACCTCGGCTGGTTCGGCATTCCGTTTATCGGTATCTGTATCGGCCTCGGCTTGTTCCTCGCGATCCTGCTCGATCAGCAGATCCGCAATGAAGGCGCACTGCGCGCCGTGTTCCTGTACCCGATGGCGCTCTCGTTCATCGTGACGGGTACGGCGTGGCAATGGATCATGACGCCGAGCGTCGGTCTCGAGAAAGTGTTCCACGACTGGGGCTGGACGAGCTTCTCGTTCAGTTGGCTCGGCGACCCCAACAAGGCGATTTTCTGCGTTGTGATCGCGGCGGTGTGGCAGTCCACCGGCTTCGTGATGGCGCTGTTCCTCGCGGGTTTGCGCGGTGTCGACGGTGAGATTTTCAAGGCCGCGCAGATGGACGGCGCGGGCTTGCCGACCATCTATCGCAAGATCGTGATTCCGAGCATGCGCCCGGTGTTCTTCTCCGTGCTGCTGATTCTTTGCCACATCACGATCAAGACCTTCGACCTGGTCGTCGCGTTGACCGCGGGTGGTCCGGGTACGTCCTCATCGCTGCCGGCTATTTTCATGTACACGTTTTCGTTCAATCGCGGGCAGCTGGGCGTCGGCGCGGCGTCGTCGATGATGATGCTCGCGACCGTTGTGGCCGTGCTCGTGCCGCTGATGTATCTGGAATCGAGGAGCACCCGCAATGCAGCCTAAGATGACGATCAGCCGTGCCGTCATTTATGCGGCCCTGGTTCTGTTTGCCCTGTATTTCCTGTTCCCGCTGTACGTGATGCTGTCCACGTCGTTCAAGGACATCGACCAGTTGCGCTCCGGCAACCTGCTGACGCCGCCGACGCACTGGACCATCGATCCGTGGATCAAGGCATGGAGCGGTGCGTGTACCGGGGTGCGCTGCGACGGTATGCAGCCGTTCTTTATGAACTCCGTGCGCATGGTGATTCCGGCCGTGCTGATCTCGTCGATCATCGGCGCGTTCAACGGTTATGTGCTCACGCACTGGCGTTTTCGTGGCGCGGATCCGATCTTCACGATGATCCTGGTCGGCTGTTTCATTCCGTTCCAGGCGATCCTGCTGCCGATGGCGCGTTTCGAAGGCATGCTCGGCCTGTCGAACACGACGACCGGTCTGGTGGTGGTGCACGTGATCTACGGTATCGCCTTCACCACGATGTTCTTCCGCAACTTCTACGTGAGCATTCCGGCTGAACTCGTGAAGGCCGCGCGGATCGACGGTGCGGGTTTCTTCACGATCTTCACGAAGATTCTGATGCCGGTGTCGCTGCCGATTTTCATGGTGTGCCTGATCTGGCAATTCACGCAGATCTGGAATGACTTCCTGTTCGGGATTGTGTTCTCCGGTGTCGATTCGATGCCGATCACGGTGGCGCTGAACAACCTCGTGAACACCTCGACCGGCGTGAAGGAATACAACGTGGACATGGCCGGCGCGATCATCGCCGCACTGCCGACCTTGCTCGTCTACATCGTCGCGGGACGCTATTTCGTGCGCGGCCTGACGGCGGGCGCAGTGAAGGGCTGAACCCGGGGCTAACCATACGCATCGCGGCGGGGCGTCGTTGATCGTGCGCCGCCGTCATCCGACCAGAAGTTTTCAAGCTGTACCAGAGACAAGAGGATTCACAGCATGGCAAGCCTTTCCATCCGTGACGTGTACAAGACTTACCCGAACGGGGTGCCGGTTCTGAAGGGTGTCAACATCGACATCGAAGACGGCCAGTTCCTGATTCTCGTTGGCGGCTCGGGCTGCGGGAAGTCGACGCTGCTCAACATGATCGCCGGCCTCGAAACCGTGACCAAGGGCGAGATCCAGATCGACGGCAAGACGGTGAACAATCTCTCGCCGAAAGATCGCGACATCGCGATGGTGTTCCAGTCGTACGCGCTGTATCCGTCGATGACGGTGCGCGAGAACATCTCGTTCGGCCTGGGTATCCGCAAGGTACCGAAACAGGAGCAGGCGCAGATCGTCGACCGCGTCTCGAACACGCTGCAGATCACGCACTTGCTGGACCGCAAGCCGGGTCAGCTCTCCGGTGGTCAGCGTCAACGTGTGGCCATGGGCCGCGCACTCGCGCGCGATCCGGTGATGTTCCTGTTCGACGAACCGCTGTCGAACCTCGACGCGAAGCTGCGGATCGAGATGCGTTCGGAAATCAAGCTGCTGCATCAACGCCTCGGCACGACGATCGTCTACGTGACGCACGATCAGATCGAAGCGATGACGCTCGGCGACCGCATCGCGGTGATGAAAGACGGCATCGTCCAGCAGTTCGGTGCGCCGCAAGAAATCTACGACTCGCCGGCGAATCTGTTCGTGGCCGGCTTCATCGGCGCGCCGCCGATGAACTTCATCCAGGGCAAGCTGGTGGAGCAGGGTTCGGGCGTCGGCATCGAACTGGATACGGGCACGGCGCGCAATGTGTTGAACCTGCCGTTCGATTCGGCGAAGGTGAAGTCGCACATTGGGCGCGAAGTGATTCTCGGCTTGCGCCCGGAGCGGATCACCGACGCGCGTGGTGCGCATGGCGACCACGCGAACCTGCAGTCGATCGACGTGAATGTCGACGTGATCGAGCCGACCGGTCCGGACACGCTGGTGTTCGCCCAGGTGAACGGCAAGCGCATTGTGAGCCGCGTGCACCCGGCTTCGAATCCGCAGCCCTTGTCGACTACGACCTTGTTGTTCGACGCGTCGAAGGCGGTGTTGTTCGATCCGACCAACGAAGAGCGGATTGCCTGAGGCAAATTATTCGCTGAGCGATTCGAGTTGAAAAAAGCCCCATGCGTTGCGAAGCGCATGGGGCTTTCTTTTGTCGTTTGCTAGTGCTCTTTGCACAAGGCTCGTCGCCTGGCGTCCCTGCGCCGTGACGTTCAGGCGTCCGTGATGCGCAGATCCGGATTGTTTCGCGCCAGTTCGGTGACCCACTCGGTGAATGCGCGCAGCCGCGAACTCAGATTGCGGCGATGCGCGTACAGGATCGACAGCGGCGTGCCAGGGGTCGTGTAGGTCGTGAGGATTTCCTTCAGCGCGCCTTGCGCGATCAGATCCGCGACCATGAAGCGCGAGGGCTGGATGATGCCGTGGCCGAGCGCGCTCGCGCCGATATAAACGCTGCCGTCGTTTACCGCGAGCACGCTCTTCAGCGTGACCTTGACGATCTCGCCGCCCACCTCGTATTCGAACGGGAAGGTCTTGCCACTGCGTGCTGAAACGTAGTTAACCGCGCGATGCTCGCTGAGCTCTTCGAGCGTGGTCGGCGTGCCGTATTTCTCCAGATAGGCAGGCGACGCGCAGGTCACGATCCGCGCCTGGCCGATGTGCCGCGCGACGAGACTCGACTCCTCCGGCGTGCCCATACGGATCACGCAATCCACCCCGTCCTGAATCAGATCGATGTTGCGATCCGCCAACCCGAGCCGCACGTCGATCTCCGGGTATTGCCGGTAGAAATCGTCGAGCGCGGGGAGCAGCAGCGCACGGGCGAGCGTGCCGGACGTATCGACGCGAATCGTGCCGCTTGGATTTTCCCGCTTGTTCGACAGCGACGATTCGGCATCGGCGACTTCCGCGAGGATACGCACGCAGCGGTCGTAGAACAGTGCGCCGTCTTCGGTAACGCTGACCTGCCGCGTCGAACGGTTCAGAAGCCGCACGCCGACATGCTCTTCCAGAGCCTGAATGGTCCGGCTGACTTTGGCGCGTGGCAGGTCGAGCGACTCGGATACTTTGGTGAAGCTGTTCGCTTCGACCACACGCGTAAATATCTCCATCGCTTCGAAACGGTCCATGTTTTGCCTTTTGTAAGTAATGGGCGGAAGTGGGTTTCGAAGTGAAGTGTATAGGGTGGAAATAGTGTTGTCGCGATGGGGGCCGGGCGGGCAAGCGGGTCACCCGCTTGCCCCTCACGTCTGCGGGTGTATTCGCTGGACTGTGCCGGGTCCGTGCAGTCAGTCCCGGTCGGGCGCGCCGAGCGGAAAGAACGAGCGATACGGGCGCGCTTCGTCGACCGCGCGTGCGAACGATGGCCGGGCCAGCAGCCGCTTCCGGTAGGCGAGCACGTGCTCAAAAGCCGAGCCGATGCGGTGCGTCCAGTCCGCGTAGAACAGGAACGGCGCGGCGCCGCAATCGGCGAGGCTGAAGCTGTCGCCGGCGGCCCATTCGCGCTCCGCCATCACGCCGTTCAACCAGCCGTACGCGGTGTCGAGCATGGCCTGCGCTTCGGCGACGCCGAACGGGTCGCGCTCCGCTTCGGGCCGCAGGCTGTCGTGCACGATCCGTTGCTGCGGCGTCGAGATGTAGTTGTCGAAGAAACGATCCATGCCGCGCACTTCCAGTGCCGCGAGCGGGTCGGCCGGCAACAGCCGCACCGGCCCCGGGTGCGTCAGACCCACGTACTCGATGATGATGCTCGCCTCCATCACGGTCCGGCTGCCGTCGACCAGCACCGGAAAGCGTTTGATCGGCCAGAGCGCGGCCAACTCCGCCATCACTTGCGGGTCGTCGTGCGACAGCTTGCGCAGTTCGAACGGCGTGCCATTTTCGTAAAGCGCGGTCAGGACCTTCTGGCAGTACGAGGAAAAGGGGTGGGCATAAAGCTTCAGGGTCATCGTGGTCACCTTGGGTGGTTGCTAGGCGCGCCGTGGCGCAACGACGGCCAGAGGGGGCCGTTTACCCAACGACGAACGGCAGCAACGGAAGTCGACAAACGCGGGCATCAAGCCACGGTGGCGGCGCGCGGCAATCGAACGGACTTGCCTAAAAAAACAGGCGCAGGCTTGAGTCACGGTATTCCTACGACAAATCTTCACAAAACTTCCCGGAAATATCGCGTAACATTTGAAACAATTGTAAGGATGCGGGTGTGCGTCGACATGACAGCGCTGCATTTTCTTCCAATCGAAGCCACCGAGTAACGATTTTCCAGAACGGAGACCACGATGGGGTACCAGCAAGGTTTGAGCGGGGTGTCGGCGGCGTCGCAGAATCTCGACGTGATTGGCAACAACGTTGCCAACTCGCATACGGTTGGCTTCAAGAGCGGCGCTGCGCAATTCGCTGACATGTACGCCAATTCGGTGGCGACCGCGGTGAGCAATCAGGTGGGTATCGGCACGAGGCTCTCCGAAGTGCAGCAGCAGTTCTCGCAAGGCACGATCAGCAGCACCAACCAGGCGCTCAACGTCGCGATCAACGGCAACGGTTTCTTCCAGTTGTCGAACAACGGCTCACAGGTGTATTCGCGCAACGGCGTGTTCCAGCTCGACAAGAACGGCTTCATCACCAACGCGCAAGGCCTGAAATTGATGGGCTACGGCGCGAGCGCCGGAGGTGTCATCAATACCGCGCAAACCGTGCCGCTCAGCGTACCGACCGCGAACATCGCGCCGCAAGCGACGACCAGGATTGTTGCCGGCCTGAACCTGAACGCGCAGGACAAGCTGATGCTCGGCACGCCGACCGTGAAGGCCGGCGCCAACACGGGTACCCTCACGACGCCCGGCGCGACCATCACGCACCCCGCTTCGGGCACCAACAACGACAACTACACTGTCAAGTTCGCGAGCGCGACGGCCTACACGGTGACGGACAACACGCTCGGCACGTCGACCGCCGGCACGTACACGTCCGGTACGGCGATCCCGCTCGGCAACGGCCAGACCATCACGTTCAACGGCACGCCGGCCGTCAACGACAGCTACACGATCGCGCCGACGCCGATCGCGTTTAACCAGAACAGCAATTCGACGTACAACTATTCGACCAGCACGACGGTGTACGACTCGCTCGGCGGCTCGCAGATGGTCAATATGTACTTCACCAAGACCGCAGCGGGCGCGTGGGATGTCTACGCGGGGCCCTCGACCGGCGCGGCGCAACTGATCGGTCACGCGAACTTCAATTCGTCGGGCACATTGCTCGGTACCACCGACAAGAACGGCGTCGCCACCACTACGCCGTTCGTCTTCAACTTCAGCGTGCCGACCACGGACGGTTCGTCGACGCCGCAGAACCTCACGCTGAACATCGGCGGCACCACGCAATACGGCGGCAAGAACGGCGTGAACACGCTGCAGCCCGACGGCTACGCGGCCGGCACACTGACGAGCTTCACGATCGGCGCCGACGGCACGCTGAGCGGCAACTATTCGAACCAGCAAACCGCGGCGCTCGGCCAGATCGCGCTGGCGAACTTCGCCAATCAGAACGGTCTCGTGAATCTCGGCAACAACGAGTTTCAGCAAACCTCGCAATCGGGCGTCGCGCAGATCTCCGCGCCGGGCTCGACCAACCACGGCGTGCTGCAAGGCGGCGCGGTGGAAAACTCGAACGTCGATCTGACAAGCGAACTGGTGAAGATGATTACCGCGCAACGCAACTATCAGGCGAACGCGCAGACGATCAAGACGCAAAAGACGGTCGACCAGACTTTGATGAACCTTTAAACCATCGCGACGCTGTCGCAGACGGAGTATTCATAAACCCGGCGCGATATTCGCACTGGGCGATGAGCGTTTATTGTCGGCAGGTTTTCTTCGTGACCACCGTGTTGGCCACGAAGGCGACCTCCAATACGTTCGCGAGCCAGTACGCTGGCTCGCAAAATCGAGCACGAAGTGCCGATCAATTTAATCTTATCTAATTAGTTAGGATAACAAATCGAATGCATGGAAGCGCCACAAAACTCGACAAAATATAGTGAAGCTGAAGCTTGGCAGATCTATCAAGTTTACTTTTCTCAAGCCGTCAATCCTTATGCGGTGAACGTCAATGAATGTTTTCGCCGTTGCCGATGTCGGTAATAAATCCAATGCTTATTTGAGAGATCTTCCATGCTCGGAATCAATAGCAATATCAATTCGCTAGTTGCGCAGCAGAACCTCAATGGCTCGCAAAGCGCGCTCTCACAAGCCATCACGCGCCTGTCGTCGGGTAAGCGCATCAACAGCGCGGCTGACGATGCCGCAGGTCTGGCGATCTCGACGCGTATGCAAACGCAGATCAACGGCCTGAACCAGGGTGTGTCGAATGCGAATGATGGCGTGTCGATGATTCAAACCGCATCGAGCGCACTGTCGTCGCTGACGTCCAGCCTGCAACGTATCCGCCAACTGGCCGTGCAGGCATCGACTGGCACGCTGTCGTCGAGCGACCAGGCAGCGCTGCAGAAGGAAGTTTCAGCGCAGATCTCGGAAGTGAACCGTATCGCATCGCAAACAACGTACAACGGCACGAACATTCTGAACGGCTCGGCAGGTAGCGTGACGTTCCAGGTCGGCGCGAACGTCGGCCAGACGATCAGCCTGAACCTGAGCCAGTCGATGTCGGCTGCACAGATTGGTGGCGGCCTGGTGCAAACGGGTCAAACGGTCGGCACGGTCGCTATCAGCACGGACTCGACCGGCACGTACACCAGCACAGGCGCGACGATCACGTCGGTCAACGTGCTGTCGGACGGCAAGGGCGGCTACACCTTCACCGACCAGAACAACCAGGCGATCTCGTCGGGCGCAGTGGCCAACATCTTCTCGGCTGGTACGGCAGCAGGTACGGGCACGGCAATCACCAACCTGACGCTGAACGCCACCCTGGCTACGGCGATGGGCGCGACCGCGTCCGGCGTTGCAGCCGCGTCGGTCGCCCAGATCAACGCCATCAACAACCCGCCGACGGTTTCGGGCCTGAACATCAACACGGTCACCGGTGCAAACCAGGCCATGGTCTCGATCGACAACGCGCTGCAGACGGTGAACAACCTGCAGGCATCGCTGGGTGCCGCGCAAAACCGCTTCACCGCGATCGCCACGGCGCAGCAAGCAGAATCGACCGACCTGTCGTCGGCACAGTCGCAAATCACGGACGCCAACTTCGCCCAAGAAACGGCCAACCTGAGCAAGGCGCAAGTGCTGCAACAAGCAGGTATCTCGGTGTTGGCACAAGCTAACTCGAACCCGCAGCAAGTGCTGAAGCTCCTGCAGTAAGAGCTGATGCAGTAACGGCGGTGCGTCGCGCGCTTCCAGCGACGGCGCACCGCCGGGTAGCAAGTGCCCGGACGCGCCATGCTTTCGGGCAACCCTATTTCTTCAGAAAGTGGTGCCGCACCGTACCACGTCGGTTTTTGAGCGCAAAACGCTCGTTTTTCCGCCACGACGCATGCGATTTAGATCGCACCGGACCATTTCCGGAGAAACGTCACAAATGGTTGAAGAAATTTGATGTAATATTTGAAAACTTTGTAATAGACGCCGATGCGACCGGACACATGGCGCAGCTGAACGGGCCCGGGGCGTCACACCAGAAATAACGAATAACTCGACGCACGGAGCCTTTGCATGTCAACGATCACCACTACGTCTGTGAACAGCGCGACCTCCAACGCGCAGAGCCAGTTGCAGCAAGCGGCGCAATCGATTATCAGCGGTTCCACCGGTAACTCGACAATGGACGTGGCATCGCTGGTGTCCGCGCTCGTGAATGCGAAGACGGCCGGCCAGACGGCTGCGCTGAAGGCCAAACAGACGAGTGATAGCACCGTCCTGTCGGCTTACGGCGCCCTGAGCTCCGCGTTGAGCGCCTTGCAGGCGGCGATCAAGAATCTCTCGGATGGAACCACCCTGTCGACCTTCGGCGCCACCGCGAGCGGCAAAGGCATGGACCCGAAGGCTGGTCCCGGCGCGGTCGCTGGCAGCTACACGATCGACGTCAAGCAAATCGCCGCGTCGCAGAGCCTGTCGTCGGCGGCGTTCGACGCCACCGCCAAGCTGGGCACCGGCAAGTTGACCATCGCGGTCGGCGGCAAGTCGATGGATGTCACGATCGACAGCACCAACAACACGTTGACGGGTATCGCCAACGCGATCAACAAAGCGGGCAACAATCCGGGCGTCACGGCTACGATCGTGACCGGCACGGGGGGCGCCCACCTGGTGCTGCGCTCGACCACTACCGGCGCGGCCAACACGATCAACGTGTCCACCGGCGGCGTCGAGAACGACAACGGCTTGTCGAGCCTCGGCGTGACCTCGACGCCCGGTGTGGACGGTGCGGCGTCCTCGATCGTGTCGTCGGACACCAACAAGGCCTGGCGGCAAAGCGAGGCCGCTCAGGACGCGCTATTCACCGTTGGCGGGATTGAGGCGAGTAGTTCCAGTAACGCGGTCACATCGGCGATTTCCGGCGTCACGCTGAATCTGTCCAGCGCCGCGGTCGGCACCACGCAGACGTTGACGATCGCGCCGGACACGACCGCGCAGAATACGGCCATCACCAACTTCGCGAATCTCTACAACACCGTCGTCACGACCATCAACTCGCTGTCCTCGTACGACAAGTCGTCGAAGACCGCTGGCGCGCTGCTCGGCGACTCGACCCTGACGACGATCAAGAATAATCTGGCGTCGATTATCGGCGGCGGGGTCGGCACGGGGACTTCGTCGGTGGGGCTTGCTTCGATCGGCATTTCGCTGAAGGGCGATCCGGCGGACGGCACGCTGGTGATCGATAACAAGAAGCTGACTTCGGCACTTACCAGCAGCCCGGCGCAGGTCGCCACGTTGTTCAACTCGACCAACGGCCTTGGCGTCAAATTGAACAAGAGTATTACCGACTTCGTGAAGACGGGCGGCATCATCGACACCCGTAGCACGGCGCTGAATGCCGACCTGAAGAGCATCACGGCGCAGCAGACCACGCTCGCCAACTACAGCGCGGCGTTGACGAAGCAGTACCAGAATCAGTTCACCGCGCTCAACACGTTGATGGCGACGATGAACAACAACGCCAACTACCTGACGGCGCTATTTGGCGGGCCGAAGAGTGCGGGGGCGTTGGCTAGCAACAAGTAAGGCAGCTTCGAAGCGCGCGCCGCCTGGCTTGAGGCGGCGCGTTTTTATTGAGGCAAGTTTGGTGAAGCAGGCCTGGCGAAGCAAGCGCATTGAGGCAAGCTCATTGAGGTAAGCTTAGTGAGCCAAGCTTAGTGAGGCAGGCGGACGTTGAACCTGAACGTCACCAGTCTCGCCAGCAGGATGAAGGCGGTGGCGATCAACACGCCATACACCGTATCGACGTTCATGTAGTCCAGCAGCACGTACAGCCAGCACCCCACAAAAGCGCATGTCGCGTACGGTCGCGAATCGCGCAAAATCAGCGGCACTTCGTTGCACAGCACGTCGCGAATCACACCGCCGAATACGCCCGTCAACACCCCCATCATCACCGACGTGAACCACGGCATCTGCGCGTCGTGCGCGATCGACGTGCCGGCAATACTGAACAAGCCCAGCCCCACGGCATCGGCCACCAGCAAGACCCGCTCGGATAGCAGGCGCGACGTCATTTTCAATAGCGTCGGCGCAAACAGCGACATCACGAAAATCGCGATCAGATAAGCCTGATGTTCGACCCAGTAGAAGGGCCGCCGCTCGAGCAGCACGTCGCGCAACGTGCCGCCGCCGAAGGCAGTCGCGATCGCCACGAGGAAGGTCCCCACCGCATCGAGCCGTCGGGTCCTGGCTTCGATAAAGCCGGAAATCGCGTACGCGAAAATAGCCAGCGCCTCCATGATGGTCAGCGCCAGCGTCAGCCTCGGATGGATCACCGGGACTCCGTCAGGATTTGGGGGCAACCGGCGATACTCCCGGCTGCAGCAGCACGACCACTGCACCCGCGCCGCCGTCATGGGCACGCGCCTGACAGAACGCGATCACCTCGGACTTCTGCACGAGCCACGCGCGCACTTTGCCCTTAAGAACAGGCTCTTTACCGATCGATCCCAGGCCCTTGCCGTGAATCACGCGCAAACACCGCAGGCCACGTTTTACCGATTCACGAATGAACTCGGCCAGCGCCTCGCGTGCTTCCTCGCGACGCATGCCGTGCAGATCGATCTGCGCCTGCACGATCCAATCGCCACGCCGCAGTTTGCGCACGACCTCCTGGCTGATGCCGGGCCGGCAATACGAAAGTGTTTCGTCGGTTTCGAGCAGGACCTCAGGGTCGAACTCGTCGGAGATCGCTTCGTGAAGCACGGCTTCTTCGTCGAGCTTGGTTTGCACCGGCAGCGGCGATGGGGGATTGCGCGGCAAGCTGGCGCGTTGTGGGACCGTCAGCGGCGCAACCGCGCCGATCTCGCGGCGAAACAGATCGGCATCCGCCGACGCTTCGCGCTGCGCGGCCACTGCCGCCACACGTTCGCGCTCACGCCGTTGCGTGTCGCCTTTTAATGCATCGCGCAACGCGCCAAGGCCGGCCAGACCCGCAGCCGGCTCGATCTTCGGTTTGACCACGGGTGCGGCCGCCTCGGGCGCAGGCCTGGCAACGGCATGTGTGCGCTTCGGTTCGCTAGGGTGGGGCTGATTCTTCGGCATATCGCTAATACACGCAGAAAAGTAGATCGATCGCGCGACGCCGGTTGCGGCGCCGAAACGTGCCGCGGGCGTCACAACATCTGGCCGCCGGGCTGGGCAAGCGTACGCGCAAGGGCGCCGGGACGACGCAGACACTACGCAAAAAAGGCCGCCGGCTTCTCAGCCGCGGCCTTCTTTCAAGCAAGCGGCCGGGCCATGCCCAGCCGCCATTTTACCGTTGCGCTTACCCTTGCATCTTCTCGGGGCGATTAACGCTCGGCTTCGGCGCTCATGACGTGCTCGCCAATCTCTTCGACGCTTTCCAGATAACGTTGCGCGTCGAGCGCGGCCATACAGCCCGTGCCCGCGCTGGTGATCGCCTGACGATAGACGTGATCCTGCACGTCGCCCGCCGCGAACACGCCCGGCACGCTGGTCGCCGTTGCGAAACCGTTCAGGCCGCCCTTGGTGATGATGTAGCCGTTCTTCATCTCCAGTTGGCCTTCGAAGATGTCCGTGTTCGGCTTGTGGCCAATCGCGACGAAGATGCCTTGCAGCGCGATATCCGTGGTTTCGCCGCTTTTCGTGTTCTTGATGCGCAAGCCGGTCACGCCGGACTGGTCACCCGTCACTTCGTCGAGCGTGCTGTTCCACTTGATCTCGACGAGACCTTCCTTTTCCTTCGCGAGCAGACGGTCGATCAGGATCGGTTCGGCGCGGAACTTGTCGCGGCGATGGATCACCGTCACCTTGCTGGCGATGCCGGACAGATAGAGGGCTTCTTCGACCGCGGTATTGCCGCCGCCGATCACGGCCACATGTTGTTTCTTGTAGAAGAAGCCATCGCAGGTGGCGCAAGCCGACACGCCTTTGCCCATGAACAATTCTTCGGACGGCAGGCCGAGGTACTGCGCCGATGCGCCAGTCGAGATGATCAGCGAGTCGCAGGTGTATTCGCCCGAATCGCCGATCAGGCGGATCGGCTTCTCATCCAGCTTGGCCGTATGGATGTGGTCGAAAATGATTTCCGTGTTGAAGCGCTCGGCGTGCTCCAGAAAGCGCCCCATCAGTTCCGGGCCTTGCACGCCATGGGCGTCGGCAGGCCAGTTTTCGACGTCGGTCGTGGTCATCAGCTGGCCGCCCTGGGCGAGACCCGTGACGAGTACCGGCGACAGATTGGCGCGTGCCGCGTAGACCGCCGCCGTGTAGCCGGCGGGGCCGGAACCGAGAATCAGAACTTTGGCGTGTTTCGTGGAAGTTGCGGGCATGATCGAATCCTTTTACGGCGCCCGGCTCGCCCATGCGAGGCCGCGCGACTTGAGCTGAAACTATAGATGGGTATCAGAGCGGCATTATAAAGGGCGGCACGCGAGCCTGCTCCATGAAGCTTTCTGATCGCGGCGATAGCGTCGCCGTGGGCCCCGGTAGTCTTTCGTGAGGCCAATCGGCTAAGTTACCGTCATTTACAGCCTTGCGTGAGGCACTGCGTTTACAATAGGCCGCATCGATGGACCCGGTAGCCGGGACCGGGTCCGGAGCCGCCGTGGGCGCCGCTTCGGGCCGCGACTCTGGCAGCAAATCGGCCACACAAGCAACAGGATCAATGGCAAAAGCTCCCTATTCCGCGAGCGCGCAGGCATTGCCGCACCGCATGTCGCGCCTCTTCACCGAAATCCGCTGGATCTTGCAGGTCGCGCTCGGCGTGTTCCTGCTCATGGCGCTCGTCAGCTACAGCCGGCACGATCCGAGTTGGACGCATGCCGCGCAGGTCGACCACATTGCCAACTGGGCAGGCCGCGTCGGCGCGTGGACGTCCGACATCCTGCTGCTGCTGTTCGGCCTCTCGGCCTACTGGTGGATCGTGCTGCTCGGCCGCCATATCTCGGCCAATTACCGCCGTATTACCCGTCACGAGGAACTGCAGGACGATGCGCCGCGCGATGCCGGCTGGCTCGCGGACGCGTTCGCGTTCATGCTGGTGTTGCTCGCCTGCGACGGCATCGAAGCGCTGCGCATGTGGTCGCTGAAAGTGCAGTTGCCGCGTGCGCCGGGCGGCGTGATCGGCGAGGCGGTCGCGCGCGGGGTGTCGCATGCGCTCGGTTTCACGGGGGGGACCTTGGCCCTGCTGATCGTGCTCGGCATTGGTTTGTCCCTGTATTTCCGTTTTTCGTGGCTGTCGGTGTCGGAAAAGGTCGGCGAATCGATCATTTCCGCGGTCACTTTCGCCAAGCTGCGCCGCGAGGCCGGCCGCGACCGTAAATTGGGCGAAGCCGCCGCCGTCAAGCGCGAAGGCAAGGTCGAGAAGGGCCGCGTGCGGATCGAGGAGCACGAGCCGGTCATGATCGTGCCGCCGGTCGTCACGCCCGCCAAATCGGAGCGCGTTGAGAAAGAGCGGCAAGTGCCGCTGTTCACGGACCTGCCGGGCGACTCCACCTTGCCGCCGATCTCGCTGCTCGACGCGGCGCCGGCCGCGCAGGAAACCATTTCCGCAGAAACGCTCGAATTCACCTCGCGTCTGATCGAGAAAAAGCTCAAGGACTTCGGTGTTGAAGTGAGCGTGGTCGCCGCGTATCCGGGCCCGGTCGTCACGCGTTACGAAATCGAGCCGGCCACCGGCGTGAAGGGCAGCCAGATCGTCGGTCTGGCGAAAGATCTCGCGCGGTCGCTGTCGCTGGTGTCGATCCGCGTGGTCGAAACGATTCCGGGCAAGAATTTCATGGCGCTGGAGCTGCCGAACCAGCGCCGTCAGACCGTGAGTCTCTCTGAGATTCTCGGCTCGGCGGTTTATGCGGACGCGGCTTCGCCGCTCACCATGGGCCTCGGCAAGGACATCGGCGGCAAGCCGGTGTGCGCCGACCTCGCGAAAATGCCGCACTTGCTGGTGGCCGGTACGACCGGTTCGGGCAAGTCGGTGGGTATCAACGCGATGATCCTGTCGCTGCTCTACAAGGCGAGCGCCGACCAGGTCCGGATGATCCTGATCGATCCGAAGATGCTCGAAATGAGCGTCTACGAAGGCATTCCGCATCTGCTCTGTCCGGTGGTGACGGACATGCGCCAGGCGGGTCACGCGCTTAACTGGGCGGTCGCCGAAATGGAGCGCCGCTACAAGCTGATGAGCAAGCTCGGCGTGCGCAACCTTGCCGGCTACAACAACAAGATCGACGAAGCCGCCAAGCGCGAAGAGAAGCTGCCGAACCCGTTCAGCCTGACGCCGGACGATCCGGAACCGCTGTCGCGCCTGCCGAACATCGTTGTCGTGATCGACGAATTGGCCGACCTGATGATGGTGGTCGGCAAGAAGGTCGAAGAGCTGATCGCGCGGATTGCGCAGAAAGCGCGCGCGGCGGGTATCCATCTGATTCTGGCGACGCAGCGTCCGTCGGTCGACGTGATTACCGGCCTGATCAAGGCCAACGTGCCGACGCGGATGGCCTTCCAGGTGTCGTCGAAGATCGACTCGCGCACGATTCTCGACCAGCAGGGCGCGGAATCGCTGCTCGGCATGGGCGACATGCTGTACCTGCCGCCGGGCAGCGGTTTGCCGGTGCGGGTGCACGGCGCGTTCGTGTCGGACGAGGAAGTGCATCGCGTCGTCGACAAGCTCAAGGAGCAGGGCGAGCCGAATTATATCGAGGGCATTCTCGAAGGCGGCGTAACGGGTGAGGGCGACGAAGGCTCCGCGGGCGCCGGGGGAACCGGTTCGGGCGACGGCGAGTCGGACCCGTTGTACGACCAGGCGGTCGACGTGGTGCTGAAGAACCGCCGCGCGTCGATCTCGCTGGTGCAGCGGCATTTGCGCATCGGCTATAACCGCGCCGCGCGCCTGCTCGAGCAGATGGAGAACTCGGGTGTGGTGTCGGCGATGTCGTCGAACGGTAACCGCGAAATTCTGGCTCCGGCGCGGGAAGCGGAATAGGCCGTCCAGACGGCTATTGCGCCGAATCCGCCACCAAGCGCAGCGTATCAGGCCCGCGCATAAGTCCTGTTTAAGGCTTCTTGCTTAAGCTGTTACCCAAGGCCGGGGGCGCGTCTCCCGGTTTCGCGGTTCAAGCTAACCGCGACGGTCACGCGGCCGCAGCCCTCAAAGCCCGCCGCCGTGACCGCTCAACAAATTCAATCAAGGGAGAAAACAATGCAGCCATTCGCGCAGCAGCACGCACGACAGAGTGCTCAACCCAGCCGTTTCGGCCAACTCGCCCGCACGATCGTACGTGGCGTCGGCAGTGTGGCGATCGGTGCGTCGATGCTTGTCGCATCGCAGGCATTCGCGAGCGGCACCGAGCAACTGAAGGCGTTCGTCGCGCAAGTCCATTCTGCGCGCGGCACGTTCGTGCAGCAGGAAGTGCGCGCGCCGAGCAAGGCGCAGGGTGCAAGCGGCGCGAGTGGCGTACTGTCCACGGCTGGCAAGACCGGCACGTCGAGCGGCACATTCACGTTCGCGCGTCCCGGCAAGTTCATCTGGCAATACGAGAAGCCTTATGCACAATTGCTGCAAGCCGATGGCGACAAGCTCTACGTCTATGACAAGGATCTGAATCAGGTGACGGTGCGCAGCCTCGGCGGCGCGCTCGGTGCAAGCCCGGCGGCGATCCTGTTCGGCAGCAACGATCTGGAGAAGAACTTCACACTGCGTGATGCAGGCGTGAAGGCCGGCATCGACTGGCTCGAACTGACGCCCAAGGCGAAAGACACGCAGTTTCAGCGCATCGGCATCGGCTTCAAGGACGGCAATCTTGAAGCGATGGAACTGCACGACGTGTTCGGCAACGTGACGCTGCTGACGTTCTCGAACATCCAGAAGAACCCGCCGCTGCCGGCCGACGCGTTCAAGTTCACGGTGCCGAAGGGCGCGGATGTGATCAACGGGTAAGCTGATTGCTGTAGCAGTTTAATTGGCAGACAGGCCGCGTCATCGAGCGCGGCCTTTTCAATTGCCGATCGAGTGCCGATCGAGTGCCGATGGGCCGCCGATCACGCTGCGCCGGGTGTGCCGAACCCTTACTCATCCACTTCCAGCACCTGCGCCGGATGCGCGGCCTTCATATCGTCGATAAACGCTTCAACGATATCCGTTCGATGCTGACGCGCTCGCGTGACCATATGAAACGCCACGCGGTAACGCATCTGTGCCGGATTCACCGCCGCGAGCAGACCTTGCTTCACGAACGGCGCTGCAAAATGCCCTGGCAAATAGCCGAGATGATGCCCCGACAGCACCAGCATCGCGACCGCTTCCATGTTGTCCGCGACGGCGGTCACGTTCTGCGGCGTGGTTGAACTTTCGGCTTCGGGGAGCGGATAACTGCGCCATGCCCATTCGTGAGCCGCGGCTTCCGCTGGCGACACCTCGCCCGCCTGAGCGAACAGCGGATGCCCCTTCGCGCAATACGCGAACTGATCTTCGGCGAACACCTCGGTGTATTCGAGCGACGGCACACGATGCCAGAAATAGCCAATGCCGACCTGAATCCGGCCGTTCAGCAACAGTTCTTCCAGCTCGCCAGGCGAGCGCACCAGAATCGAAAACCGCACCGATTGATCGCGCGCCCGAAACCGGCCGATCGCGTCGCTGATCCGCGCGCTCGCGGACACCGGCGTGTGGCCGATCATGCCGATATCGAGCGTGCCGACCAGCTTGCGGCCCACATTGCGCGCCTGCATGCCGAAAGTGTCGACGGCGGATAGCAGGGCGCGGGCCGCGTCGATGAATTGTTCGCCACGCGCGGTCAGGCTGAAGCCGCCGCGGCCGCGCTCACACAGGCGGTAGCCGAGGCGCGTTTCCAGCGTGGCGAGTTGCGTGCTGATAGTCGACTGGCCGACGTTGAGCGTGGCCTGGGCCGGCGAGACGCCGCCGGCGTCGACGATGGCGAGGAAGACGCGGATTAGCCGCAGGTCGAGATCGGTGAGTTGGGAGAACATAGGTCAGGATACATCGCTACGAATCAATGTGAAGTTTATTCTGTTGGTATTTTAACTTGTGTGAAAGTGCTCAAGAATCGAGATTCGCCCGGCAAGGCGCTCTTTTCTATCGATCCCTCGGCCGGTTGCACCTATTTACTTACTGCCTTCTTTTCATTGCCGAGACACGATGAATACTTCCTCCTTCATTTCCCCCGAGGCCGGCGAACGGCCGCAACCGCTGTCCGGCAACGCGATGCCCCGTTGCGGCGGCATTGCGACGATGATGCGGCTGCCGAACGTCGGCTCGGCTGAAGGGTTCGACGCCTGCTTCGTCGGCGTGCCGTTCGATCTCGGCACCTCGAACCGTACGGGCGCGCGCTTCGGGCCGCGCCAGATCCGCAGCGAATCGGTGCTGCTGCGCCCGTACAACATGGCCACGCGCGCCGCGCCGTTCGATTCGCTGCGCGTGGCGGATCTCGGCGACGTCGCGATCAATCCGTACAACCTGCACGATTCGATCAAGCGCATCGAGACCGCGTACGACGAAATCCTCCAGCACAACTGCAAGCCGATCACGCTCGGCGGCGACCATACGATCGCGCTGCCGATTCTGCGTGCGATTCATCGCAAGCACGGCAAGGTCGGTCTGATTCACGTGGATGCGCACGCCGACGTCAACGACACGATGATGGGCGAGAAGATCGCACACGGCACGCCGTTTCGCCGCGCGGTGGAAGAGGGCTTGCTCGACTGCGACCGCGTCGTGCAGATCGGTCTGCGTGGCACGGGTTACGCTGCCGAAGATTTCGACTGGTGCCGCGATCAGGGCTTCGAGGTCGTGCAGGCCGAGGCGTGCTGGAACCAGTCGCTGGTGCCGTTGATGGCACGTGTGCGGGAGCGTATGGGCGACGGTCCGGTGTACATCACCTTCGATATCGACGGTATCGATCCGGCGTTCGCGCCGGGTACGGGCACACCGGAAATCGCTGGTCTGACGGTGCCGCAGGCGCTGGAAATCATTCGCGGCTCGCATGGGTTGAACATCGTCGGCTGCGATCTGGTTGAAGTGGCGCCGCCGTACGATCCGTTCGGCACCACCGCGCTGCTCGGCGCGAATCTCGCGTTCGAACTGCTGTGCGTGTTGCCGGGCGTCGAGTATCGGGCTTCGACGCGGTGAACTGCATGTTGGACTGCGCGGTGAGCTGATTAAGGTTGATGGCGCATCAAGAGAAAAGGCCTGCAGGCCTTTTCTGTATTGCGAGCGCTACTTGCTCAGCTTACGCGTAAGCCGTCTTCCGCATCGACACCAGCGCCAGATAACACGCCGCACCAATCGCCAGCGAGGGCAACGTAGCGCCCAGATCGGGCAGCCATTGATTGATCGCCTGATACGACACGATCCCGATTGCCCACGACGCGAACGCGCTCAGATGCCAGCCGCCCGAAAAGCCGTAACGGCCGCGCATATCTCCGAGCACGGCGGCTTCAATACGGCGCTTGCGTACGATGAAGTGATCCACCAGCACCACGCCGAACAGCGGCGCGAACACCGAGCCGATCAGCAGCAGGAAGTTCTGATACTTCGCCATCGGCACGAGCAAGGCGATCGCCGTGCACAACGCGCCGAATGCCGCCGACAACAACGGCACACTGCTGCGCGTCCATAACGTGCCGGTCGAGACCGCCGCCGAGTGGATATCGGCGAACGCGTTGTCCACTTCGTCGATCAGGATCAGCAGCAGGGCGAGGCCGCCGCCTGCTTGCGCCAGCGCGCCGGTCAGCAGCGCATCGCCACCGCCCGCTGCGAGGCCGTAGATCGCGCCGAGCGCATAAAACCAGATGTTCGCAATGCCATAGCCGAGCAACGTGCCGCGGAAGGTCTCGCCCGGGCGTCGACCGAAACGCGTGTAGTCGGAGATCAGGGGTAGCCACGAGAGCGGCATCGCGACCACCAGATCGATGGCGCCGCCGAACGACATTTCGCCGGTGCCCGGACGGCGCATCAGCGCGGCGAGATCATGCTTGGCCAGCAGATTCCACGAGAGCCACGCGGCGCCCGCCAGCAGCAGCCAGATACCCCACGTGCGCAGAAACCGCCGCACGAACGACAGCGGGCCGCTGATCGCCAGCAGTGTCGCGAGCAAGCCGAAGACCACGGTCCAGATCAGCGGCATCGAGAAACCGAAGGCCTGCTTGGCGAGCGCATCGGCGGAATCGCGCATGACGATCACTTCGAACGAGCCCCAGCCGACCAGTTGCACTGCGTTCAGCACCGCCGGCACCGATGCGCCGCGCACACCGAGCGTCGGACGCAGCGAGGACATCGCGGCAAGGCCGGTGTCCGTACCGATGATGCCGACCAGCGCGAGCAGCACCACGCCGATCACGCTGCCGATCACGATCGCCAGCAACGCATGCGGCAGCGACAGCCCCGGCACCAGCAGTGCACCCGCTTGCGCGACCAGCAGGCCGATGCCGAGTGAGAACCAGAGCGCGAAAGCGTCGCCGGTGCGGAACGCGCGGCGGGCGTCGGGCACCGGCGTGAGCGGTGCGTAGGTGGAGCCGGCGTCGCCGGCGAGTGGATCTTGTGCCATCTAATCGTGTTCCTCTTGGTGTTGCTTGTACGTTCGCGTGTGCGTGCGGCGCCAGTGTTGCCGGCCAGACCGCGCGCGATGTTAGCCTGTCAGGCTGTCGGCGAGATTACGGGCTGATCGGCGCGGCCATCGCCCGAGCGCCGTCACTGTCATAATGCTGGACGTCGCCCGCACCCCTGCGTGCCGGCTTTGTCCATCCGGCAGCACGCCGCCTTCATACGGACTGCGTCCGGAAAAGCCGAGATTATCCCCAAAACGTCATGTTTGAAGAAACCCGTACCAATGTTCCGCTCGCCGAACGCCTGCGGCCCCGCAATATCGACGAAGTGATCGGCCAGAAGCACCTGCTCGGCCCGAACAAGCCGTTGCGGGTCGCTTTCGAATCCGGCGAAGCCCACTCAATGATCCTCTGGGGCCCGCCCGGCGTCGGCAAGACCACGCTCGCGCGGCTCATGGCCGACGCGTTTCATGCGGAGTTCATCGCGTTGTCGGCGGTGCTCTCGGGCGTGAAGGATATCCGTGAAGCCGTCGAGACCGCGCAGATTCACCGCGCGAACGGGCATCAGACGCTTGTGTTCGTCGACGAAGTACATCGCTTCAACAAGAGCCAGCAGGATGCGTTCTTGCCGCACGTCGAGTCGGGGCTGTTCGTGTTCGTCGGTGCGACGACCGAGAATCCGTCGTTCGAGGTGAATAGCGCGTTGCTCTCGCGTGCCGCGGTCTACGTGCTGAAAAGCCTCACCGATGAAGAACAACGCGAACTGCTCGACCGCGCGCAAAAAGAACTCGGCGGCCTCACGTTCACCGACGAAGCCCGCGACGCCCTCATCGGTTCCGCCGACGGCGACGGACGCAAGCTGCTGAACAACCTGGAAATCGTCGCGCGGGCGGCGGCCCAGCAAAAGAGCACCGAAATCAACGGCGCCTTGCTCGGCAGCGCGCTTGCCGAGAATCTGCGCCGCTTCGACAAAGGCGGCGACGCATTCTACGACCAGATCAGCGCGCTGCATAAATCGGTGCGTGGCAGCAGCCCGGACGGTGCGCTCTACTGGTTCTGCCGCATGCTCGACGGCGGCGCGGACCCGCGTTATCTCGCACGACGCATCGTGCGCATGGCGTGGGAAGACATTGGCCTCGCCGACCCGCGCGCGGCGCGCATCGCGCTCGACGCGTCCGAAACCTACGAGCGCCTCGGCACGCCCGAGGGCGAACTGGCGCTGGCGCAGGCGATCATCTATCTGGCGGTCGCGCCGAAGTCGAACGCCGGGTACAACGCGTACAACGAGGCGCGACGGTTCGTCAGCAAGGACCAGTCGCGCGGCGTGCCGGTGCATCTGCGTAACGCGCCGACCAAGCTGATGAAGGAACTCGGCTACGGTCACGAATACCGCTACGCGCACGACGAACCCGACGCTTACGCCGCCGGCGAGACCTATCTGCCGGACAACATGCGCGACCCGCATTGGTATGAACCGACGCCGCGCGGTCTCGAAGGCAAGATCGGCGACAAGATGGCGCGTCTGGCCGAGCTCGACGCACAGTGGCGCAGCGAGAACAAGCCTAAAAAGAGTTGAGCGTTTTCGCCTGTGCTTCTGCGGCCGTTGCAGAGGCTGTGTCGCCATTCCGCACCTCTTGACCATCTAACGCACCGGCCGCCCGCGCCGGTGCGCTAAAATCGCTGCTTCATATAACGAACACCCGCCCCATCCCATGCTCGACATCCAGCTGCTGCGCAAAGACCTCGACGGCGTCGCCAAGCGCCTCGCCGACCGCGGCTATACCCTCGACGTGGCGGCTTTCACCGCGCTCGAAGCGGAACGCCGCGACACCCAGACCCGTACCGAAGAGATGCAGGCGCGCCGCAACACCCTGTCGAAGCAGATCGGCGGGATGAAAGGGCGGGGCGAGGACACGTCGGCGCTGATGGCCGAAGTGGGCGGTATTGGCGACGAGATGAAGGCGTCGGCGGCGAAGCTGGACGACATCCAGAAGCGCCTGTCCGACCTGCTGCTCGGCGTGCCGAACCTGCCGCACGAAAGCGTGCCGATGGGCAAGGACGAAACCGGGAATGTCGAGGTGCGCCGCTGGGGCACGCCGCGCCAGTTCGATTTCGAGGTAAAGGATCACGTCGACGTCGGCACGCCGCTCGGCCTCGATTTCGAGACCGGCGCGAAACTGTCGGGCGCGCGTTTCACCTTGCTGCGCGGGCAGATTGCGCGTCTGCATCGTGCGCTGGCGCAGTTCATGATTGACACGCACACGTTGCACCACGGCTATACCGAGGTGTACACGCCGTACATCGTGAATCCGGAGATTCTGTACGGCACGGGCCAACTGCCGAAATTCGCCGACGACATGTTCCGTGTCGAGAAGGGTGGTGACGAGAACACGGTCACGCAGTACCTGATTTCGACGTCGGAAATTTCGCTGACGAACACCGTGCGCGACAGCATTGTCGAAGCGGACACGCTGCCGATCAAGCTGACCGCGCATTCGCCGTGCTTCCGCTCGGAAGCGGGCTCGTATGGCCGCGACACGCGTGGCCTGATCCGCCAGCATCAGTTCGACAAGGTCGAGATGGTGCAGATCGTCGAACCGGAAGCGTCGTATGACGCGCTGGAGCAGATGGTCGGCCACGCTGAGGCGATTCTGCAGAAGCTGGAACTGCCGTACCGCGTGATTACGCTGTGCACCGGCGATATGGGTTTCTCGGCTGCGAAGACCTATGACCTGGAAGTGTGGGTGCCTGCGCAGAATACGTATCGCGAGATCTCGAGCTGCTCGAATACGGAGTCGTTCCAGGCTCGCCGGATGCAGGCGCGTTTCCGCAATGCGCAAGGCAAGCCGGAACTGGTGCATACGCTGAACGGGTCGGGTCTGGCGGTTGGCCGCACGCTCGTGGCCGTGCTGGAGAATTTCCAGAACGCGGATGGTTCGGTGACGGTGCCGGCGGCGCTGCGCCCTTACCTCGGTGGCGTGGAACGGCTGGAACTGCCGGCGGCCTGATGGCTGCCGGGCTGATGCGCGGCTAATGCCGCTACCGATAGCCTAGTCTCTTTGAAATTTTTTTGACGAGGGGCTTGGAAATCGTATTCAGCTGTTCTATAATCTTTCTCTCCCAAGCAACGACCCGCTTGGATCTGACTCAGTAGCAACCAAGTAGCGCTGTTGCTGCGAGTTGGAAGACCCGGAAAGGTGGCAGAGTGGTCGAATGCGCTGGACTCGAAATCCAGTGTACCTTTAGGGGTACCGTGAGTTCGAATCTCACCCTTTCCGCCAAATTTAAAAACCCCGCAGAACGAAAGTTCTGCGGGGTTTTTGCTATGGACGCGTGTTTCACAACGTCGGTACCGTCGCGGCCTATCTCAAGCCGCCTGCCATGTAGGGAGTCTTTAACGTCTTGCGGTCGCTGCCAGAAGGGAAGCCCATACGACGCTGCGGCAACATCTTTGCCGCGCGGCGTTCAGTGCCGCACAGTTTTTCTGGCGCGGAGGCTTCACATTCTCTCGACGTCGCATCAACCCTGATCGCTAAAAGTGCAAATCATCCAGGGAAATAAGCGGCCACGGAGGCGGAGTGAGATCGATCAGGGGGGCAGCATTCTCAGTGCGAGCGGGCCTCGGGCCAAGTGCTCCCACCTGGGTACTGCTGCAGCAGCTTTTCGTGCGCGGCCTTGTCGCGGTGAAGTTTCTTGCGCTCGGACGCATCCTCGGGCCGTCGGCGATCGGGAGCGTCAGCATTGCGCTACTCGGCGTTGCGATCGCGGAATCCCTTTCCGACACGGGTCTCCCTCAGGCGGTCATCCAGGGGAGCAATGCGCCGACTCGTTCAGAACTCTCTGCCGTCTGGACAACGCTCGCGACACGCGGCGCGCTGGTCGCGCTGCTGCTGATCGCACTCGCGCCGGTGATGAACAGCCAGTTTCACCTCGGCAATGCACTCGTCCTGTTGCAGCTTGCGGCAGCATTGCCGCTGATTCGCGGCGTTGCATCGCCCGCTTACTTTGTGGTTCAGCGCAATCGCGGCTTCCAGCACATCGCGGCGATCGAAATCGCTGCGGCGTTTGTTGATTGCTGCACGGGTCTCGCGTTCGCGTTCGGCGGAGCGGGCGCCTACTCATTGCTAATCGGCATGATCGTCGGCGAAACGCTCAAAAGCACGCTCACGTGGGCGACGATGAAGCCGCGGCCGCCGATTCGAGCCGCATGGTCGGGGATCGGCCATTACATTGGCTTCAGCCGCTGGATCTGGGCGGGGAGCGTCGTGAATCTGCTGCTCAACCAGTTCGATAAGGTTGTGGTCGGGAAACTGCTAGGACCGGCGCAACTGGGCGCGTACCAGATGTCGTCAAAGCTCGCGCAGATGTTGCTGACGGACGCGGCGTTTGCGATGGGGCAATATCTTTTTCCGACGTTTTCCGCGCAACACCGGCACGATGCGCGCGTGGCAGCGCGGCTTGTCAAGCTGTACCTGGTTATCGTCGCCTGCGGCCTGGCGATGTTCGTCGTGCTGCTACGGATGACTGCGGAGCCGCTCTTCGCGTTGATTCTCGGTCCCGCGTGGATGTCGGCGGTCCCGCTCTTCAAAATTTTCGTCATCAACATGGCGATCGGCGCGTTGATCGCGGTGCTCGTCGCCTACTTGCGCGCGGTCGGCGATGCGAAGGCGACGACGCACGCGTCGCTGATACAGATGGTCATTCTTTGCGCGATCGTGCCTCCCCTGACGCACTTCTGGGGGGTGACGGGTGTCGCATGGTCGATGACGGTCGGCATGGGTTCGGCCGCCACGTGGATGCTCTATCGAACCTTGAGGCGGCATGACGCGCCTTCATTTCCAT
Organism: Paraburkholderia sediminicola; assembly: GCF_046027825.1. Lineage (GTDB taxonomy): Bacteria > Pseudomonadota > Gammaproteobacteria > Burkholderiales > Burkholderiaceae > Paraburkholderia > Paraburkholderia sediminicola_D. The sequence goes on from NZ_JAQQDU010000057.1 coordinate 32,027, forward strand.
AGGCCAGTTGGCGCATCGCAAACGAAGCAACAAACGCGAGCGCCGCGCCGAACACCAGCAGAAGCGCGGGTGCCTCCATCCAGCCCGTTCTCGCAATAAGCATATTGGCGGCAAGCGGTGCCACGCCCATCGACGTAGCCAGCCCGATGTTGATCGCCATTGCCACACCGCTATAGCGCACACCGACGGGAAACAGTTCGGCAATCGCGCAGGCAAACGTTCCGTTCGCAAACGAAGCGACGACCGCAGCGACCAGAAAGATCACCCGCAGATCGGCCTGATGACGGGCCAGCGTCAGATAAAAAATCGGCGCGAACAAGGCGGATAACACCGCGCCGGTCCGGAACAGATAGCGTCGCGGCAGCACGTCGCCCATGCGCGCAACCAGCAGCATGCAAGCAGAGATCGCCACCACATGCAGCGTCTGAGCGGCGGCAATCCGTTGCGGTTCATAGTGAAGCAGCCGAAGCCACGCGGGGGCATGCGTCACGAGCAGACCATTGCTGAGCCCGACCAGCATCGACGCGACGATGCCCACGGCAATCGGCCCACGATAACCGCGCAGCAGAACAGACAGCGGCTTTTGTTCACGCGCATCGTCAGCCCGCGCATAGGCGTCGGTTTCCGGTAACGTCCGACGCAGCAGGAAGCTGAGGAGTCCGATCACGCCGCCAGCGAGAAAGCCGATGCGCCATCCGAACGTGTCGATTTGCACGGGCGTAAGCGTGCGTTGCTCCACGAGGTTGATGCCGACGGCGAGCAGCAAGGCCATGTTGACCGCAAAAAACACGATGCCGCACGAGAAGCCCGGTTTCATCCGTGCCGTTTCCACCGCATAGACGATCGCGCCCGGCAGTTCGCCGCCGACGCAGAATCCTTGCGTAAGTCGCAGCGCAAGCAGCAGGAAAGGGGCCGCCGCGCCCCACATGCGGTACGTCGGCAGGCTCGCGATGAGCAGTGTCGAGAGCGCAGCGACAATCGCCGACCAGGCAAAAACCCGGCGCCGGCCGTACCGGTCGCCTAGATGGCCGAAGAAGAGGCCGCCTAACGGCCTTGCCAGAAAACCCAGCGCAAATACCGCAAACGACAAAGTCACGGTCGACAGCGCCGCGCTGGCCGGAAAGAACGCCCGGCCGATCTCTTGCGCGAAAAAACCGTAAACGACGACGTCGAACGTCTCGAGCGCGCCCGCGGTGCTGGTGACGAGAATCGTCCAGCGCTGGCGGGCGGGCCTTGTTTCGGTGGGCATCGGGGGCGAACTGCCGGTCATGACCGATCCCCTGAAATCGCTCGTAAATCGCACCTCGAGCCCAGCCAGCTCGCCGCGAAAATTAAGGATTTCTTCATTCAGCCTCCATGGGCGAAACGCCCACGCGCAAGCAGCATGTCATCAGGCGTCTCGCATTAAAACGCCCTTCAGGCTCCCGGTGCATGGGCTCGGGGAATCATTCCCCTGGCCTCGCCATGGAGGCCTTTCCAGACTTAACTTTCCGGAGTAAAGCAAAATGAAAGCCCTTCAAATTGTGGCCGTCGGCGCCTTTGCCTTTGTCGTTGGCAGCGCTTACGCGCAAGACGCTTCAACCCAAGCACAGACTTCCCAGGATTTGGCCACCACCGCGGTAGGCGGCACGCCGTCGACGAGCAGTGAAATGGGATCGCCAACCGGCAAAAGCCGCCAGCAGGTCTACAACGAACTGATCCAATCGCAGCACGACGGTGAAGCAGACCGCATGAAAGACCTGTTCAAAGGCGGACAATGAACGACGCATCCGGCATTGCCTCGCGATCGCCGGATCGCGGATTCACTGAGCATCAGGGTGTTCAGAAGCCGGCCCGCTTCACCACGCTTCTGAACTGGCCGGCTGACAGATAGCGCTGAAACCAGGGGTTGTTGCTCAGTTCGCACACACGCGACGAACGTTCGGCAAGTGCAGCCTCGAGCCAATGGAACATTTCGGGCGGTCTGGCGAGTCTGGCGTAGATCTCGGCAAGCAGTAGCGGCGAGATGTAGCCCGTGCGATGCCTCGCGAGCAGATCGTCCAGAAGCCAGCGTAAGACCGCATCGTGGCCACCGCTTTCCCATTGGGTGCGGATCGCCTGTGCGCGGGCGTGCGCGCCGCACGAGGCCAGTGCTTCTGTCGTGGCGTCCACGGCTTCCTTGAACAAGCCCTTGATCTCGAATGCCGTGGCCAATAGCTGATAGATGAGCGGCGAGCGTTCGCTCCGCTCGCCGGAGAAATACTCCTTCATCACTTCTTCGTGCCGGCCCGACATCACAAGACCAAAGGCCCGTGAACCCTTGAACGCGAGCGGATCGATCTGTTCGGCGCGCCTCAATTGCGCATCGCCTTCCGGGTCGCGTCCGAGCGCCAGCAAAACCCTCGCGTACAGCCTGCGGGCCTCGGGATAGCTGGGGTTCAGGCGCAGCGCTTCAAGAAACTCTGCTTCAGCTTTACGCCAGTCCCAGTCGTAGAAGTAGTGAACCGCAGCCATCGCGTGATGGGCCTCGGGCAGCCCAGGATCCAGTTCCAACGCACGTTCGGCTGCAACGCGGGCGAGGGGCCAACCTTGCTCAGGCGGATAAAGGCCGTGTACGGCCGTCGAGCCATGAAAGTTCGACAGGCCGACGTAGCCGAGCGCGTAGGTCGGATCGAGCTCGACCGCGCTCTCGAAATAGACTCGGCTGCGAAAAAAATCTTCGCCGCTGATGGCGTGGTGCGCGGAAAACCCCGCATCGAAGTGCACGCGCCGGTACCAGAAGTACCGGCCACGTAAGTAAGCGTCATGAGCGGCGGGGTCGATGGGCAACCGTCTTGCCAGCATTGTCTGCTGCTGTTCGGTTAGGGCCGGTGTGACTTCGGCGACCAGTGCCGCGCCGATCTCCTTCTGGATATCGAGCACGCTTCGCGACATCGGCTCGTAAGCATGGCTCCAGACCTGCACCTGATCGGCGCACCGGATCAACTGGGCAAGGATTCGGAAACGTTGACCTTCCTGAGTCAAGGAGCCTTCGAGGACATAGTCCACCGCGAGCTCGCGCGCGATCTCGGCAATACTTTTTTCGGTGCGGCGGTATCGGGCGGCGGTGGTCCTCGCGATGACCATCAATCGGCCAGGTTTGAGCGCCCCGAGCGTGGCGGAGGTTTCAGCCGCCAACGCATCGCAGAAGCTATCTTGCGCCGCGTCGCCGGTCATATTGGCAAAAGGCAGGACGATCACGCGGACGGCGGGCGAGGGGCCCGGTTGGGTTTCGGCGGCCGATGGCGCGGCGATCCCGTCCAGCCGGTAGCCTTTGCCCTTGACTGTCTTGACGTACTGCGGGTTCGCCGGATCTTCGCTCAGGGCGATGCGGATTTTCCGCACCACGGTGTTCAAGCCGTTCTCGGTGTCGCGAAAAGAATTCACCCCCCATAAGGCCCGCACGATCTCCGCGCGTGGGACGAGTTCGCCCCCTCGCCCCGCTAGAAGGATGAGCAGTTCCATCGGCTTGTGTTCGAGACGCACTTCCTCGCCGGCCCGGCGCAGCTGGTAGCGGTCGACGTCGAGCTCGAAGTCGGAGAACCTGACGAGTCCGGACGTCTTCATCTGCTCTCCACTGTTATCGAACTCGCGGGTTACTTCGGACTTTATATTAGGTCACCCGGAGCGCCTCTGAGGGCCTGTACGCCTTCCGTATCCAGGCACGATCGGTCAGTTTGGCGAATGCGACGGCCATTAACGCGGCGGCTGACCCGTACGTCAATCGTGGTGCAGCGATCGCCTGGATTTATGCCATTTGTATAGCTGACGGCTATTTTCTCGTTCGGGTGGGCGTATTCGCTTGCAGTGAATTTTGTATATGAAAGCAATTAGAAAATAAATTGATATGTTTTTGTCATATAGGTTGACGCCTGAATTTGACACGTGCCACGACTGATCAACAGTTCGATCCGAACTCCTGATTTGCTGAATTATGGTGAAAAATAGGTGGCACTTCCCGAGTTGCCTGAGTGCCTGTAAAGTCATACAGCGTTTTCGCGGCAGGCCCCCAAATAAAGGCACAAAGCGCACAGCCACAACGATGTCCCAAGCAGTTTGCAAAATCAGTTTTGTAAAACAAGCTTCAAAAGGGGATTCACATGTCAGTTGGCAATTCGGTCGTTGACACGACCACGAGCACCACCAGATACAAAGTCATCAAGTGGTCGATTATCGGGCTGTGCATCGCTATCGGTGCGCCGCTCGCGATCCTGCTGGTCAAAGGGCTGGTCGGCCTGATCATCGCGGCGATGATCGGGCTTGCGGCGATCAACTTCGGTCCCGTTCTTGCCATGAAGTTCGCGAACCAGAAAGTCAAGATGTTCGTGAACGAAGCGAAGTCGAACCCGATCGAGACGCTCTACAACGAACTGGCCGAAAAGCAGGAAGGTGCAGAGCGGTTCAAGAAGAGCATCACCGACTTCCGCACCGAAGTGAAAAACTTCGAAGACAAGACCGCGCAGTTCAAAAAGGAATATCCCGAAGACGCGGTGCGTTTCGAAACCCAACTCGCGACGATGAAAAAACTGCTCGCTTTTCGCGAGGGGCGCTATAAGCAGGTGCAGGACGAACTCAAGCGATTCTCCGACGCAATCGATCGCGCCAAAGCGCTGTGGGACATGTCGCAATCCGCGCAACGCATGAACAAGATTGCCGGCATGCAAACCAGCGACACTTTCGCGCAAATCAAAACGGATGCCGCGCTCGACTCCGTGATGAACTCGGTGAACAAGGCATTTTCCGAAATGGAAACGTCGCTGATGGAAAGTTCGGAAGTGCAGCAGGCCACGGCCGCCACCGAGATCGGCGCGATCAATCCGCCCGCCCAGCAACTCAGCTCGCCCACGGCACCCAAATAATCAGGCGCGCGCCGCTCGACCACTCAACTCGCTCGAAAAATAATGAAGAAAATTCTGGGTTCGGTTCTTTTCCTGATCTTGCTGGCTGCCGGTTGGTATATCCACGAAGGCGGCTTCAAAACCCCTAATTACGGCCAGAACGCTGACAAAGACGCTGCCGCGGTGAACGGGATAGACACCGGCAACAGCAGCAGCGCCGACGTCAAAACGCCGGCCCCGAGCAACCCGGACGGCTTCGTGCCCAACAAGGACACGCTGAAGTCGATATTGAGCAACGGTGTCGTCCGCGTCAGCGTCGAGAATCCTTCGCGGCCGTTTTACTCGGAAGACAACGGCACGCCGCAAGGCTTCAATGTCGACTTCGCCAAGTTGCTGTTCGCCCAGAAAGAGTTCACCTCGGGCGACCATCCGGTCATCACGGTCGACACGCACCACGGCGTGGACACGTATCCGGCGGTCCCCGATCAGTTGACGAAAACCGACAAGCAAGGCAACACCGTCGTCGACGTCGCCATGGACGGCCTGACATTCCCGGACAACACACCGAGCGGCGTCGTCTATTCGATTCCCTATGTTGAGGACTTCGGCTACTCGTTGATCGTCGCCAAGGGCTCGACGGTGCGTTCCGCAGCCGATCTCGCGGGCAAAACGGTGGGTGTGCTGCAGGGCGATCCGGACGTGAAGGCGTTCGTCGAGAAAGCGTTCCCGAACAGCAAAATCGTCGAGCTGTCGGATGCGAGTATCGAAGGGCAGCGGTCCTGGATGTCGCACTTCCTGGACGAGCGTCAGGTCGACGCAATCGTCTACGACTATCCCTTCGGCGTCTCGGAGATCAAGGGCACCGACCTGACGTTCGCGGTCACGAAGCTGGACGGCTCCAACCTTTCGTACAAAATCGGCGTGCGCAAGGAAGACAGCGCGCTCCTGATCTACCTGAACTCCGCGATCGCGAAGGTCAAGCAGTCGCCCGCCTATCTGGACCTGTTGCGTAAATATTTCATCAGCGACCAGGTGCTGACGACGGCCGCGACCGGCGGTGAGAAGACCTATGTGGTCCGCTCGGGTGACACGCTGAATGGGATTGCCGCGAGTCAGTTGGGAAGTGGTGCGCGATTTGTCGACGTGCAGAAACGCAATAATCTTCCGAATCCCAACCTGATCCTGATCGGTCAGCACCTGATCATTCCGGTGCGCTGATGCCGTAGGCTTTTTTGCCGGGCTCCCAAGGCCCGGCAAGAAAGGTCTTGAGCGGGAGCGCGCCCGCACCGCGCTCCCGCTGTCCCAGTCCATGTCCCAACGGGTTCGCGTGCCCGCGTCCGCCGCAAATCCGCCACGTTTGCATCCATTTCAGCCCCCGCTGCGTAAATCCCCACAAGGACGTGCAAACCCCGCCACACCCAACTAACCGATCGCGCGCCCCCAAGACCAGGAGGCGCGCTCATGACCCACCCCGCACCGACTTCACCCCTGCCGCGCGGCTCGCGGGTCGCGGTTATCGGCGCCGGCATCTCGGGTTTAGCCAGCGCCTATCTGCTGGCGCGCAACCATCAGGTCACCCTGTTCGAATCGGCCGCCTATGCGGGCGGCCACACCAACACCGTGGATGTCACGCTCGAGGGCCACACGCATCCCGTCGACACGGGTTTTCTGGTTTTCAACGACCGCACCTATCCGAACCTGATCGCGCTGTTCGCCGAACTGGGCGTCGAGTCGCACCCGAGCGAAATGACCTTCTCGGTTTCGCTCGACGAAGGCCGCCTCGAATGGGCCGGCACCAGCCTGAACACCGTGTTCGCGCAACGCAGCAACCTGTTCTCGCCGACCTTTATCGGCATGCTGCGCGACATCATGCGTTTCAACGGCAGTGCTCAGCGCAATCTCGAGCTCGCGATAGAAACGCGCGCGTCGATGGGCGAACTGCTGACGGCCGGTGGCTACGGCGGCGCTTTCCAGCGCCATTACCTGCTGCCGATGGCCGCGGCGATCTGGTCGAGTGCGACTGCCGATATCCTGGCCTTCCCGGCCACCACGTTCCTACGCTTCTGCCTGAACCACGCACTGCTGCAGGTGAACCGCCGGCCGCAGTGGAAGACGGTGGTCGGAGGAGGGCGCGAGTATGTACGCCGTATCGTCGGTACGCTCGACGATGTCCGCATCGGTACTGCGGTTAGAGGCGTACGGCGCGATACAGACGGCGTCGATGTGTTCACGGACAACGGCACGGAGCGTTTCGAAGCGCTGGTGCTCGCCACCCACGCGCCGACTTCGCTGCGCCTGCTGGACAACGACGCCGATCAGGACGAACGCGGCGTACTGAGCGCGGTGCGCTACCAGCCGAACGTCGCCGTGCTGCATACGGATACGAACCTGCTGCCGCGTCGTCAGCGCGTGTGGTCGGCGTGGAATTATCTGGGAAGCCGCGCGGTCGACGGCACGCATCCGGTGTGCGTCAGCTATCTGGTCAATCAGCTTCAGCCACTGCCCTTCCAGACGCCGCTCGTCGTCACGCTCAATCCGGTGACGCAGCCCGCGCCGGGCACCGAGCTGCGCCGCTTCGTCTACGACCATCCGCTGTTCGATCTGGCCGCCATCGACGCGCAGCACCGTCTGCCGTCGCTGCAAGGCAAGCGTCGCACCTGGTTCGCGGGCGCATGGACGGGCTACGGTTTTCACGAGGACGGTCTGAAATCGGCCCTGCGCGTCGCCGCCGATTTCGACGCGTCGCCGGCGTGGGCCGCGTTATGAATTCCGCTCGTGCCGACGTCGATCCGGCCGCCTGGCTTTTGACGGGCCAGGTGATGCACGAGCGCTTGCGGCCGAAGCACCATCGCTTCAGGTATCCGGTGTTCTATGTGCGCTGCGATCTCGATCGTCTGGCGTCGCTCGATAGCGGATGGTTCGGCATCGACCGCTGGCGTCCACTCAGCCTTCACACACGCGACCACGGTCCGCGCGACGGCAGCGATCTCGCCACATGGATGCGCGCGCAACTATCGGTGGCGGGTATTGAAGAAGCGGACGGCAAGATCTGGCTGCAAGCCTTCCCGCGCGTGTTCGGCTATGCGTTCAATCCGGTCAGCTTCTGGTTTTGCCACGACCGCGACGGCCGTCTGCGTGCGCTGTTGGCCGAGGTGCGCAATACCTTCGGCGATCGCCACAGCTATCTGCTGAGCGCTGCGGGCAATGCGCCGATCACGGCTGAAACTGAACTCACATGCCGCAAAGTGCTGCATGTGTCGCCGTTCTGCCGCGTCGAGGGGCGCTACGAATTTCGCGTCAGGGAGACGCCGAACCGTGCGTCGGTCTCGATCGATTACGAAGACGCTGACGGGCTTCTGATTCGCACTGCGCTGGGTGGCCGGTTAAAACCCTTAACGCGTTCGACAGCGCTCGCCGCGCTGATTCGTCAGCCGCTGCTGACCGTCGGTGTCGTCGCAAGAATTCATTGGCAGGCCCTGCGCCTCGCCTTCAAGAAAGCGCCGTTCTACGGCAAACATCCCGCGCCGGGTCGCACCGCCGACGCACCCACCGACCACGCCGCAGCAGGCCAACCGTCCGCCGCTGCGCGCCCCATTTCGTCCGATTGAGGAGATTCAGCCATGGCGCTTTCAAGAACCCTGAGCGAGCACCGAACCGTCCCCGCGTCGGGTCGTCTGTTTCTCTCTCTACTCGAACGGATTCAGGTTGGGCATCTGGTGCTGATCACGCCCGACGGTCAGCAGCGCGTGTTCGGCGATCCGCACGCGGCGCCGGGCGCGCGTCTGGAGTTGCGCGACTGGCGTGCCTGCGGAGCGATTCTGCGCAAAGGCGATATCGGTTTTGCCGATGCATGGCGCGCGTTCTGGGTCGATACACCCGATCTGGCCACTTTGCTGCGCGTCGCCATCCGCAACGAACGCGCGCTGCAACGCACCGTCTACGGCGGCTGGCTTGCGCAACTCTGGTACGGGCTGCGTCATAAACTGAGGCCCAATACGCGTTCGGGCAGCCGGCGCAATATTCACGCGCACTACGACATCGGCAACGCGTTCTACTCGCAGTGGCTCGATCCGACGTTCACGTATTCGAGCGCGGTGTTCGACGGCAATTTCTATCAGTCGCTCGAAGACGCGCAGCATGCGAAGTATCAACGCATCATCGATACGCTGGGCTTGTGCGAAGACATGCGCATTCTGGAAGTCGGTTGCGGGTGGGGTGGTTTTGCGATGCACGCTGCGCGCCAGGGCATTCACGTACACGGCGTAACGATCTCTCCTGCGCAGCTCGAATTCGCCCAGCAGCGTGTGAGCGAAGCAGGCCTGAGCGACCGGGTATACCTCGAATTGCGCGACTACCGTACGCTGACAGGCCAGTACGACGGTATCGTATCGATCGAAATGTTCGAAGCCGTTGGCGAAAAATTCTGGCCGACGTACTTTCGCATCTTGCGCGAACGTCTGCAGCCTGGCGCACGCGCGTTGGTGCAAACCATCACGATCGACGACTCGCATTTCGCGGCCTATCGCGCGACCAGTGACTTCATCCGCGAATTCATTTTCCCCGGCGGCATGTTGCCGAGCCCGCAGCGATTCATCGAAGCCGCGCGGCGTGGCAAGCTGGCGGCGTGCCCGTCGCTGGTGTTCGGCCGCGATTACGCCGAGACCCTGCGCCGCTGGCGCAGCGCGTTCGAGGCCCAACTCGATACGATCCACACGCAAGGTTTCGATGAGATTTTCGTGCGGACATGGCGCCTGTATCTGGCGTACTGCGAAGCCGGTTTCGATGAAGGGCGCACGGACGTGATGCAATTCGTGCTTGCCTCGGCGGACTGACATGCGAGCGCTCGCGGCGATCGTGCTGGTGTTGTGGGCGACTGCCGCCTGCGCCGATTGGCGCGACGACGTGCAGCCCGCGAAACTCGTGGGCGAGGGCGATTTCAGGGTGTTCGGCTTCAAGCTCTATCGCGCGCAGATGTGGAGCGAACGCGTGCCCGTCGACTATGATGAACGATTTGCGCTGCATATCATTTACGCTCGCGGTATCAAGCGCGAGCGGTTCGTCGACGCGGGTATGAACGAGATCAAGCGTCTCGCGAGCGCGCCGATTCCGGCTGATACGCTGGAGCGTTGGCGCGCGGATATGATGCAGGCGTTCGTCGATGTCAGTCCAGGCGATCAGTTAAGCGCGGTTTATCTGCCGGACAAAGGAGTGCGCTTTTATGCCGGCGACCGGATGACCGGCGAGTTTGACGATCCCGCATTCGCGCGGGCTTTTTTTGGCATCTGGCTCGACCCGTCGACGCGCGCGCCGACTTTGCGCAAGGAGTTGCTGGGTACGACGCCGTAAGGCGTGCAGCGCCCGAGTCGTGCTTCATCCGCGTTCAACCGTTGCGTTCAATCGTTGTGGCCGACGGTGCTCTGTTTCTGGCAATCGGTGTTCACGTTCGCCGCCAATGCGGACGAAGCCGCAGCACACGGCACGGTGTCCGCTTTAGCACGCCGCCGCATTTGATAGACGTTACCCGGCGTGTCGGAAGATGGGGGCGACGATTGCGCATCACCGTCACGCTGCGCCTCACGGCTCACCTGTGCGTCGATAAACGCGCTCGTGTCGTCGAGTACAGGCGCAAAGCCGCGCAATGGTCCAGCGATGGCGCCGACCAGCAGCGCGTGCCCGACCCTTGGGTAGTGCTTCACCTCAACGGTGTCGCCGGCGGCGCGCAGCCTGGCCGCGAGCCGGTCGGTATTGCCCGGATCGACTGTCGTATCCTGCTTGCCCACCGCGAGGAACATCGGCGGTTCGTCGCCGTCGACGAAGTTGATCGGCTGGCTCGCCGCGCGCAATGCGGGCGGGAAAATTTCTTCAAGCGTCGCATCCTTCAGTGGCAGAAAATCATACGGACCGGCAAGGCCGATCACGCCACTCAAATCGCGCTTGCTCATCTGCTGCGCCGCGAGATAACGGCCGTCTGTAGCCAGCAACATCACGATATGCGCGCCGGCCGAATGACCCATCAGAAAGATCCGTGACGGGTCGCCGCCGAACTCGGCCGCGTGATCGCGGGCCCATCGCACGGCCGCGGCTGCATCGTCGACAAAGCCCGGGAAGGCGGTTTCCGGCCACGTCCGATAATCGGGCACCACGGCGACAAAGCCGCGCGAGGCTAGCGCAGCCCCGACAAACAGATAGCTGTCGCGCGAGCCGCTCTGCCAACTGCCGCCGTAGAAAAACACAACGATTGGACGGCCATGCGAAGCGGTTGTCGGCGCACGGATTGCTGTCGGCATGTAGACGTCGAGTTTCTGGCGCGGCGCGCTGCCGTACGCCAGGGCGTCCTCGGCCTGGAAGTTCTTGCGCGATACGGTGGCATTGAGCACGCTGGCGGCGCTACAGCCGCCCAGAGCGGCGAGCGCCAGCGCGGCGGTCAGGGTGAGCAGGCGTCGAGGCATGAGAGTCGGATCCGTCGAAAATCGCTCGAAAATAAGCGTTCGAGCAATGTACGCGCCAACCCGGTAACCGGATGCAGGCGGCCGCCTTGCGAAGGTGGCGCGCGATTACGACGAAAAGCCAGCGATCTGGACCAGCAGAACGATATTGAGCGCCAGCACGACGACTGTGCCGGCCACGGCGGCGATCGTGGTCGTGCGGCGATTCCTGTAGCGGCCCATCAAATCCCCACGCGACGTGAACCACACCAGCGCGACCATCGGCACTGGCAGCGCGATGCTCAATACGACCTGGCTCAGCACCAGCGCGCGCGTCGCATCCACGCCGTAGGCGACCACCACGAAGGCCGGCACCATCGTAATCAGCCGCCGCGCCCACACGGGGATGCGAAAACCGACGAAGCCCTGCATGATCATCTGCCCGGCCATCGTGCCGACGACCGAACTCGATATGCCGGACGCAATCAATGCCGCAAGAAAGAGACCGGCCGCCGCGCCGCCCAGCAGCGGCGTGAGCGTGTGCCATGCGGTTTCGATGCTGGCGATATCGGCGTGACCGGCATGAAACGCGCTCGACGCCATGATGACCATCGCCATGTTGATGAGCCCGGCGACGCCGAGCGCGACCACCACTTCGATGTTCGAAAAGCGGAGCAGCTTGGTGCACTCGCCTTCGTTGCGCGGTTTCACGCGATTCTGCGTGAGGCCCGAATGCAGGAATATCACATGTGGCATTACCGTGGCGCCGATAATGCCGACCGAAATCGTCAGTGCATTGCTGTCGGGGATGCTCGGTGTGAACGTATGCTTGACGACCGATGGCCAATGCACCGGCGCAATCAGCAACTCGGCGAGATACGACAGGCCGATCACGCCGACCAGTGCCGCGATCGCCAGTTCGAGCGGACGAAAGCCGCGCTTCTCGAACTGCAGCAAACCGTAGGTGACGGCCGCGGTGATCAGCATGCTGGGCATCATCGGCAGATGCGTCAGTAACGAGACGCCGATCGCGCCGCCGACGAATTCCGCCAGATCGGTCGCCATCGCCGCGATCTCGCTGATACCCCACATCGCGAGCACGCAACGGTGCGGCAGTGCCGCGCGGCATAGCTCGGCGAGATTGCTCCCGGTCACGAGCCCAAGCTTGGCGGACAAAGACTGAAACAGCATCGCCACGATATTCGCCACGGCGACCACCCACAGCAGCGTATAGCCGTAGCCGGCGCCCGCCTGAATATTGGTGGCGAAGTTGCCCGGGTCCATATACGCGATCGAGGCCACCACCGCCGGTCCGACGAACGGAAGTATCGCCCGCAAGCCGCGGCGCCGTCCCGCCAGCGTCTCGCGGATATCGAAACAGGTCTGCTCCGTGAGGGTCAGAGGCACGGCGGCCTGACTCATCGCTTCGTTCATGACTGCTCCTGTCCGTCTTCAAGCGTGCAAGGCAATGCAGATGAAAACCGGCCAACGGGTGAGCGCGATCGTCATCGCGGCGACCCGTTACCGGTGCAGCGGGACCAGCATGGTGCGTCGTTCAGGCGCTCATGTTGAGCACACCGTTCACGCCGTTCGGGAAGAAGCCACCCTTGGTCGCCACCGAACTCGTCAGATAGACGATGTTGAGCACGTTCCCATAACCGCGGCTGAACGCGAGCCCGTTGCTGTCGAGCGGTACGATGTTCGACGAGCCGGGCGTCGCGCCGGTGATGCCCTGATCGTCGTGGCCGTTGTTGTCGAGGCTGTCGCGCGCGGCGGAGATCGCGTTGGCGGCAGTGTAGATACTCGCCGTGTCGACGCCTTTTGAGAACAGCACGGTGCGTACGAGCCCCGCGTGATAGGCCTCGGCCGCGAGAATGCCGGCAGCGGCTTCGAGGAAGGTCTTGTTGCTGATGAGCGGGGAGGCGCCTTTGTAGGCCGTTACGCCGACGTCTTCGAAGATGAACGCGCCGAGCAGGAAGTTGTTGTCGTTCGCATAGGGATTGAATGCCACGCCCGCGCCGACCAGTCCCGCTGCGCGCGCCGCGTTCGAGAACGCACCGTTCGGGTCGGTGCCGCCGATGTCGATCGAGGGCATTGCCACTGCCGCTGAGCCCAACGCACTGCGCAGGAAGTTGACGTGTTCGCGCTCGTCGTTGGCAATCTCGTTCGCATAGGCCTGAACCACCGGATCCTGGAACGGCACCTGCTGCCCGGGGATGACCGTGCCCATTGTGCCCACGCCGGCCGTCACGCTGGCCGCGAGGCCCGAACCCGTCGTCGCATACGTATAGAACTGCGATTCGAGATACTCCAGATTCAGCGCGAAGTTCAGTATTTCCGGGTCGGTCGGCGCGCTCTGGGCTGACACGCTCGATCCGGAACCACCGCCGCACGCACTGATCAGCGTGCCGCCGACCAGACCCAGGCTCAGGCCGCCAGCGTTGCGGAAAAACTGTCTGCGTTGCAGGCGCCGTTCAACCCGGCGGTCGAATGCATCGATAAGTTCTGCTGATTTATTGCTGGATTCCGACATGGCTGTGCTCCTCAGATGGTTCGCTGCCAATGCCGCGGACTCGCGACGCATACGCGCGGACAACTGGTACTCACGCGATGCACAAGCGCAAATCGCGGACACAAAAAGAGGCCCCGTTCTTCTGAGAAGAACTAAACGGTAGAGGGGAAGAAAGCGAGTCCTCAACCACCTTTACGGAACGAATGCGTGGCTAGATGCAAACCTCACAAAAGATTTCTGTGTGCGCTCGCAGCATCAGACAGGCTGATGCAGGGTTGCCGCCTTTTGACGGTCGATCAGCGTCATGCCGTAAGCGTCTGGCGAGCGGGTTCGGCCCGGCTCGCGGAGGCCGTCCGGCGATCCTCTGTACAATTGGGCGATCGTCAACATCGCACTTCGACCGAATTCATGGCCATTTCCTACAAGACTCCCGACGACATCGCCAAACTGCGCATTTCCGGCCGCCTCGCGGCCGACGTACTGGCGATGATCGGCGAGCACGTCAAGGCCGGTGTCTCCACCGACGAGCTCGACGCCCTGTGCAACGACTACATTGTCAATACGCAAAAGTCGATTCCGGCAAATGTTGGCTATCTGGGATTTCCGAAAACCGTTTGCACGTCCGTCAACCAGGTGGTGTGCCATGGCATTCCCAACCGCAATGAAATCCTGAAAGACGGCGACATCGTCAATATCGACGTCGCGATCATCAAGGACGGCTATTTCGGCGACACCAGCCGCATGTATTGCGTCGGCCAGCCGAGCACGGTGGCGCGCCAGCTCATCGACACGACCTATGAGGCGATGCTGGCCGGCATCCGTGAGGTGAAGCCGGGTGCGACGCTCGGCGACGTCGGCTACGCGATCCAGAAGGTTGCGCAGCGCGACGGCTTCTCGATCGTGCGCGACTACTGCGGACACGGCATCGGAAAGGTCTACCACGAAGACCCGCAGGTGTTGCACTACGGTCAACCGGGGCAGGGCGTGCGGCTGAAGCCCGGCATGGTCTTCACGATCGAGCCGATGGTCAACGCGGGCCGCGCCGGCACCTCGGTGCAGCGCGACGGCTGGACCGTGGTCACCAAAGACCGCTCGTTGTCGGCGCAATGGGAGCACATGATCGCCGTGACCGAAGACGGTTACGAGCTGCTCACGCCATGGCCGGACGGCACCGGCGATTACGAAGCGCCTTGAACACGGTGGCGGGCGCGCCTCACGAACCGTCGTTTCAAGGCGGTGGGCGCGTGAATTGCTGCGCTGTTGGCGCGCGGCTCCTGGCCCTGTGACCTGCGCGGCGGTCCGATTCAGTAAATAAGGATTTGACTCGCGCGCCGGTTCGGTTAAAGCTACGCCTTAGGGTTTCAAGGGGTTTTCGTCTGCATGAGTACGTCATTGACCGTTCGCCGTATCGCCGCTGATCAGGGCACCGTTTTCCGCGAACTCCGTACTGCGTCGCTGCGGGAGGCGCCCTATGCCTTCGGCGAAACGCTAGAAGACGCGTTGTCGGCGGATGCCGCCACGTTCGACGCCACCGCCGCCGAACGCGCTGTTTCGTTTATCGCGACCAGTTTCATCCTCTATACCGAGGGTCATCCGGCAGGACTGATCGAAGCGCATTTCGACGACGCCGCGGCGCGCCGCGCGTTCGTCTGCGAGTTGTGGGTGGCGCCGGCCGTGCGTCATCTGCGAGGCGGCGAGTTGCTGGTCGACACCGCCAGCACCTGGCTTGCTAGTGAAGGCGCCACCGAAATCTACGCGTGGGTTGCCGACGCCAACCGCAATGCGATGCGCTTTTACGAGGCGCTCGGCTTCGGTCCGACCGGCGAGCATCGGCGTGTCGTGCGTGTGCCCGAGCAGGCCGAAAGCCTGCTGGTGCGGCACGTGCCGACCACGTCGCAGGTGTTTCAGCAGTGATCTCGCGAGCGGCGCGTCTGTCTGCCGCTCACTTCCCATCCGCGTCGCTACAGCGTTCATGGCCGGGTTCATGGCCAAATGAGCGGCCTAAGCGCGGCCTGAACGGCCGAGGCGTGGCCCCGTCATGGGTATTCAGGCAGCAGTGGGGCGTTCTCCCGGCAAAAAAACTCGCTCCCCGCCTGGACGCCTGTAAAATACGCAAAATTTTTTGCCGAACGCTATGTCGCCCAAGAAATCGCCCTTTTTCGAACTCCGCAGCGGCTCTGTCGACACGCTCCTGTTTGTGGTCAAGACAACCGACCTCGACGCGATGCGTGCTGAACTGACCCGGCGCTTCGAGGCGACCCCCGAATTTTTCGCTAACGACGTCGTCGCGATCGACGTGCGCCGTCTTGCCGATAACGAACGCGTACCGCTCGCCGACATCGCGCAACTGCTCGACAGCGTGCGCATGCGCCCGGTCGGCGTCGTTGCCAACGCGCAGCAGCAGTGGGCGGCCGAATCCGCGCTGCCGCTGCTCGAAGCGCGCGATCGCCGCGGCGCGGCAGCGAAGTCCGCAGACGAAGAGGGGGGCCATGCTGGCGCTGCGGCACCCGTTGTGACTGCTGCGACAGCCACGCCCCCGGCCGATCTGTTCAGCACCGCAGGCGGGCCTTCGGAAAGCGGCACACCGGCCACGGCCGCCGCGGTCGAGCCGGTGCCCGCCGCCGAGCCAGTCCGTCTCGCCACCTCGTCGCAAACCACGGTGGTCGACAAGCCGCTACGTTCGGGCCAACGCATCTACGCAAAGGGCGATCTGGTCGTGCTCGGCCTCGTGAGCTACGGCGCGGAAGTGATCGCGGAAGGCAATATCCATATTTACGCGCCGCTGCGCGGCCGGGCGTTGGCCGGCGTGCAGGGCAATCACGACGCGCGCATTTTCTGCACGTGTCTCGAACCGGAACTGATCTCGATCGCGGGCATCTACCGTACGACCGAGAACCCGCTGCCGGCCGACGTGCTCGGCAAGCCGGTGCAGATCTGGCTCGAAGAAGAGAAATTGATGATTGAACCGCTGCGGCTCACCTGAACGGCGTGAAGCGCGCGCCGCCCTGAACAGTCACGGCACGCGGCGCTCCACGGCAAATAAGGCCGCACATAATTGACGAATTTGACGAACACAAGGTAAGGGTAATGGCAAAAATCATTGTGGTGACTTCGGGCAAGGGTGGCGTGGGCAAGACGACCACGAGCGCGAGTTTTGCATCGGCCCTCGCATTGCGTGGCAGCAAAACCGCCGTGATCGACTTCGACGTCGGCCTGCGCAACCTCGACCTCATCATGGGCTGTGAGCGCCGCGTGGTGTATGACCTGATCAATGTGATCCAGGGCGAAGCCAACCTCAACCAGGCGCTGATCAAGGACAAGAAGTGCGAGAACCTGTTCATCCTGCCGGCCTCGCAAACGCGTGACAAAGACGCACTGACCATGGAAGGCGTCGAGAAGGTCATCAACGACCTGATCGCGATGGACTTCGAATTCATCGTCTGCGATTCGCCGGCGGGTATTGAATCGGGCGCGCTGCTCGCCATGCATTTCGCCGACGAAGCGCTGATCGTGACGAATCCGGAAGTCTCCTCGGTGCGCGACTCGGACCGTATTCTCGGCATTCTGTCGTCCAAGACCAAGCGCGCAATCGAAAGCAAGGAACCGATCAAGGAACACCTGCTGATCACCCGCTATAACCCGAAGCGCGTGAGCGAAGGCGAAATGCTGTCGCTCACCGATATCCAGGAAATTCTGCGCATCGATCTGATCGGCGTGATTCCGGAATCGGAAGCGGTGCTGCACGCATCGAACCAGGGTCTGCCGGCGGTGCACCTGGACGGCACGGATGTCGCCGAAGCTTATAAGGATGTGGTGTCGCGTTTCCTCGGCGAGCAGAAATCGCTTCGCTTTACCGATTACCAGAAGCCAGGGCTGCTGCAGCGCCTCTTCGGCACCAAGTAAGGGGAGCGTACGTCATGTCGATTCTTTCGTTTTTGCTGGGCGAGAAGAAGAAGTCCGCGTCGGTAGCGAAGGAACGCCTGCAGTTGATCATCGCGCACGAGCGCGCCGGCGGCCATGCGCCTGCCGATTACCTGCCTGCGTTGCAACGCGAACTGGTGGCCGTCATTTCAAAGTACGTGAAAATCTCCAATGACGATATTCGCGTGAGCCTGGAGCGCCAGGACGACCTCGAAGTGCTCGAGGTCAAGATCGAAATACCGCAGGCTGGTTCCGCATAACGTGCTGCGCGCTCTGTTTCGTTTCGTCGATATGACGTCACGAGGTGGAGCGTAAGCGCTGTCTTTGTTGTGATGTTTTTTTGTGTTGTCGCGCGCTACTCTGCGCTGGTTCGTAGGGTCGCGACTTCGCAATTTTGTTGCGTCCTCCCGCTGTTCCCTTGCGTCGTTCTCCTCGTCGCCGTCCCCGCTACCCCTGTGTTCGTGTGCGCTCGCACAGGCCTTCTCACGCGTGCTTTCCACGCGGCGAAATAATCCGTTGCACTTCAGCGTGCGCCGTTACACGCGCGCGGTCAGCGGTTTCGTCCCCTTGCGCATTAAACGGATAACGCCGCATTCGGTGTCCAACTACAGAGGGAAAAATGAACAAGACCTTTCGCTTGCTGATCGCCAACGCTGTTCTGATCGCTGCTGGTGCATCCGCTGTGGCATCCGCTTCAGCCGAGGAAGTCGTGGTGATCGCGCCGTCCGCACCGCCGGCCGTGCGTTATGAAGCCGTACCGGCGCCGCGCGTCGGCTATGTGTGGGATCACGGTCATTGGCGTTGGGACCACGGTCGCTATGTGTGGGTCGCGGGTCACTGGCAGGCCGAGCGGGTCGGCTACCACTGGGTGCCGGGCCACTGGGTCGAACACGGTCCGAACTATCGCTGGGTTGAAGGCCACTGGGCGTAAGTTCAAAGGCAACAGCCGGGTGCAGTGCGGCGCGCGTCAAGCCGCTCGCGCCGCTCTCTCCAGATTGACAACGCAGGCGCCGCGCACGCTCTGGGCGTAGCGCCCGCCTGCGTCTTCCAGGGAACACATGATGAAAAAGAATCTGCTTCTGATCGCCGCGCTGGCGATCATTCTCGCCGGGTGCGTGGTGGTGCCGGCGCGGCCGTTGGTGGTGCGCGCGCCGGGCGTCGTCGTTTACTGACGTGGTGTGCCGGTGCCGTCTTCAGCGGCGGCGTCGCCGTTGACCTCATCGGCGATTACCGGCTCGGGTGCTTCGACTTCGGGTACCTCCGGCACCGGTGCGGGTGCCGGGCGCGGCAGCGGCGCCATATAGCGCTCTGCCAGCGACTCATACAGCGGCGGCGCGAACAGGCGCGCGACGCGGCTTGCGATCAACGCGGTGGCCATCAGCGAAATCACCAGGGCATGACCATCGATCATTTCCATCACGATCACGAACGACGTAATGGGCGACTGCGTGACGGCGGCCAGATAGCCTACCATCGCGAGGGCGATCAGCATCGGCAACTGCATCGAGTCGAACACCATGTGCAGCAGATTGCCGAAGCCCGCGCCGATCGACAGCGAGGGCGCGAAAATGCCGCCTGGAATGCCCGGCAGATACGAGCCGACCATCGAGATCATCTTCAGGAACGGATAGAACACGGACAGGTGCTCGTGCCCGTCGAGCAGTCCGCGCGCTTCCGCATAGCCGCTGCCGAAGGTCGTACCGCCGGAGATGAGGCCGACTACCGCGATCACGAAACCGCACAGCGCGGCGAACACGACCGGCCGCTCGCCGTGCAACTGACGCAGCGGCGCAGGAATCCAGCGCGCGGTGTTCAGCAGCAGCCAGCCGAACACGCCGCCCGCGATACCGGTGACGATCGCCGTGAGCAGAACGGCCACCGCCAGCAGATTGGGGAAGTGCGCGCCGATCTGGATGGTGCCGAAATAGGTGTAGTTGCCGTTCAGTCCGAGTGCGATCACACCGGCGATGATGATGGCCGTAATCAGCACGCCGCTTGCGCGGGCCTCGAAGCTGCGCGTGAGTTCCTCGATCGCGAACACGATCCCCGCCAGCGGCGTATTGAACGCCGCGGACAAACCCGCTGCCGCGCCCGCGAGCACCAACTGCCGTTCGATCAACGCGTTCGAGCGTGGATATAGCCGCCGCAGATTGAACATCAGCGCCGCGCCGACCTGCACGGTCGGTCCTTCGCGGCCGATCGTGAAGCCGCCGAGAATCGCCAGAAACGACACGGCGATCTTGCCGAACAGAATCCGGAACGACAACAGCCGCGCGCCGTATTCGCCAGGCTTGGCATGCAGGGTGGCGATGACTTGCGGAATGCCGCTACCCTCGGCGCCGCGGAAGAACTTGCGCGTGAGCCAGACGGCGAGCGCCGCGACTGCGGGCGTGACGATCAGCGGCGCCCACACATGCTGTTGCTGCATTGTGCGGAATTCGCCATAGCCCCAATCGATGAGTCTTGCATACAGCACCGCCACCAGACCGACCGCGATCGCGCCGAGCCAGAAAACGCCGTATTGCCGCCACAGGCGTCTGGCGCGACGCACGATGCTGGAAGAGAGAGGAAGGAAGGCCCGGGACATGAGGGTGTGCTGGCGCAAAGGGTGGATTATAAAGCGTGCCGCATCGATGAAACTGTATGAAAGTATTCTGAAATATAGTAAAAAGCTTATTTGTAAGGTGTGCAATGTAACGCGCTGTATTAATGACGGTATGGCGCGCGGCGGCGTTCAGCAAAGATTAATCCAATCGTCGGCTAAAATAGTTTGACGTATGAACAACTAACAGGTCCTCAATGAAGCGAGTCCTTATCGTCAAGGTCACGTCACTCGGCGATATCGTGCAGGCGTTGCCAGTCGCTGCGGACATCAAACGCGCGTTTCCAGGCGTTCAGGTGGACTGGGCGACCGACGAAGCATTCGCCGAAATGGTGCATTGGAGCAAGAGCGTAGATCGCGTGCTCTGCGCACCGTTGCGCCGCTTCAAGAAGGCGCGCCGCTGGGGCGATTTCAAGGCGATTGCGGAGTCGATCGGCGAATTGCGCGCCTACCGCTACGACTTCATCATCGATATTCACGGCGTGTACAAGAGCGCGATCATCGCCTTTCTGGCACGCTCGTCGAAGCGTATTGGCTATCAGTCCCAGGATCTCGGAGAGCGGGGCGCCGCATTCGCCTATACCGGGCGTTTTGGCCCGCGTCCGCAGTGCGGTGCCTGGCACGGCATGCGTATCAGCGCCGGCGAGGTGCTGGGTTATGAGGTCGAAGGACCGCCCGTCTACAATCTGCGCTTGCCCGAGCCGGCCACTGCACCGTTCGCCGCTGACAGCGCGCCTGTCGCAGCGCTGTTTCACGCCACCTCCAAAGACGACAAGAAGTGGCCGTTGCCCCATTGGGTGGCGGTCGGCCGCGAGTTGACGCAGCGTGGTTTTCACGTGGTATTGCCGTGGGGCTCGGAAGGCGAGCGAGCCGAAGCGGAGCAAATCGCGTCGCAGATACCGGGTTCGACCGTCCTGCCGAAGCTGAGCGTGACCGGGATCGCGCAGATGATCGACGCGTGCGCACTAGTGGTCGGTACCGATACGGGCTTCATGCATCTGGCGCATGCGTTGCAGAAGCGCACGGTCATGATTTTTGTGGCGACCTCGCCGTCGCATTTCGGTATCGAAGCGCCGTTCCGCTCGATCTCGATCGGCGACGGCCATTCCGTGCCGTCGATCGCTGAGGCATTGGAGGCGATCGATTACGTACACAGCGAACCGCGCGCCGTCACCATGCAGCACGGATCGGCAGCCGCCTGAGCGCAGCTTCGCTGCGCGCTCACGCAATCGTTTGGCAAAAAGAAAAGAGGCGCGACGTACAGTCGCCCAATCAAACGAGCGCTGCCACGGAACGCCTCGAAAAACGCCCGTGTCGGGGAACTACGGGCGGAGAGGAATCGCTGCAATGAACAAACTGACTCACGCACTGAGCGACCACTTCGCGTGACCGACTCAGTTCTAAAGAGACCGCCGGCCGGCGGTCGAGTTCAATGGTGCATTCATCCAGGCATGTCGCGCGAGTGCCGGCAGATTCGTGTGCGACTCACCGGCGTCCCGCAGCCGGTCGCTCCTGGCCACGCTCTGCGTTCTGGGAAGCGTCGCGCATTACACGTCTGTTAAATCTGTCGCTTTTCGTTGAGTGCCTAATTGGCTACACGCGTTCTCTTTCGTGTGGTCGCCGGTTCATTCATGGCGCATGGACGCGTGGACCCAAGCCCCTTAATCAGCGCCCCGATCCGCGCACCCGCCACGGGCAGGGTTTGCGCCGAGTGCGCGTGCTCAAAGCAGTATAGGCGGTGTTTTCGTCTGATGTGAATCTGTCGTCGTGATGCTTCGAGCGCGGCCGGTTTCGGGGTTCAAACGTGTAACACCTCCGTGATCTTCTCTTACAAATGGCAACGCTCGCGCGAGGCAGGGTCGTGTTCAATCGAGTCATTCGGGGTTTCGGCTCGAATGACTCTGACACGAAGGAGAACAATATGAAACGCTTAATCCTGACCCTGATCGCAGGCACCCTGCTGGCAACGGCGCTCGGCGGTTGCATCGTTGCACCGGCGCCTGGCTATTACTACGGCGGCGGTTACTATCACGGCTACTACCGGTAACGGCTTGCGGCGCACGTTTGGCCTGCACGCGGGGCCGAGTCCTGACGGCTGCTACTTGCCTGCATAGGCACGGGCAGCCGCTCAAGCGCTCCGGGGTACGTCAGGCTGATTCAGGTCGCAGCGCCCAACCGGGCGTCGTGGTGTTCGACCGCTCAGGCGAGCAGCATTTCGAAAGCGATCACCGCAGTGATGGCAGCCAAGTTCGCGGCCAGCGCTTCCACGACGATGCCCTTCCATGTCGCGGGACGAAAGCGCAGGGCCAGCAGCAGCGAACACAGCAACGCCAACGCGATGATCATCACGATGTCCGCGTTGTGGAGATGAATATTCATCAGAGCCTCCCTGCTTGCCTTAGGGTTATTGAATTCGAGTATAAGCAAGTCAAAAAGACGCGCAAGGCAGGGGATTTACCAGCACCGTGCGGAAAAGCGGAGAGAGGCGGGGTAACCGCCGATGCCGCCGCAGCGCGCGTCAATGCGCGCCTGGCGACACCGGGGTAAAGAAGCAATCAGACCATCAACGCAGTGCGCTCACTTACATCAAGCGCGCATCGCGTGTCTCGCGCATGCATAGCACACCGATCATGCTGACGGCCGCCGCAATCGACACATAAGCGCCCACCCACGGCAGCCCGCCGTGCGCGGCCAGCATCTGCGCGATATACGGCGCGACGGACGCGCCGAGAATCCCGCCGAGGTTGTACGACACGCCCGCGCCGGTATAACGCACGTTGGTCGGAAACAGTTCCGGCAGCAGCGCGCCCATCGGGGCGAAGGTCACGCCCATCAGGAACAGTTCGATCACGAGGAACAGCAGGACCAGCGGCGTCTGTCCGCTGCCGAGCAACGGCGCCATCGTGAAGCCTGACAGGATCGCGGCGATGATGCCGACGATCAGTACCGGCTTGCGGCCATAGCGGTCGCTCGCCCAGGCAGATAGCGGCGTGGCGAGCGCCATGAACACGACTGCGATGCACAGCAGGCCAAGGAAGGTCTGCCGCGGAATATGCAGCACCGACACGCCGTACGACAGCGAAAACGTCGTGGCGTTGTAGAACAGCGTGTAGCAGACCACCATCGCCAGCGCGCCGAGGAGGGTCGGCAGCCAGTGTTGCGAGAACAGCGTGGCGATCGGCACCTTCACGCGCTCCTTGCGTTCGATGGCCGCCTGGAAGGCCGGTGTCTCGGCGATTTTCAAACGCACGTACAAGCCGAGCGCGACCAGCACCGAGCTGACGAGGAACGGCACGCGCCAGCCCCAGCTGCGGAACTGTTCGTCGGAGAGCGACAGGGCGAGGGCAAAGAACAGACCGTTGGACGCCAGAAAACCAATCGACGGCCCCAGTTGCGGGAACATCCCGAACCAGCCGCGTTTGCCGGCCGGCGCGTTCTCGGTGGCGAGCAGCGCCGCGCCGCCCCATTCGCCGCCGAGGCCAATACCCTGGCCGAAGCGCAGCACGCACAGCAGGATCGGTGCGAGGCTGCCAATTGAGTCGTAGCCCGGCACGAAACCGATCAGTGTGGTCGACACCCCCATCACCAGCAGCGAAGCCACCAGCGTCGACTTACGGCCGATCCGGTCGCCGAAGTGACCGAACAGGAACGAGCCGATCGGCCGCGCGACGAACGCGATGCCGAACGTGACGAAGGCCGACAGGGCCTGGGCGGTTGCCGAGCCGTGCGGGAAAAACACCGGTCCGATGACGAGCGCCGCGGCGGTCGCATAGACGTAGAAATCGTAGAACTCGATCGCGGTGCCGATGAAGCTCGCGAAGATGATCCGCTTGGTGCTGTTCTGCCCAGCCGCATTGGGCTGGGCCGCGGAAATCGGCGAAGTGGACATGCAGGGTCTCCATGTGTCGCGATGCCATTGGGCGCCGTACTTTTATGTGTGGGCGGCGGCATCTTTGTTTAAGTTCGCGCGCTTCTACACGTCTCGCTGGCAGTTGAAGCCATGCGTGGCGTGGGCGACGATGCGACAGCTTACAACGGCTGCCGGTAGCCGTCAGCGGTCGCGCGCGAAAGTGGCCTGAGCAGGTAGTAACCAGGCGGGCTGCGTGGCGCGCGCGGGTAGCCGCGCGGCCGGTTCAGCGCGAGGTGCTGACAGCAAGGCGTCATTCATTGCATGCGTCGTGCATCGAATATCAGGCAGGCGACCCACGCGGATGGCATGGCGACGCTGCAATCGGGCTCGCGCCGCGCCAACGGGTGAGCGGGCGGCGTGAGCCGTGCCGGAAAGCTCCGGCTTAGGGAATCGAAAAATTATAACGAGCGCGGCCGCGGCACAGCAAGGCGGTATAAGACGAGTCGCTCGGCCTGCTGCTCATCTGGTCGTTGCGGCGCTGCGTTCACTCGATGGTCTGCGCTTGCGGCGAGGCGAACTCGCGCAACTGGAATTTGCCGTTGTCGTTGAACAGCCAGTCTTCGAACAATTCGAGCTGGCCACGGCCATTCAGCAATTTATCGGGCGGCTGCGGCAACGGCGAGGCGCGGCGCAAGCTGGCAAGCGCGGTGCCTTCGGCTTCGTCGTCGCCATTGGTGCGATACACCGACGACGCCAACACCCGGCCATCGCGATCCACCGTGAACGACACCACGACCAGCGAGCGCAGCATCGCTTGCGGCGTGCCGTGCAACACGTAGGACGGGCTGCGTTCGACGATGCGCTGGGCGACTGCGCTGCGGTACTGGTCGAGCGTCGCACTGTTGACGGCGGCCGCCGGGGTGATGATGAGCGGGCGATCAGGCGGCGTGATCGTGCAGCCTGCAAAGGCTGCGAGCGCCAAAACCGAAGCCGCCGTCGACGCGGATGCCGCGCCATGCGCATGCAATAGGGATGCGCTAACGCGTGAAGCGAAGCGTCCAGTCAAGCGCCGAAGGTGACGTGTGCGGGTGAGCATCGTCGAGGAAAGCACAGTGACATGATCTAACTTGATGGTAGTCAAAAAGCGCCAGGATGCAATTGTCGTTCACCCTCTCCGTGCGATTCGAACGCTTGTAATAGGCCGAAATATGACCAGATTTGCCTGCGGCCAAAACACGCCTACACTTCGATTGCCTCTTTCGAGAGGCATCGGTGGAAGTCTTTCATTTAGCCCGCTTCGCGCGGGCTTTCTTTTTGTGCGCCGAGCATGCGCAACAGCTTGGGGGTGGAAGTCCCCTGTCCAGCCTGATGGGGCGAAGGACTAGCGAACGCAAGGGCGTCGTCGCGAGGCGGGGTCTGAAGGAAGCGTGTAGCAAAGCCACGACCTGACGAACAGAAACCAGATATGAGGCCTACCCGGGCGGACGAGCGAGCAAATGATCGCGAAGTCCACAACCATCAAGGCACGGGGTGGTAGATCTGGCAGGTGTGTGGTGAAGGCGGTTGCGATTACCTCGGTCGC